>JAVBKW010000014.1:0-70127 GCA_031553855.1 Eubacteriales bacterium | reverse complement strand
TTTTATCCGGTCTTTACTTGACTTCTTTGTAAAATATTGCTATTATAATAACAGGCGTAGTTTGCAAATGTTATGGCCGCTCTGTTCAGCCGCAGGGTAAGCCGTTTCACGAGCATAATCCGCCTGTTATTTTTTAACCGTTTGGATTATATTTCTTATATAGTCAATTAACTTGAAAACTGCTCTTGAGCAGTTTTCAAAAAGCAAGCGACGCTTGCTTTGCGGCATAGCCGCTTAATTGACCATGACGGAACTTAAAAGCAGCCTCCACGCTGCGCGGCTTAAAAAGCCGCTTTTAAAAGTGTGCAGCACTTTTGAAGTTAAGTGAGTATATATTTGTAATTTGAATCCGGTTATCCGGCGGAATTACTGCTTAAACGGCAGCGCGTTCCGTCTGTTTTTTAAAATTTTTTAATTTCTAAAGGAGAATCAAAGTTTTATGTACAGTTTAATGACTGTTTATGGAGCTGCTCCTTCCACAACGCTTCTGGTTTTGGTTATTGTTTTGCCTATCGTCGCTTTGGCTTTAGGAGTTTTAGGCGGTATGCTTTTTTATACGAATATGTATAAGAAAAAAACCGGCAACGCAAGACAAATCGCCAATAAAATGATTGAAGACGCTATAGCCGAGGCTAAGGCTGTCAGAAAACAGGAAAACATCGAGGCAAAGGAAGAGATCCATAAACTACGGCAGGAAGCCGATCGGGAAATCAAGGAAAGAAGGAGCGAGGTCCAGCGTTCCGAGCAAAGGATTTTACAAAAAGAAGAATCATTGGACAAAAAAGAAGAAGTGCTTGATAAAAAAATCGACGCGCTTGAAACCACTAAAACAAATCTTAAGGTAAAGGAAGAGGAAATCGCAGCGGCAAGGCTTGCCGTTGTAGAAACGCATAAAAAAGCCTTTACCGAGCTTGAAAGGATATCTCAATGCACCAAAGACGAAGCTAAAAACGAATTGGTCGCTATGATTGAGGACGAAGCTAAGCGGGATGCGGCAAAGCTTGTACGCGAAATCGAGGCCGCCGCAAAAGAGGATTCAGACAAAAAAGCCCGCGAGATCGTATCGCTTGCCATACAGCGCTGCGCTGTGGACCATTCTTCTGAAATCACAGTTTCAGTTGTAAACTTGCCCAGCGACGATATGAAAGGCCGCATAATCGGCAGAGAGGGCCGCAATATCAGGGCGCTGGAGAGCGCGACCGGAGTAGACCTTATCATCGACGACACTCCAGACACGGTCGTATTGTCGGGTTTTGATCCTGTCAGAAGGGAAATCGCGCGTATCACGCTTGAAAAGCTTATCGCCGACGGCAGGATACACCCCTCGCGTATCGAGGAAACAGTCGAAAAAACAAAACGCGAAATCGAAACCCAAATCAAGGAGGCCGGAGAAGCGGCGATGTTTGAGGCGGGAGTTTTCGGGCTTAACGCAGAGCTTATCAAAACTTTAGGACGCTTAAAATACAGAACAAGCTACGGCCAGAACGTTTTAAAGCATTCTTTGGAAGTTTCGCATTTAGCCGGGCTAATGGCGGCGGAGCTTGGAGCGGACGTAAATATTGCAAAACGCGGCGGACTGCTGCACGATATCGGTAAGGCCGTCGATCACGAAGTCGAGGGAACGCACGTTTCTATCGGTGCGGACTTAGCCAGAAAATATAAGGAGTCCAAGGAAATCATCCATTGTATCGCGGCCCATCATAACGACGTGGAGCCGACTACTATCGAGGCTATTTTAGTTCAGTGCGCGGACGCTATCAGCGGCGCAAAACCCGGCGCAAGGCGCGAATCGCTCGACAATTACGTTAAGCGTCTTGAAAAGCTTGAAAGCATCGCGAACAGCTTTGACGGCGTAGATAAGTCCTTTGCGATACAGGCAGGAAGGGAAGTGCGCATCATAGTCAAGCCCGAAACGGTGGACGACAGCGCGGCTCTGTTTTTAGCAAAAGAAATAGCAAAACAGATCGAAAAAGATATGGAGTACCCCGGCCAGATCAAAGTTAACGTAATAAGAGAAACGCGCAACGTCGAGTATGCTAAATAATCTCAAAAACCGGTAATAAAACACAAAAGCTCAAGGCAAAAACCTTGGGCTTTTTCTTTTGGATAGTATCTTTTACTTTTAGTTATAGCGTCTTTACTTTTTTGTAAAGATACTTTTACAGTTTCGCATAGTCTCTTGTTAGAAAAGAATACTATTTTTTGTATTGAGAATACTATTTCTATGCCGCTAAAGTGTGCGGAGATAAAACTTTTTTCCGTGAAAGATAATTCATCGCCGCATACGGGCTACGTTTGTCTTGCCTCGTCGGTTACGTATGTGAAATACGCGCCTCTTCCTCGGCAATCCAACTGTTGCCCGCCTGTGCCGCGACTTATCTTTCACTACTTTTTGTGACAAAAGGAGGTCATGAGTATAAAAATGTCTAAAACGCCTATTCAGCGTTTTCTTAAAAAAGCCGTATTGCTGATGCTTGCGCTGATTTGCCTTAGCAGCTCGTATTCCGCTATGTTTGCACGCGCCGAAACGGAGAGCGGGAAAGACTTTATAAAATGGGTCGATTTCAACGCAGGCTCCGCAATTATGAAAAAGGTTTACGAGCTGGACGTAAAATACCATAACAGTGAAACTGATTTTAAATTTGTGGAGGTTATGGCTTATTTAGCAGTGAAAAACGGCAACAGGTTCAGCGATAAAACGGATCAGAAAAATCTAAACAGCCTTTTAGGACTGATAAAAGAGGGTAAAACCGTTAGTCAGCTTTTAGGCGATAATAAGTACTACAAACATTATTATGAAGCTTACACCGCGATTTTTTCAGGTATATTAGGCAATTATACCGTTGAAACGGGCGGCGAAACAAAGTACGGCGTGCGCGGATATTTCCCTTTAGCGCGCGGCTACTGGTTTAGTCATTACGACGATTTCGGCTCTTCGCGCAGCTACGGCTTTAAGCGTAAGCATTTAGGGCACGATTTAATGGGCTCCGTCGGCACTCCAGTAATTGCGGTAGAGGGCGGAACGATAGCGGAGCTTGGTTGGAACCAGTACGGCGGTTGGCGCGTCGGAATACGCAGCTTCGACGCTAAACGCTACTACTATTATGCGCATCTGCGCAAAGGCCACCCTTATCCTGCAGATTTAGAACAGGGCGCCACGGTAAAATCAGGGCAGGTCATAGGCTTTTTAGGCAATACCGGCTATTCGCGCAAAGAAGATGTAAATCTTAAATCCGGCAAACCGCACCTGCATTTCGGCTTGCAGCTCATCTTCGACGAAAGTCAGGTGAAGGGCAGTAAAGAAATCTGGATAGACGTCTACGGCCTTGTCAATTTTCTTTCGCCCTACCGCGCCAAAGTCCAGAAAAACCCCGACACGAAAGAGTTGTTCAGCACAGACACCAAAATTATGCTGTAAAGAATATGTTCTTTTGCGGATATAACCCGGTGAGATGTAAATTAAACTATGCTTTGAATAATTGTTCAATGTCACGGCTGCCATGCATAACTCTAATTATCCGGACGGCTTCATCGGATAAAAGATAGAAAATAAGATAGTCGTCAATCACGTACTTGTATTTAACTTTTGTTCTTATCTTTTTTGCTAAATTTGAGCCTGTATTTGGAAAGTCTGCAATATCTAATGCCCGCTTATGCAATTTGGGTATATACTTATCAGCTGTTTCTGGCGAATCCAAAGCAATATAATCCCGAATATCTTTTAAATCCGAGATTGATAAAGGCGAAAATTCAACTTTCATTTCTCAAGTCCCAATGCGCGGTACGATTCTTCCGCAGAGATCCAGCCAGCCTTTTCCGCAGATGCTTCACCTTCGGCAAGTTTTGTAAGCAAAGTAAGTTCGGCTTGCATGCGGCTGTATTCGTTGATGTCAACAAGAACATACCTGCCTCGGCCGTTCTTGGTAAGATAAACAGGATCTCCAAAATGGCAATCTTTCAAAACTTCACCGTAATTTCTTAAATCCGTCACAGGTTTAATGTTCGGCATTTGCAATTCATCTCCGTTTTTGCTGTAATAATTGTAGCATAATTATACAGCATTATCAATAGCAGTATATGTAAAGTTTTGAAGCTGCGGGCAATAGCTTGAAAAGCTGCAAAACACTTTAAAAAAGTAGCTGAAAGGCAGACCCGCTAAAATTTTTATTTCAAACTTTATAATATGCTAAAATTGCCAAAACTACGAAAAAGGTATGAAAAAAGACCATTTCTTGTCAAAAAAGGTCTTTTTGGTACACCTTCGGGGACTCGAACCCCGGACCCACTGATTAAGAGTCAGTTGCTCTACCAGCTGAGCTAAAGATGCATAAGATTTTTTTGTTATTTTTTATATTTTTGGAGCTAAAAAACGAGATTCGAACTTTGCAATCATTTGCCTTGGCAAGGCAACGCACTAGCCGCTTTTGGCGTTCTTTTCGCTAGCCCCTAAGGGTTATTGGAGCGGAAGACGAGATTCGAACTCGCGACATTTGCCTTGGCAAGGCAACGCTCTACCACTGAGCCACTTCCGCACACGATGCTTTAAAAGTATATAATAATTTAGTGCTGATGTCAAATAAAAACAGTATGTTTTTTAAAATAATATGAACTAAAGGCGCGTTAAATGCGCGCTAAAGCACTAAAAATCCCGGATAAATTTGAAATAAAGCTGAATTAAAAAAATTTTAAGGCGCAAAACCGTTGACAAAATTTTCAGCTTAAATTATAATAAGTAAGCGTTATTAAGTGCAAATGAAAATCATTATTAGGAGGTGCTAAGAAATGGCAGTACCGAAGCATAAAGCGTCAAAACAGCAGACTAATTCTAGATTTGCTAACTGGAAGATTAAAAACCCTTCTATTAGTGAGTGTCCCCAATGCCATGAATACAAACAGAATCACAGAGTTTGTAAACATTGCGGTTACTATGACGGCGTTCAGAAAGTAGAAATCAAAGCAGATAAAGAATAATAAACATAGCTCCGTATATATAGTACCGGGGCTATTTTATTTTTATGCTATAATGCTTTTGTAAAAATTTTCTATTCGACTATAAAGAACGGGATATATTTAAAACAGGAGGATAAGCACAATGAAGATAGTTGTGGATATATTCGGGGGAGATCACGCTCCGCATGAAACGGTTAAGGGCTGCGTAGAGGCGCTTAACGAAAAAGACGGTTTCAGCCTGATTTTAACGGGTATGAAAGATCTTATCGAAAACGAACTGAAAAAATATAAGTATGACGCCTCGCGCATCGAAATAGTAGACGCAAAGGACGTTATCACAAACGAGGAAGTGCCCACAAGCGCGATCAAGCAAAAGAAGGAGTCCTCGCTCGTGCTTGCGCTTTCAAGGACAAAAAACGACCCGGACGTCATAGGCTTAGTAGGCGCGGGAAGCACCGGCGCGTTTTTGGCTGGCGGCATTTTTAACGTGGGGCGCATCAAGGGAGTGCAGCGGCCCGCGCTTGCGCCCGTTCTGCCCACGAAAACCGGCGGCGTTGTGACGGTCGTAGACTGCGGCGCGAACATCGACTGCCGTCCCGAATTTTTAGCGCAGTTTGCGATGATGGGCTCGGCGTATATGAAAGCCGCGTACGGTGTAGAAAACCCTAAAGTCGCTTTAGTCTCGAACGGCACAGAAGACAAAAAAGGCAATGAGTTAACCAGCGAGGCGTTCAAGCTTCTAAAGGGACTGCCGATCAATTTTGTGGGCAATATGGAAGCGCGCGAAGCTGTGAGCGGCGATTACGACGTTTTGGTTTGCGACGGTTTTGTTGGCAACGTGCTTATAAAAAGCGTCGAGGGAACTGCGTCGATGGTCATGAAAATGGTCAAAAATGCGATAATGGGCTCAACAAGCGCGAAAATCGGCTACGCCTTGTTTATGAAAAAGGCGTTCAATAAGCTAAAAAACGATATGGATTATTCCAATAAGGGCGGCGCGCCTTTACTGGGTATCGAAAAAATTATGGTCAAATCGCACGGCTCGTCAAAAGCTGCCACCATTAAGGCGTCGATTTTTCAGGTCATACGTATGCATGAGCATAAACTTGTCGAGAATATCAAAGAGGGCTTAACAAAAATGCCTCAAAACGAAGGGAATAATTAAGGAAACGGATTTATTCTTCGTTTCCTTAACAAAGAGTTATAAAAAATGGAAAGTTTTAAAATGCTTCTGACAACTGAACAGGTTAGAGAAATAGAGCAAAAAACGGGCTATGTTTTTAAAAACAAAAGGCTGCTGGATAAGGCTTTCACTCACAGCTCGTATGTGAACGAGCATAAGGATTCGGTATCGAACGAGCGGCTGGAATTTTTAGGCGACAGGGTGCTGGGCTTAATTATTTCAGAGCATTTGTTTTTGAATTTCGCCGGTGACGAGGGCAAGCTTACGGAAGAGTTTTCAAGCCTTGTTTCCAAAGAGTCGCTTAAACAGTCGATAGAAATACTGGACGTTTTTAAGTTTCTGATCCCTTCGAAGGGTTTCGATTTCAAGGACGATATCAAGCCGGTTTCCGACCTTTACGAGGCGATTCTTGCGGCAATTTACATCGATAGCGGCAGCGATTTGCAGGTTTGCGGCGAGTTTGTTTTCAAAACGCTAAAAAAAGCCCTGAAAAATTTTAATTATATAGGCGCGGTCAAAGAATTTTGCGAGAAAAACCATTTAGAGCTGAACGCGCAAGAAGCAGGCGAATTTCCGGACTTTATATATAAAGCCGAGCTTAAAGGCAGGACTTTTGAAGGGCGAGGGAAATCTAAGCAGGACGCAAAAAAAGACTGTACAAAAAAAATCTGTGAGCATTTTAATTTGTTGAAAAAATAATCTCCGGATTTTTTCCGGATTTTTTTGGTCAATAATAAACATAAACCTTAAAAAAGTTGCAAAAAATCGAATAAACTGGTATAATCATTCAGGTGCATTATGCCGGTTTTTTGTTTAATTGTTTTTATTCAAAATCAAAATTAAGGAATATATATTTTGAAGTTCAAAAAATTAGAGGTGGCGGGGTTTAAGTCCTTTGCCGACAAGCTCGAAGTCAAATTCGGAGCGGGAATAACGGCGATCGTCGGCCCTAACGGATGCGGTAAAAGCAACGTTGCCGATTCTATCCGCTGGGTTTTAGGCGAACAGTCGGCAAAGCTTTTGCGCGGCTCGTCTATGCAGGACGTTATTTTTAACGGCACCGAACGCCGCAAATCGCTGTCATTCTGCGAGGTCAATTTATATTTTGACAATACGGATAAGGAGCTTTTTCCTTCTCTGGATTTTAACGAGGTCGTAGTTTCGCGTAAGCTCTACCGCTCGGGCGAGAGCGAATACCTTTTGAACAAATCCGTTTGCAGGCTCAAAGATATTGTCGATATTTTGCGTGACGCGGGTATGGGAAGAGAGGGTTATTCGATAATCGGACAGGGGCGTATCGACGAATTGCTGTCCTCAAAGCCGGAGGATAGGCGCGAGATTTTTGAGGAAGCGGCGGGAATTTCCAAGTTCAAGGCGCGCAAAAAGGAAGCGGAAAGGCGTCTTGCGCGTACGGATGAACAGCTCACGCGCATAATCGACGTTTTAAACGAAAAATCAAGAATGCTCGAACCGCTCACAAAGCAGGCTGAAAACGCGCGTAAATGGCTCGACCTTCGCGACAGGCTCAAGATTCTTGAAATCAATACATATATCTATCAGTACGACACCGCGTCTGCGGCAAAGGAAATCATAACAAACAGGATAAACGCGATCACAGAAGAGATTGACCTGCGCGCAAAAGAATGCGACGCAGTGAGCGCGTCCTACAACGAATCGATGGCGGCGATGAACAGCGTCGATAAAAAGATCAACGACCTGCGCGAGGAGCTGTTAAAAATCACGTATGCCAACGCAAAGACAGACGGCGACATAAAGCTTTTAAAAGAACGTATCAGTATTTTGGATCTGCAAAGCGAAAAGCTTACCGCCGAGAATGAAAAGCTCAACTGTGAGTATGAGCAGCTGCTTGATTACATATCGCAAAACACTTTAAGCCTTGAAAGCTCGAAAAAAGAGCTTGAAATTAAACGCGCCGAGGGCGAAAATCTTTCAAACGAGCTTATTAAAATCGTTCAGGTAATAAGCGAGGGCGAATCGGAATCCGATCTTAACCAGCGCAAGGTCGTAGACGCAATGGCAAAGCTTGCGGATATCAAGGGGAATATGTCCAGGCTCGTTACGGAGCTTGAGACGTCAAAGCTGCAAATAATCGATCTTGAAAACCGCATAAAATTCAACGTTTCTAAGCTGGAAATCGATACTAAAACCGAAAGCGAGCTTAAAAAAGATATTGAAGAGCTGGCCATCGTTAAGGCCGAGCTGATAGAAAAGCGCGATACGTCATCTTCTGAAAATAACGAGGCGTTAAACGAAGTCAGCGTAAATTCCGCAAAATTAGACAAGCTCAACGAGCAGTATTTCACGCTTACCACCCAGCATACTATGCTGAAAAATATGCAGGAAGCGTATGAGGGTTTTGCTTTCAGCGTTAAAAAGCTGCTTGCCGACGTGAAAAAGGATAAGAACCTTGCGCGCCGCACTGAAGGCGTCGTCGCCTCACTTTTAACGGTTGAGCCTAAATTTGAAACGGCAATCGAAATAGCTCTCGGAAACGCGGTTCAGAATATCGTTACGCAAAACGAGGACGACGCTAAGTTTTTAATTGAGTACTTAAAGCAGCAGCGTTACGGCAGAGTCACGTTCCTGCCCATAACCTCCGTCAAGCCGCGCTCGATAGACCCGCAGTTCAAGGCTGCGCTGTCTATGCCCGGAGTACTCGGCGCCGCCACCGATTTTGTTAAATACGACGATAAATTTAAGGGCATCGTAGCGGGACTTCTGGGCGGTACGGTCATAACCGAAAATATGGACGTAGCCGTCGCGCTAGCTAAAAAAACGGGTTACGGCTTTAAAATCGTTACGATGGACGGCGACGTTATCAATCCGCAAGGGTCGATCACGGGCGGCAGCAAGAAGTCAGAGCTCAACAACATCTTCGGCTACGACCGCGAAATCGCCGAGCTCGACGTTAAAATCAAGGCCGTAAAGTCGCAGATCGACGAGGCGTCAAAGATTAAAACCGATAACGCAGCTAAAGCGGAAAAACTCGGCGCACTTATAAAGGAAGCGCGCGAGGAGATACACAGCGTTGAAATCACGCTTGCGGCAAAAAGCGAGGCTTATAAGAAGCTCAAAGACGATAATGCCGCGCTTTACGCATCTGTGACTGCCCAGACTGCCGAAATCAAAGTCAATAAAGAACGCGTTGAGGCTATAACGGGCGATCTTGATTCCGTTACCGAGCTTGAAAGGTTTGTCACTACTCAAAAAGAAAGCGCGTCGTCGCAAGACATTGAGCGCCGCCGCAGGTTTGAGGCGTTAAGGAATGAACGCGACGCTTTGCAGGAGCTTGTGACCGCCGCTAAGGTCGATGTTAACACTCTCAGCAATACGGTCGTAAATCTTGAAAATGAAATAGCAAGGTATCAAGAAAATGTCCTGACCCTTATTTCAAGGATAGAGAGCAACAACGTCACAATTTCCGGCAATAAAGTTTCCGTCAAGTCCGCTCACGACGAGCTTAGCGTCCTTTCGCTTCCAAACGAAGGGGCGGATGCCGAAAGAGTTAAGGAAATAAGGGCCGTTTTGACTAACCTTGACGACTTCAAACAGGAAAATCAGGAAAAAGTGGTTTCTTTAGACGAGCGCAGAATGTCGCTTATTTCCGTCATACAGTCGTTGCATGAGCGGAAAAATCAGGAAAATATTTTCCTTGTCAAGGTCGATACGGATATAGAAACCATGCAGCAGCGCGTCGCGGAGGAATACAATCTTGTCTATGAGGAGTGTTTGCCGTTTAAGGTCGATAATTATGACCTTAATTCGGGTATCGCCGAATCTGCCAAAATTAAAAGGCAGATGTCTAACCTCGGAAACATCAACGTGGACGCGATCGAGCAGTGTCAGGAACTATATGCAAGCTACAGCGAAATGAACGAGCAGAAAGAGGATTTAGTCAAGGCTAAAGGCGACCTTCACAAAATCATCGCCGAACTTGAAACTGAAATGCTTTCACGTTTTGCCGAAAGCTTCGCTCAGATACAGGTAAATTTCCGCCGCATCTTCAAAGAGCTTTTCGACGGCGGCAACGCCGACCTGATACTGCAGGAAAGCGAGGATCTGCTTGAGGCCGGTATCGAAATAGTTGCCCAACCGCCCGAAAAGAAGCTGCAGTCGATCTCGCTGTTGTCCGGCGGAGAGCGCGCGCTTACGGCCATCGCGATTCTTTTTGCAATACTCAGGCTCAAGCCTATGCCTTTTTGCGTACTCGACGAAATCGAGGCGGCGCTCGACGACGCCAACGCGGGGCGTTTTGCCAAATACCTGCGACGTTTTTCGGAAGAAACGCAGTTTATCGTTATCACCCACAGAAAACCGACGATGGAGCTTGCCGACAACCTTTACGGCGTAACGATGGAAGAAAAGGGTGTAAGTAAGATAGTATCGGTTAAACTCTCGGAAGCTGTTGCAGCTGCGGAAAAGGCTGTTCAATAAGCGTTGCGCCGCCGGATGGGCAATTATTCTATCATATAAATGCTTTAAATCATTTTTAAAGGAAATACTTTTGATATGGGATTTTTTTCTAAACTTAAAGCCGGGTTAAAAAAGACGAAGGACGCGCTTGCATATAAGCTTAACAAGCTTTTTACGGGCGGCGTTTTGAACGATGATTTTTATGACGAGCTTGAAATGATCCTTATTTCTTCCGATATCGGCGCACAAACCACAGAGCGGCTTATGGAAGAGCTGAAAGATATAATCGACGAAAAGCGTATCCGCAAAACGGAGGACGTCAAAGACGAGCTTAAAAGTATTATGCTTGAAATTTTGCTCGAAAACGAGAAACCGGAATATTCTTATCCGCTTATTTTGCTTGTTGCGGGCGTGAACGGCGTGGGCAAAACCACGGCTATCGGAAAGCTTGCCAATAAGTTTAATAAGGAGGGCAAGTCCGTTACGGTCGTTGCGGCGGACACCTTCAGGGCGGCGGCGTCCGACCAGCTCACAGTATGGGCGGAGCGGGCAAAGGTCAAAATAATCAAGCATGCCGAGGGCGCGGACCCGGGCGCGGTAGTTTACGACGCTATAAAGAGCGCGAAAAGTAAAAACACCGAGATTTTGCTTGTCGATACCGCGGGCAGGCTTCACAATAAAAAGAATCTTATGGAGGAGCTTAAAAAAATAACGCGGATAATCGAGCGCGAAATGCCGGAGGCTTTGTACCTTAATTATATCGTGCTTGACGCCACTACGGGCCAGAACGCGGTTTCGCAGGTGGACGTGTTCGACGAGGCCGTAGATATCGACGGCATTATTTTGACGAAACTCGACGGTACCGCAAAAGGCGGCGTAGTGCTTTCTATCGCCGACAGGCTTTCTGTTCCGGTCGTGTACGTCGGAGTCGGCGAGGGAATAGACGACATTGAGGATTTCGACGCCGAAGAATTTATCGAGGGCATATTTGAAGAAAACTAGCAGAAAGGTATAAAGACGGGCATTGTTTTTGCAGCCGTACTTTCCGCTTAATTTTGTGCTTAATTTTGTTGTAATTACCGGCGTAATTGCTTGACACAATTTAATAACTATAATAAAATATCAGGTGTAAAGTATTTTTACTTTACACCTTTGTATTTTTGCAGCAGTCCTAAAAAAAAGATGAAAGATTTAAAGATTTCAAAATTAAAGGATTATTACGGCGCTCTTTTAACGGAGAAGCAGTCGGATGCGGTGGCCCAGTATTATGACCTGGATTATTCTTTGAAAGAGATTTCGGAAAATTTGAGCGTCACACGGCAGGCTGTGCATTTCCTTTTAAAGTCGGCTGTGGAATCTTTAAATAAATACGAGGAAAAACTCGGATTTATGTCAAAAGAAGAAAAACTTTTAAGTGTTTTGGAAACGATGAAAAGCGGCGGGAGCGAACGGGAAACTGCGCTGGTTGAGCGTATTTCAGAGATTATAAGGAGCTAGATCCAAATGGGACTTTTCAGCGGCCTTAGTGAAAGGCTTAATCATATTTTCAGCAAAATGACGTCGCGCGGCAAGCTCTCGGAACTGGAAATAAAACAGGCGATGAGAGAAGTGCGCGTCGCGCTTTTAGAGGCCGACGTCAACTTTACGGTAGTCAAGGATTTTGTTTCAAGGGTGAGCGAAAAGGCCGTCGGCGAAACTATTTTAAACAGCTTAACGCCGGGCCAGCAGGTCATAAAACTGGTCAACGAAGAATTGATTGCCTTAATGGGCACTTCCAACTCTAAGCTCGAGGTTTCCTCAAAACCCCCCACGGTCATAATGATGTGCGGCCTTCAGGGCGCGGGCAAAACCACTATGTGCGGAAAGCTTGCCCAGCTGCTAATAAAACAAGGCAAAAAGCCGCTGCTTGCCGCCTGCGATATCTACCGTCCCGCGGCTATAAACCAGCTTAAGGTAGTGGGAAAGAGCGTCAACACCGAGGTGTTTGAAAAGGGCACGGCAATGCCTGCAAAAACGGCAAAAGAAGCTGTCGAATACGCATTGAGCAAGGGCCTGGATACAGTTATTATCGATACTGCCGGCCGTCTTCATATAAATGACGAGCTTATGAAAGAGCTTGAAGAGGTCAAAGCGGCAGTCCGCCCGGCAGAAATTCTTCTGACTGTTGACTCAATGACGGGGCAGGACGCTGTAACGGTGGCAACGTCGTTCAACGAGCGGCTTGATATTACCGGAGTTATTTTAACAAAGCTCGACGGCGATACGAGGGGCGGCGCGGCGTTGTCTATACGCGCAGTCACCGGAAAACCGATCAAGTTCTGCGGTATCGGCGAAAAAATGAACGATATCGAGCCTTTTTATCCCGACCGTATCGCGTCCCGCATCTTAGGAATGGGCGACGTGCTCACGCTAATAGAAAAAGCGCAGGAAGCCGTTTCCGAAGAGGAAATGAAGAAGATGGAAAAGCGTATGCGCGAATCCAAATTTACGCTTGAGGACTTCCTCGTGCAGTTTCAGTCGCTCAAAAAAATGGGCAATATCAATGACCTTCTCGCGATGATACCGGGCATGGGCAGCAAAATGGGGTCGGTCGGCGAAATAGATGAAAAGCGTATCGACCGTTTTAAAGCCGTTATTCAGTCGATGACCAAATACGAGCGCGAACATCCCGATGTAATAAAGGCCTCGCGCCGCAAGCGCATTGCGGAGGGCAGCGGCACTACGATACAGGACGTCAATCAGCTTTTAAAGCAGTTCGAGCAAACCCGCGACTTAATGAAGTCGATGAAGGGCGGCAAAATGCCTCCGCAGCTGGGCGGCGGAAAAGGAAGACGCTTTCCTTTTTAAACTTCCGGACGCCTGCCTTACAACCCGAGAGCTTTAAGCCAAAAGCCTGCATTTGCGCCGACAGGGCAGCACGATTTTCTAGGTTACTTGCAATACTGTTTATTAAAATGTTTATCAAGTTATTAAATTTGTGTAAAACACATAAGGAGAAATAAAAATGGTTAAAATCAGACTTACACGTATGGGCGATAAGAAATCGCCGTTCTACCGTATCGTTGTTGCAGACTCAAAGTCGCCGCGCGACGGAAAGTTCATCGACGTCCTCGGAACGTTCAATCCGCTTGTCGCTGACGATCAGGTCAAACTCGACGCTGATAAGGCAAAACAGTGGATAGCGGACGGAGCGCAGCCTACCGACACCGTTAAAGCTATTTTAGTTAAGGCCGGCGTTATGGAACAGGGCAAAGCCGCTCCCGCAAAGACTAAAGCAGTTAAGAAAAAGAAAGGCGAGTAATATTACTTGCGCTTAAACTTCTAGCGCAGCGATAGCTTATTAGCTATTTTCCCGCCCGCTCTTTTCTTTTTTAGCAAAAAAACAAAATCCGGAAGTAAATCGTCCGGCAACAGGAGTTCTTATGGTTGAATTGGTAAAATACTTATGCGACAATCTTGTCGAAGATAAAGCGGCCGTACGCGTAACGGAAGAAGGCGAAACTATAAAGGTTTCTGTCAGCCGTTCGGATATGGGTAAAATTATCGGAAGGCAGGGAAAAATCGCTAAAGCTATCCGCACGGTCGTAAAGGCTGCGGGTATGAAAAGCGGTAAAAAATATACCGTCGAGATTTTGGAAGCTGAAGATAACAGCTGATTTAATAATTGTTAACAAGAATGCTGATTTAGTTGACAGAATTTTAGAGGCGTCGTCTTTTTGATATAAAAAGCCTTCTTTTCTTGCCAATACATCCGGTATTAGCTGCAAAAACAAGTCATTTTCTATTCAAAAAATACTCGCTCAAAATTCTTCATTTTATTCACATTCTTGTTAAGCGGCTGTTTCATTTTGCATGACTCAGCCCTTATTAATTTTTGCGTCTTTATTTTTAAGGTAGAAAAAAATATGGATTATATAACCGTCGGAGAAATTGTAAAAGCACAAGGGATCAAGGGCGAAGTCAAGGCAAGGGCGTTGACAGATGACTCTATGCGCTTTAAAAAACTGAAAGTAGTTTATATAGGCGACAAGGCGTATAAAATCATTGCGTGCAGAATAGACGGCGATTTTGTTTTTTTACAGTTTATAGGCACGGATACGCGCGATGACGCGGAGCTTTTAGTCGGTAAATTTTTGCAAATCGACCGCATAAACGCAATCGATCTGGATGAATCGAGCTTTTTTATTGCCGATATCGTAGGCTGTAAAATTTTCACCGAGGGCGGCGCCTTTATCGGCGAGGTCGTAAAGGTCGATCAGAACGGCGCGGCGGACGTTTTCACCGCGGTAAACGGCAAAGCGACTGTGCGGTTTCCTTTTTTAAAAAGAATCATTTCTAGAATTGACGTTGATGAAAAGCTTTTTATAATCAAGGAAGCGCAATTTAATGAGGTTTGCGTCTATGAAGATTAAGATACTAACGCTTTTTCCTAAAATGTTCGACGCCTTGTTTATGAGTATAACGGGGCGGGCGGTCAGTAAAGGCGTGCTGGAGCTGGAGGTTGCCGACATCCGTTCTTTTTCAAAGGACAAGCATCTCAAATGCGACGATATGCCTTTCGGCGGCGGCGCGGGAATGGTTATGACTCCCCAGCCGATTTTCGACGCGATAGAAGCTCTCGACCCCGACCACGAATATTTAAGGATCTTTATGTCGCCTAAGGGCGAGGTTCTTTCGTCTCATGGCGCCGAAAACTTTGCAGCGTCTTTTGATAAAATTCTTATCCTGTGCGGCCATTACGAGGGCGTAGACCAACGCGTTTTAGATATGTGCATCGATACGGAGGTTTCTGTCGGCGACTATATCCTCACTGGCGGCGAGCTTGCCGCTATGGTATTTACTGACTGCGTTTCCCGTTTTATTCCGGGAGTCTTAGGCAGCTCTGAATCGAGCGCGGATGAAAGCTTTTCTGACGGCCTTTTGGAATATCCTCAATACACCCGTCCCGCCGACTTTATGGGTGAAAAAGTTCCCGAAATTTTATTGTCCGGCCATCACGAAAATATTGCAAAATGGCGAAAAGAGCAAGCAAAAAAGATTACGCTGGAAAAACGCCCGGACCTTATTAAGGATAACGAGTGAGGGAAATAAAATGCAAAAGGTTGCTAAGTCGTCTGAAAACGCAAGTGTTCCCGGCGTCGATTTGTATATAGTTAAATTTAATTCCGACAAACGTGAAAGGCTGCTTACTATCCGCTCTGCGATATTTGAAAGATACCCTAAAGCTACGGAAAGAATTTATTACGGCATTCCGACGGTGGAGGCGGACGGCAAGATAATATTGCAGTACGCCGCGTATAAAGCCCATATCAGCTTGCTGGTCGGCAAAATATTAGCCTCAGTTTTGAAAGAAAAATATCCGCAGTACGATTACACAGATTATACCGTCGTATTCCCGGATAAAAAACCGTTCCCGGCAGATTTTATAAAAGAGATATGCGGCTGCCTTGAAAATTTTTCTTGAGAGGCTTTACGCGCAAGAGGTAAAAGCGATAATTTATCTTTAACCATGAATTTTGCTGCGTGAGCGCCTGCCTTTATCTTTAGGAGAAAATAAATGAATATACATTGGTTTCCCGGGCATATGGCTAAGGCCGTAAGGATGATGGAAGAGAATTTAAAGCTCGTTGACGTCATCATTTATGTGCTTGATGCGCGCGCGCCTTTTTCGTGTTTAAATCCCGTTTTTGACGAGATGTTTAAGCATAAAAAAATCATATATGTGTTAAATAAGGCGGATTTGGCCCCTGTGAGCCTCGTTGAGGAGTGGATGACATATTTGTCGGAGGCGGAAAGTACGGCTCTTTCAACAGTAGGCACGGCTACAAACAGCGCGGCGCCGATACTGAAAGCGGCGAAAACTATGTGCGGAGAAAAGCTGGAAAGATATAGGCTCAAAGGCGTGAAAACCGCTATCCGCGCTCTTGTTGCGGGAGTGCCCAATTGCGGCAAATCGACTATAATCAATAATTTATGCGGCAGCGGAAAGACGGTTACGGGGAACAAACCCGGTGTTACGCGCGGCAAGCAGTGGGTGAGGGTGAACGAATATTTTGAGGTGCTCGACACTCCGGGCACTTTATACCCTAAACTTACCGATCAAACGGTTGCCCGTCATCTTGCCTATATAGGCAGCATCAAGGACGAGGTAAACGATATATTCGAGCTGACGTGCGATTTTATTAATGAAATAAATGCGCTATACCCGAAAGCTTTGTTTGAGCGTTATAAGACTCTTTACAGGGATTCTGCGTTAGAGACTCTTAAAGATGCGGCAAAGGCGCGCGGGTATCTTTTAAAGGGCGGCGAGCCTGACGTTGAAAGGATGGCGGACGCCGTTCTGGAGGATTTCCGCAAAGGGCGCTTAGGCAAAATAATTTTAGAAAAGGCGGGCGATTATGCCGACAGATGACCTTTTTAAATTCGATCTTAAATACGCGCCGTTGATAGTCGCAGGAGTCGATGAGGCGGGCAGAGGCCCTCTTGCCGGCTCTGTGGTTTGCGCCGCGGCAGTAATGCCCGCCGGGTTTTATATTGATAAAATCAACGATTCAAAGGCGGTTAAAGAAAGCGTGCGCGAGGAATTATTTGAGCAGATTTGTCTCCATGCGCTCGACTACTGCATTTTTGAGGCCGACAACCGCCTTATCGACGCCATAAATATTTTGGAGGCAACGAAGTTTGCGATGAAAAAAGCGATAGAGGGATTAACTAAAGTCAGGCCCGACGTTGTTTTAGTAGACGCCGTTAAAGGGTTGGATATAAAATACAGATACGAGCCTATAATCAAGGGCGACGCGCTGAGCTATAATATCGCCGCCGCGTCGATTTTGGCTAAAGTTTGGCGCGACAGACTTATGCGCGATTTTGATAAGAAGTTTCCCGAATACGGTTTTGCCAGACATAAAGGCTACGGCACTAAGGAACACATCGACGCTATAATAAAATACGGTAAGTGCGAAATCCACCGCGACAGTTTTTTGAAGAATATCGTTGCGCCGGAGAGCCGGGAGGAAACGGTCGTTTAAAAAAGGTGCCGCCGAATTTACGGCGGAACGGAGTATAAAATGGCAAATATTATTAAGGGTAAATCGGGCGAGGAGATCGCCGCGAGCTATCTTATTCGGAAAGGCTACCGCATTTTAAACAAAAATTACACAACCGATATCGGTGAAATTGACCTTATCGTAACGGATGAGGAATACTTGATTTTCGTCGAGGTGAAAACCAGGATGTCGGACGCGTACGGACTGCCTGCCGAGGCGGTCAATTATCATAAAAGAAACAAAATTAATCAGGTAGCCAGCCAGTATATCAAGAAATTCCGCCTCTTTAACATTCCTGTGCGTTTCGACGTTATAGAGGTGTATTTGGCTGAAAGAGAAGTCAATCATATTGAGAATGCTTTCGACAGTTATTTGAGGTATTAATATGGAAACTAAGGAGCTAAAAGAATTATATAAGGACGGCTTTGACGATTCTAAAGAGTTTATAGATTACTTTTTTTCTAATTGCATAACCGAAGATAACGTTTTGTTAAAAAAGGAAAACGGTAAAATTATCAGCGCAGGGTACGTCATAGAAAAACCGGCGTTTTTTTTGGGGCGAAAAACCCTGCTGCCTTATTTTTCCGCGCTTTCGACGTTAAAAGATTATCGCGGCAAAGGCCATATAGCATCAATAATTGACGAGGGCTTTAAAAAATTATACGACCGCGGCTATGCTTTTTGCGTGCTGCATCCCTTTAACCGCGAATATTATAAGCGTTATTCGTTTGCAGATATTAATTCATACAGCGAGAGCGTGATAGACGGCGGAACGAGGTTTAAATCGCGCTTAGCGGGCGAGGATGACTATAGCGCGATAATAGACATTTACGAGGAGTATATCAGCTCAATCGGCTTTGATAATTATTTGAAGCTGAACCCCCATAATCTGTGCTTAAAATTCAGTGAATTTGCATCCGACGGTATAGTATGCACTATACTATCCGCACACGAAGATTTTGCTTTCGCGTTCTGCGATAAAAACAGAATTTTGTTTTACGCCGCAAAGGATATGAAACTTTTTAACAGCGCGGAAAATTTCAAAGGCCTTATCTATGAGGATTTTACGAAAACCGATAAGCATTATCTGCAAGGGCGGATCATAAACGTTAAAAAAATGCTGCAAACCTATCCGTATAAAAAAGATTTGGATTTATCTGTAAAATTACGAATTATCGACGCTCAAATTAAAGATAATAATATTATAACGCAGTTGAACATCAAAAACGGCGTGGCGGCTTTGCAGCCGTGTAAAACTAGCGATTTTGTTTTCACCGTAGGGGAGCTTTGCCAAAAAATGTTTGACGGCGGCAGCCCGCTTTTTACCCGTCAGAAGTCTTTTTTTGCCGATAAATACTAGAACAGACCCGCAATTTGCTTGCTTTATTTTTGAACCGGGTATAGAATGAAAACAGTCGTAAATTCATTAATTTTTTATCATATTATTATTGTAAGAAGGCACATAAAAATGGCATCCACTCAATCCTTAGAAATCGATATCGTACCAGGGCCGGTTTTCAGCATCGGCGATTTTGTCGTTACCCAGACTATGGTTTCAACGGCGCTGACTGTGTTTGTCCTTATCGCTATCGCGCTTGTGATTCGAATTTTCTTTATTCCGCGCTGGAGCGTTGAACACCGCAAAAAGTCCGGTTTCAGAATACTTATTGAATACCTTGTGAACGTTTTCGACGGCAACGCAAAGGAGCAGAACGGGCACAACAGCGGTTTTACAGGCGCATTTTTCTTCAGTTGTTCCGCCTTTATCTGTATGACGACGCTGCTTGAAATGCTTAACGTGCGCCCGGCAACCACAGATTTAAGCCTGACGCTGGTGTTTGGAATAACGTCGTTTATAATTATATTCATCATGGGTTTCAAAGAGAAAAAGCTTAAAAGGCTCAAGCATTACCTTAACCCGCTTATCGATATTTCAGACATAGTAGTTCCTTTTTCTATAGCCCTGCGTATGTTCGGAAGCGTATTCTGCGGCTACCTTATTATGGATATTATTTATCATATGCTGCCCCCCGTTGTGAACTATTTCGGCATTATCGGGGCGGCGGGCAACGTCATTTTCACAATATTCCACGCGCTTATTCAGGCGTATGTTTATATGTTCCTTTCGATGTCGCTCATAAATGAAGCTACGGAATAATTTTAAACGGTTTTCAAATTAATCAATATTTGCATATAACTTTGGAGGATTTTTAAAATGTTAGTAACGGCAATCGTATCGGTAGTAGCCAGCCTTATATCGGCAGTCGGAGAATATGCGGCGATCGGCGCGGGTATCGCGGCCTTAACCGGACTCGGCGCAGGTATCGGTATAGGAATAGCGACGGGAAAATCTGTCGAGGCAATCGCGCGTCAGCCCGAGGCGGAAAAGAAAATAAGAAGTACGCTTATGTTCGGCCTTATTTTTGCGGAAACTACGGCTATTTACGGCGTATTTATCGCACTTATGACCATCATAATGTAGTAATAGGTTTAAGGAATTAAGATAAAAATGGGTGAAATATTTGGTAAACTCGGTATTACGCTTCAGGGGATGCTTTTTCATATAATCGCGCTTGCTGTTTTGGTGGCCGTGATGGTTTTTTTGCTGTATAAACCGATGAAAAAGATAATCAGCGACCATAACAAGCACTTAAACGACGTTTTTAGCGAGAACGATAAGCTAAACGCCGAAGCTTTGGATATGAAAAACAAATATGAGGGTATGGTTGCCGACGTTAAACAGGAAGCGGTAAGAGTCAGCGCGGAGGCTGCCGAAAAAGCGCAGGTACGTGCGGACGAGATAGTTTCTCAAGCCGAGAAATCGGCGCAAAACATACTTTTGAGCGCGAAAGAAGAATCTAAAGCGTCGAAAGAAAGGCTTAGCAACGAATTTAAAACGGCAGTAAGTAAAATGGCTGTCGATATCGCCGGAAAAGTCCTCGAGCGTGAAATAAGCGAAAAAGACAATAAGGATATTATCGACGCCTGCCTTACGGAGTGGGAAAAATAATGGCTTTGATCAGGGTAATTTCCGCAAAAGAGCTGGAGCAATCAGAAAAAAAGAAAATTGAAGCCTCGTTTTTAAAGAAACATAACGGTAAGGCTGATTTTTCTTACGAAACCGACGCATCTTTGATCGGCGGCG
This sequence comes from Eubacteriales bacterium, assembly GCA_031553855.1. GTDB lineage: Bacteria > Bacillota > Clostridia > Christensenellales > Pumilibacteraceae > RACS-047. Next base: position 49,369 of record JAVBKW010000014.1, on the reverse strand, counting down.
TTTTGATCATTGACGGCGAAAACTATTACGACGCCACCGTAAAAGGCCAGCTTTCTTCTTTAAAAAAGGCGGGATCCGCAACCGACGATTCAGACGGAATAATCGATAAAAGCTTTAAAAGCAAGGTCGATTCTTTTAAGCCGGCTTTTGCCAGCACAAGAGCGGGCAGAGTCATATTTTCCGGCGACGGCGTCATTAAGATCGAAGGGCTAAAAGACGCGAAATACGGAGAGCTTCTCGATATCGACGGTTCCGTTCAGGCAATAGTTTTAAATCTGGAGGAGTCGGAAGTCGGCGCGATCGTTTTGGCGGACGAGGACAGGGTCACCGCGGGTATGATCGCCGCTGCGACGGGCAGAATTGTAGAGGTGCCGGTGGGAACGGAGCTGCTGGGGCGCGTTGTTAATTCACTCGGCCAGGCTATCGACGGTCTGGGCGAAATCAAAACCCTAAAACGCCGTCCTATCGAGGCGCGCGCTCCGGAAATCGTTGAGAGGGGCAAGGTAAATCAGCCGCTCCAGACGGGTATTTTGGCTATCGATTCGATGATACCTATCGGAAAGGGCCAGCGCGAGCTTATTATAGGCGACCGTCAGACCGGAAAAACAGCTATAGCTATTGATACTATCATTAACCAGAAAGGCAAAAACGTTTTTTGCGTATACGTTGCGATAGGGCAAAAAGCCGGAACGATCAGCAAAATTATGCATACTCTTTCGGAGTTCGGCGCGATGGAATATACCACTATTGTCTGTTCCACGGCTAAGGATTCAAGCCCTATGCAGTATATCGCGCCCTTTGCCGGCTGCGCTATGGCCGAAGAACTGATGTATGAGGGCAAGGACGTTTTAATAGTTTATGACGACCTCTCAAAGCACGCCGTAGCATACAGGGCTATGAGCTTGCTGCTTAAACGCCCGCCCGGAAGAGAGGCGTATCCCGGCGACATTTTCTATCTGCATTCAAGGCTTTTGGAGCGTTCGGCTAAGCTGTCAAAAGAGCTTAGCGGCGGTTCGATAACCGCGCTGCCTATCGTAGAAACGCTGGCAGGCGATATTTCGGCATATATCCCCACGAACGTCATTTCAATAACCGACGGTCAGATATATCTTGAGCAGGAGCTTTTCAACGCGGGCATCCGTCCGGCGGTCAACGTAGGCCTTTCGGTTTCGAGAGTTGGCTCAAGCGCGCAAATAAAGGCTATGAAAACAGTCAGCGGAAAGCTGAGGCTCGACCTTTCGCAGTACCGCGAGCTTGCGGTCTTTGCCCAGTTCGGCTCGGAATTGGACGCTGCCACCGCCAAAATGCTTGAGCAGGGCGAGCGCACCACGGAGAGCTTAAAACAAAATGTCCATTCCCCGCTGGAGGTCGAGCAGCAGGTCATAATCCTCTATATAACGATGAAGGAGCTGCTCAAAAAAATACCCGTAAAGCATATAAGGGAATTTAACGGCGGGTTTTTGGAATATATTGTGCAAAGCTTTCCCCATATTTTAGAAAACATCAGAAAAACAAAAGAGCTGTCTATGGAAGACTGTTTAGATATTGAGGACGCAGTTAAAAACTACAGCGAATTTTTCTTTAAGACTGTCTGAAATTAAAGCGCGGATAAAAGAAAAACATATTAAAAAAGCGGAATGAAATAAACGATGAAAAACCTTACCGATATAAAACACAGAATAAAAAGCGTTTCCGACACGCGTAAAATTACGAGTGCTATGGAAACTATTTCTGTTGCGAAAATGCGTAAGGCAATGGTCAAATACGAAAACAGCCGCTTTTTTTTTGAAGCGATACAAAATACTATAAACGACATCATCTGCCGCACCGGCGACATACCCGTCAGATATTTTAAGTCGGAACAAATTGAAAACCCTAACGCGCTGTATATCGTCATCGCCTCGGATAAGGGTTTGGCTGGAGGCTTTAATTCCAACGTTTTAAGGCACGCGTGGGAAAAGATCGAGAATACGCCAAACCGCAGCGTGTTCACGATAGGCCAGACCGCACGTGAATTTTTCGAGTTTAAAGGCGTGAGCGTAGACGTAGAGTTTACGGACGCCGCCTATGAGCCGGATAAAAGGCAGGCTGTGCAGATCGCGCAGACGGTCGTAAAACTGTTTTTGGCTTCCGAGGTGGACGAGGTTTATATATCCTATACGAAAATGCTTTCAAGCACCTCAATGCAGCCCGAAACGATAAAGCTTTTGCCGTTTTCATACGAAGACGCGGTAAAGGTGCGCAGCTCAGTTTCGTCCGAAAAAGAATTTATTTTGCGCGATATTGAATACGAACCCAGCCCCGAAGAGGTTTTGGAAAGGCTTGTGCCGCAATATATCTCGTGGCTCATCTACGGCGCGCTCGTGCAGTCGTCCGCGGCGGAGCATTCCTCGCGGCGCAACGCGATGTCGAGCGCGACGGGCAACGCTACCGAAATACTCGACGAGTTAAAAATAGAATACAACCGCGCAAGGCAGGAATCTATCACAAACGAAATAAGCGAAATAATAACCTCCTCGATGGGCATAAAAAAATGAAAAGCGCAAAAAACGGCGCATTTACCGTTGCGCGCGGCATGAAAGCGCAGCCGTAGCTCTTTAAAAAAACCGTTTTGCCGTTTAAAAAATAACCTTTAGACTTTTGGAGAATCAAGCTAAAATGAAAACTGATATAAATAAAGTTCATACCGGCAAAGTTTCCGTAGTTATCGGGCCTGTTGTAGACGTAGTGTTCGACGGCACTTATATGCCGTCGATCTATGAAAAACTGCTTGTGGAGGCCGGTGAAAACAAATACGTGTCGCTTGAAGTTTTGAGCCACGTCAAAAACGGCGTCGCACGCTGTATCGCGCTTCAGGCGACGGAGGGCATGAGCCGCGGAATGCGCGTTATTGCGAGCGGTAAGCCTATTTTAGTACCCGTCGGCGAGAACGTTTTAGGCAGGGTAATGAACGTTTTGGGCGAGCCTATAGACTCAAAAGGCGAGATAAAAACTGATAAAAAATGGTCTATCCACCGTAAAGCTCCGGAATTTTATGAGCAGGCTCCCACAACCAGCGTGCTTGAAACGGGAATCAAGGTCATCGACCTTATGGCTCCGTACGCTAAAGGCGGCAAAATCGGGCTTTTCGGAGGCGCGGGAGTCGGAAAAACCGTCCTTATAATGGAGCTTATCCGCAACGTTGCGCACGAGCACAGCGGCTATTCGATTTTTACGGGCGTCGGCGAAAGAAGCCGTGAAGGCTACGAAATGATACAGGATATGACCGAAAGCGGGGTTTTGGATAAGACAGCTTTAGTGTTCGGACAGATGAACGAGCCGCCCGGATCGCGTATGAGAGTCGCGCTTTCAGGGCTGACGCTTGCCGAATATTTCCGCGACGAGCTAAATAAGGACGTGCTTTTATTCATAGATAATATCTACCGTTTCGTTCAGGCGGGCAGCGAGGTTTCCGCTCTTCTTGGACGTATGCCCAGCGCAGTAGGGTATCAGCCTACTCTTTCAACAGAAATGGGCGCGCTTCAGGAACGTATCACAACGACGAAAAACGGCTCGATAACCTCCATTCAGGCGGTTTATGTGCCGGCCGACGACCTTACCGACCCTGCGCCCGCCGCGATCTTTTCGCATATCGACGCAACCACAGTTTTGTCGCGTAAGGTGGTGGAACAGGGAATATACCCGGCGGTCAGCCCGCTCGAATCCTCAAGCCGTATCTTAGAGCCTTCGGTCGTAGGAAAAGAGCATTACGCCGTTGCGCGAAAGGTGCAGGAATCGCTTCAGCGTTACCGCGAGCTACAGGACATCATCGCCATACTGGGTATGGACGAATTGTCCGAAGAGGACAAAAAAACAGTCCACCGCGCAAGAAAAATGCAGAGGTTCTTCTCTCAGCCTATGTTTGTCGCAAGCATTTTCACAGGGCTTGAGGGGCGGTACGTCCAAACAAAAGCAACCGTGGACAGCTTTAAAGAGATCATCGACGGCAAAGCCGACAATTTCCCCGAATCCGCCTTCTTTATGGTGGGGGACATGGACGAAGTTAAAAGCAAAGCGAAATAAATCTTTTTTCCGGAGCAAAATATAAAAAATGGGTAACGTTTTCAATCTCGAAATATATACGCCGGACAGGGTCTTTTTTAAAGGCCAGGCCGAGTCGCTCGTTGTCAACACCGAAACGGGCGAAATGGGCATTTTGTATCAGACGCTGCCGATAGTTACGATGCTTTCAAACGGGATAATGAAAATTTTGCAGGACGGAAAGCGTATGGAGGCTGTCAATTCCGCCGGTTTTATCAGCGTCGGGCGCGACGTCGTTACGGTTCTAGTCGAATCGGCCTATTGGCCTCACGAAATAGACGTCCATCAGGTTCAGGAGGAGATCGATTCTATCGATCTTGAAAAACGGAAAGAGAGGTCGTATGCCGAATACAAGCTCGCAAAAGCCCAGCTTGCGCTGCAGTTTGCGAAGCTCAAATTAAAAAACAGAAATCTATAAACTAAGGAAATTAAAAAATGTTCTTTCAAAAAGAAATCGAAACAATGCCGCGCAAAGCGTTGGAAAGCCTGCAATTGGAAAGGCTCAAGAAAACAGTCGCTTACTGCTACGACAACGTGCCTTTCTACAAAAAAAGGTTCGATTCGATCGGCTTAAAGCCGTCGCATATCAAAAGCTTCAAAGACTACGAGAATGTGCCCTTTACCACAAAAGACGATTTTAGGGACAACTATCCGTACGGGCTTTTGGCTGTTGATATGGAGAAAATTTTGAGAGTTCACGCATCCTCCGGCACGACGGGAAAGCCGATAGTCGTAGGGTATACGAAAAACGACCTTGAAATGTGGTCGGACGTCGTGGCGCGTTTTATAGTCGCCAGCGGCGGAACAAGTAAAGATATAGTTCAGAACGCGTTCGGGTACGGTTTGTTCACGGGCGCGCTCGGTCTGCATATGGGCTGGGAAAAAGTCGGCGCGACGGTCATTCCTATTTCAAGCGGAAACACCGAACGCCAGATAATGCTGATGAAGGACCTTCGCGTCACCGCGCTCGTGGCAACGCCGTCGTACGGCTTGTATATGGCCGAAACTATGCAGAAAATGGGGATAACTCCGGCGGATCTGTCGCTTAGGCTCGGCTTTTTCGGCGCGGAAGCGTCAACTAAGGAAACTCACGAAACGCTGCAAAGAATATTCAATATCAAAACCAACGACAACTACGGTTTAACTGAAATAATCGGCCCCGGAGTTTCGGGCGAATGTGAATTTAAAACCGGAATGCACATTGCCGACGACCATTTCTATGCCGAAATCGTAGACAGAGATACGTTCAAAAACCTTCCCGAGGGTGAGTTTGGCGAGCTGATTTTAACTACGATAACAAAAGAAGGTATGCCCGTTCTGCGCTACCGCACAAAAGACATAACGCGCATCACAAAGGAAACCTGCGTATGCGGAAGGACGACTTCCAGAATGGATAAGGTTGTCGGCCGCACCGACGATATGCTGATAATCCGCGGCGTAAACGTATTCCCCTCGCAAATAGAGGCCGTTTTGATGGAAATGGAGGAAGTCGGCACTTCTTTTGAAATAATAGTTGACCGCGTCGGGTTTATGGATACGCTTGAGGTGCATATCGAGATCACCGACGGCAAGTTTCTTTTAAACTATGGTTTGCTCGAAAAGCTCCAGCAGAAAATACATAAGAAACTCAAAGAAGTCCTGCAGCTTGACGTAAACGTGAAACTCGTCGAACCGATGAGCTTGCAGCGTTTTGAGGGAAAGGCGCGCAGAGTTAAAGACTTGAGAGCAAAAAAATAGTAGAAAGAGCAAAAAAACAGTAAAATCCAATTTTATGAGGTTACATAGATGAAGAAACTGGCAATAGGCAATTATGCCGTAGCAAGAGGCGCGTTTGAAGCGGGTGTTACGGTCGCAACTGCGTATCCGGGCACGCCAAGCACGGAAATCACTGAATTTATCGCAGGCTTTAAAGGCATAAGCGCGGAATGGTCGCCGAATGAAAAGGTTGCAATGGAAGTTGCGATAGGCGCCTCGATTGCGGGAGCAAGGTCGATAGTTTCGATGAAGCACGTGGGGCTAAACGTCGCCGCCGACCCTCTTTTTACCGCGGCTTATTCTGGCGTAAACGGCGGTCTTGTTGTGGCTGTCGCCGACGATCCGGGAGTTCACAGCTCACAAAACGAGCAGGATTCGCGATATTATGCGCTGAGCGCAAAGGTTCCTATGCTTGAGCCGTCAGATTCGGCGGAGAGCTTAGAGTTCACAAAGCTTGCTTTTGAATTATCCGAGCAATACGACACTCCTGTTTTTGTGCGTATGACTACGCGCGTTTCTCATTCGCAAAGCTATATAAACGAAAGCGCGCGCACAGAGGCGGGCGCAAAGCCCTATGAAAAAAACGTCAATAAATACGTACTTATGCCGGGAATGGCAAAAGTAAGGCGCGTGTTCGTTGAGGAACGTATGCAGAAAATGGCCAACGACTGCAACGCCTTTTCTATTAATAAAGAAGAAATCATAGGCAATACGGGCATTGTCTGTTCGGGCAGCGTCTATCAGTACGTTAAAGAAGCGCTTCCGGACTATTCAGTATTTAAAATCGGCATTATTAACCCGCTGCCGATAGCGGCCGTCAGAAATTTTGCCTCAAAAGTCGAAAGATTGATCGTTATCGAGGAGCTTGACGGCTTTATCGAAAACCAGCTAAAGGCAAACGGTATAGCCTGCGAGGGCAAAAACCTTATTCCCGCTTACGGGAAGCTGTCGGTATCGGTTATTAAGGACAAAATACTCGGCATAAAGCCCGTCGCGCCGCTCACGACGGTAAGCCGTCCGCCGGTGCTTTGCCCGGGCTGTCCGCACAGATCGGTTTTTTCGGTCATTAATAAACTCAAGCTCAACGTTTTCGGCGACATCGGCTGCAATACTTTAGGCGCGCTTGCTCCGCTGAACGCGGTAGACGCGGTCATTTGCATGGGTGCGAGCATAGGAATGGCGATCGGCGCGGAAAAAGCGCAAGGGCGCGATTTTGCCAAAAAAACCTTAGCGGTTTTAGGCGATTCAACTTTCGTCCACAGCGGTATAACGGGGCTTATAGACGCGGTTTATAACAACCTCAACACAAAGATTCTTATTCTCGACAATTCTACAACGGGCATGACGGGCCACCAGCCGCATCCGGGCACAGGCAGAACGATATACGATTTGCCCACGTATAAGCTTGAATATGAGGATATCGCTAAGGCCTGCGGCGTTCAGAATATCATAACCGTAAACGCCGGCGACGTAAAAGCCGTTGAAACGGCGATACAATACCAGCTTTCTTTAGACGGGGTTTCAGTTATTATAGCAAAAGAGCCCTGCGCTTTGATAGCGAAAAAAGTTCGCCCCGCTTATGCTATAAACGACAAATGTAAAAACTGCAAGGTATGTGTAAAGCTGGGCTGCCCCGCTATCGTAAACAAGAAAGATAATCCCGAAATAGATAAATCGCTTTGCACCGGTTGCAGCCTTTGCGCGCAGGTATGCAAGTTCGGCGCGATAGAGGAGATCAAAACGTGAAAGATAATTCATCGCCGCATACGGGCTACGTTTGTCTTGCCTCGTCGGTTGCGTATGTGAAATACGCGCCTCTTCCTTGGCAATCCAACTGTTGCCCGCCTGCGCCGCGACTTATCTTTCACTACTTTTTGTGACATTAGGAGGTCATAAGTATAAAAATGAGCTATAACATACTGATTGCGGGAGTCGGCGGGCAGGGTACGCTGCTTGCTTCGCGCGTACTGGGAAATTATGCCGGGCTAAAGGGCTACGACTGCAAATTGAGCGAGGTGCACGGAATGGCACAGCGCGGCGGCAGCGTAGTAACATACGTAAAATTCGGCGATAAGGTTTATTCGCCTGTCATCGCCGAGGGCGACGCGGACGTTTTGCTTGCTTTTGAGGAGCTTGAAGCGCTGCGCTACAGCTACAACTTAAAAAAAGGCGGTAAGCTTATAGTCAATATGCAAAAAATTATGCCGCTGCCCGTAATAACCGGAGCAGTCGAGTACCCCCAGGATATCGTTTCAACGCTTGAAAAGGGCGGGTTCGAGCTTGTAAGGGCTGACGCGTTTAAAACGGCTTTAAGCTGCGGAAACGTGAAAACCGTCAACACAGTTATGCTGGGTATCCTCACAAAGGTTGCAAAGCTTGACTATGCGCTTATGACAGACGCGCTTAAAATGAGCGTGCCCGAAAAGCTTCAAGAGGTCAATCTTAAAGCTTTTAACGCCGGATTCAACGCATAAAACTTTTTAATACGTCTATAAGTATTCAGCGTTTCTTAAAAAACTTTCTAAAGAAAGGAGAAAATTTCAAAGTGCTGTATTTCAACAAAAAAATTGAATGTATGCCTAGGGATCAGCTAAAGGTTTTGCAGGGAGAAAGGCTTGCCAGCCTTGTCGCCTATGTTTATGAGCGCGTCCCGTTTTACAAAAATAAAATGGATAAGCTGAAATTAAAGCCTTCCGATATTAAGATTATCGACGATATAGTCAAGCTTCCGTTCACAGAGAAAACCGACCTGCGCGATAATTATCCGTTCGGACTTTTTGCCGTTCCGAAAAAGGAAGTCGTGCGCGTTCATGCCTCAAGCGGCACGACCGGTAAAATGACGGTAGTCGGGTACACAAAGGACGATATCGAAGTTTGGTCGGAGGTAATGGCGCGCAGTTTAACGTGCGCGGGCGTAACACAGGACTCCACAGTCCATGTTGCATACGGCTACGGAATGTTCACAGGCGGCCTGGGCGCGCACTACGGAGCCGAGAAAATCGGGGCGAGGGTGGTGCCAGCCAGCAGCGGAAATACGGCGCGGCAGATTATGCTGCTTAAAGACTTTGAAGCCACTACGCTATGCTGCACGCCTTCATACGCGGCGTACTTATCCGAAGCTATCGCTCAAGGCGGTTACAGTATCAAGGATTTTCATATAAAATCCGGAGTATTCGGAGCGGAGCCTTGGACTGAAGAAATGCGCCGTTCTATTGAAAGAGAACTTAATATCAGTGCGTTCGACATCTATGGCTTGAGCGAGATCATGGGGCCGGGCGTCTCGATGGAATGCGAAGTGAAAAACGGATTGCACGTCTGGGAGGATCATTTCTGCCCTGAAATTTTAGACGACGATATGAATCCGGTTAAGGACGGCGTAAGCGGTGAGCTTGTTTTCACAACCTTAACAAAACAGGCGCTGCCGCTGCTTAGATACCGCACAAAGGATATATGCACCCTTAACACCTCTGTTTGCGAATGCGGAAGAACGCACGTGCGTATGGGCAAGATAAAGGGCAGAAAGGACGATATGCTTATCGTACGCGGCATAAACGTATTCCCCTCGCAGATCGAAACGGTATTACTTCAGCTTGGCTACGTGTCGCCGCATTATCAGATTATCGTCGGCAGAGAAAACAACACCGATTCTATGGAAGTGCGCGTAGAGCTTTCGCCGGCTATGTTCAGCGACGAAGTAAAGCGGCTCGAATTCATAATCGATGAAATGGAAGCTAAAATTAATTCGACCCTCGGCATCGGCGTTAAAGTGCGCCTTGTAGAGCCTAACACTATCCCGCGCAGCGAGGGTAAGGCTGTAAGGGTCATCGACAACAGAAAGATTTACAATTGATTTAAGTAAAACGATTCATTCAGCTTTTCTTTAATTTAAAAAAACTATTGAAAAGCGCTGTAAAAACTTGTATAATGCTTATATAACAATTAATTTTGCACATTAATATATCATGGAGAATATATTTTAGGAGGACGGCCAAATGGTCAATCAGATAGCTGTTTTTATGGAAAACCGTAAAGGGCGTATTTTAGAGCTTACAAAAATTTTGAAAAAGAACGACGTTGACCTTGTCACGCTTTCCATAGCAGATACAAAGGATTTCGGAATTTTGCGCTGTATTGCAAGAGACAATTCAAAAGCCGAGAAAGTTTTGAAGGATGCGGGTTTCACAGTCACCGTCACCGAGCTTATAGGAGTCGAGGTGGACGACCGCCCCGGCGGACTTTCCGACGTTCTGGCGCTCTTGGACGAAAGCGGTATCAACGTTGAATACCTCTATTCGTTCGCGCACATGGCGACCAAAAATGCGATAATCCTTTTTAAAGTTTCAGATGAAGCCTTGGCGGCAAAAATACTGACGGAGAAAAAGATCAAGCTCTTGGATAACAGTATCATCTAAAACAAAAAAGGGAAGTGAAGCTTCAATATTAACGGCTGATATCGACTTATCCGTTCTGGCGCAGAATATAAAAACTATTAAAAAAAAAGCCGGAACGAAATTTTGCCTTGTTGTGAAAGCAAACGCCTACGGGCACGGATTGCCCCGGGTCGCAAAAGCAGCCGAAAAATTCTCGGACGAGTTCGCCGTAGCGACATTTTCTGAAGCTATGGATTTAAAAAGTGCGGGGGTTTTAAAGCCCGTCAACATTCTTGGGTGCGCAGAAAGCTCGTTTTATGACCTTAAAAGCGGATATGAGGGTACTTTGTCTGGCATAGTACCCTCAATAAGCGACTCATCTCAGCTAAAATTCATAGATAGGCACATTGAAGCCGTAAATATTAAAGTCAACACCGGTATGAACCGAATAGGCGCAAATCCGGAGGATTTAAACGAAATAGTAACGGCTGCGCTTGCAAAAGGATTGCGAATAAAAAGCTTTTTCAGCCATTTGTATATGGGCGAGGACGAAGCTTGTTCGGCTTATCAGCTTGATATTTTTGAAAGAGCCGTAGCTCCGTTTGAGTATTTAAAGGCAAAAAAGCATATCGCGGCAAGCAGCTGCCTTAATTTGGGGCAAAAATTCAGCCTTGATATGGTGCGCTGCGGGATCGCCTCGTACGGTTATTCGCTCTACACTAAGCCCGTTTTAAGCGTGTACACGAATATATTGCAGGTCTTAAGGGTTGAGGCCGGCGCGCATATCGGCTACGGCGATTACACCGCGCCGTTTGATATGTCCGTTGCGGCTCTGCGGATCGGTTACGCCGACGGTTACCGGCGGAAAAAGGATTATTCTGAACAAAGGTTTGTCGATATCGGCGGCGTTCTTTGCCCGGTCGTGGGGCAGGTCTGTATGGATATAACGCTTGTGGATGTTTCAAATGTTAAGCTTAAAGGAAATGATAAAGTTTATATTTTAGGCGGTAAGGTCAAGGGCGAAGATTTGGCAAAAAGCTGCGGCACTATCGTATATGAAACGCTCACGTCGCTGGGCGGACGTATGAAAAGGAATTACATTGGACAAAACTGCATTACGGACGATAATGAAAGCTAAAAGGCTTGCGATAATTAACAAACAAGAAAAAGATGCGGAAATTTTCAAAAAAGTGTCCGCATTTTTAGATAGCTGCAGCTTTGTGAAAATATTTTCATACGTCTCAATGCCCGCCGAAGTTGACACTTTTAAAATATTAGAGTATTATATTAATAAGGAAAACGGCAAATATGAGGTTTTTATTCCTAAAACCGTAGACGGCAAAATGAGCCTTGTAAGGCCGCGCTGCGCCAAGCTTAAAATTGCGGACAAGTTCGGTAACGTCGAGGGCGTCGAGGATTTACCCGTATACGAAGGAAAAGCTGACGTTTCGATAGTCCCGATGCTTGCGTTTAACGAAAGTCTTTATAGGTTAGGGTACGGCGGCGGTTATTACGATAAGTTTTTGAGCAAAAATAAAACCTTTTCCGTCGGACTTGCCTACGACGAACAAAAGTGCGGCGATTTTATGAGCGAAAGCTGCGACGTACCTCTAGATATGATAATCACGCCGTCAATGATTTACAAAAGGCCTTAACAAGACTGTATCAGCGGGAGTAATTAATGATTAAAAAACAAAAAGCAACTAAATATTTTATTACAAGCGGGCTTTTTTATCTGTACTGCCTGATCTTTTCCTTGTTTTCATTAGTGTTTTTGTCCGATAGCATACCCAAGGCCGTTACGGTAATATTCGGTTTTGTGTTTATGGCTCCGATAGCGATAGTTATTTTCTTCAGCGGCAAAACGTGCGGAGAAAAGGATTTTAAGGAAACTGCCGCCGAGCAAAGCGACAAAAACAGCAATGTTTTTACGGCGGTCAAAATGAAATATTCAAATATTCCGCTTTATTTTGTCTCTTTTGCAGCGCCTCTTATAATTTTGCTGATATTAGGTATCGCACTAAATAACGCTATAATACACGGAATAGTATTTTTTCTGCTTATGCCGGTTTCTTTGATTTTCAATACGCTCGGCGTTATAACAGTCGATCCCATAACGTGGCTTTCGTTTGCGGTTTATCTTCCCTCCATATTGCTTCTTTGCGGATTTTTTGTTCTGGGCTACCTTTTGAGAGTTTTTAAATTGGTAAATCAGCGCAGGGATATCGCTTCTGAACTAAGAATGTTCAACAACTAAAACATGAGAGTCATATCCGGAAAATATAAGGGCAAAAAGCTTATTTCGCCCGAGGGCGACGACGTGCGCCCTACCTCCGACCGTATAAAGGAAACTATATTCAATATTTTGTGCAGCCGGTGTAGTATACCGGGTGCAAAGGTCTTAGACCTGTTTTGCGGCAGCGGCGCGCTGGGGATAGAGGCGTTGAGCCGGGGCGCAAAGGAAGTCGTCTTTGCCGACGCAGATATCCGCAGCGTCAGGCTCGCTAAGGAAAATCTCAAAAAAATCGGCGCGCCCTCAGACAGCGTTTTTAACGCAGAGTTTGAACTGGCTCTTAAAAAGCTCAAGGACGGGGAGTTCGACGTTATCTTAGCCGATCCGCCGTATAAGGAAAAATACGAGGCTAAAATAATGTCGCTTATTGCAAAAAACAACGTTCTTAAAACCGGCGGCGTAGTTATGATAGAGCATGCTTCAACAAATATGCTGCCCGATTTTGAAGGCTTTGATTGCGACAGGCGTAAATGCGGCAATACGTCGCTGAGCTTTTATACTTTAAAAGCTTAATAAGACTGTGATTGGAGACGATTAAAATAAATTGGACTTTTTTCACAGTCTTGCTAAAGATAGATCTCTTTAAAAAAGGGAGGGCGCGCTTAAATGAGCTCTGTTAAAGATTTTACGGATACAAAAATGCCTATGACGCATAAAACGGCGGTTTTTGCCGGTTCGTTCGACCCTTTTACGATGGGGCATTTCGACATATTGTCCCGCGCTTGCCTATGCTTTGATAAAATTTACGTCGCCGTCGCAGCCGATACGGGCGGAAAGGTTTGCAAGCTTTCAATTGAGGGGCGCACGCAGATCGTAAAAGAGTCTGTGAAAGAGCTGAAAAATGTAATTGTTGAAAGCTTTGAGGGATTTTTGGCTGATTTTGCGGTGCAAAAGGGCGCAAGTTTTATCGTCAGGGGTTTGAGAACGGCGAACGATTTTGAATATGAAAAGAGTTTAATGGAAGTTTACAAGTCACAAGTGCCAAAATTAGAGCTTATTTACCTTATTTCCTCTCATAATTACTGCCATATATCAAGTACAATAGTAAGGGAGCTGGCCGCAATGGGCGGAAATATGAACGGTTACGTTCATCCGTCGGTAGAGGGCAAGGTCTCAAATTTATATGGGGCGCAGGAAAGGAAATGGAATATGAAGATCTGATTGACGAGCTGGACTCCGAAATCAACGGTAAACGGGGAATTTTCTCCAAGAAAGTGGATATCGAACGCTGCGGCGAGCTGATAACCGCGATAAAAAATTCGTATCCGGGCGTTTTGCGGGATTCGGCGTACATAGTGGAAAACCGTGAAAAGATACTCTCGAACGCCGATGTCGTAGCAAAAAACACTATACGCGAGGCGGAGGAGCACGCCAACCATCTTGTGGGCAACTCCGAGCTTTTAAAAAAAGCGGAAACCGAAGCGAAGAAAATCATCGATTCGGCATACTCTCAGTGCGACGTGCTTGTCGAGCGCACGAAAGACCATCTGGATAACGTCTTTAAGGACGTTGAACAGTTTCTGATGTCTACGCTCAATATGGTGCGAAACAACAGAGACGAATTAAAAAGCGCGGTAATGGGGAAAAAGAGCAAATAGTATTCTGCTTAAAAAGCCGGCAGTAATTTCCCATAACCGGCTATATGCACAAAAGGAAAGTTTAGTGATTTATGTTTGAAAAAGTACGCGAAATTCTTGATGCCGGACAAATTAAAAAAGAGCTGCCCTTGCCGCAAAGCTTAAAAGAAATCAAGCTGAAGCGGGACGAGGAGATAAAAGCCATTATCGGCGGCGCTGATAAACGCAAGATTTTTATTGCCGGGCCGTGTTCGGCGGATAATGAGGATTCAGTTTGCGACTATGTTACCCGTCTTGCTAAAGCGGCAGAGCAGGTCAAAGACAAATTGCTGGTTTTGCCGCGTATCTACACGAATAAGCCAAGGACCCGCGGCGAGGGGTACAAGGGTATGATGCACAGCCCCGACCCCACAAAAGGGACCGATATTCAGGCGGGTATTTTTGCTCTGCGCCGTATGCACATAAGGGTAATAGGCGAAAGCGGGATGTCGGGCGCGGATGAAATGCTCTATCCTGATAATTTTGATTATATCGACGACGTCCTTTCCTATGTCGCAGTCGGCGCGCGCTCGTGCGAAAACCAGCAGCACAGGTTAGTCGCCAGCGGCATAGACGTGCCTGTCGGAATTAAAAACCCGATGAACGGAAGTATTCCGGTGCTTATCAATTCGATTTATGCGGCGCAGATAGAAAATGAGTTTAAATACAATCATTATCAGGTGCGGACAAAAGGCAACGAATACGCCCACGCGGTGCTTCGCGGCAGCGTTGACGTTTTCGGAAATAATATCCCCAACTATCATTTTGAGGATATCATTAAGTATTTAGCGCAAAGTAAAAGCGCGGGGCTTAAAAACCCTGCGCTGCTTATAGATGCGAACCATTCCAACTCAAATAAAAATCCTTTTGAGCAGGTACGTATAATAAAAGAAATATTGTCAAATATGTTAATTGACTCAAGCCTTGGCCAGTACGTTAAAGGATTTTTAGTCGAAAGCTATATTGAGGACGGTAATCAGCCCTCAAACGGCGGCGTTTACGGCAAATCTATCACGGACGCGTGTCTGGGATGGGCTAAGACGGAGCGTTTGTTATTCTCCGTAGCCGAAAAGCTGTAGGTTGCAGGAGCCTTGCGGCGCTAACAGGTTTATGATGCGTAAAAATTTTTCAGGCTGGTCAAATCTGTTCTTATAGTCAATCAAGGTGAAAAAAAGAGCGCAGCGCTCTTTTAACAGAAAATGAGTATAAACAAAGATAAGGTGGTTTGATTGGAAAAAAATCGGAAAAAAGTAGGGCTGGCTCTTGGCGGCGGCGGGGCGAGAGGTTTTTGCCACATCGGAGTTTTGCAGGTTTTGGAGGAAAACGGTATTCCTATCGATATCGTTACCGGCTGCTCAATAGGCTCTATCGTGGGCGGATGTTATGCTGCGGGGATGGACCCGTATTATATGTCGAAGGTCATAAGTAAATTTTCGCAGATCAAGATCATGGACGTGGACGTCACGTTCAAGAATCAGGGGATAGTTAAGGGCAACAGGGCTATCGCTTTTATTAAAAAGCATATTGGCGATATCGATATCGGACAATGCCGCGTCCCGTTTGCGGCTACCGCCGTGGACGCGAAAAAAGCGGAGCTTGTGACTTTTACAAGCGGCAGCCTTTTAAACGCAATAAGGGCAAGTATAGCTATTCCGGGCTATTTTCAGAGCGTAAAATGCGAGGAAGGCGACTGCCTTATAGACGGCGGAGTTTTGGAAAGGATCCCTATTGATTCATGTAAAAGCTTGGGCGCAGATATTGTTATAGCGGTAGACGCGCTAGGGCCGCCGGAGCCTGTCGAGAAGATAAATACGTTTATCGATATGCTGATAAGGGCTTACAACATAATGGACTGGGGCTGCAGCGCGGAAAAAATTAAGGCTGCCGACGTATTGATCACGCCGAATCAGCCTAATAAAACTATATTGGATTTTAAAAACAACCCCCACAGCGTAACCTCCGGCCGCGTCGCCGCCGAGGCCGCGCTGCCGAAAATAAGGGAACTTTTAGCCTAAAACCAGCAGCTTATTTGAATAAAAACTTTCGCCGTCTGTGTGTGTTATCAGGGAATAAACATAGGCGGCCTTTTTTTCGGTTTTAATAAAATCTGAATAATCGTCCGAAAGCTTCAAGTAATCGGAGTTTTGCAGGATCGAAAGAAAAGGAAGATTTTTCAAATACGGCTTAACTTCCTTTCTTATGCCGAGGATCCTGATTGGCGGGGCAAGCGTGAAAAGTTCGTTTTTAACTTGAAACAGAGCTTGCAGGCACAGCCTTTTTATTTTAGCGTAGGTGTAACGCTTGGATTTAGTCCTAGCTATCACCGTATCAAGGTCAGTATAGAGTAGGGCATTTTTCTTCAGTTTGATCTCAAGCCCCTCTCCGCTGTCCGGCAATTTTTCGAGCGGCAAATTCCTAAGCGCGTCAATTATAAGCGCCTCAAAAACTTTTTCGTCCGGCAAAAAATGCGGAATGCGCTGACAAAGTTTTGCAAACATTACATCCGGAACATTCTTCCGTATTCCCTCAATTTTGTTTTCATAAACCGCTTGCCTCAGCGCGCTTGCAGAAGAGAAGTTTTCAGTCAAATTAGCGTCGTTATAACCGCTTCCGAGCCTTTTTACGGGTACGGGCAAAATACTGCTGTTCTTTTTTATAAGGCACTTTAAATACTCGATTGCAAGCAAATTATTGGGTTTTGATAGTATTATGCCACACATAGCACTATCAAAGCCTTGATTTGAAGCCTCATACGCAAGCGAATCAGCGTAGCTTTTCGCGTATGAAAAGCCCTGCTTCAGGTTTTTTTTAAGCTCGTTTTTAAAGCCCTCGTTTTCCTCGGCCGCTATGCGGGCAAGAGTTTTTAAAAGCGCGGGATCGTCGTCCTCGCAGCCGAAAGCGATGTGGGTCACGTCCTTAAAAGAGGAGAGAATTTGAACCGCGCCGCTTGCAAAAGTTCCTGCGCTGGCGGTCGCATAAATAAAGGGAAGCTCGGCAACAATCGAGGCGCCGCTTTCAAGGGCGGCCTCGGCCCTTGAATATTTATCAATTATAGACGGCTCCGCCCGCTGCACAAAATTACCGCTCATAACGCATAAAACTTCATCGCAGCCCGAAAGCTCTTTTGCCTTTTGCAAAAGATATTTGTGTCCGTTATGGAACGGGTTGAATTCGCATATCACAGCGCAGATTTTCATTTAACCGCCTCTTAGCCTAGAAAAAATAATATTATAATAGGGGGAAACATTGACAATTTATAATAAAAATATTAATTACAAACTATTACAAAACGCCGCCAAATTGTTTTACTTTTTTTTCCGGTTGAAGTATACTTGAGTTTGGGATTATTCAGGTTGAAATATCCCTTAGTTTTATGTTAATTATAGCATAACGCGCCCGATTTAATCAAGTTTTAAGCGCGTTATCGGAGGAAAAATAATATGAGTAAGATTTTGGAACAGATCAAGAGCCGCGCTGCAAAAGCAAATAAGACTATCGTATTACCCGAGGGCAACGATAAGCGTATCGTAGAGGCGGCGGGCATTATCGTTAAGGAAAAAATAGCGAAGGTAATTTTGCTTGGAGCCGAGGCCGATATCAAAAAGCTCTGCCCGAGCGCGGACCTTACCGGCGTTAAAATAATCGACCCTAAAACTGCAGACGTAAAAGCTTACGCAAATACGCTTTATGAATTAAGAAAATCCAAAGGCATGACTTTAGAAGAGGCCGAAAAGACAGTTCGTGACGAAATGTATTTCGGAGTTATGATGGTTTATTCGGGCGAGGCCGACGGTATGGTTGGCGGCGCGATACATTCCACCGGCGATATGCTAAGGCCGGGACTTCAGGTAATCAAAACGGCTCCCGGAATAAAAACCGTCTCGAGCTGTTTTATTATGGTGCTGCCCCAGGGCTGCCCCTACGGAGAAAACGGCGTTATGGTTTTCGGCGATTGCGCCGTCAACCCCAACCCTACGGCAGAGCAGCTTGCCGACATTGCAATAGCGTCGGCGCAGTCGGCAAAAAATATAGCGGGAATCGAGCCCAAAGTTGCAATGCTGTCGTTCTCGACTATGGGTTCGGCCTCGCATGAACTTGTAGACAAGGTGAAGCAGGCTACCGCCCTTACAAAGGCAATGGCTCCGGACCTTGCGGTGGACGGCGAGCTTCAGCTCGACGCGGCTATAGTTGAAAAGGTCGGAAAGCTCAAAGCCCCGTCCTCTTCCGTTGCCGGGAAAGCGAACGTTTTGGTCTTTCCCGACCTTCAGGCGGGAAATATCGGCTACAAGCTTGTTGAAAGGCTTGCGGGCGCGGAAGCGGTCGGGCCGATTTGTCAGGGCTTTAATAAGCCGCTCAACGATTTATCAAGAGGCTGCTCGGTCGACGACGTCGTAAACGTTGCGGCAATTACGGTAATGCAGGTCAAATAAGCTTTAAAATTTTAAAAACAATAAACAGGGGATATATAAACTATTATGAAAATTCTGGTAATCAATGCAGGCAGTTCGTCGATCAAGTATCAGCTTATCGATATGAAAAACGAGAGCGTCGAGGCAAAAGGCGTTTGCGAAAGGATAGGTCAGGCGACCTCGACTCTTGTGCATAAGGGCAGCAAGGAAATACGCCTTGATAACGTTTCTATGCCTACGCATATCGAGGCGATGAAATTCGTTCTTGACGCGCTTGTAGATAAGGATCACGGCGTTATCAAAAGTATGGACGAGATAGCAGCAGTCGGCCACCGCGTGCTTTTGAGCGGCGAGGACTATAATACAAGCGTTAAGATTGACGAAACCGTCATAAAGGTCATAGAGAAAAATTCTCCTTTAGGGCCTCTTCATATGCCCGCAAACCTTATGGGAATACGCGCCTGCAAATCGGTTATGCCTAAAGTGCCGATGGTCGCGGTTTTTGATAACACCTTCCACGCGACTATGCCCGATTATGCGTATATGTACGCGATCGATTATGACGATTATAAAAAATACGGCATAAGAAAGTACGGCTTCCACGGAACCAGCCATTTATTCGTTTCGGGCGAAGCACAGAGAATAATGGCTAAAAAGGACTTGAAAACAGTTGTTTGTCACTTAGGAAACGGCGCGAGCGTGAGCGCGGTCAAAAACGGCAAATGTATCGACACTTCTATGGGCTTAACTCCGCTTGAAGGGCTTGTTATGGGCACGAGAAGCGGCGATATCGACCCGGCGGCCATCGAGTTTTTGATGGATAAAACGGGAATGGATATTCATCAGACGATAAACTACCTCAATAAAAAGAGCGGAGTTATGGGAGTCAGCGGCGTAAGCTCCGATTTCCGCGACCTTATCGCCGCATACGAGAACGGTAACGACAGGGCGCGCCTTGCAATCGATATGTTTGCTTACCGCGTTAAAAAGTACGTCGGCTCGTACGCTGCGGCGCTCGGCGGGCTTGACTGCCTGATTTTTACGGGCGGCGTAGGCGAGCATAACCCTATCGTAAGAGAAAAGGTTATGGAAGGGCTTGAATTTTTAGGCATTACTTTTGACAAGGACTTTAACAATAACGGCGTGAAAAGAGGCGAGATAGTAAACCTTTCCACGGGTAAGACCGCCGTTTATATTATTCCGACAAACGAGGAGCTCGTTATCGCAAGAGAAACTCTCCGCCTTAAATAATGGCGCAAAAGAGTGTTTTCCAGCTGCTTTTTCCTGACGATATCAAGTGCTTTTGCTGTAATAACGAGCTATCGTCTGAATCGGAGTACGGCTTATGCGGCGACTGTGATTTACCGGTAAATACACAGTTTTGTTTAAAATGCGGGCGCGCTTTAAATAATATGGCACATTACTGCACAGACTGTATGAACAATTCAAAAGCGTTTGATAAGGCAAGGTCAGCGTTTGAGCTTAGCGATAATATCCGAAAGGTCCTTTACCGTTTTAAATACGGCGGCTGCGGTTATTTGGCAAAATTTCTTGCGCTCTATCTGCGCGACGTTTATCTAAGCTCAGATTTTAACGCCGACGTTATAACCTTTGTGCCTATCCATAAATCCAGAAAACGCAGAAGAGGTTACAATCAGTCGCAACTGCTCTCAAAAGAGCTTTCGCTTCTTACCGGTATCCCGGTTGAAGAGCTGCTGATAAAAACTCGGAAAACAAAGCCGGTGTCTAAACTCAAAGCCGCCGACAGATTAAAGGAAATCGAAGGCTCTATAGAATTATCAGGAAATGCGGACGCCTCTTGCGGCAAAACGGTGCTTTTGATAGACGACGTTTTTACGACCGGAACGACGGCGAACGTTTGTTCTTTACTTCTAAAAAGTAAAGGCGGCGCGGATAAAGTTTTTGTTCTTACCGCCGCGTCGGTAAAGCAGGAGCCGGATTTATACTAAGGAAACGCTGAACAAATACCTTTAATTAGAGCGATAGATACATCGCTAAATTTTTCTTGACAAAAGCTGGCGGAAGTATTACAATCTTAATTACAATAAAGTGTATTCATACCGCAGGATAAATCCTGCACCTCGCGCCTTTGGCGCGCCTTCCGCGCTAAAGCGCGGAGTATGCACCTTTGTCGGTGGCGCAAAAATGCCCTTGCAAGCAAGCATTTTTGCGGTCAGAATCAAATATTTATCCTAAGACTACGGACAAGTAGCGGTATTAAAGACTTCCCAGAGAGTATTGCGTTTGGTGAAAGCGATATAAGATCTTGATACTTTAGCGAAACCGCCGTACAGGAGCGCGCCCGGACGTAAATCGGGGCAGCTATGAAGGCAGGGTCTATCCTGCGAATTAAGGTGGAACCACGGTGTTTACAAGCCGTCCTTAAAGTTATTGTTTGACTTTAAGGGCGGCTTTTTTATAGACTTGTTCTAAAAAACACAATGCAAAAATTGAGCTGATCTTTTTCCTCTATTCATCGTTGTCAGAACCCGCTCATAGCGGTGCTATTAGCGGAACCTGCCGCCTTGAATGAGCGAAAAAATCTTTAGCTCACTTTATTTGCATTCCGTTTTAGAACAAGTCAAATGACGTATATATAAGGATGGTAAGAAATATGAAAATCACATTGAAAGACGGCTGTGTTAAGGAGTTTGAAAAAACGCTTTCTGTTTTTGAGGCGGCATCAACTATCAGCGAGGGCTTGGCAAGAGTGGCTTTAGCCGCTAAAGTAGACGGAGAGCTTGTCGGACTTAACCATATTTTAGATAAGGATTGCGCCTTGGAGATACTCACTTTCAAGGATGAGGAGGGGCAGAACGTGTACCGCCATACCGCGGCGCACATAATGGCGCAGGCCGTAAAAAACATATATCCGACCGTGCGTCTTGCAATAGGGCCGACGATCAAAAACGGCTTTTATTATGATTTTGATTTTACTTCGCCGATATCGCTGGAGGATTTTGACCTTATCGAAAAGGAAATGCAGGCTATTATTAAAGCCGATTTGCCTATCGAGCGCATCAGCGTCACGAGAAAACAGGCTCTCTCGCAGATGAAAGGGTATGGTGAGTCGTATAAGCTTGAAATTATCGCCGACCTTCCCGAAAATGAAAACATCACGCTCTATAAGCAGGGAAATTT
The DNA here is from genome assembly GCA_031553855.1 of Eubacteriales bacterium. Taxonomy (GTDB): domain Bacteria; phylum Bacillota; class Clostridia; order Christensenellales; family Pumilibacteraceae; genus RACS-047. Next base: position 27,684 of record JAVBKW010000014.1, on the reverse strand, counting down.
TGTAGACCTTTGCCGCGGCCCGCACCTTACCAGCACCGGAAAAGTCAAGTTTTTTAAACTGACGCAGCTTGCCGGAGCATACTGGAGGGGCGACGAAAAGAACAAAATGCTTACCCGTATCTACGGCACGGCATTCGATAAAAAAAGCGACCTGTCAGAATATATCGAAAAGCTTGAAGAGGCTAAAAAACGCGACCACAACAAGCTTGGGCGCGAGCTGGGTATCTTTATGACCGAAGAAAATATAGGCCAGGGATTGCCGCTTTTAATGCCTAAGGGCGCAAAGCTTATGCAGATTTTAACGCGTTTTGTCGAGGACGAGGAGGAAAGAAGAGGCTACGTGCTGACTCGTACGCCGTCGATGGCAAAAAGCGACCTTTATAAAATCAGCGGCCACTGGTACCACTACCGCGACAAAATGTTCGTTTTGGAAAATAAAAAGGACGAGGACCTTTTGGCGCTGCGTCCTATGACGTGCCCGTTCCAGTATATGATATATAAAAACGGCCTCAAAAGCTACCGCGACTTGCCCATACGCTACGGCGAAACGGCTAATTTGTTCAGAAAAGAGGCGAGCGGCGAAATGCACGGGCTTATCCGCATCCGCCAGTTCACGCTCTCGGACGGACATCTTATCGTAACTCCCCAGCAGCTTGAGGAGGAGTTTAAGGGCTGCCTTGATCTTAGCTATTACCTGCTTGATTGCTTAGGGCTCAAAGACGACGTTACCTTCCGTTTTTCGCGGTGGGATCCGCTGGATACGGAGAAATATATCAACGAACCGAAAATGTGGGATATGGCCGAGGGGATCATGAAAAATATTCTCGACCATATGGGCTTAAAGTATAAGGAAGGCGTAGGCGAGGCGGCATTCTACGGCCCTAAGCTGGATATTCAGGCTACAAACGTCTTTGGCAAAGAGGACACTATCATAACGATTCAGGTCGATATGTTCTTAGCCGAAAAGTTCGATATGTCTTATGTGGACCAGAACGGCGAAAAGAAACGCCCTTATATCATCCACCGCAGCTCGATCGGCTGCTATGAGAGGACTATCGCTATGCTGATAGAAAAGTACGCCGGAGCTTTCCCCGTTTGGATGAGCCCCACGCAGGTGCGCGTTCTTTCCCTTACCGACCGTAACGCCGATATTGCAAAAGAAACCGCTGCAAAATTGTCTAGGCTCGGCATCCGCGCCGAGGTCGATAACCGCAACGAAAAAATCGGCTACAAGATCAGGGAAGCACAGCTTGAAAAGGTGCCTTATATGCTGGTTATCGGCGATAAAGAGGCTCAGGACGGGCTTGTTGCGGTCCGCAGCCGCAAGGACGGCGACGCAGGGCAGATGACGCTGGATAAATTCGTCGAAAAAATCAGATACGAAATCGATAATTTCGTTAAGTAAACTAAGGAAGCCATCAAGATGAAACTTGGAGTTGTCGGATTGCCGAACGTCGGCAAAAGTACGCTTTTTAACGCGATCACACAGGCGGGCGCCGAGGCCGCAAATTATCCCTTTTGCACGATAGAGCCGAACGTAGGAATTGTCGCCGTTCCCGACGCGCGGCTGGACGTTTTAGGCAAAATGTACGAAACTAAAAAAATAACCCCTGCCGTGCTGGAATTTGTGGACATTGCCGGGCTTGTTAAAGGCGCGTCGGCGGGCGAGGGGCTGGGTAACAAATTCCTTTCGCATATACGCGAGGTCGACGCTATAGTGCACGTCGTGCGCTGTTTTGAGGATCCCAATATAATTCACGTAGACGGCTCGGTAGATCCCGTCCGCGATATCGAAACGATAAATTTAGAGCTTTGCTTTGCCGATATCGAGAGCGTAAAAAAGAGAATGGACAAATGCGAAAAGTACGTTAAGGCGGGCGACAAAAAAGCCGCCGAGGAAATGACGCTGCTTAAAAAAATCGACGCTCACTTAGAACAGGGCCGCTGCATACGCACGATGAAATTAACGGATGAGGAAAAAAAGGAAGTCGCATCGTTTTTCCTGCTCACTTCTAAGCCCGTCATATACTGCGCAAACATTTCAGAAAATGAAATAGGCATCGATAACGCTTATGTTTTAGCCGTCAAGAAATACGCCGGAGAGGAAGGCAGCGGAGTCATCAAAATTTCAGCTAAGATCGAAGAGGAATTAACAAAGCTCGACCCGCAAATGCGCGCAGAGTTTTGCGCCGAATTAGGGCTTGAATCCAGCGGCCTTGACGCCATAATCAAAGAGGGGTATGCTCTTTTAGGCCTTATAAGCTACCTTACAGCCGGGGAAAAGGAAGTCCGGGCTTGGACTATCGAGCGCGGAACTAAGGCGCCGCAGGCGGCGGGTAAGATCCATACGGACTTTGAAAAAGGGTTTATACGCGCCGAAGTCGTAGCATACAGCGACCTTATCGAGGCTGGCAGTTTAGTTGCCGCCAAAGAAAAGGGAAAGGTGCGCAGCGAGGGTAAGGAGTACGTCTTTCACGACGGCGACGTCGTGCTGTTCAGGTTCAACGTGTAAAAAAAGCGTCAAAAATGCCTTTTAGCTTTTTTTTAGTCCGGAGCGTGCGTGCTAAAGCGTAAAAATTCCGGCGGCGCAGTGTATTTTTAGAGGGTAGAATTTTAAGTGGATTATAAAGAATTAATTGCAAAAAAAATTGTTATAGAGGGCGTGGAAGAAAAGGATATTTACGAAAATATCTCTATCCCTCAGGACCCGAAAATGGGCGACTATTGTCTGCCTTGCTTTAAATATGCAAAAGCGTTAAAGCTTTCGCCTATGCTAATTGCGCAAAACCTTAAGGCCGCGATAGGAAACGACCCGTTGTTTGAGAGCGTCGAGGTCGTCGCGGGGTATCTTAATTTTAAGCTCAGCCGCGCCGAGGCCGTCAAAAACGCGCTTTCATATATGGAAAAAAAGGGGGACGAGTTCGCATCCTGCCCCTTAAACGGTAAAACGGTCTGCATCGATTATTCGTCTATCAATATCGCCAAGCCCTTCCATATCGGCCATTTGCTTACGACCGTTATCGGCGGGTCTCTTTATAGGATATTTAAGTATCTGGGCTATAACGTCGTCGGCATCAATCATCTGGGCGACTGGGGCACGCAGTTCGGAAAACTCATAGTCGCCTATAAAAGATGGGGCAGCGACGACGATATTGAAAAACGCAACATAAACGCACTTTTAGACATCTACGTCAAATTCCACGACGAGGCGGAAAAGGATAAGTCCTTAGAGGATGAGGCGAGGGCGTGGTTCAAAAAAATCGAGGACGGCGATAAGGAAGCCCTTTCGATTTTTGAAAAGTTCAAAACCACGACGCTAAGGGAAGTCAACAAAATTTACGACAGGCTGGGCGTAACTTTCGACAGCTATAACGGCGAAAGCTTTTATAACGATAAGCTGGCAGGAGTCGTTTCCGAGCTTGAGCAAAAAGGGCTTCTTGTCGATTCGCAGGGTGCAAAAGTCGTAAATTTAGACGAATACAATATGTCGCCTTGCCTGATTTTAAAGTCGGACGGAGCCTCTCTTTACGCTACGCGCGATTTAGCGGCCGCAAAATTCAGGAAAAATGAATATAATTTCGATAAGAGCCTTTACGTTGTGGCCTATCAGCAAAATCTGCATTTTGCGCAGGTGTTCAAGGTTTTGGAGCTTATGGGGTACGAATGGGCAAAGGACTGCGTCCACGTTCCGTTCGGAATGGTCAGCCTTGAAAATTCCGGCGCGCTCTCAACCAGAAAGGGCAACGTGGTTTTTTTGAAAGACGTTCTCGACACGGCGGTTGCAAAAACGCTTGAGGTGATCAACAGCAAGAACCCTGAGCTCGAAAACAAAGAAAAAACTGCCGAGCAGGTCGGTATCGGCGCGGTGATTTTCGGCGCGCTCTCAAGCGGACGCATTAAGGATATGGTTTTTTCCTACGATAAAGCTCTTAATTTCGACGGCGAGACTGCTCCGTATTTGCAGTATACGCATGCGCGCTGCTGCTCAATTTTGGCAAAAAGCACAGGTTCGGGCAAAGCCGACTATTCGGTGTTGTGCGACGATGAAACCTATGAGGTGGTAAAACTGCTCTCGCGCTATGACGAAACTGTTTACGGCGCGGCGGAAAAATATGAGCCGAGCATTATTTCCCGCTACCTTATCGACCTTGCCCAGAGCTTTAATAAATTCTATATTTCGCACAAGGTTTTAGGCGATGCGGCTCGCGAAAAGCTTACCCTGTACGTTAAAAACACTCTTAAAAACGGCCTGAATCTGATACTTATCAATGCGCCTGAAAAAATGTAGAATAGGGGGTATCTCAATAAGGGGTTATATACGGGCTTGAGTGTGTCAAAATGGCTTTAGCCTGAGTATTTAGATATACACTCCTGTCGCCATTTTCCACCTGTTACCCGTCTCTAACCCCTTCTTGAAACACCCCAATGGATTTTCCTTATAGCCGTGAGACACCCCGTTTAAATTGACGCTTAAAAAGTTGTATTAGTGTTGTCTAAGAGATTGTCGTTATTGTTTGTGAAAAAGTTGCCGGAGCAGGCGCTCATCAGCAATACGACTATTATAACTTCGTTAATATTGCAAAAGCCGTTATTATTATTGCTGTTGTTTCTGTCGTTACAGCAGTCTTTTTCGTTTGTCAGCAGCAAAATAATAAGCAGTAGTTTAAAAATATCATCTTGTTGCATCGACAAAATCTCCTTAATTCTACAATATGCGCGCAGATAGCCTAAAATACCGCAAATTTTTCTATTGACTGCCAATATATGTACATATTAAAATATATTTAGGTATAGTGTTACTAAATATGTATATGCGGGAGAATGTAAAACGTGAAAGATAATTCATCGCCGCATACGGGCTACGCTTGTCTTGCCTCGTCGGTTGCGTATGTGAAATACGCGCCGCTTTATTTGCAATCCAACTGTTGCCCGCCTGCGCCGCGGCTTATCTTTCACTACTTTGTGTGATATAAGGGGAATAAAACGTGAAAGATAATTCATCGCCGCATACGGGCTACGCTTGTCTTGCCTCGTCGGTTGCGTATGTGAAATACGCGCCGCTTTATTTGCAATCCAACTGTTGCCCGCCTGCGCCGCGCTAAAGCCGAGCAAATACGCGGTAGCGAATTTGCGAATGCCAACAGCGCAGCTGTTACTTATCTTTCACTACTTTTTGTGATATAAGGAGGTCATGAGTATAAAAATGATAATACATGATAAAAACGACAGGCTGCTGCTTGACGCAAAAACGCAAAGCTTAGTGCGCGAGTTTGTTCCCAAAGAGGACGCGCTCGAGGGGATGGCGGAATTTTTTTCGACTCTTGCCGATTCTACAAGGATCAAAATTGTTTCCGCGCTCAGTATCACGCCGATGTGCGTCAACGATATTTCCTATACGCTCGGTATAAACCAGACTACCGTCAGCCATCAGCTTAAAAATCTGAAAACCGCCGGAATAGTCAAATGCGTACGGCAGGGCAAGATCGCATTCTATTCCTTAAAGGACCATAATATTCTTGAGGTGATGACGAACGCCGTCAATTTTCTTTAAAGGAAACCCTCTTAGGAAAGAGGAAATATAAGGGCAGCGATCAAAGCTCTCATTCCCTGCGCCCTTTCGGCCTTTTGCAAAATTTGTCGGATTTTGTCGGTTTTTAGCGTAAAATAAATGACCCGCAAGGCGCGCCTTGCGGGTTTTGTCTTAAAGTTTTTCTTTTGTACAATAAAAGTATTTGCTTAGCGTTTATTTTTTATACTATTTAGACGCTTTTTTTGCGCCGTTTTTTTATTATATGTTCAAAGCGGCATATGCTTGATTTTTTAAGATGGATATATTAAAATATGTATATCAGTTCATATATACATACCGGCATAACAGGAGGAGAGCATATGCTGCGCCCGTCAAACGATTGGGAAATTATTTTAGCCGACGAGTTTTCAAAATCCTATTTTTCTAAGCTTGAGGAAAAAGTGGACTACGAATATTTATGCCGTACGGTGTTTCCGCCTCACGAAAATATTTTTCGCGCGCTCGATACTGTCGGCTACGATAATATTAAGGTCGTAATAATCGGGCAGGATCCCTACCACGGCGACGGTGAGGCCAACGGTATCGCGTTCGCCGTCAATAATGGCGTAAGGCTTCCGCCGTCCTTAAAAAATATATTTAAGGAAATAGAAACCGACCTTAGCGTCAAAATGCCGGATTGCGGGACGCTGCTGGGCTGGGCGAAACAAGGAGTACTGCTCCTTAACACATCTTTGACCGTCCTCAAAGACTCCCCGAACTCCCATTCATGTTTAGGCTGGCAATGTTTTACCGACGCCGTCATTAAAAAATGCTCGGAAAGAGAAAAGCCTATCGCTTTTATCCTGTGGGGAGCCAAAGCAATAGCAAAAAAAGAGTACATCGCGCCGCATCATTTAGTTCTCTCTTCGCCTCACCCAAGCCCGTTTTCGGCACGCCTCGGTTTTTTTGGCTGCAGGCACTTTTCTAAAGTAAACAGCTTCCTTGAAAAGAACGGCGTGCAGCCGATAGATTGGACTGACGTCGAGGGCGCGGAAGAAAAATCGTATTACCGTTCAAAAGGCGCAATTAATCAGATATAAAGTCGAAAAAGCCGGGTACTATGACGGTTTCTACAAATGTCGAAAAGAGCATAGTACTATGACGGTTTCTACAAAGGATGTCGAAAAGAGCATAATACTATGAGGGTTTCGACAAAATAATATATAAATACGCCTGCAGTACAATTTTCTCCGCAGACGTATTTACAAGTTTATACTAATCCGCTTTCGATTTTGAAAGCTGCTTTAGTATTAGCAACCGAATTTGATGACCTTAATGCTGCCCTTTTTCTTTTCGTTAACGAATTCTACGCAGCGGTGACGTGAATCGTCGCCTATGCAAACTTCTACGCATTTATCGGACTTTTCGTATCCGCAAGGAGCTTCAAGCTCTTTAAGGAAATATTTTCCGAACGGCAGGCAATCGAAAATCAACTCGCCGCAATCATTTGTAACACCGCAGGCAATTTCACAGCCGCATTTATCGATCAAAACAAACTTGGCGCCGGGCAGTTTCATATAATCCACATTTTTCATACTAAAACCTCGTAAAAAGTATTCACACCAAAAACAGGTATGTAGATGAAACTACTTATTACATTATATTTACTTAATAAAAAAATTGTGATATAATTTTTAAAAAGGGTGAAAATACTTATCAATGACTTTCAGCAGACGAAAAACCGCATTAATTATTACAAAAAAAGCAGCGCTCATTATAGCGTCGCTTTTGATTTTTATTTTTCCGCTTATCTACTGCAAAACTGTTAAGGAAACTTAAAAATCTTTTTCTGAAATTTTTGCGGCCGCCGCTCCGTCGGTTGCCGTTATTAAAACTAATTCAGGCTCTGCCGGAACGGGTTTTGCAGTAAAGAAAAGCGAAAGCGGGCTGTACGTTGCCACAAACAAGCATTTATTCTATACAAGCTCGGGATATTTTAATGCCGCTACTTTTGAAAAGCTTACTTTTTTTGAAGGACAGACGGCGTCGGCTGAAAATGACGGCGCAAAAATCATCGGCTATAATTCATACCACGATATAGCGGTTATTTTTATCCCGAAAGCCAGCCCCGCAAGCACGTCCGCACCGCTTAAATTAAGCTCAAAAGTTTACGGGGCGGGAGAGAAATTGCTAAATATAGGCAACTCGTATAATTACGGTATCGCCGCTTTTGACGGGATTGTTTCCTTATACGAGCAGGCGCTTTTAGTAGACCAGTTCAATAAAAGGGTGCCTGTTATGCAGATAACTGCCGCTGTAAACGAGGGCAGCTCGGGAAGCCCGGTGCTGGATGTGTACGGAAACGTCGCGGGGATGGGCGCATATCAGATATTAAACGACGCAAATAGCCGGGCAATTTTAGATATGAATTTTGCGATCCCCGCATTAATAGTTTCAAAAATAACGGCCGGCATCATTTCTGAAAACCCCGTCGGGGATAAAGCGGCGGAGGAATATAATTCTCTTTCGCTCCAGCTTGTAAAAAACTCAAGCGAAAAGTTTGAAATAGATTTCGGCACGCTGGGATTCAAGGGCATCGTAGCGGACGGTAAAATAAAAGTAACAAATGTGAGCGGAAGTTTTTCGTCGCTTGCATTCGGCTCCGGTACTTTGCTCGAAGAAGGCGACGAAATAGTTCAGTTCGGGTATGACGACGGCGCGCTAACCGGCGTTTTTGATATATTTGCGTCGGCTGAGAATTATGAGTATACAACCGGCCCGCAATCGGCGCAACGGCGTTTCATACTTAAATTTATGCGCGGCGGCAAACAGTTTTCCGTTTCATACAACAACGTTTATGAAAAAATTATAGGCTGATAAGAGAAAAATATATTGCATTAAAAAAGCGGGACTGCTCTAAACATAAGAAGCCCCGCTTTTTTGCATTATTATAGGAGTTAAAGCTAAATGGCCATGCAGCTATGCTAATATTTCCGCTTTAACAAGCTCGCCCATTTGCTTGCAGCCGATTTTTGTTGTGTTTTTTGAGTAGATGTCCGAAGTGCGGTAACCTTTTTCCAGCACGTTTTTGACAGCTTTCCGGATAGTTTCCGCTTCTTTTTGTAGCTTTAGTGAATCGCTCAGCAGCATTGCGGCGGCCAAAATCGTCGCTAAAGGGTTGGCGGCGTCTTTTCCTGCGATATCGGGAGCGGAGCCGTGGATCGGCTCATACAGCCCGAGCTTGCCTGCGCCAAGCGAGGATGAGGGGAGCATACCTATCGAACCTGTAACCATCGCCGCCTCGTCGGAAAGGATATCGCCGAACATATTGGGGCACAGTAAAACGTCGAACTGCGCGGGATTTTTTACGATCTGCATCGCGCAGTTGTCCACTAAAATATGCTCAAGCAAAACTCCGGGATAGCGTTTTGCAACGCTTTCGACTGTTTCTCGCCAAAGCCTTGAGCTTTCAAGCACGTTTGCTTTATCCACGCTCGTGACCTTTTTTCTTCTTTTTTGCGCGTACTCAAACGCGCATACGGCGATCCTTTCAATTTCTTTAACGCTGTATTGTTCGGTATCGTAAGCCGTCTCGCCGCCGTCCGTTTCTATCCTTCCGCGCTCCCCGAAATAGATCCCGCCGGTAAGCTCTCGCACTACGACAAAATCGATCCCGTCCTTGATAAGCTCGTTTTTCAACGGGCTTGCGTCTTTAAGCTCGGGGTATAACAGCGCGGGGCGGATGTTTGAATAGAGTCCTAATGCGCTGCGTATCTGCAAAAGTCCTTTTTCAGGGCGCAATTTGCCGGGAAGATTGTCCCATTTTGGCCCGCCTATCGCGCCGAAAAGCACAGCGTCGCTTTTTAAGCACTCGTCTATCGTACTTTGCGGGCAAGGCTCGCCGCACGCGTCTATCGCCGCGCCGCCTAAAAGCACCTTTTTATATTCAAAAATATGGCCGAATTTTTGCGCCGCCGCGTCAAGGCATATAAGCGCCGCGCCGATAATTTCCGGCCCTATGCCGTCGCCCTCAATAACTGCAATTTTTGCTTTCATTTGCTTTACTCCGGATGTCGTTTCAATAAACCGCCGCGCGAAATAATGTCCTGAATTTCCGCGGGGAAGGGTTGCGTCGAATAGGTTTTATTTTTGGTTAAATTTAGGATTTTCCCTTGCGAGAGGTCGGCCTCCAAAACGTCCCCGTTATCAGAGTCCGCCGCAGCTTCTTTGCATTCTAAAATCGGAAGCCCGATATTTATTGAGTTTCGGTAGAATATCCTTGCAAACGAGGCGGCGATGACGCAGGAAATCCCGCTTGCCTTTATTGCAAGCGGCGCGTGCTCGCGGCTCGAACCGCAGCCGAAATTTTCGCCTCCGGTAATAATATCGCCGGATCTAACTTTTTTTATAAATTCCGCGTCGATATCTTCCATACAGTGGGCGGCAAGCTCCGATTCGGAAGTCGTATTGAGATACCTTGCTGGAATTATTACGTCCGTATCGATATTATCGCCGTATTTATGTACAAAACCTTTAACTTTCATTATTTTTATAAGCTCCTATATTGCTCATTAAAACGACCCGAGCTTACCTAAAACCGCCGAACACGCTGCTACATACGGCGAGGCGAGATAAATTTCGCTTGAGGTGTGTCCCATTCTGCCGATAAAGTTGCGGTTCGTGGTGGCAACGCAGCGTTCGTTGTCGGCAAGTATGCCCATATGCCCGCCAAGGCACGGACCGCAGGTGGGAGTTGAGATTATGGCTCCGGCATTAATAAAGATTTCAAGCAGACCCTCTTGCATTGCCTGTAAATAAATTTTGTTAGTGGCAGGAATTATGATAGCGCGCACGTTTTTTGAGACCCTTTTGCCTTTAAGCACCTGTGCCGCGGCTCTTAAATCCGAGATATGCCCGTTCGTGCAGGAGCCGATAACTACCTGGTCTATTTTGATCTCGCCCGCGTTGTCTATCGTGCGCGTGTTCGAGGGCAGGTGGGGGAACGAAACGGTCGGCCTTAGCGAGGCAAGGTCGATAATTATTTCGCGCTCGTATTCCGCGTCCTTATCCGCCGTATAATAAACGGAGGTTTTTTTACAGTGTTCTTTTAAATATTCCTTTGTTATATCGTCAGCTTCAAAAATGCCGTTTTTCGCGCCCGCCTCGATTGCCATATTGCAGATAGTGAAGCGGTCGTCGATATTCAGGTATTTAACGCCGTCGCCGGTAAACTCAAGGCTTTTATACAGCGCGCCGTCAACCCCTATAAGCCCGATCAAATGAAGTATAACGTCTTTGCCGCATATATTCTTTGCAGGCTTATTGATAAGCGTGACTTTAATTGCGGACGGAACCTTAAACCAGCAGGTGCCGTACGCCAAACCGTACGCCATATCTGTAGAGCCTACGCCGGTCGAAAACGCGCCGAGCGCGCCGTAAGTGCATGTGTGCGAGTCTGCTCCGATAACGCAGTCGCCTGCGCAAACCAACCCTTGTTCGGGCAAAAGAGCGTGTTCGATCCCCATATTTCCTACGTCGAAAAAGTTAGTAATGCCAAAAGAATCGGCAAAATCCCGGCAGCATTTGCACTGCTGGGCAGATTTTATATCTTTATTAGGCGTAAAATGATCCATAACAAGGCAAACCTTGTCTTTATCGAAAACCTGTTTTAAACCCGCCTTGTTGAATTCCTTTATAGCGACGGGGGAGGTGATATCGTTGCCGAGCACTATGTCAAGCTTTGCGGTTATAAGCTGCCCCGCCTTAACTTCTTTTAACCCCGCTTTGGCGGCGAGGATCTTCTGAGTCATTGTCATCATAATTAATTACCTTAAAAATTAAAACTTCTTTGTAAGCACCGCTCCGTTGTTTGCGCCGGTAACTAAATTTGAGTATCTTAAAAGCCATCCGGTGGGGTTTGAATCCTTAGGCTTCCATTTTTTCGTCCTGTTTTGGATTTCTTTTGCGGTAATGTTCAGATTTATTTTTCCCTTAGGAATATCGATGTCTATTCGGTCGCCGTTGCAAATCAGCCCTATTTTGCCGCCCATTGCCGCCTCGGGGCAGATATGGCCTACGGCAACGCCGCGCGTGGCGCCGGAAAAGCGTCCGTCGGTGATGAGCGCAACGTCTTTATCGAGCCCCATTCCCGCAAGCACAGACGTGGGCGAGAGCATTTCCCTCATTCCCGGCCCGCCTTTAGGGCCCTCGTATCGGATGACGACAACGTCGCCTTTAACTATCTGGCCGCCCATTATTGCGTTAACAGCGTCCTCCTCGCAGTCAAAAACCTTTGCCGTTCCGGAAAAGACCATAGCCTCGGGCGCGACTGCGCTCCTCTTTATGACCGCGCCGTCCTCTGCGATATTACCTCTTAAAACGGCTATACCGCCGACGGGCGAGAGCGGGTCGTGAGCGGGGCGGATGATTTTTTCATTTAAAGTTTCGGCATCCTCATAAGACTCTTTTAGCGGCGCGCCGGTAACGGTGAAGCAGGAACCGTTAATAATTCCTTTAGAACTAAGCTGTTTTAATATCGCCATAATACCGCCCGCATTGCCAAGGTCCGCCATATCATTGTCGCTAGCGGGAGAGAGCTTACAAAGATTCGGAGTTTTGTCCGAAACCGTCTGAACGATATTAAGGTCGAGATTTACTCCGCATTCATCGGCTATCGCAAACAGGTGCAGTATCGTATTTGTAGATGCACCGATAGCCATATCGAGGGCAAGCGCGTTCATAAACGCTTCCTTTGTGAGTATCGAGCTGGGGCGGATATCCTCGGAAATAAGGCTCATGACAGCCTCTCCGGCTTTTTTTGCAAGCCTTACTCTTTCGGCTGAAACGGCCAAAACTGTTCCGTTGCCGGGTAAAGCTATACCTAAAGCTTCGCATACGCAGTTCATTGAGTTTGCCGTATACATTCCGCAGCACGAGCCGCAACCGGGGCAGGCGCAGTTTTCAATGTTTTTAAGTTCGTCCAAAGTCATTTTACCGGCTTTAACGGCGCCGATACCCTCGTAGGTGCTGGAAAAGCTGAGCTTCCTGCCTTTGTAGATGCCGCTTTCCATAGGGCCGCCCGAAACCAAAATTGCGGGGATATTCACGCGCGCCGCGCCCATAAGCATACCCGGAACTATTTTATCGCAGTTGGGAACGAGTACGGCGCCGTCGAACGCGTGGCCGTAAAGCATACTTTCAACCGAGTCTGCAATAAGCTCGCGCGAGGGCAGGGAATACTTCATACCGTTGTGGCCCATAGCGATACCGTCGCAAACCCCTATACTGGGAATGACTACCGGAGTTCCGCCCGCGGCGTAGATTCCGGCCTTGACGGCGTCGGTAATACGGTCTAAATGGATATGGCCCGGAACGATTTCACTTTTTGCGCTGATAACGGCGATAAGAGGTTTTGCGATTTCCGCATCCGAAAGCCCGAGCGCCTTAAAAAGGGCGCGCTGCGGCGTTTTATCTATATTTTGTGCAAGTTCTTTCGACATAATTTGTTTTCTCCTTGTCTTAAAAAAATTATACTAAATCGTTGTAATCGATAAGGTCGTTTATGCTCGATGAGCCTCTCTCTAAAGCTGTAAGGCCCGTGCGCGCCATTTCGATTATTCCGTAGGGTTTCATGATGTTGATAAACCCGTCTATCTTACCCGATTCGCCCGTGATTTCTATGACGACAGACTCCGGCGAAAGGTCGATTATTTTTGCTTTATAAACGCTGCAAGTTGTGTCGATTTCGGGGCGTTGCGACGCGCTCACTTTGACCTTTATTAAAAGCAGTTCGCGTAGAACGGCCTGGGAGGTATCTAATTCGCTCACTTTGACCACATCGACTAATTTGTCGAGTTGCTTGATCACCTGCTGTATGGTCGCGTCGTCGCCCGCGGAAACGAGCGTTAAGCGCGAATATTTTTCGTCCTCCGTGTTGCAAACAGACAGCGAATCTATGTTGTAACCTCTGCGCGCGAACAACCCCGAAATGCGGGTCAGCACGCCGCTTTGGTTCAAGACTAAAGCCGTTATTAAATGTTTTTTCATTTTACTGATCGTCTCCTGTTTTTTTAGTTGAGAAAGATAAGTCTTTGACTTATTCTTAGTCCAGCTCCGTAATCATATCGTCCGTCGTCTTTCCCGGCGGTACCATAGGAAGCACCATAGCGTCGCTATATATCCGGCAGTCTACGATGACCGGAGTTTTGCTTTCAAGAGCTTCCTTTACGACCTTATCTATATCCGTTTCTTTTTCTATAACAAGGCCTTTTGCGCCGAATGCTCCGGCAAGCTTAACGTAATCGGTGGAAAGGTTTAAGGTTGTGGAGGAATGGCGGCCCTCATAGAAAAGCGTCTGCCATTGGCGTACCATTCCTAGAACGTTATTGTTCATAATGAAAATTTTGATTGGCAGACCGTACTTTACGGCGCACGCAGTTTCATTCAAATTCATATGGAATGAGCCGTCGCCGGTTATCAGGCAGACTTGCTTCTTGCATGCAAAAGCCGCGCCGATAGCCGCGCCAAGGCCGTAACCCATTGTGCCAAGGCCGCCGCTTGTGAGGAAAGTGCGGGGCTTTTCAAAACGGTAGCTTTGCGCCGTCCACATCTGATGTTGGCCTACGTCCGTTACAATTATCTGGTCGTCCGCCGTCAGCTCATTGATTTTTTCTATTACTTTTCGCGCGCAAACTTTCTCACCCGTCGCCTTTAAAGGGAACTCGTTAACATAGCTGCGGCAGTCCTTGATCCATTCGGGCTTTTTGTCCGTATTTATAAGGGGAGTGATGTAGGCAAGAGTCTGTTTGACGTCGCCTAAAATATGCGCCTGCGTGGCTACGTTCTTATTGATTTCCGCATTGTCGATATCGATATGGATAACGGCGGCCTGCATTGCGAATTTCAAACGGTTTCCGGCAACGCGGTCGGAAAACCTCGCGCCGATAGCAATAACAGCGTCGCAGTTTTTAAGCGCTTTTGCGACTCCCGCGTGCCCGTGCATTCCTATCATACCTAAATAAAGAGGATGCGAGGCCGGTACCGCGCCTAAGCCCATCATACTCGAGGCAACCGGCGCGCCGATTTTTTCGGCAAACGCGATTAGCTCTTTTGTGGCGTCCGAAATTATGCAGCCGCCGCCGACGTAGAGCAGGGGGCGTTTTGCGTTCCGGATAAGCTCGACCGCCTTACTTACCGATTCTGCGTCGGGCTTGAATTTACGCACGATCTTTTCAGCCTTTTTAAACTCGTACTCGCACTCGCCTTGCTGGATGTTTTTCGGTACGTCTATTAAAACGGGGCCGGGGCGTCCGCTTTGTGCGATTTTAAAAGCCTCGCGGATAGCGGGCGCAAGATCCTCCATATTTTTAATGATGTAGTTATGCTTAGTGATAGGCATAGTTATGCCGGCGATATCCACTTCCTGAAAGCTGTCGCGCCCAAGCAGAGAAACCGGGACGTTGCCCGTTATAACGACCATAGGAACGCTGTCCATATAAGCGTTCGCGATGCCGGTGACGGTATTTGTCGCGCCGGGCCCGGACGTTGCTATTACAACGCCGACCTTGCCGGTTACTCTCGCGTACCCGTCCGCCGCGTGCGTCGCGCCTTGCTCGTGCGACGTTAAAATCTGCTTTAACTTATCCTTAGCCTTAAAAAGCTCGTCAAAAGTATCGATGATCTGGCCGCCCGGATACCCGAACACATATTCGACGCCTTGCTCTAAAAGACAGTCAACAATGATTTTCGCGCCTTTTTGCTTCGTGGCTGAGGCCGCTTTTGTTTGTGTAGAAGCTTTGTCTGAACTCATAATATCCTCCCGCTCTCCGGCGTTATCATTTTTAGTTTTCACGTTCGGCTACCTCACTTTTGATTCTGACCGCAAAAATGCTTGCTTGCAAGGGCATTTTTGCGCCACCGACAAAGGTGCATATCCCGCGCTTTAGTGTAAGAAGGAGCGCCAAAGGCGCGAGGTGCAGAATTTATCCTGCGGTATGAATACCCTTTATTTTGCATTTAAAATTTCTTTAGATGTTTTATCAGCAAAAATATTCAATAGATTTTGACTAATAAAAATGCCCCAAAAACCTGCATGAAGATTTTTGAGGCGATAATTTTGTTTTTTTTACCGCGGTACCACTCAAATTGAGATTTATAGCTTAAAAAAATTAAGGAAATCTCCGCTTTGTATTAAATTAAACCGGCTCGGGGATTGAGCTGTGTAATCCGGACTTCTTCCGCCTTTTCACCAAACCGGCGGCTCTCTGAAAGCAAGTTTCCGTCTACTTCTGTTCCCGTCTACGCCCATAAAAGGAATATTTTTATAATTGTACAATAAGCTGCTATATTTGTCAAGAAGTTTTTACAGGCTGAAATAGCGGCAATTGCAAAGCTGAATTGAAAATTTCAATTGCAAATGTAGATTGTAAATGCAGCAGCAAATGTTTTAGTTGCTTTGTATTCGCTTTCATTTACAACAAATACTCCCGTCCCCATTTGTTAACCGCCTCTCAATTTGACCTTCGAACAGTTTTTCAAACTCTTCAATTGTGCCTTTTACTATTAAATCTTTTTGACAAATATGCTCTGTTTCAATATGTTTTGAGTAAAATATTATTCGATACCATTCTCCATAATCTATAATTTTTTTTACATCAGAAACAGAGTTAATTTGAATCGTAAAACTTCCTTCAAAGCAAAGGGAGTCTATGCCGCCAGATTTTGAATTTAAATCAGCATACTGATCAGAGTTCAACGCAGCAATCTCTTCGTTTTCAATAATTACTCTTACAGGAAATATTTTTTTAAATGAAACTTGTTTCAAACTTAATGGAGCAGCTAAACTTGCTAAAAAAACTATTGCAATAACGGGTGTTACAAAAATCCATAAGTGAAATACAAAACCGATTATAAATAAGGGCCCGCCAACTATAATAAAAACTATTAAAGCTACAATACATAACTTTTTCATATTTTCTTTTAAATAATTTTTTTTACATTTATCTGAAAGTTCGCCACAAAATTCTATGTTACATGATTTCAATATCAGCATCCTCCTTTTACGTTTAAATCAAATAGAATTGTGTAACTTCACTACCTACATTTGTCACTTGTCTTATGCTGTGAATAGGTGGTGAAATAGGTTGAATAGGATAATCCGGACCACTTGGCCATTCAGGTCCTTCCCAAGGTATACTTGATAAACCTGATAATACTGTCCCTCCAAACATAGCTATAGCCATACTAAGAGCAGTTACTTTTATAGCTGGTGCTACTGCAGCAATAGTTGCAGATGTGCCAAACATTGCAGCACCTCCTATCATAATTCCGTAGGCGGCAGATATGGTTACTGCCGCTGCAGTCGCTCCAGTAAATGCCCCTAAAAATACACCTCCTATCGTTCTACCAAAAACTCCCCATGCGGAGTATCCATTCTCAACCGCTCTATTGTAGGCAACAGTTCCACCAATAGAACCCCCGACAACAGCACCTGTTATTAATGCAGCGATTAATATTGTCAAAAATATACCTTCACCCGTTCCGTCAGTATACATTACCGGAGTATTTATGATATATAATTCCATACTCGGAAAACTACTGAATTTTTCTTCAAATTCGTGCTTTTTTATGATTTCAAGCAGTCTTTCGAGTGAATTAATACTTATAGTTTCTAATTTTGTCATTAATATTGCCTTTCTATTCTATTTGTCCATTAAAAGTTTTTTAAAATTTACAACTTTATCTAAATTTGTGTTTTATATTAATTGAAAAATTAGTGCTATGCTCATAGTAAACATTGATATTAATGCGGCAATCCAAATCGTGTTTAAGCATATTTTTTCTTTCTTATTCAAATCCTGCCATCGCTTTTTATTATGCATATCTGCATCTGTATTTTGTGTTTTTTTTATTCGCAGATTCCAAAATAGACAGATAAAGATAATAATAGACATGCAAATTGTTATTGTCAAAGCAATAGCATATACAATGGCTTTTTCCCTTACAAAAAACCAAACAGTCAAGCCGATAGATATAAGTGAAGAACAAAAAATAACTAATAAGTTTCTGTCTATCTTCATATTTGCGTGCCTCCAAATCCATAATTATACCACATAAAATTGCTTAACTTCATTAAAAGAAGTCTGGTATTGATTTAAAAAATTAACCTTTTTATGTTGTCTAAAGTTGCCTAATAATGGATTAACTGAACTTTCAATATTTACAATTTTACCATCAATTCCTGCTCCTACTTGCAAAATAACCGCTCCTATTGCGTTAGCAGCAAAACCAATTGCAACTGATTTCGCAAATGTTATACCTGTTACAACTCCAGCCTTAACCAAAGCGGCTCCGCCGGTAGCGATAGTCATACTTGCAAGCATTAATCCTAAGCCTGCACCCATTAAAATTCCTGAAGCAATATTAATATCATGTTTAGCCGCATAGACTCCTCCTGCTGTACCACCTATAACCAATCCTGCTATCAGTGCAATCGTGAATAAGAGTGGAAATTCTCCGGAAGGATCCGTCATCATTACGGGAGTAATGTATATATTTAGACCCATACTCAAAAAACTGCTGGCTTTTTCTTCAAATTCGCACTTTTTTATGTTTTCAAGCAGCTTTTCGAGCGAGTCAACATATTTTATATTTTCGATAAATGTCATTAATCTCGTGTATTCCTCCGTATTAACTTTTACTGCAGTTCTTGCATCCTATTTCAATTTTGAAAATCCTTTGATGAATCTTTGGCATCTTTGTTTTGTTTATATTTTCTTCTAGCTTCCAGAAACAAAAAAAATCGTAGATAAAATGCTTGCCGTTACAGCCACGATAAATAGTACTAAACATGTCGTTCCTTTATTAGAAATATAAACAAATAAATTTACAATTAGGCACACTATAGTAAAAATATAGCCAGTTAATAAATGACGATCAAACTTCATATCGCTTCTCCTTTTTAACTACATGAGTGAAATAATATAGATACAATAGTTACTAAGCCAACTATAAGACTTGAAAACATTACTAAGCGAGCAAATACGCTTGGCACATCATTTTTATTTATATTTTTCTTCATAATAATTTACCTCAAATAAAAATCGGAAATATAGTACTAACCGGATTATACAATATAAAAATTAGTTGTTTTTGCATTTGGATTTTGTGTAAAACGCGGCTCTTCAATATTTTTAAGCTTGTTTGACTCTATATTAATATCAAGCCAAAAGCCTTTTGACAAAGCTGCTGTGAAAGCACCTCCACCCATGGCAAACATACCAAAATTAAATAATCCAAAACCGGTAAATCCGCACATAGCTGTAAAACTAGGAACAAGTACAGTAGTTAATACTGTAACAAATCTAAAAACTGCTATACCAATTCCGATGCCGAACACAACTCCTTGCACAATATCCAATACTGTACCGCCTTTATTATATGCGTCTATACCACCTGCGATGGCTCCTGCTGTTACAGCCGTAAGTAACAAAGCTAACAAAATAAAGGATTGTCCGGTGCTATCTGTATACATCACAGGAGCATTTATGATATATAATTCCATATAAAATGCATCTACAGTCAACAAAAAATTACAACTTATTATTGGTTCTAAAAACTTTTTTTCCATTGCAAAATGCTTATTATATACACGCAATTCTTTTAAATTGACTAATAATCTTAACAAAATTACTCTTTCTAATATGAGTTGTTCTTTCATTAAGTTTTTTTTTAAAGACAATTCCATTTTTTCATATCCCAATACACTTAATTTTTTTTCAGTTACATAGTAATACAATTTTACATAGAGGCATTGTTTTATCAGTGTTAAATATGTTATAATTGATTTAGCCGTCATGGGGTATAAACCTACAGTGCAAATAGCACTACCTATGGAGGATGTAAAAATGTTGTTACAACAATCCAAGAAAACAGCTCTGTATTGCAGGTTATCAAGAGATGATGATTTACAAGGAGAAAGCTCAAGCATACAAAACCAAAAGGATCTTTTAATTCGATATGCTAAGCAACAAGGCTTTTATAATATGGAATTCTATGTAGACGACGGTTATTCGGGAAGCAATTTTGAGCGACCAGATTTTTAAAGACTTATCAGTGATATCGAGGACAATAAGGTAGATATTGTTATTACAAAAGACTTATCAAGACTTGGCCGCGATTACTTAAAAACAGGCTTTTACACAGAATGCTACTTTCCTGAAAACAATGTTCGGTACATTGCCGTTAATGATAATGTTGATACAGCCAAAGGTGATAATGAATTCGCTCCCTTTCGAAATATTATGAATGAATGGTATGCACGCGATATTAGCAAAAAGATTAAAACTGCGAGGTTAACAATAGCCAAGAAAGGCGAATTTATTGCCGCATATGCTCCCTATGGTTATAAAAAAGATCCCCATAATAAACGAAAATTAATCATTGATGAAGAAACTGCTCCCGTTGTAAAAAAGATATTTGTTTTAGCTGCAAGCGGAATTAGTCCTTTTAGAATTAGTACGATATTAAAGCATGAAAGAATTTTAAAGCCACGAGCGAAACTGTTAGAAACCGTAGGTAAATATAAGACTGAGCGAGTTAAAAAGTATCCTTACGATTGGGGAAACCAAACCATAATCCAAATTATTCATAATCAAGCCTATATCGGAAATATCGTAAGTAATAAATCAACTACTAAATCTTTTAAAAACCGAAAGCTAATAAAACAGCCTGAAAGCGAATGGATTGTAGTTAAAAACACTCATGAAGCTATAATTGATGAATATACATTTGAGTTGGCAAACAAAACGGCTAAGGTTAAGCGCAAAGTCACTAAGAATACTGGTATGTCGCAGATCTTTGCTGGATTGCTTAAATGCGCCGATTGCGGGAAAGCTTTATCTTTCTCAAACCGCAATGATCGTATCGAAAAAGGGAGTTATGCTTGCAATACTTTACGACGTTTTGGGCGTAATTATTGTTCAATGCACTACATACGCTTTGAGAACTTGTATGAATATGTCCTAGCTGATATTCGCAAGCACGCTAAAGAAGTGAATTCAGATCCTGATAAAATATTGGAGCATCTGACACAAACCAATGATATCAAGAATTATAAGGAGTTGACACAAACCTCGAAAGAAATGAAAAAATCTGAAAAACGTTTTGCATATTTAGATACAATATTTAAGAACCTTTATGAAGATAATTTAAGAGGAAAAATTTGCGATGAACGCTTTAATTCTCTTTCTCGTGAATATGAAGCGGAACAAAATGATCTCAAAACGAATATTTTAATTTTGAAACAAAAGACAGATAATTTTAGCGATAAAAAAGATATCTCCAAACGATTTATTGAGATTGTAGCTAAATATGACTCTATTACCGAATTAAATGCAGCTATTTTAAATGAACTAATTGATAAAATTGTGATACATGAGCGTAAATGGATTGACGGACAAGAACATCACGGTTGTAGGGATAACAGACATTTGCGAATACAGCAAATTGACATTCATTATAAATTCGTAGGATTAATTTGATGAGTTGAAAAATTTTACTTAATATTTCTTTAGAGCTAAATAACATTTATGTTGATCAATTAGTAATGCCTCTCTATTTGTCCTTCAAAAAGTTTTTCAAATTCTTCGATACTTCCCTTATTAATTAAGTCCTTTTGACAAATACAATCTGTGACAACATATTTAGAACTAAAAAAAATATAATACCATTCACCAAAGTCTACTATTTTTCTAACTTCAGAAATTGATTTGATATTAGTAATAAAACTTCCATCAACACAAAGTGATTCTATCCCGTTAGCATCAAAATCAAGTTTAGATGCCTGTTCTGAATTTATTGCTGCAATTTCATCATTTTCAATAATTATTTTTACAGGAAATGTTTTGTTCCATGATTCTTTCTCCAAGGCTATCGGTGTAACTAAACAAACGACTAAAACTATTATTAAGAAAAACAATATATAATATAAAAAACCAAACTTTATCCCCATAATAATTAATGGTGCACTAATTATACTTAAGGAAATCAAAGAAAAAAGGTAAAGAAAATTCCTGAGTTTTTTGAAATAGCTTTTCTTGCATTTATCTGAGAGTTCACCGCGAAATTCAATAATATAAGATTTCATATAACAAATTCCTCCTATTCCACTAAACTAAATAATACTTCATAAGGCTATTGCCGCTACTAGACAATCGTTTTACATTTCCTATAGGAGGAGATACCGGTTGAGTAGGATAATCCGGGCCGCTTGGCCATTCAGGACCTTCCCAAACAGCGCCTATTATTGACGAAATTACTGTTCCTCCGAACGTGAATATTGCCATGCCAAGCGCTGTTGCTTGTATAAGTGATGCAGAAATTGACGTACCTATTATAGCAGCGCCTCCAATTATGAGCGAATATCCAAGAGTTACTGCTCCAGCCGCTGCTGTAGCTCCTGCAAACGCACCTACAAAAATGCCACCTATCGTTCTTCCTGCAACGCCCCAACCCGAGTAACCATTTTGTACAGCATTATTATAAGCAATAGTTCCACCAACGGCGCCACCTGCAACAGCACCTGTTATTAATGCAGCGATTAATATTGTCAAAAATATACCTTGTCCGGAAGGATCCGTCATCATTACGGGGTTATTATTACAATAAGCATAAGGATTGAGCTGGCCCACAACTCCCGCCAGTTGCGCAGCGAGTTCCGGGTTATCCGCCGAGATAAAGCGGCGGATTGCGGGGTCGTAGAATCTTGTTTGCAGGTAGTAAAAGCCGGTTTCGTCGTCCTGGTAGTAGCCGCGGTACCTGAAGGGATTCAATGAGCCTAAGTTCGCGGAGGTAGAGTTGGTTATTTGAGTTGTTCCCCACGCGTCGTACTTGTAGCTTGCCACAACTGTGCTTGAGTTGCTTAGGATTTCGGTCACATCGCCCAGTACGTTTTTACGGAAGAAATAGGTAGAGCCGTTGTAAACCATGCCCGCGATGCCGGTCGCGTCGTAGGTGTAGTAGATGAGGCCTTTATCCTCGTGGTCCTCGGCTTTTATGCGGCCTTGCTCCATATAATATTTTGTTTCGTTTCCGTTGACTTCTTTCAAATAGCGGTCGCCGTTCGCATCATACTTATAAGCAAATACATTGTTTTTATAGGTACCGGATTTCAGTTTTCCGCCTTGCGACCACGCCATATTATCCTCGGAGGAGGTACCGGCAACGGAGTATTTGACTGGGTTGCCGAAATTATTGTAAACGATATATTTCGTGGTTCCGTTATTCGTATAGCTATTTAAAATGCCTGAAGTGTAGCTATATGTAGTAGTGGCGGTTTGATTGGTTGGTATAGAGGTTTCACTGACGCTTGTTATATTGTAGCTGCTGTCATAATAATAATTAAAAGCTTTTAGCATATCCTGATTATTTTCGTAAGTCAGCAATCCGTAGCGGTTATAGCCGTATTCGTGCTTTAAAGCATTATTGACGTAGACTTTGTTCATATTTCCCGTAGCGTCATATGAATATCTCAGGGATTTTGCCGAATTATTATTATCTGTTATAGTGTAGACTCTGTTTGCGCCGGAGGATGTGCCGCCCAAGACTTGAGTTTCGTAGCCGTATGTAAGATCCAGGATTTCGGTGCCGGAATACTTAAGGTCGTAATCCTTTAATCTGTCCAGCGCGTCGTAGGTATAGTATGAAGAATGATTACGGTCGGTCATGCCGCTTATTTTCCAGTCGTCGGTGTAGGAAAAACCGGCGGTTGCCGACAATCCGGGCAGCTGATAGGCAATAGAGTTCGGTAAGCCGTTGTCATAGGGCGTGTAAGTATATGACCCCGAAAAACCGTTGCCCGAAAGAGTTGTTCTCAGCCTTGCTGAACCGCTATCGAAAGACTGATAATTATAAACAAGGCCGTTGCTGTTTACAGTCGACGTTTTCGCGCTTACGCTTGAACTGAAAGTATAAATATCGTCGGTCACGGTATTGGTAATATTTCCGTTTGCGTCTTTAGTTTTTGTGCTGTAGGTAATGGAATCAACGTCGCCGTAGGAATCATAGCCATAGTCGGCGTATTGGCTTACCGTGGAAGAGGTGAGAAATTCCTTTTGTGATAATAAGTTGTTATTATCATAAGAATATTTGATCTTTGTGCCGCCTCTATAAACGTTATCCGGTAAGCCCTTTGAGTTTACGTTCATATCATAATAAAAGTTAGGGCTGTTATAGCTGCGTTGTCCGGACGAGCCGTATCCAAAGCTATTATTCCCGTATCCGTTAGACACCATAGCCGCGCGGCCATATGTGTCATAAGAATATGAATCTATATAATCTAAGTTATGCGTATTGTGGGTTTCGGATGCCGAAAAGTCACCTTGATTGCAAGTAATTGATTTTAAAAGCCGGTAGTTTGTATTATTAATACCGTACTTATAATACGATCTTACGCCGTCGGGGCTGACGTGTTTTATGACGTTGCCGAACTGGTCGTATTCATATAGCGTGGCCTGACTGGTTGTGGAGCCGCTCACATTATTGCTGCTGACTATTTTTGTAGGCAGGCCTACAGAATTGTAGGTATACTCAACCTTTTTGTTCCCCGTCTGCTCTTTTATAAGCTGATGATTATAATTTATATCGTCATTATAAGTATAGTTTGTCGTTTCCGAATAATTGTTTGCTCTGTCTTTGTTATATGTGTAAACTTTGCGGTTCATCACATCGTATTTGGTTTCGGTTTCAGCTTCTGGCGTCGAAACCTTCACCAATGTTTCTTCAAAAGGCTTTACTATTGAATATGTAGTTGAATCCACGGGGGATATCGAAACATCGTCAATTTTAACGGACAGGTATGTACTGCAGTAGTTGCAATTATTTTTTATATATAGATAGCCGTTATGATTGACCTTGTAATAATCAAAAACCGGAAGAGAGTAATAGGCGTATTCGCTTCGCCGAGGAAATGTTTCGGCGTATGAATTTTGATTCATCGGGGTAACTGCAACTCTCAAACTGCAACTGGAGCAATACCCTTTTGCCTTAAAGCTCAGGACATAATCGGTTTTCCTGATTTGCTTATGACTATAAAAGATTGAGGCAGTCTCACCTTTATGAATCTGCATAGCTTTATTACCGCCAGTTTCTTCGTAATGCAGCATTGAGTTGCCGTCTGTAAAATCCCAATAGCTCGGGTTGTTACCGTAAGTTGAATCAAAGGTTCCGTTAGAAATCGTGCCTAAGTCTTCGGTGTAGTTAAAACTCTTTGTATGGCTGTTGTATGTTTGTTCTCTCCACGTTGTTTGCGTCATAATAGATTTTTGCTTACTTTGTGTCGTTTGAGGCTCAGAGTAATCAGAGTATTGCGAAATGCACTGTTTTTTATTATTAAATGTATAATTATTTTGAAGATCATAAGAATTGGTTGACGCGTTTTTATAAATGACCTTAGCGGTGTTTGTTGACCTAATAAAATAAATAATATCTAGCCTTTGAATATTTCCCGTTGTACCGTGGAGACCGTATATAGTCCTGTTTGTTTCGGAAGCAACGTACATCCAAACGCTGTTCCAATTAATAAGCTCTTGAGGTGTGTAAAACATATAGCCGTTATTATCCGCATCAAAAATATCATAAGAATAGACTGAATGGTCTATTCTCGCGATCGTTCTGCCTTTATGAGCAAACGAAATCGGACGAGAAGATGAATCAAAACTGAACTGTATGTAGTCGCTATAGTTAGACGTAGCTCTGTAAATTTTATTATTACTGTAACTAATCGTTATGCTTTGCGCTTCCTGAGTTGAAGGAGAGTTATAGGGTGTCGGGTTAACGCAATTGTAGATTTTTGAAATAGTGCCGTTAGAATTATAATTGATCATGATTGTTTTATTATCGTCATTTCTGATTTTGCTTAATCTGCCGTTTGTAAAATATAAATAGTCTTTATTATCAATACCTATCCAACCATTTGAATAATTTAAATTACAAGTTTTGCAGAGATAATAAGACGGAGTATGATGCAATACTAATTTATGCGCTATACCTTCGCCGTCAAAATATAAATAACCGCTCCTGCTTGTGCCGTAATCATCAAAAGTACACGAGATAAGATATTGCTCAAAGTTAAGTTTCGTATCTTTCCCATATGCGGAGACTGCAAAAGAAGGGTGCGAAGCCGAAAACAACTGCCGGCGCAAGTCGTCCAGTCCCGGACTATAAATTGCCTGAAGCGAAAGTGGCATTATTTGAGAGTTTACGCTCATTAAGTCGAATATAGCTGTATGTTTAAAACTTTGAACATCAAACTTGTGCTTGATCCCCTCTGACGAGAACGTTTCATATCTACTTGATGGATTGCAACTGAACGCGTCGCTGAATGTTAAGAGCGCGGAGACTGCCGCCGCGACGTTCACTCCGGTCACAGTGTCGTATGAAAAGGATAGTGCGCTGTTAGAAAAAGCGGACGCGTCGAAAGAATCGCTTATAACCGAACCTGATGAAGATTCGTTCATTTTAAAAGCGAGTTGTTTATCCTCATTCTTAGAAATTTTTTTCGCGGTACTTTTTGATGTGGAATTTATAAGCTGAACCTGTGGTATTTCTTTAATTTTTTCAGTATCGAATTTAAGCTTGCCCGAAATAGGTACATAATCTAAAGTGTCAGCGGGGCGTGTGTTTACCGTAATAAGTTCACGATCTCCGCTTGTATCAAGTTTTATTGGCGTATTTAAATTTAGTTTCAGTTCCGGCGCTGATATTTTCAACGGCAGCGCGCGTTCCCCATCGCTAATCCAGTCGGTGTCCATTATGATTGTCACCAACCAGCCGTACGAGGTCTGTTCAAGGTTAAAACGGGCGGTGCTATTAATACCATGCGCGTCGGTCACAAACGGCGCGGGTATAGTAAATGCCTTTTCGCTCATAAGGTCAAATACTGAAATATCGCCATTATCCTCAAGATAAAAAGTATGATCCAATGTATAAAAAACAAAATCAAAAGAACCATACTCGTTTATTTCATTTACGGTCAACGTTTGGACGATCGCGTCGTTTTTGATCTCGACCATTAAATCGGTATCCAAAGACAGCGTATTATATTTAAGCCTGCCGAAAGAATGGTTTGTTTTTTTTTGGGGCTGTAAGCCGTCCGGTTTCGCCGCAGCATGCGGATAAACAATCATCCGAGGCATGCAGCGCGATATCTTTGAATTTGATGCCGGACGATGTTTCCGGGTTAGCAATATTAGCTTCTTTAAATTGTGCCCAAAATTGTATTACGCTGCCGTTATATTCGACCCTCGTTTTCGCTTTATTAAAAACGGCCTTAAATTCATTTGCGGAATTTACATATTCCTTTGTTCCGTTTTCTAAAGTTACTTCTTCAAGCGTGTTATTTATTTCGAGATATTGGTTCGTGCTCTCGTCGAAAAAATGAACCGGATAAGAAAACTGCTCAACTAAAATAGTCCCGTCGCTCATACCATATTGCTTGGAAAAGCGTCCACGACGGTCGATCCTCTCCGATAAAATATACGCTTCGCCGGGTTGTTTGGAATTAATATACGGATCGTCTTTTTTTCTTAAAGCCGATTTTGTTTGAGATTTGTTTGTTTCTTGATTTTTAGTTTTTTCTTGAATGATTTCGCGTCTCGATTCTGCTTTAGCGGACATGGTTCCCACCGCGCCCCAAACATCCGGAACAGCAAAAACAAGCGCATAAAACACCAAAGCGATGGCGATGAATTTTAGCCTCTTTCTCAAAACAGTTTCCTCCTTGAGTTTTCTTTCTTTTTAATTTTACCAAATTTTATGTGATAAAAAAACCCGAAAATCTTGTTATTTTTCCAAAATGAGTATATTTTTTAACCTAAAATTAATTTATTTTTTTCTTCAAATGCCTTGCGTTTTCCCTTTAAATCATTTATAATGACTCTACTGTGCTACGTGGGGAGCTAGCGGTGCCCTGTACCTGCAATCCGCTACAGCAGGGCGGAATACCACTCCCGGCTTATCGTATGGAAGGCTGTCGTCGTTAAGTAATGTTGATACTAAGGTCTTGTGCAATGTTATACTATGAACCGTGTCAGGGCCTGACCGCAGCAGCACTAAGTAGACCATAGCGTGTGCCACAAGGGAGCTTTAGAGGAGTCGGCTGGCGGAAGGACGCTTCGGTA
>JAVBKW010000037.1:0-33584 GCA_031553855.1 Eubacteriales bacterium | reverse complement strand
GGCGTAACAGGTTTCGTCGGCCCCTTAGGCCGCCCGATGCCGCTCACCGAAGAAGAAATCAAACGCATGCACCTGGAAAAGACCGTTGTCGAAACCGACTGGTCGATAGGCCAAAAGGTCAAGGTCATCGCCGGCCCGCTCGAGGGATTCGTCGGCACGATCGAAACCGTCGACGCGCTCAACTCCAAATGTAAGGTCGTCGTATCTATGTTCGGAAGGGAAACGCCGGTAGACCTTGAATTATACCAGATAGAGAAGGTCATCTAA
Organism: Eubacteriales bacterium; assembly: GCA_031553855.1. Classification (GTDB taxonomy): domain Bacteria; phylum Bacillota; class Clostridia; order Christensenellales; family Pumilibacteraceae; genus RACS-047. Next base: position 33,317 of record JAVBKW010000037.1, on the reverse strand, counting down.
TTTAATCAAAATCAAGGACATTAACGGGAGAACCTCAACAGTTCGTTTGTACCTCGATTGTAAAAAAAATTACAAGGAGAAACAAAAATGGCAAAGAAATTGACGGCTATGGTCAAGTTGCAGCTTCCCGCAGGAAAGGCAACCCCCGGACCGCCTGTCGGTTCAACCTTAGGCCCGCACGGAATCAATATTCCCGGATTTACTAAGGAGTTCAACGAAAAGACGAAGGACCAAATCGGTTTGGTAATCCCCGTCGTAATCAGCATTTTTGCAGACCGTTCGTTCACGTTTATTTTAAAGACCCCTCCCGCGGCAGTCCTTATCAAGAAGGCTGTTAAAATCGAGAGCGGTTCGGCAAAACCCAACAAGGACAAGGTCGCTAAAATCACAAAGGCACAGATCAAGGAAATCGCAACGGTCAAGATGCCCGATCTTAACGCCGCTTCACTCGAAGCTGCAGAAAGTATGATCGCAGGAACGGCGCGCTCTATGGGCGTCACCGTGATCGACTAAGGGGAGGGCGGAAATTATGAAACACGGAAAAAAATATAACGAAAGCATCAAAGCGGTAGACGTCAGCAAAACTTACGAAGCCGCAGACGCTATGAAATGCGTTATCGAAACGGCAAAAGCAAAATTCGACGAAACTATAGAGCTGCACGTAAGGCTCGGCGTAGATCCCCGTCAGGCGGATCAGCAGGTCCGCGGAACGGTCGTTCTTCCTAACGGAACAGGTAAAACCGTTAAAGTTCTTGTTATCGCTAAAGGCGACAAGGCCGATATCGCTCTTAAAGAAGGCGCGGATATCGTTGGAGCCGAAGAGATCATCGCAAAAATCTTAAACGAAAACTTCCTCGACTTCGACGTGTGCATCACATCGCCCGATATGATGGGGCAATTAGGAAGAGTTGCTAAAATACTCGGACCCAAAGGCCTTATGCCCTCGCCTAAATCAGGAACGGTCACGATGGATATCGCTAAAGCTATCCGCGATACGAAAGCCGGTAAGGTCGAGTACAGGGTAGACAAAACCGCTATCATCCACTGCCCGATCGGCAAAAAGTCGTTCGGCGAAGAAAAATTGCTCGAAAACTTCAACGCGCTTATGGAAGCTATCGTGAAAGCTAAGCCCGCGGCGGCAAAAGGCGTCTACCTTAAATCCGTCTACACGGCAAGCACGATGGGCCCCGGCGTAAAAGTTAACTACAGGATCTAATCTCTCACCACAGTTTTCCCATAGACAACAAGCGGAATTATTCCTATAAATCGTTTAAAGAAAAGCTGGATTTTTTCAGCGTTTAGCATAAACGGGCTTGTCGAGGCGAAAATAATCTTTCAAAGTTTTATTTATTCTTTTTTTAGCCTAAACTTAAAGCGAAAAAAGTATAAATACAAAATATGAAAAGAATTATTAAACAGCCTCGGATCGTCTAAAATCCGCGGCTGTTTTGTTTTACTAAAACGGCGCGGCATAAAAAAGCAACTCATATTATTAGCATAAATCATTCTATAAGGAGGTAGAAAAAAATGTCTAAGGAAATCAGAGCCATAAAAGAAGCTGAAGTAGCGGATATCGAAGCTAAAATCAAGAAAGCTAAAGGCGTTGTTATCGTAGATTATCGCGGCTTAACCGTAAAACAGGACACCGAGATGAGAAACGAATTAAGAAAAGCTAACGTAGAATACAAGGTTTTAAAGAACCGGCTTGTATTACGCGCGCTCAACAATTCCGGAAATAAAGGTTTTGACAAGGTTTTGGAAGGCCCGTCCGCAGTAGCTTTCGGCTACGACGACGCGATCGCCCCGGCTAAAATTTTGGTCGAATGCGCTGAAAAGTTCAAGAAAATGAGCGTTAAAGGCGGCATTATCGATTCAAAGATCTGTAACGCGGAAGAAGTCAAAGTCTATTCAAAGATCCCCGCAAAACCCATACTCGTCGCTCAGTTCCTCGGAATGCTCACAAGCCCCGTTCGTTCGCTGGCTGTTGCGCTGTCCGAAATCGCAAAAAAAGCTCAATAGTTATATTTTTAATTAACTATATCAGCGTTCTCTGCAAATATGAACATATAAATGTTTCATAAAAAATGACGGCAAAAAAGGTTCGTTCGGCCGCATAAAAATAAAGAACCAAAAAATAATTTAAAATTTAAAAGGAGTTTAAAATCATGGCTGATTTAAACAAAATGTTAGAAGAACTTAAGGGTATGACGGTTTTAGAGCTTAACGAATTAGTTAAAATGCTCGAAACTGAGTTCGGCGTTTCCGCTGCCGCTATGGCTGTTGCTGCGCCCGCAGGCGGCGCTGCCGCTGCAGCTCCCGTTGAGGAAGAAAAGACAGAATTCAACATCAAGCTCAAGGAAGTCGGAGCAAACAAGATCGGCGTTATCAAGGTTGTCCGCGAAGTTACCGGACTCGGACTCGGCGAGGCAAAAGCGCTTGTTGACGGCGCGCCCAGCATGATCAAAGAAGCAGTTGCGAAGGCTCAGGCAGACGAATTCAAGAAGAAGTTCGAAGAAGCCGGCGCTAAAGTAGACTTAGAATAATTTCTTAAAAATCATTAGGCGTTTGAAAATGCACCCAAAAGGTTTGACCCGTAAAATATGCGGCAAATCTAACATGGGTGCATTTTTCTTTTGTTTAGCGGCCCATACCGCTTTTAAGCCGCTAGCGTGTCAAAATGCCGGAGGCATTTTAATTGAAAATAATTGAAAATATGCAAATAAAAGAATAATCAGTGTAATTTAATTGCATAAATATGTATAAAGTGGCATAATAGAGTGTAGGAGAATATGAGGCTTGGCTAAAAGAAAACATAAAATATTATTAACGATAGCCGTTATTGCTGTTGTGGTTTCTTTGATAGTGATTTTTCGCAAACCGATCAATACTTTTTTCGGCTTTTTTTCCAAAGACAATCCCGAGTTCATGGATTTTTTGGATAAGCACAGGATCTACGGCTCCTTGATAATAGCGGGGCTGGAAGTGATACAGGTCATCATAGCGGTGCTGCCCTCAGAGGTTTTGCAGCTTGCCTCCGGTATTACTTTCGGCTGGCTGTGGGGCTCGATCGTGATTATGAGCGGAGTTTTTGTCGGCAATCAAATATACTTTTTCGCCAATAAGCTATTCAGAAAAAAAATCAGAAAAACTAAGCAATACGCCGAGATATTTGAAGACGCCAGCAAAAAGATGGAAAAGGATCATCTCAACGTCGCGCTTATAATATTTTTGCTTTATGTCGCGCCCGGCATCACCTACGGAGTTATCGCGCTTATAGCTATCAGTTTTAATCTTAAATGGTCTAAATTTACGCTTTTCACGCTGTTGGGGAGCGCATTGCCTATTTTTGTGGAAGTTTCGCTCTCAAGTCAGGTAGTCAATACGAACGATACCGTCGCAACCATTTTCCTTTCGCTGATTATGGCGATAGTAATTTTCTTTTTATTCTTTAAAGAAGACGTGCTTAAATTTATTTTGAGGCCCAAAAGAAGCTTAGACGAAAAAATCGATAAATTTAAAACTAAAAAGCCGTCGTGGTTTATATATAAATTTTTCGGCGCTATTTTCAACAAACAAGTTGTAAAAAAGAATAATGCGGCGTTTATAGATAAAGCTGACCTTAAAAACAGGAAAGAGCCGATTTTATTCCTGTGTAACCATCCCTCAAAAATTGATTACATTTATTTTTGCCTTGCCATAAATCCGCATAGGCCGCAAATAATTGTCAACAGGTATTTTTATCATAATAATTTGTTTCGCCCCTTGTTAAGAAGAGCGGGGTGTATTCCCAAAAAGCAATTCCAGCCCGACGTTTATGCTATGCGCGAAATATTAAAGGCAGCGAAAAAGGGCAGGGATATTGCGATCTGGCCGGAGGGTATGAACTCCTACCACGGAGCCTGCATGCCGATCTTGCCGGGTATAGACAAGCTTATAAAAAAACTCGGGATGCCTGTTGTGAACGTGAAGGTTTGCGGCTCTTATCTAAGCCACGGCAAAATACGTAAGACCAAAGCAAAGGGGCGCATAGAGCTGACGATTGAAAATCTGTTTTCCGCAGATGAATTAAAAGAGATGTCAAGTGAAGAAATCGGTCAAAAGCTTTCCGCCGCGCTCGATTATAACGATTTTGAATGGGCAAAAGAAAATCAGGTGGAGTTTAAGGCCGACGATTTATCTGAAAGGATGGATAAAATCCTTTATATTTGCCCGCATTGCCATGCCGAGGGGCAAATAAAATCGGGGAATAATAAGGTCGAATGCTCCGCTTGCGGTAACGGAGTGAGCGTAAATAAATATTACCAGTTCGAGCCGCTTGATGAAAATATACCGTTCCCTGCCAATCTTCCCGCATGGTATAAGTTCCAGCAGGAGGAGGAAAGTAAAGCGGTAAGCGATCTTAGCTTTACGCTTGACGACGACGTTCAGCTTCAGATGTTTGCCGGAAAAGGCGGAGAAAAAACGGTGGGAGTGGGACGGCTCACGCTTAATAGCGAAGGCCTGACGTACTATCCGGCCGACGGGGTCCAAAAAGCTTTCAGCCTTTCCCTTAAAGAAAGGTCGCAGATCAGCTTAAACGTCGGAATGGGTTTTGAATTTTATTGCGTTCTAACGTCGTCGCCATTAAAAGCCGTAAAGTTTACGATAATGTTTGAACAAGCTCACAAAAAGATTAGAAACGATGAATAAAAAATGAGGGGAACTAATTTGGAAAAGAAAAATTCAGCTCCTAAGAACGGGGCGGAGGAAAAAGCTTTCAGCGAATTAAGTCCGGAGCTAAACGGAGCGGGTGAAAGCTCCGCTCCTGATAAAAGCGTGGAAAGCGGCTTTAGCGGCGAAAACTCTGCGTCAGCATCGGCGGTTGTAAGCCAAGCGGAGCAGCCGGGCAAAAAGGCAAAACAGAAAAATATGGTTTCGATAAGCGTCAAGAGCTTTATCTCCGTGCTTATCATAATGTACGCCATTATTTTTGTAGTTGGGATATTAACGTATGTGATCCCCTCGGGAAACTTCACGAAAATCGACGGTCAGGTAATTGCCGGAACGTTTAAATTTGAAGCAAGCACGACGCGCCTGCCGTGGTACAGATGGCTCACGGCGCCCATCGAATTCCTTTTTATGGATTCTGCAATTAGCGGTTTGGCGCTGCAAATAAGCGCGATGCTCGTTATTTTAGGGGGCGCGTTCACCGTTATTGAAAAAACCGGCGGAATGCACGCTATCATTTCTCTGTTGATCGCTAAATTTTCCAAGCACAAGTTTGCGCTGGTCTGGATATTAAACTTAATGTTTATGCTGCTTGCAAGCTTTTTCGGCATTTTTGAAGAGGCTCTTATATTGCTGCCTATCCTTATAATGCTGTCTAAAGCTATGGGGTGGGATAATTCAGTATCTCTTATGGTCTGCGTGCTGGCAACAGCCGTCGGCTTTTCAGTCGCGCTTTTAAATCCCTTGACGATCGGCACTGCGGCGCGCCTGAGCGAAACAAGCGTATACGACGGAATACTTTACCGTATCGTGTTGTTTGCAGTTTTATGGGTCGCTACAAGCTTGTTCGTCGTATATTCGGCAAAAAAAATCGAAGCAAAAAATAAGCTCAAAGAAAACTATGAGCAAGACAGGGCAAAGTTTTTAAAAGAATATGAAAATATCGATTCCGGCAAAAAACGCGATATCAGGATTTTCGTTATCTTTTTTGCAGCTATGCTGGCGGTGCTGCTGATCGCCTACGCGGTACCGGTGCTGCAATCGTTTGCTATGATAATTTTAGCGGTCGGGTTTTTATTCGGAGCAATACTTGCCGGCTCGCTTGCCTCAAGAAACTTTGTACAAACGCTTAAATACTTCGGCAAAGGCTGCCTTTCTATCGCACCCGCGATTTATATAGTCTTTATGGCTATGTGCGTTAATTATCTGGCCAAATCGGCCAATATTTTAGATACCGTCATTTACTACTTTTCGGGAGCCTTAAGCAGCTTTTCTCCGTATTTTGCAATAATACTGATTTATTTCTGCATAATGCTGCTTGACTTTTTCATCACGTCCGGCTCCGGTAAGGCGATAATGATCATTCCTCTTTTGACCGCGCTCCCGATCCCCGGCATAAGCGTGCAGCTCATTATTCTGGCTTACGTTTTGGGCGACGGCTTTACAAACGCATTTTTCCCCACAAACGGCACGCTGCTTATCGGCCTTAGTATGTCCGACACCTCCTACGGGCTCTGGTTTAAAAGGACGTGGATGTTTCAGGTGTTCCTGTTGCTTTTCTCCGTCGCCGCGCTTGTAATCGGAGTATGGATAGGAATATAACTTAGCTGAAAAGTTTTTCAATCACATTTATTATAAAAACCAATTATAAATGGCTTCCTTACAGAATAAAATTCTTGAGGAAGCCATTTATATTTTGTTTTAGACGATTTTGTTTTAGTATCTAAAAGAACAATATCCTTACGGCAGTTTATTTCCCGCCGTAATATAAATTTTGTACCATTCTTCGCGCGTCAGAGTGATATCGCTTGCCTGCGCGGCTTCTTTTATGCGTTCGGGTTTTGTCGTGCCCGTCACAACCTGCCATTTTGCAGGGTGGCGGAGAATAAAGGCGACGGCGATAGCAGAGGGGGTAGTGTTATATTTTTCGGCGAGCGCGTTTAAGGTAATGTTTAGCTCGGGATATTTTTCGCTGCCCACAAAAACGCCTTCAAAGAATCCGAACTGGAACGGGCTCCACGCCTGAACCGCCATATCCTTGATGCGTGAATATTCAAGTATGCCGCCGTCATGCCAGAGAGAGCCGAGATTTTTCATATTCACGTTAAAGCCGGCGTCCAGCATTCCGGTGAAAGCTGCGGAAAATTGCAGCTGATTGATAATAAGCGGCTGTTTTAAAGCGGTTTTTAAAAGCTCTATTTGGGCGGGGTGCTGGTTGCTTACGCCAAAATGCCGCACCTTTCCGCTGCTGCAGAGCTTATCAAACGCGCGCGCCACTTCTTCAGGCTCCATCAGCGCGTCGGGGCGGTGAAGCAGCAGCACGTCCAGATAATCCGTATTGAGGTTTTTCAGACTGTTTTCGGCAGAGCTGATTATATGCTCATATGAGAAATCGAACATTTTGCCGGGAACTATGCCGCATTTTGTTTGCAATATAATGCGCGGACGCAAAGCTTTATTCAGTTTTAACAGCTGCCCGAAAACTTTTTCGCAGGCGTATCTGCCGTATATGTCGGCATGGTCGAAAAAGTTAACGCCGCAGTCTATTGCGGAGTTTACAAAGTTTTCGGCGGTTTTAGCGTCGAATGAAGCTATGCGCATACATCCCGCGGCAATGACGGGAGCGGAAAGCGTATCGGAAAGCTTTACGTATTTCATATTTTGATCCTCTATTTATTCAGTCTTGTTAAGCTTTAAAAATAATGTTTGTAAAACTAAAAGCTGATACAAACCAAAAATCTATTTATTCGTCAGTCTTTTATCGCCCTCATATACAAGCCCTATCGTGCCGCAGCCAGTATGCGAGCCGATAACCGGCCCGATCCAGCCCTTGGTTATTTCAGCTAAAGGGTATTGCTCCAAAATCAGTTTTTCAAGCGCGTCCGCTTTTTCGGCGGCGTCGGCTTGCGCTATGTAGAACTTAGGCTTTTGGGGATTAATTATCCGCGCTTTTGCCTCGTCCATTATCGCGCTGAAGGCTTTCGACGTCCCCATAGCTTTTTTGACTACGGCGAGCTTGCCCTCGTTATTGATGACAAGTATGGGCTTGACCTTCAATAGCGATCCGATATATGCGCTTGCTCCGCTCACTCTGCCGCCGCGCTTTAAATGCATAAGGTCGTCTACTATGACCCAGTGGTGCAGGCGCGAGGCTAAGCTTTCAAGCTCTTTTGCCGCGTCCTTGCCCGAAACTTTAGAGTCTCTCAAAGCTTTTGCCGCGTCCAAAATGTAGCGGTGCCCGAGCGTAGCGGAAAGAGTGTCAACGATAAAAATATTAACGTCCCCAAAAGAGTTCATCACGTTTTCAGCGGCGATTTTTGCAGAGCCGTTAGTACTCGAAAGGCCGCCCGAAAGCGTCAGATGCACGATTTCCTTCGCGCCCTTTTCGACTTGGGCCTTAAAAAACTCTTCGTGGTTATAAACGTTTATCTGGCTTGTAGTCGGCATTGCGCCGTCCTTGATTTTTTTATAAAAGTCAACGTATTCTTCATTTGTTGTAAAAGTATCCTCATTTGAAACGCCGTTTATCGTAAACGAAAGAGGCAGCCACGGGATAAGGGCGGAATCAAGCTCTTTACGGAAAACGTCGCAGGAAGTGTCGGTAGTCAAAATAAAATTACTTTTCATAAAAGCTCCTAAATGCATTTAGCTTTGAAATATTTTTAAATTCAAAGTATTTATATTATACTCTAAATTTGTGGTATGTGGCAAGAAAAATGACCGCACATCGCAAAAATTGTACACTTCTCACAATTATTCGTCTTTTTTGTCGGTTTGATTGGTATCAGCGGTGGAGTTTTGAACTGCCGGAACGTCTTTGTTTTTCTTGATTTTTGAGATAATAAAGCCGAGCCATTTACTGTACAGCACCGTTTCCTGCTTTTGAACGTGTTCAAGGTCTTCGCCCTCATTGACGTGTACGCTCGTGACTTTAGACGCGGCAAGCCGCTGCGTAGGGTAGACGCTGCGGTGGCCGGTTATGATGTACGAAACGGCGCAGGCAATCGCCGCCATTATTGCAAAGTCCGCGCCAAAAAGCTCTAAAGCCATAATCGTGCAGGCTAGAGGTGTGTTGGTGGCTCCGGCAAGCACGGCAAGCATCCCGAGCGCGGCAAAGACCTGTGCGTCGAGGCCGAAAACTCCGGCAAATGCGCTGCCGGAAGTTGCTCCGATAAAAAACAGCGGGGTAAGAATGCCGCCGCTGCCGCCGAAAGAAAGCGTAACGGCGGTAAAGACGATTTTTAAAAGGAAATCGTATAGTTTTGCCGGCTCGCCGTGCATAACTCCCGTAAAGTATTCGATTCCCATGCCCAGGTAATTTCTGCCGGATGAGCCGAAAATGAATACAAGAGCGACCAAAAACGCACCGCCTATCGGGCCTTTTAAGGGCTTGAAAATTTTGATCAGGCCGCTCAGCTTTTCGCCGTACTTTAGCGAAAGAATCATCACAAGCGCGACTGCTCCGAAGAAAGCGCCGCTGCCGAGCGAAAGCAGAAGGTTCGAAACAAGCGTCCCTGAGTCTGAAACGGACATAACTGCCGAAAGAGCGGGGAACGCCTCCGAGCCGATGTTTAAGGCCTGCGAAGTAAAATAACCGGCAATCGATGCGACGAACACAGGAAACAGGTTTTTAAGCTCCAGCTTTCCGATCATCAGCACTTCAAGCGCAAATACCGCGGCGGCAACGGGAGTGCCGAAGATTGCGGAAAAAGCCGCGCTCATGCCGCATATCACAAGCCGTTTTGAATCGGTCGGGTTAAGCTTGAAAACAGAGGAGAGAAAGCTTGCAAGGCCCGCGCCTATCTGCGTAGCGGGGCCTTCCTTTCCGGCAGAACCGCCGCAGGATATGGTTATGACGGTTGTGACGAGCTTGACCGGAACGACGCCTATCTTGACCTTACCGTTATTTTCGTTCACGGCCTTTATAGCCTTTTCGGTGCCGTGCCCCTCGGCGTCCGGCGCTAAAATACGGATGATCAGCGCGGAAAGAAAAAACGCCGCCGGCAAAAGCAGGAAATAGTAATCCCACTTTGCCGTCAGGTTACAGAAGAAATTAAGAATCCAAATAAACCCCGCCGCCGCCGCGCCGACAATAACTCCCGCGATAACGCTCAATATCAGCCATTTTATAAGACTTAAAATAAAAATAGAAAACGTCAGCGGTTTTTTCAATAATTCTCTTTTCATAAACGTAAAGCTCCATAATCATTATAGTTTAACCAGATAAATTTATCAAGTATACGGAGTCGGTTTTAGCTGTAAAATAAAATATTAGAATAATTTTTAAAAATATTAGAAAAACTATTGACAAACAATAATAGATGTGCTAATATAACAATATAGAATATCTGCAAGACAAATTACGTAAAGGGTTTATCGCGAGAATCCGGCGCAAAAAAACAAGTATTTTAAAAAATAATTTTAAGGAGAAAAAAATGAAAAACAAACAAGCATTTTATGATTTTAGCGCCAATAAAAAAACGTCGGTGAGGGTAGACGTTGGTGAGGCTAAAACGAAAATCAAAATCAAAGGACTGGATCTTGAAAGTAATATTTTGCCGCTCAGCGTGGATTATATTATGGACCCGTCGCAGGATTTTGCATTAAGCCCGACTTTGGATCAATCAATTGCGGCAGAGCCGGACGGCTATTCGTATATTGACCAAAGCGGAGAAAAGCATTATTTTACGGAAAAACATTATTATCTGAATAATGGCGAGCGTGTGGAAATTCCGCGTTCAGAGTTGGAAAATATCAGCATCGATCAGGAACGTAAGCTTAGTATTAAAATATCCGATGTATTTAAAGAAGTCACCCGAGAATTTTATAATAAGGACGGTTTGACTTTTAACGCGCCGCTAAATCCTCTTTATATAGGAATTGAGAATATCGAGCAGCGCAGCGATGAAGAAAAGCAATTAGAAGATACCGTTTGGCAGCTTGATAAGGGAATTACGGATTGCGAAAAAATGCTGTCGGAACATGTAATTTATGATACTGATGCGGATTTTTTAGCGAAAAGTTCATATGAATTAACGACTTTAACAGAAAACGAAATTAAAAGTTATGCGAAAAACACAACCGACACAAGAATAATTTTGCCGTTTAGTGCGATATATGATATGCTGACACTTGCAAAAACAAGCGCAGATAATCCTAATGCGGATAAAATGCATAATCTTCAAATAGATAATCTAGGTAGAGCAAAAATATCGGCTAAAGATAACTTCATCAACTCTTATAAAGATTTTCAAACAGCTAAAGAAACCTTAGCGCAAAAATCACACGAGCTGAAAGTTTTTAAATCAATGAATCCTAAGTATTCAGTAAGCAAAGATAACGTTATGCTGCATTTTAATGAAGATAAAACTCTTTGCGCTATTTCGGATAACCATAACAATATCGCTGCATTTGAGTTTGATATCAAAACTAAAAAGATATTAAGTATCTATGATAAAAATAATGTGTCTGTTAAGCTTGAATACAATCAAAGCGGGCTCATAGAAAGCTTAACGGATCACAGGGGAAGAAAAACGGTCTTCTCATATTCAAACAGCAAGCTCGATAACGTAGCGCATGCCGACGGAAATAACGTAAAATTTGAATACCCAACTAATCAAGCGGTTATAAAAGATAATCTATCCAAAACGGTATTAACTTTTAATACAAATAAGTCTTTGCAGCAGGCGGATTTCTACTCGCAGTTCGAAAAAATTGCAGGTGGAGAATTGAAACCGGCTATAAATACTCAGAAAACCGGAAGGCTCGACTTTACTTACGGTAAACTGTCAAAAGTCGCCTCATATAAAAAGGATTCCTCCGTTATTTATAAAACGAACGTTTTCCAGTTTGACGTGCGAAATTATCTTATTTCTACATATACCGAGAAAAACGGAATTATCGACGGAGTTCGTACCTACGATTACGAAAGCAATCTTTGCCGGTACAACGTTACGGAGAAAAAGGGCGGCAAAACTTTTGCCAATCTGGGCGCAACCGGCGGAATTTTGAGCACCAGCCAATTGCAGGCCGTTTTCGACAGCAGCGCGACAGATTTTGTCGTCACGGCATCGGCTCAAAGCGCAGGTATGGTATACGACCTCACGCGCCGGAAAACTCCGTTTTGCAAAGATCATAACCACGCTCAGGACGATAACGCGAATAAATCTAGCGACGGCGTAAGGTTTGAAATAAGCGCAAAACTACACTATAGCAGCGGCGCTTCATATGACGAATTTGTCGCGCCTTTTTATTCAAGCACGGATAAACAGTTTATCGCGCTGCCGATAGCGTTCCGCGAAAACTCCGACGGCAGCTATACAAAGCCGTATAAAATAGAAGTTAATCCGATATTCTTAGGAATCGCTCCGATAGCAACTTTTTCGGATATAAAAATCAAGGAATGCGACTGGAATTATACGGATTTAGACAAGTTTGACAATTCGACTTTCACCGAGCAGAACGCAGTCAAAGTTTCAGACGGTACGTTCTTAAAAACAAGAACATCATATACCTACGACAAAAACAATAAAATGACGGAATGCCATACGGACAGTCTATACTTAAATAAAGCGGGAAGTATCGTTAAAAAAATCAGCGAAATCACGAAGAATTCGTTTAACGCAGCCGGAGACTTAGTCAAAACCGAAAGCAGCGGCGATAGCATTCGGGGAGTCAACATCACTGAGAATTTTTTTGATACCGAAGGGCGGCAGATTAAGTCCTTCAGCTACAACACGCTTGATGCGGGCGCCAAATTCTATTCCGAAAAGGAATACGCAGAAAACGGCCAGGTGAAAGCGGATAAAGACGAAACGGGCGAAAACAGAACTGAATACGAATACATCGAGGGAACAAACCTTATAAGAGCCGTCAAAAACGCGGACGGCAGCGTGACCGGCTACGGAACCGATCCGGTCACGGACGAAGTCATTTCCGTCAGTTCCGACGCGGACGGCGAAGGCAGCGCGAATAATTCGGTATATAAAGAAGGCTTTCTCACTTTGCTCAGTGCCGGAAACAACGAGGTCGGCTACGATTATGATCATTTAGGCCGCAAAACCAAAGTAACGCTAAACGGCCACGATTACGTTAAATTTTCTTATTCTGAAGAAGACGGGAACGAAACTGAAGCCGTCACTCTCTACAATAACGCGCCCGACAACGGCGATACCGTATATAGTAAAACCACCAACTCCGACGGAAAAGAAATTGAGTCGGCGGGCGCGGGAATAACGATAAAAACTTCATATTTAGAAGACGATAAAGTAGATTTTTTTGAAGCCTTTTCCGGACAAACGTCATTACATAAAACCCAATATAAATATTATGCCGAAGGTCAGGTTCGCGAAATCAACGACGGAAAGGTAACGGAAGGATACGACTACGACGAGTACGGCAGGCTCAAAATAAAGACGGTCAATGCGGAAGACGACAGCTACAACAGCGCAACCACGTATTCATATAACGCGCGCAACGAGGTCTGCGGTATTAAAATAACGGACGCCGTATCCAAAACCTTTGCAACCGACGTGAACGGCAGAGAAACCGAGAACGTCATATACAGCGGAAACAATAAAATATCCGGCGAATACCTCTACTACTGTAAGTCAGGCGACCACGGCACGAACAGGATATCGTCCGTCCGCTACGGCTCGAGTGTTAACGGCAGGTATTCTATTCTCGAGGGAATAAAGTATCGCTACGATAAAACCGGCAATATCTCCGAGATACTCGAAAACGGCGAATTGTCCGTCCGCTATGCCTACGATAAGCTCGGAAGGCTCATACGCGAGGATAACAAGCCTTTTAATAAAACCAGTCTTTTCGTCTACGACAATAACGGAAATATAACAAGCCGCAAGGAATGCGGGTATACGTTAAAAGCAACAGAATACATTGATAGTACTACAAACGTCAGTTACGCCTATTGCGACAAAGACAAGGACAGGCTGCTGTATTTCGGCAAGGAAAAAATGCAGTATGATTCTCTCGGAAACCCCGTAGTCTACCGGAACAAAAATGTAGAATGGGAGTACGGCAGACGGCTGAAAAGATTCGGCATCCTGCGTTTCTACTACGATGAATACGGCCGCAGGAAAAAGAAAGGGAATGTGAGCTACACTCACGACCACAGCGGCAATATCCTCACGGAAAAGCATACAAGCGCGCGCTTTAATTATGTGTATGACGACAGCGGAGCTGCCGGCATAAAATACACGGTCTACCGTACAGAAGATATCTTAGGCGAGAGCTACACGGGCGAAGCGGTCTGCACGGAACCGAGGCCGGAAACGGAAACAGAATACGTCTTCCGCCGCAACGTTCAGGGCGACATAACGCATATTTACGGCGTTGACGGAGAGGTGAAAGCGTGCTATACTTATGATGCATGGGGCAACCACCGAGTGTTCGCTGTTGATGCGGACGGCACTAAAACCGATATAACCGACTCGCGCCCAAGCCATATAGGCAACGTGAACCCTTATCGCTACCGCGGCTACTATTGGGACAATGAAACCAAGCTGTATTTTCTGCAAAGCAGGTATTACGATCCGGAAGTGGGCAGGTTCCTTAATTCGGACGACGTGAGCTATCTTGATCCGGAAAGTATCGGCGGGCTTAATCTGTATGCTTACTGTGTAAACAATCCGATTATGTCTGTGGATCCGGGTGGTACTAAGTGGAATTGGCTTAAATTTATTGGAGGATTAGTAGTTGCAGCTATAGTTGTTGTTGGTGTGGCGGCACTTACAGCAGCAACAATGGGTGCCGGACTGGCGATTATTGGAGCTGTAACAGCTACAGCAACAACAGGGATGTCAGCTACTTTGATTTCAAGTATTGTGGCGGGGGCATTTATCGGAGGAATTATTGCGGGAACTACATCTTATGTCATGATAGGATTAGAAAAAGGTTTTGACAATATTTCAGCAGAAAATATCAAAGATATTGCCTTTTCGACTTTTACGGGTAGTATTGTTGGCGGAATCAGCGCAGGCGTTGGAGAAGCAATTAAAGTAGGAAGTGCATTTGCAAAATTTGCAACTAAAGTTTTGGGAAATTTAGCTGGATGGAGTGTAGGAACAAGTATTAGAGAAGCTTTTGGAGAAAGAACACATTACTCACCTGCTGAAATAGGATTGTCCTTCCTTGACATAATAATTGGTTCATTGCTTCCAGGTAACATAGGTGCAGGTGTAATTTCATTTGGATTTGAAATAATTAAAAGGATTTTTAAGAAATAATATGAAAAAAAGATTTTTTGTTTTAGGTTGGCTTGCTTTTTTTGCCTTTTTTGCTTATTTTAATATTATCGTTATTTTAATATTGCAATTAATTAATTTAAAAAATGCAAATACTATATTACTAATATTTCTTATAATTTTTACATTATTATTGCCGATATTATATGTAAAAGGCTTGCATATTTTAGAAATTAATGATGAAGGTATACACATTAAATCTATGAAAAAAACCATATCTTTCATCAAATGGGATAGTATTGTTGAAACTGGCATTTGTAAATTTGGAGTATTGAAACTGATTTATGTTTCGGAATATATTTTATCAGAAAATCAAAAAAAAAATATGTCCATATCTAATGTAAAAAATACTTTCATAAGATTAATTTATAGAAAAAAAATTGTCGAAATCATCGCGAACAAATGGGGACGTGGGCATTTAGTGTGAACCCCGAAAAGTGTGCAAAAAAAGAGGAAGCTATGTCAAAATCTAATAAGTTAAAAAAGAAACAAGAAAATGAACTAAAAGATAAGGTAAAGCAAAGGAAAAAATTAATTTGCAAATTGATATTAATAGGAATGACTTTTATATTAACAATAATATCATCTATTAGTTGCTTTTTAACTGGAGATCAATATAGGTGGATGCCTATAGTATCTATGATATTTTTGGGTATTCCTGGTTCATTTTTATTTATTTTTGGAAAACAACGTTGGAGTTATAATTATGAAACCGCAAAAGCAAAAGTATTAGGAAATCCTCAGGATGTTGCATTTATTTTCATTTGTTTAACTATAGCAGTTGATTTTATTGTTTTAATTTTTTAACCTTGAACAAATGGGGACAAACAGATTGGCAACCAATGTGGACACTTCGTACCCTTATGTTTGTCCCCATTTGTTTAATAGAAGCTAACTATAAACAAATTAAAATTAGCTTATTGGTATTAAGCATAATATGTTTTATAGCTTTGTATATTCAGCTGTAATCTCATTTATAGAAGCGGGTAAAGCTATGGAAGATATATTTAATTGGCCGAAATATTTTGAAAAGACGCTTATGCTTTCCGCATCAGCTGCTGTTGCAACTCTTCTTATAGTATTTAATATTTTAAATTTTTTTCAAGAACAAATAAAAATAAACGTTAAAACAAAAACATGAAGGCTCTTTGTAACGAATAGAGTGAAGTACTATTTATTTAAAAGAGAAGAGATAATTTAAAAGGAGTATAATTAATGAGTAAAAAGTTTTCTTCCAATAATGGGTTATTGCCGATTTTATTAAGCTTGTTTTCAATATCTTTGATTATTACGATATCGGTTGTTATCCTTTATTTCCAAAAAGAACAAATTATTTTAGAAATTTTATTTATTTTTTTAATTATATTCTGGAGCTGTTCATTCTTCTTATTTACTATATTTTTATTAAACTACGCTATTGTAGAAATAAGTGAAAAAGGTATTTTATATAGAAAAAGAAAACTTAAAAGATTTTTGGAATGGGAAGAAGTTTGCGAAATAGAAATAATTAAGCTTAAGTTTTTAAATTTGAAACAAATATTTTTTACTAGGACACAATTTAATTATGGACATAAACTTTTCCTAAATATGAACGAAGATCCTGATATAATTATTATAAACAGTAATAATAAAAAACTTTTAAAAGAGATTAAAAAATATCATAGTAAAGAAATAATTTGCGGAAGAAATTTTAAAATTGCTATTGCACAAGAAGAGGAGCAAGAACAAGGCGGGAAGGATAAATTGAGTTAATTCATTTCAACACTAAATTTAAAATTTCAAACAATTAAATAGAAAGAAACCATGACGGCGGGCGGGGTAAAGTAAACTGCTGCATATAACCGCGTAAGGGTGTTCTTTTGCAAAAAAACTCTAAATTAGAAAAATAGATCTATTTTAATCAAACAAAAACATTAATCAAACAAAACTTGTAAAAAATAAATAAGTTCATTTAACGATGAACATGGGGTTTTTATTGCTCAAAATTCGATTAAATCAGCTGATTTGAGCAATAAAAAACCTTTTACAAAATCAAATAATAATAAAAAAATAAGGAGAAAAACAAAAATGATATTTAAAAACAGAAAATCGGACTTCCCCAACAGGAGAGTGATCCGCCCGGTAGCGGGACAAGAAAACGTATACGAAATCGAAAGAGCGAACGCCGAAGGCGTAGTTGAAGAAGAGGGCACGTTACTTAATTCAGAAATGCTAACTAATTGGAGTAATCAAGTTGAAGAAGATACAAGTATTGCAAAAAGCAATGCGGATCAAGCAATAACGACAGCCGATTCAGCAAATATTAAGTCGGGAGAGGCGTTAACTAAAGCTAATACAGCGAATTCCGCAGCTCAAAATGCATTAACAAACTCTCAGAATGCGCTTGCAAAAGCTATAAACGTTGAGAGTCAATTTGAAACTGTAAAACAAAATAATCCGACAACAATCCTATCCAGCACAATATTAAATATAGACTGGACGGCGGTTGATTGGACGTTGTTCGACGCGGTGTGGGGAAGCAGCTCTTGGAATAACGTGCTGGGAACTTATACTTGCCGCGGTAACTCAAACGCAAGCACTGCTGATTGGGGGTTTAGCGGCAGTTATTCCGTTAAATTCGAAGTCTGGCTATCCAATTATATAAAAATCACGTTATCGGACACAGACGGTTCGATTAATTTTGTTGAAGCAAATACAGGAATTACCAGAGGCACAACACTTAATCTAAAAAACGCATTTGCTTATAGCTATACTTCACGTAATAAACCAGCAGCTACAGACGTAAACGCAGTTCCGTTATATCAAAACGAAACACGAATTTCAGGCAATATTGGCGGTTCAGCGAATACTAAAATTTGTTTAGGTGAATTTACAATCTTGACAGATACCGTAATAGTTGTTGAATGTCAGCAAGGATATGGAAGCGAGACTACTACAACTTCCACAAAGGTAATTCTTGATATAACATGGGGAGGGTCGCAAGCAAATTTTCGTGGAGCATTTGCAGTCGGGAGAGCTTCAAATAAAATAAAGTATTCTTGGACACAAAGTTCAAACTTGCTCAAAATATATTTTGATGGTGGACAATATCAAAAATACTTTATAGACGTCAAATATGTTGCAACTAGTATTTCTGTTGCAAATCAATACACATTTTTATCCGCACTTCCAGCAGACGCGACAAATACGCCAAACGATAGCATAAACACTAGTAACGGAACTGTTTCGGTAAAGGGCAGTGAAGTATATCATCCCGGAAACAAACCCACTCCGGCGGCATTAGGCGCAGTTGCTAAAGCTGGCGATACTATGACCGATGGTTTAAAGATTAATACTGGTTCTGGTAATATAACGCTTGATGATGGTGCAGTATTTTTAGATAGACCTTTAACGAGTGGGGGTGGATATGCTAGGGGAATTACTCAAAGAAGTGTTGATGGTACAACTGAAGAAGGCGGCTTGATGTGGTATGGCGTTGGAAATAATCCACCAGACGTTTATTCATTCGGCAGAAAAGGTAACGGAACTATATATACACCACAGTATGGTATTATTCTTGATAAAGATAATGTTTTAAAGGCAAGATGCAGTAAATTTATGATAAACGATGTAGAGCCTTATAGTCCTAATAATCCGCCGTATGAATTAGTATTTTCAGGAGGAGCGGGGGCGACATATAATATTACTCCGGGTTATAAGTATATGATTACATCGACCAGTATTAGTGCTAGTTTTACGATTAATCATGCGTATGATTATGAATTTAGCGGCCTTTATGCTGAATTTACTTGTTTAAAACCATCAAATCAAGATTTTGAAGCCGCATATTTAAAAGGTATATTAGTTTCAACGTCAGGAGCGGTTTCTTTTCTTAACCATATGGCTCCAGCGCCCGTTTCAATAAAATTATTCGGGATCCGACCCAATTTTAGTTTACCGTCAACCATTAAAAATATCATAGACGCAAGGAGAAGCCCGCAGAGTGACCTAGTAGTTTGCTATAGTAAATTGATAACACCTCAAGAGTATGAAAAATATTCTTGAGGTGTTTGGTCAGGGGGACGGTGGTCAGGGGGACGGTGGTATTGACAACCGTCAGTTTATATAATTAAGTTTGATATCGCCTCAAGATAATGGTAAAATTGTCTTGAGGTGATTTTAAGGAAACGCTACGAAGATTAATAGAGGAAGTATTATCGGCGGCGATAGGGCTCGAAATCTCTTAAAGTTTTGCTAAAAAGTTTAATTGCGTTTATTTATCGCTTTCTTAGAATAGAATAATAAAGATTAAAGTTTGTTAAGAATTGTATCAAAAATACAAAAACCGCTTTTATTTTGGTTTTCTGTATGTTATAATCAGAATATACCAAACAAGAGTGTAAATGAGTTAAGGTAATGCTAAACAGGAGGTAGAAAAAATTATGGCACAGTGGTGGAACAACAGCTTATCTACATATCAGCAGGTTCTGTTCGTCATAGCGGTCGCGACGACGCTTATTATGATAGTGCAGATCATTATGATGTTTGTCGGCATAGGCGACGACTCAAGCTACGACGGAACGGACGCTCACGACGGTGGCGGCGGCGACGATTGTACGGCAGACCACGCTAACGACGCCGGTTTCGGAATGATTTTCGGGCTGCGTGTTTTATCTGTCCGTTCTATTCTTGCGTTCTTTGCTATCGGCTCCTGGGTAGTGTTTACTTTCTGCAGTATAGACAATATGCCGGACTGGGCTGCAACGCTCATCGGTATAGCTATCGGCGTAGGCGCGGCTTTCTTAGTTGCGTTCTTAATGAAATCCATAGAAAAAATGCAGTCCAGCGGCAATATCGAGATCAAGAACACTGTCGGCTCTTCCGCGGAGGTATACCTCACAGTGCCCGCAAAGCGCGGCGGAAACGGCAAAGTGAACGTTTACGTTCAGGAGCGTCTCGTCGAATTTGAAGCCGTCACGGATAACGACGAACCGATCAAAACCGGAACAAAAGTCAGAGTCACAGGGACTGTGGACGAGGGGACTGTCGTAGTCGAAAAATACTAAACGCCTTCAATTAAATCATTGTAAAAAGCAGAGGGTGAAGAGATATGATTTTTTGTGAAGTATTGCCATTGGGCGGAGTAATAGGAATCTTAATAGCTCTTGTCGTAGTGTTTATTCTTTTCTTTACTGTAATTGTATTACGCTATAAAAAATGTCCTGCCGATAAAATCTTGGTTATCTACGGGAAGGTAGGGAAAGATAAAAACGGCAATGACATATCTTCAAAGTGCATCCATGGCGGAGCGGTTTTTATTTGGCCTTTCATACAAGCTTATACATTTCTCGACTTAACGCCTTTATCGATACATATTGATTTAAAACAAGCATTAACTTCAAAAAACGAAAAAACAGATATTGTATCGCGTTTCACAGTAGGAATTTCTACAGAGCCCGATGTTATGCAGAATGCGGCGGAAAGACTTTTAGGACTTAGTAACCAAAATATAATAGAGCTTGCTACTGACATTATAATGGGGCAGATGCGCTTAACGGTTGGGCAGACGGATATTGAAACGATTAACGCCGGCCGTGACAAATTTTTAGAAACTCTATGCGTTAATGTTGAAGAGCAGATTAAAAAAGTAGGTTTAAGGCTTATAAACGTCAATATATTGTCGGCAGATTAAAATAAATTCTAATCAAAAACAAATAATTAAAATATAAGGAGATTTATGTAATGTTCTACAGCGCGCTTGAAATCGGCGGGATCATAGGTATCATCATCGCCATTGTAGCAGTATTTTTTATGATCTTCGGCGTTATTGCCGCAAGATATAAAAAATGTCCGTCCGATCAGGTTATGATCATATATGGTAACGTCGGTAAGAATAAGGACGGCACGTCAAGATCCAGTAAATGTATCCATGGCGGCGCATCGTTCGTATGGCCGTTCGTTCAGGCTTATAAGTTTTTGGATCTTACTCCTATGTCGATCTCGGTCGACCTTAAAAATACGCTTTCGCGTCAAAATATCCGCGTAGACGTTCCCAGCCGTTTCACCGTAGGTATTTCAACCGAGACAGGCGTTATGCAGAACGCGGCTGAAAGGCTGCTAGGACTGCGTCAGACCGATATTCAGGATTTAGCAAAAGATATCATTTTAGGACAGCTGCGTTTAGTAGTCGCGTTGATGGATATCGAGGAAATCAACTCCGACAGAGATAAGTTTTTGGCCGCAGTTTCCTCAAACGTCGAGGGCGAGCTTAAAAAGATCGGCTTAAGGCTGATAAACGTTAACGTAACGGATATTTCCGACGAATCGGGCTATATCAATGCGCTTGGTAAGGAAGCGGCCGCTAAAGCTATAAACGATGCGAAACGCTCCGTTGCCGAAAAGAACAGGGACGGTTCCATAGGCGAGGCAAACGCGCTGATGGAACAGCGTATACAGGTAGCGCAGGCTAACTCTACCGCGGTAAACGGAGAAAACAGCTCGCAGGCCGAAATCAGCCAGTCTAACGCGCGCCGCCGTCAGGTTGAGGCGGAAGCAGAAAAGCAAGCCTCTATCGCAGAAATGATCGCAGAAGCCGAGGCCAACAAGGCAGCTTATTTAGCAGAACAACAAGCCGAGCTTGCCCGTGCCGAAAGAGAAAAGAGCACGCTCGAGGCCGATATCATCGTCAAAGCCGAAATCGAAAAGAGAAGGCTTGAGCTTCAGGCCGAGGCCGAGGCTGAAATGATCCGCCGTAAAGCGCGAGGCGACGCCGACGCTATCCGTATGAAGATGGTCGCCGAAGCCGAAGGTTTGTTTGCTATGCTCGAAAAACAATCGCAAGGTTTTGAAAAGATCGTTAAGGCAAGCGGCGGGACTTCTGATGCCGCGGTCAAGATGATGATCACCGACAAGCTCGAGGATCTCATTAAGGTGCAGGTCGAGGCCGTTAAGAACATCAAGATCGATAAAGTCACCGTCTGGGATTCACTGGGCGGCGGCAATAAGGAAGGCTCTTCTACTGCCAGCTTTATTTCCAATATTATGAAATCCGTTCCTCCGCTCACCGAAATGTATAAAATGGTCGGTATGGAGATACCTGAATTTTTAGGAAAGGTGAGTAAAGATGAGGCCGCGGCCTCCGTTGTAACGGAAGTTAAAGCGGAAAAGGTTGAAAAAACCGAAAAAGCGGAGAAAGCTAAGAAATAGATTTAATTTTGGCCAAAAGCAATTTTTATAAAGTACATCAAAGCGATTGACTTCTTTTGTTTTTTGTTGTATTATTATGTTAATGGAACAAAGTCAGGCAGTTTCAATTTCCTTTTTTAGGTTGAACACTCTAACTCAATTTCCAAAATATTTAAAGGAGGTTACAACCTAAAATGGCTGATAAAACATTAATCTGTAAAGATTGCCAGAAAGAATTCGTTTTCACAGAAGGCGAACAGGCATTCTATACTGAAAAAGGCTTCACAAATGAGCCTGCACGTTGCCCTGAATGCCGCAAAGCTCGTAAAAACCAGAGACGCGACGGCGGTTTTTCTAAAAGAGGCTAATTATTAAGAATAAAAAAATGACTTCGGTATAAAACCCGGGGCCATTTTTTTATGCTATAAAAAGGCTCAATGTCGAATGTTGGGGTTGTCATTGCGAGCGTAGCGTGGCATTCGGAGAAGATGGCAACTTTGTGGAGCGCTCCGGAGCCTTGATTGCTTACGTTTTTCGCAATTACTACGGTCTATTTATAGTCATTCCCCAGCATTTGTTTTAGAACCAATAAAAATATATTTGTGTATACCCATAATTTTATAACATATTGAGAATAATAAACTTGAGGAGAACGTAAAAATGAAAAAAGTGTTTACTTTAGTGTTGTCTCTAGTTATCGCAGTTGCGGTATTTGCCGCATGCGACGCTGTAGACGTTGCGGAGCTGGAGATTTCCGGCGCGCAGATCACCGCTGGCGAAATAGTCCAGAATACAGATCTTAGCGATATCAAAGTGGTTGTCGTCTATAAAGACGGAACTAAAGACGAGCCGATAGACGTCACAGAGGATATGGTATCGGGCTACGATAAAACTGTGCTTGGCGAGCAAGAGGTCACCGTTACATATAAGGGCGTATCGAAAACCTTTACGATCACGGTAGTTCCGGCAGTTACGGTCACAGGTTTAGAAGTGACGGGTGCGTTTTTAAACAATAAGTATGTTTTTAAAGGAACGGAGCTGCCCGTTGATTTTAAATATAAGTTTGTTAAATCCGACGCCACAAAAACCGAGGAAGCCGACGTTACTGCGGATATGATAAGCGGGTATGACAAAACGGTTTCAGGAAAGCAGACTGTTAAATTTGAAAAAGACGGCTTTGAATATAATTTCGATATCATCGTTGCAGATAGGGCCATAACAACTCAGGCTGAATTCGATGCCATGCAAAACGACAGGTCGGTTCCCCAAAACCTTGTTAATTTTGAGCAAAACGAGTGTGTCGTATTCACGTCCGGCAAATACGCTATCCATAAAGAAACCTCATATTCTGCGGCAGGCGTGAGCATGGGTCCCACTAATTTTTACATTGCCGTAAAAGGCGTAAGCATATACGGGGTCGGGGACGTGAAATTCACCTCTACCTGCGGCGGAGTCGGCAGAGAGCAATCTGCGATAATGATTGCGGCTCAGGACATTATCATTGACGGTATCGGTATGGATTTTGCAGATCAACAGGGAAGCAACGTATATTTAAAACTGATAACTGTTGAAGCCGAAGGGGATAACTCCGTAATAAGCAACTGTACTTTTAAAGGCGCCGTTACAAACGGGACTGTAACTTTTGACAGGCCTATGGCGGTTTATTTTAACGCTACCGGAACAAGTAAATATTTAGTGGACGGCAACAGCTTTACCGACTGCCGCCTCTATATTGCAAACGGAACGGGAGCCGGAACCAACGACGCGTCTGATCAGATCGTAAAAAACAACAGTTTTGACAACGGCGTAATAGCAATGGTGGGCAAAACAAATTCAGGCTGGGACGAAAACGCTACAAACTATCCTGTTATAGAGAATAATACTTTTGTTAACGAATGGACCCTTACTAACTTTGTTTCCACAGACAAAAACGGAAATGAAACTACTAAAACGTTCAAGTATACAATTTACGCGATAAGTACGGAAAGCTATGAAGTTCTTCCCTCGCAGGCTGCCTTGGATGAATATATCTCCGCTAACGGTTTAGACGGCTTTACAGCCAGGATTTGCAAAGCGGGTGACAATTTCAGCGCGTATATCTGCAAGGAGTAGTTTGCCTCATCGCATCCGCATAGTACGCACTAATTATAGCCCCATTATTTTAAAGCCATAATTAAACGCACGTTAAAAAACTGCAGGTTAAAAGCTTGCAGTTTTTTACTTACGCTATAGGAAATAACATTTAAAAACAACTAAAGCTTACGTTAGCGCGAAAAAAACCTTGCCCTCAAGGCAAGGTCGGGCGGGAGCCCTTTTATTATCTCTGATATTTGGCACATATTATATGCGCTTTGAATATATATAGTAAGGCAAATTTTCGATTTGTTCTAAATTTGCTTGAAAAATCGGCAATAATGGAGTAAAATAATAGTGTCTGTTTTTATTGATGCGCGCCGGATAAGGCGAAACGTTAAGCTGAAAAATTATACCACCTATCATATCGGCGGCGAGGCTGAAAGATTTGCCGAGGTTTACGAAACAAGGGATTTAATCGAGCTTGCAAGCAGGCGCGATGAAAACCTTTTGATCCTTGGCAAAGGGAGCAACGTTTTAGTGTCTGACGGCGGCTTTAAGGGGCTTGTGCTGATAGTAAGAACAGGCGGCGTAGAGTTTAGCGAAAAGCTGTGCGTTGCCGAGGCTGGAGTGGGGCTGTCCGCTTTATCTAAAAGGTTTTACGACAACTCGTTTTCGGGCCTTGAATGGGCGTGTTCGATCCCGGGCACTGTGGGCGGAGCGGTGAAGATGAACGCCGGAGCGTTCGGCGGCTGCATTGCCGACGTTTTGGAGTTTGCGGACGTTCTGCGCGCGGGCGAAGTATTGCGGCTCAATAACGCGGAGTGCGGGTTTTCCTACCGCAAAAGCGGTTTTATGCCCGGCGACGTTATTTTGCGCGCAGGCTTTAATTTCGCTCTTTCTCATAAGGACATCCTCAGCGCGTGCAGAAAAAAATATATTGAGTTCAGGGTAAGGACGCAGCCCTCCGGTTACAGCGCGGGTTCGGTGTTTAAGGCGGCGGATAAGCCCGCGGGCTGGTACATCGATAACGCAGGGCTTAAAGGGCTCAAAATCGGCGGGGCGGCCGTTTCTGAAAAGCACGCAAACTTTATAATAAATACCGGTTCTGCCACCGCGCAGAACGTCGCTGCGCTTATAGACTGCATCAAGGCTGAAATTATGGTGCGTTTCGGCGTGGAATTAAAAGAAGAAATCGAATACGTAGGAGATTTTTAATGGCATATTGGGGCGATTATCATACGCATACGACCTACAGTCACGGAAAGGGAACGATAGAGGACAACGTCGTTGCCGCTATCGACAAAGGGTTAAAGGAGATCGCCGTCACAGACCACGGTTTTAAACATCTTGTCTATAACTTAAGGCGTGAGGATTTTAAGTCCGCGCGTGCAGAAACCGAGGAATTGAGGAAAAAATATCCGCAGATCAAAATAAACTTAGGCCTGGAGACCAACTTCAATTCCGCGTCCGGCAACATAGATATAAAATCCAGCGACATACCTAATCTGGATATTGTCATTTGCGGCTATCATAAATTTGTTATGCCGTTCCGCATTAAAGACTTTTTCACCTTTTTTATGCCGAATTTCTGGCTGGACAACTTTAAAGCCACGACTAAGAAAATGACCGTCATAAATACCGACGCCTATTTAAAAGCTTTGGACAAGTTCGATATCGACATCATTTCTCATTTAAACTACGGGATAAACGTCGATGCTGCGGAGGTCGCTAAGGCGTGCGCGCATTACGGCACTAAGGTCGAGCTAAACGGCAAACGCGTCAGCATTTCCGATTCGGATTTGGAAAAAATCGCGAATTCCGGCGCGGAATTTATCTGCAATTCCGACGCGCATTCGCCCGACCGTGTGGGCGACTTTTCAAAGCCCGAAGCCGTGATAGAGCGCTTAAATCTGCCGAGAGAGAAAATTTGCAACTGGGAACGCCTTCCGGTTTTCAGGAGCCAGAAGCATAAGGCGGAATTAAAGGCGGAGCTAAAGCAAGGCGGAAAGGAAAAAAGCTAAAAGGGCTTTTTAGCAGGACTATACGTTCAAAAAGCCTTTATTAAAACACAAAAAAAAGGGACAAGCGATGAACGGCGGATTTTGTTACAGAGCCAAATATGAGGCGGCGTCGGCGGTGCTGAGAGGGCGGCGGGAAAAGCTTGCTTTTTTGTCGGCGGTCGTTCACACGTCCGGCTCTCTTATGATATCGGACGGCGAATTAAGCTTAGTTTTAGAAACAGGGTCAGGCTTTATTAAGCAGTTTCTCGACAATATAATAAAAGAGATATATAAAAGCACAAGCATAGATTCGGGCTACCGCAGCATAACCTTGCAGGGCGCATATCTGGACAGGCTGCTGGCTGATTGCGCAATACTTTCAACGTCCGCCGAGGGCGAGCCTGCCGTTATTGCGGGAATAGACCCCTCACTAATATCTGGCCCGCAATCTGCGGCGGCGTATGTGCGGGGCGCGTTTTCAGGGTGCGGGAGCGTGTCGCTCTTAAAAGGCTACCATTTGGAATTTGCTCTTTCAAACCCCGTATTGGCGGCGGACCTTAGCGCGATATTAGAGCAGTCGGAAATTGTGCCAAAGCAAACTGTACGCAAGGATAAGCATATAGTATACTTAAAAGAAGCGGGTATGATCTCGGACACTTTGGCGCTTATGGGCGCAAACAAAGCCGTGCTGGAAATAAATGAGATGATCGCCCGGCGTCAGGTCAACCAGCTTTCAAACCGGCGCCTTAATTGCGATATTGCCAACATAGATAAAACTGTGAACGCGGCGCAGGATCAGATTTTTGCGATAGAAAAAATCAGGCTTGAGGGCAGGTTTTCTTCGCTTAGTAAAAGGCTTGCGGAGGCGGCGGAGGCGCGGTTGAATTTTCCGGACGCTTCGCTCAGCGAATTAAGCTCGATGCTTAACATCAGCAAAAGCGGTATTAAGCACCGCCTGAATAAAATCCTTGAAATTTCTAAACAATAACGCCGTTAAAGCCTTTTATTTATGCCTGCTTACGTTTCCATATGTGCAATCTTTCAGATTTATTATAAAATAATATAAATACTGTAAATCGGTCAAAATATACAAGAGAGGAAAAAAGTATGGTTATCAGGGAGCTTGAAGTTAAAAAAGCCGACGGCCTGCAACGCGTCGACGCGCAGGCTATCGTTCAGCGTGCGATGCGTTTTTCCAGTTCGATAATCTTTGAATGGAAAACGTGTAAGGTCAACGCAAAAAGCTTTATGGGCGTTGTCAGCATGGGCTTAAAACGCGGCGACAAGGTTATGGCTATCATAAACGGCGAGGACCAGGACGACGCGCTGACCGAGATGCAGAGCCTGTTTGCAAACAACTTCAAAATAAGCTGAAAGGAAATCTGAATGGCTGATAATATCGACAAAATTGAAACGGATATAAGCGCGGGCGGCCTTAAGGAGAAGTTCGCGCATTTGCACGTTCACACGCAGTACAGCCTGCTCGACGGAGCGGCCAAGATAGAGGACCTTTTTAAGCTCTGCGATAAAATGGATATGCCTGCGGTGGCGATAACCGATCACGGCAATATGTACGGCGTGCTTGAGTTTGTAAAGCGCGCGGCCGCCTACACCGATCCCAAGGCGGATTTTTACGATTTTATTAAAGAGCGGCGGCCGTTTAAAATAAAGCCGATCGTCGGGTGCGAGGTTTATGTTGCCGAAAACCTGAACGTCAAAACAAGCGTCGGCGGCAAAATGCCGAAATACAACCATTTAGTTCTTCTTTGCAAAAACGAAACGGGCTACTTAAACCTTATCAAATTAGTTTCATATTCCTACACCAAAGGCCTTTATTATAAGCCGCGTATCGATATGGAGCTGCTAAAAAAACATACCGAGGGCTTAGTCTGCCTGTCGGCGTGCCTTGCCGGAGCCATACCTCAGGCAATACTGGGCAACGAGCTTGAAAAGGCGGACGCTGTCGCAAAGGAATTTAAGCGTCTTTTCAAGGACGATTTCTACATAGAAATACAGGACCACAATATAAAAGCGCAGAAACAGGTTTTGCCGTATCTTGTGCGTATCGCGCGCGATAACGGTATCAAGCTTGTTGCCACAAACGACGTACACTATTTAACAAAAGCCGATTCCGCTATGCAGAAGGTGTTGCAATGTATATCGTTCCGCACAACTATGCCCTATGAGGAGGCGACGGCGGCCGATTATAGCGACAACCCCTCTTTAAGCGAGGGCGGCACCGAGGACGACGGTTATTTCCCTACAAAAGAGTTCTATTTAAAGAGCAGGGCGGAAATGGAATTGATTTTCCCCGCCTTAAAAGAGGCTTTAGACAACACGCTTGAAATCGCGGATAAGTGCGAGCCGTACTTTTTTCAAAAAGAGCCGCTCCTGCCGCTGTATCTGCCCGCCGACGGTTCGGAGCCGTTCGAGTTTTTGCGTAAGCTCACATACGAGGGGATGAAGGCTAAGTTTAAAGAGGTTACGCCGCAGGTTAAGCAAAGAGCGGATTATGAGCTTAATATCATCAAAAATATGGGCTTTGTCGAGTACTTTTTAATAGTATGGGACTTTATCCACTACGCCGAGACGAACGGCATACCCGTAGGCCCCGGGCGCGGCTCGGGCGTGGGCAGTATCGTCGCGTACTCGATAGGCATAACAAAGGTAGACCCGCTCAAATACGAGCTGATTTTTGAGCGTTTTTTAAACCCCGAACGCGTTTCAAACCCCGACTTCGATATCGACTTCTGCGTAGACAGGCGAGGCGACGTTATCGATTATGTTATCGGCCGCTACGGCGCGGACAACGTTTCCCAGATAGTTACTTTCGGAACGCTTGCGGCAAAGGCTGCGGTCAAGGATGTGGGGCGCGTGTATTCGCAGCCGTATTCGGAGGTCGAAAAAATAACGAAGCTCATTCCGATGATGATGGGCAAAAAACATATCGGGCATCTTTTAGGCATACTTGCGGGCAAGGACGGCGAGCCAAGCCCCGTAATTCCAGAGCTTAAGGAAATGTACGAAACCGACGATATGGTAAAAAACATTCTCGATATGGCAATGAAAATCGAGGGTATGCCGCGCCAAACGGGTATGCATGCGGCGGGCGTCATTATATGTAAGGACCCTATATATGAGCATATTCCGTTGTCGATGACGTCGGATAATATCGTCACCACCGAATTCAATATGATCGAGTGCGAGGAGCTGGGGCTTTTAAAGATGGACTTTTTAGGCCTTCGCACGCTCACCGACATCAAAAAAGCGATAGACATTATAAAGATAACGCAGGGTAAGGATATCGACTTTTATAATATGGACTACGACGATAAGGGCGTATTCGAGCTTATCGGCGAGGGCGACACGCACGCAGTTTTCCAGCTTGAGTCGGAGGGAATGAAACGCTTTATGCGTGAGCTTAAGCCGACATGTCTTGAAGATATCATAGCGGGTATTTCCCTATACCGTCCCGGCCCTATGGATAAAATCCCGCAGTACGTTTTCGGTAAGAAGAATCCGGGCAGGATCAAATATGACCACGACCTGCAAAAACCTATACTCGAGGTCACATACGGCGTAATGGTTTATCAGGAACAGGTTATGAAAACCGTTCAGGTGCTTGCCGGCTACACCTTAGGGCGCGCCGACGAGCTGCGCCGCATAATGAGCAAAAAGAAAAAGGATAAAATGGAAGCCGAACGCATCGTGTTTTTAAACGGTATTTCGGCTAAGGACAATAAGGGCGTAGAGATATGCGGCGCGGTCAAAAACGGAGTGCCCGCAGACATTGCCAACAAGATTTTCGACGATATGACGAGCTTTGCCTCCTACGCGTTCAATAAGTCGCACGCAGCCGCTTATGCGTTTTTAGCGTATCAGACGGCGTATTTAAAACGCTACTACACCGTTGAGTTTATCGCCGCGGTGCTGAACAACCGCATAACCAGTATCGACGAAATACGCAACTATTTAACATACCTTAAAGAAAAGGATATCGCCGTTCTGCCGCCCGACATCAATAAGTCCGGCGTAGACTTTACCGTTGAGAGAGGGGCTATCCGAATCGGTATGGCGGCCATAAAGAACGTCGGTGCGGCGATTATCGCCGAAATCGTAAAGGAAAGGGAAAACGGCGGCGAATTTACGGATTTTGTTCAGTTTGTAAACCGCATGAGCGGCGTCACCTTAAATAAGAAAATGCTTGAATCGCTGATTTTCGCCGGAACCTTCGACTGTTTCAAAAAGCACCGTTCGCAGCTTATACAGGTGTATGAATCTGTTCTGGACAGGGCGGGCAAGGATAAGGCCGCGGCCATGCGCGGGCAGTTTTCATTTTTCGAGAGCGAGGTTTTTTCGGCAGTAGACAAATTCGATTATCCCTCCGTTGCCGAGTATTCGCACTCCGATAAACTAAGATACGAAAAGGAAGTGGCCGGAGTCTACCTTACCGGGCATCCGCTGGACGAGTACAAGGAATATTTAAAGCAATTCAAGTTTAACGCCTCGCACTTTGCCGCTAAAAAAGAGGACGCTGAAGAGGCTCCGCTTGCGGGCGACGACGGCCAAGTGAGCGAAAACGCCGTTTCCGACGGTATGACGGTGACGGTGGGCGGGATGCTTGTTGAGGCTGAAAAGAAGCTTACTAAATCAGGTAAGGATTTGGGGATAGGGCGGCTCGAGGATTTATACGGCACTATAGAAATTTTGTGTTCAGGCCATACGCTCAATAAGCTTAAAGGCGTTTGGCAGAAAGATAAGCTTGTGTCAGTAACGGGTAAGGTTAAAGAGCGCGACGGCGAGTTTTCTGTTTGGGTCGATAAGCTCGACGAGTTTAAGGGCGGAAAACAGGAAAAGAAAAATACGAGAAAAATTTGTTTCTACGTTTCCTTTATTAATGACGACGAAAAAATAATCGACAAAATCCAGGAAATCATCAATATTTATCCGGGCGACGATGAAACCTACCTTAAAAACACCGACGAGGGAAAAACCTTTTCGCTGGGCTTAACTTGCGGCATCTGCGACCTTATGTTAAATGAGCTGGCAGGCTTGCTGGGCGCGGACAGAGTTAAGGTGGCAAACTAAAAAACAAGGAACCGATACTTAAATATTTATCAAGAAGCATTTTTGGAAATGAAAGCTTGCGTTCATTTCCAGAAATGCGCCCGCCGCAAAAGGTTTAAAACCCCGCCGTCTTTTAGGCGGAACAAACCGCCGTAGGCGGTGGGTGCAGGGCTTGCCCTGCGTTTAATACCTTTTATTTTTAGCGGATCTTTAATGTGAGTTTAGGGCAGTCCGGTAAAACAGCAAATATAACCGATACAAAATACAAGAGTTTTTCGCTAAAAAAGCTAAGAAAATCTTGCGGGGGATTTGAATTTATACAGCTCCTCCGCAATAATTTTTGTGCATTATAGATATACTAAAACAGTAGATATTTGTTAGAAAAAGTGCTATAATATAACAAAATTTATCAGGCACGCAGCAAACTAGAAAAGAATTGATCGCGGCTACTTTGCGGCTTCTTACCTAGTAAACTATGAGTCGAAACGACAGCAGACAAAAGGAGAAGAGTTAAGACAATATGAAAAAAATTGGAGTTCTCACAAGCGGCGGCGACGCGCCCGGAATGAATGCGGCTATTCGCGCCGTTGTGCGTTACGGACTGTTTGCCGGTATGGAGGTTTACGGTATCGAAAGAGGTTATGCGGGGCTTTTGGAGGGTTTGATACAGCCGCTTACGATGCGCAGCGTTTCCGACATCATCCAGCGCGGCGGAACTATCTTAAGAACCGCAAGGTGCCTTGAGTTCAAAACGGCGGAGGGCCAGCAAAAGGGTATCGCAAAGCTTAAGGAATTCGGCATCGAGGGCCTTATAGTTATCGGCGGAGACGGCTCGTTTATGGGAGCAAAAGCGTTGTCGGAGCAAGGCGTTCCCACTATCGGTATCCCCGGCACGATCGACAACGACCTTGCTTATACGGATTACACCCTTGGTTTCGACACGGCGTGCAATACTATTTTGGACGCTATAAACAAGATCCGCGACACGATGACCAGCCACGAGCGTATCTCTATTATCGAGGTTATGGGCCGCCATTGCGGCGATCTTGCCCTCTATTCGGGGCTTGCGGGCGGCGCCGAATGCATAATAGTTCCCGAACATCAGCTTGATATGAACCGTATCTGCGACAGGCTCCAACAGTCTAAAGCGCGCGGAAAGGTGTCGGGCATAGTGGTTTTAGCGGAAGGCGCAGGGCATGCGGACGAGGTCGCAAAGGAAATTGAATCAAGGACGGGTTTTGTAGTGCGCGCGTCAATTTTGGGCCATTTGCAGCGCGGCGGAAGCCCCAGTATGCAGGACAGGTTCCTTGGCACAAATATGGGCGTATATGCAGTCAAGCTGCTCGAAAAGGGTATCGGCAACCGCATCGTCGGCATAAAATGCAATAAATTCTTCGATATGGATATCGTTGAGGGTTGTTCGATGAAAAAGGAATTTGACCTAGACCTTTACAATATGGCGGGTATTGTTGCCCGTTAATCATAAGCGGATTTAGTTATAAAAAAAGTAAAAAAACAGTATATATTTTTAACGCAAATACTGCTTTTTTTGTTTTTGTAGATTTAAGTATTCTTAACAGATAAGAAAATAGTTGTTAAATAAAGTTGACAGAAAAACATGAAAAAACGGGGATGGAGGTATTTGCGGTTTTGATTTGCACGTCTCTTTGAGTTATTTATAAAAAATGCCCCATAAAATGTAAATTTTCAACATTGTTTTTGAATGTAAAACATGTTATAATATTTAAAAGCTTAATAATATGGACTTTTCTGGAAGAAACGGCGGAGTAATAGCTATTTAATAACACAAAGGGGCGAGCACAAATAGGGCCGGGACATTTGCGTTTTTATAATTAAATTCCTGAAAATAACGACTTAATTACAACAAATTACTCCGGCAGATTGGGGAAAAACTTAGTTATTTTGTATTAAAAGCTCATAAATTTTAAGGCATAAGTGCATTTAAAGAGTTTGGTTAGAAAAATATATAGTATTTGAGCAATTTTAGTTAAATCGGCAGGGTTTTCCTGGTGTATTT
>JAVBKW010000006.1:0-121679 GCA_031553855.1 Eubacteriales bacterium | reverse complement strand
ACTCTTTTTCCGTGTACCAACCAGTAAATATATAATCCTTTCTTTTAGGGTTTTCGGGCAAAACATATAAATTATTTTTCTCAATATTATCGATCCAATAAATGTCTTGATTAGGGCTGTTTTCATAAAGTTTTTTTAATTACCTTTTTAAACATTTTGTTAATTCTTATGCACTACAAAAAGGCATCGATCCTATTTTTCACATTGGCTTGCACCCCTTTGCAAAAAAACCTTATATATACATAATAACATTTTATTTCCAAAATGTGGGAGAAATGATAAAAGAAAATAAAGTTTACCGCAATTCTCTATTGAAAAGTGAAAAATGGGAACAGTCGTACTTGTTGACAAACCTTATTTTTGCCAATAAACCTGTCCCCATTTGTGCAAGTAAACCTGTCCCCATTTGTGCATTTGTGTGTGTGAATGTTTTCGCAAACACGCCTGTCCCCATTTGTGCATTTGTGAACATTTGTGAATAAAAATCCCGCATAAGCTTTTAAAAAAGCCTGTACGGAATTTTTTTTTCACCGCTCTAATCGTTGCAGCTTAATATTGTGACTAAGCCCTTGCCGCTTTAGTCGCGGCAGCTTAATATTGTGACTACGCCCTTGTTGCCGTTTAAGGATATGACGTCGCCCGTCCTTATAATGCTTGTGGCGTTTGAAACGTTTACAACAAGCGGCAGAGCGTATTCGCGCGCCACTACCGCGCCGTGGGAAAGCGCGGAGCCGACCTCCGTTACAAGGCCGCCTATAACGCTGTAATAGGGCGACCAGCCGATATCTGTAAACGAGGCTATCATAATTTCGCCGTCTTTGAGAAGCTTTGCGTCCTCGACGGTTTTGACGACTCTTGCGACCCCCCTGACCTCGCCTCTTGATATAGGCGCGCCGCTTAAAATCATTCCGTCGGCGGCGGTGAGAGAGTTTAAGGCTATGGGTTTGGGGTTTCCTAAATTTACGTCCTTGAATTTGAGCAGTTTTTGCTCCTCTAAGAGCCTTCTTCTCTGAATAGCTCTTTTTATAAGCTTTGCCTTTTTTTCGATTATCAAGGCGCCTATTTCCTCGTGCGTTAAAAAGTAGATAAGGTCCTCGTCGGGCAAGGCTCCCGCATTAACAAGGTCCGCCGCTAAAAGCTTATAGGCGTCCTTAAATTTATCTACGGCTAAAACGAACCTTGACTTAGTAAACTCCCTGTTCGCGACCCCCGCCCTTGCCTGATTCACAACGTAATTTATCGCCTTTTTTCCAAGGCCTTTTTTGCCCAGCAGAACCCTGTCGCGGCATTCTTGCAAATGCGAAACGGTTTTAGCCGGCTCATACGCTCCCGCCTGCATAACTGTGAGCACGTTTTCCATCAGCGCGTTAACGTCGGACTTCCACGATTTAGACCTTATTTCCGCCTCGCGTATCGCCCTGTGTCCGTGACGGGCAATGAAATATTCATAAGCGGCTTTAACTGAACCTGTATCAGAAAAGATAAACTCCAACAGCTCTTTTGGCGTAAAATCCTTTGATGCGGGGTTTTTATCGAGCGCGGCTCGTCCTAAAGCGCGCAAAGACCTTAAAATATCCACGCTTTCGATGCCGTCGATATCCTCTAAAAGCCCGGCAACAACGCTTTTTGCGTCGGACTCGTTATCAAACTCTTTGGAAAGTATCATTAAAAGCGCGCTCGACATCGCGCCCGACTGCGAGCTTGTCACATAATGCAAGCCCGTCGCCTCGTCTAAGTGCGGAAGAAAGGAGCCGATACGGCTATAAAACGTTTCTAAATCCTCTGAATACGGGATATCGATCGCGTCAGTAACCTCTACGATGCGCTTTTTCGCTTTTTTCGCCGCCAGTATAAACGAAAAGTACTTGATCCCGTTTATCGCGCGGGCAAAACCGTTTTTGTTTTTCCAGTGCGAGGGAGGAGTGTCAAGACGCTTTCCGCAAATGCTTACGTCAACGTCGCGCTGGCTTGCGCCTATCATCGTTGCCGCCATTTTATATATGACGGTCAGGTTGAAAAAGAGGTGATTGGAATAAGAAATTATGCAGTCGCCGCTTTTGAGCGTCTTTTTTGTATACGCGCCCGCCCTTATCAGCATATTCCTCAGGCCCTCGTCTATCGCCCTTACTGAAGTGGAGAGCGAAAGCGGCGTGACGGCACCGGGCAGCATTTCTCCGATATTACAATTTGTAACAACGGCATTTGAGTCTACGTCGGCGTCGAACTCGTCAATTTCAGCCTCGTCAAGCGTCGTTATAGGGCGCGCCTGAAGCCATAAAAGACCGCCGTTTTTATCTACGGCCCACTCTAAATCCAGCTCACAGCCGAAATATTTGACCGCCCGCACGGCGCCTGATGCGATCGTATTTATCATATCATCGCCGATAAGGCTGCTTTTTTGAGTGTAGCTTTTAAGCGCGCCGCCCGCGTCGTATTCTATTATGTAGCGTTCTGCCGCCGCCGCGCCCGAAACAAGGCTTTCCCCTAATCCCGCAACGGCCTCGAGCATAAGGGCTTTTTGCCGCGTGACGGGGTCGGCCGTAAAGCAGACTCCGGCAAATGCTGCGTCCACCATTTTCTGAACGACGATACTCATCGAATTTTTTTTATCCGAAAAAGCAAAAAACTTTGAATATGCTCCCGCTGTTTCATTTTCAAGCGACTTTACGCAGTTTTTAAGCGCGGCGATAAAGCTCTCTGTTCCCTCAACGTTAAGAAAGGTCGAAAACTGTCCGGCGTTTGAAAAGTCCGCGCCGTCCTCGTTTGTCGCGCTAGAACGGACCGCGACTGTTTTCAGCCCGCTTTTTTCAAAGTACTCTGCGGCATTTATGTAGTCGGCGTCAGTTTCAAGGCCGATAATTACAAAACCGGGCGCAACGCTCAGACCGGCTTTTATAAGCTCCGTCAGGCCCCTCGCCTTACCGCCCGCCGCGCCGTATTCCGATGCAGGCAGGCTCTCTAGTGAATATATTTTCATATTTTATTTATTTCCTCTTAAATTTTAAGGCGGCCTTTAGCGTCTTGTCCAGCGCGAGCTGTCCTTATTGAACGCAAATTCCGCGATACCCTTTCCTCTTACGCCGTCTACGGTAAAATCGGAAAAGCCCTCGTTCACGTTGAAATCGCCCTTAAAATAGTACGGCACTACAAAATCCAGCCGGCATTCTATATTGCGCTTTGAGCCGTCGGTGTACTGCGTCTGCATTTTAAAGGCCTCCGGCGTACTTCCCGTTACGGGCAGCGCGTCCATTGATGTGGAGCTTAAAAGGCTGACTGTTTTGCCGTTTTCTATGGCAAAGCCCGCGCGCAGCTCCTTTAAAAAAGGATAGCGGATAAGGCTTGTGTGATACACCGCACCGTTTTCAAGCACGATTATCGTCCAGACGTACCTGTCGAAATTATCCCATTCGCGCGGGCCGAAGGAATGGTCGCGCACGACCTGATAATCCCGTATCGGGCTCATTTTGCCGCCGATCTCTACCGTACCGTTGACCTTGCCCGCCTGCTCGTAGTGGACCTGCTGCAGGTAGCGGAATTGTTTAAGGTTTGAAAGCTTTTCTGCCGCCAGCGCGTTTGCGGTGGTTTCGGTCGCTAAATGCTGCATAAACTCAAACGGTTCTGTGCCGCCCTCGAACTCGACTTCCATTTTAAAAGAAAGCTTGTCCTGCTTTTTATCCGCCGTATAACCCCGGCTTCCCTTGACAGCCGGATAGACAAAGCCGTCGTAAATAAATTTTATTTTCTTTCCCGCCTCCGCTGCCTCTACTTTTGCGGGAATTTTACCGCCCTTTGAAATATGGTCGAACTCCTCGACGAACACATTGCGCTCTTTGTCGCGGTAGACCATCCACAGCTCGTCCGGGTAGTCGCCTCCGCGCCTGCCTAGGCGTATGTAGAACATTTCGTCGTTTTCAAAATTGAACCCCACGAAATAGTGGCTATTATTCATTTCCTTTGCCGCGTCTTTATCCAGCTCGTAATTATCTGCGTAATCTATATCAAAAACATTTGTTCTTTTCTTCTTATCAATCGACCTTGAAATAATTTTCTTTTTTATATTAAATCCTAATCCCATCAAATTTCTCCTTATAAAATATTGTCTCCATCAAATTTCTCCTCAAAAAATTTCCGCAGAGCCTCTTGTTTTGCTCTACGGAAAGAATTATACCAATTTTTATAGATTTTGGAAAGTGTAAACGTAAAGAAATTCCGGTTTTTCAGCAAATTTTAATGTTATGGTATCTTAATTTTTCAAAATACCGTTTACTTGACCCTTTTCAAGCCGCCAGCTCCAGTTTTCTTCAGACATTAAGGACGGGGTATTTATGCGGCTTTCTTTGCCTAAAAGTAAAAGGTCCTGCGCGGGGAAAATTTTAACTTTAGCCTTACTGCACTTCAAAAGAGTCATAAGGCGCAGCGCAATTTCTTCCGGCTCCGACGCATTTTCGTCAAATTCTTTCAAACCGCCCTTTTTAAGCTCGGAATTGATATCCGCCAAAAAGGCCTTTTTGTTTGTTCTAAGCTGCGATATTATCAGCTGTAAAAACGGCTCGTTATCATGAGTGCCGGTGTAGGCGACGCAGTTTTCAATATAATTAGACGGCTTATAGGGGTTGTCTGGCTTGCCGTCGAACGAAAACGAAAGCACTTTCATTCCGGGGTAGCCGGTTTTTTTCAGCAGTTTATAAACTCCCGCGTCAAGAAGCCCTAAATCCTCGGCGATAATGCCGTTTTTATAGCCTTTAAACAGCTCATAGCCCGGCCCTTTTTCCCATTTGCCGGTTTTTGCGTCGGGCGCGCCGAGAGGAATGGTATAAAAGCGGTCAAAACCGCGGAAATGATCGATGCGGACGTAGTCGTAGATTTTAAGCGCGTGCTCTATCCTGTCGTGCCACCACTTATAACCGTCCTGTTTCATTTTTTTCCAGTCGTACACGGGGTTGCCCCACAATTGTCCGGTCTGCGAGAAATAGTCCGGCGGAACTCCCGCGACCTTTATGGGTCTTTTGTTTTTATCCGTTATAAAGTATTCCGGATGCAGCCACATTTCCGCGCTGTCATAGGCGACGTAGATAGGGATATCGCCGATAATCAGCACGCCGCTATCGGCCGCGTAGTTTTTGAGCTTTTCCCATTGACAGAAAAACTTGAACTGCGTGAACATCCAAAAATCTATGCTTTCCTCGTTTTCGGCCTTAAACCTTTCTAAAAATTCTAAAGTGGGGAATTTATACTCGTCTTTCCAATCGTACCACGCAGTATAATAGTTTTTCTCTTTTGCAGCCATGTAGAGAGCAAAGTCCGCCGAATAAGGATTTGCGGCTTTAAAAGCGGCAAAATCCGCGTTTGATGAATCAAACCTTGAAAATGCCAGCTTTAACAGCGGTATACGCGTCAGAAAAACCGCGCCGTAGTCTATGCGGCCGTCCTCGCGTTTGCTGCGCTTTAAATCGGATTCCGTCAAAAGCCCTTCGCCTGCCAAAGCTTCAAGATCGATAAAATAATAGTTGAGCGCGAACGCCGAGCAGGACTGGTACGGCGAATCTCCGTAGCCGGTGGGAGTGAGCGGCAGGACCTGCCAGTAAGAGAAGCCGCCGCTCTTTAAAACGTCTATAAAATCATAAGCCTCTTTGCCCAGGCTGCCTATGCCGTACTCGTTATAGAGCGACGCAACGGGCAATAAAACTCCGTTTCCGGACTTCATACTTTTTTTAAACCCCATTCTTTTAATATTTATATGATTATATGATTGTAAATAATTTGTAAAACATAAAAAAGCGCAAGTTTTTGCCGGAAAATCTAACCGTAATTATTTAACGTTTCCTTAACGCTTCCTAAGCTCAATAAAACTTACGCTTATCCTGCAAAACTTTTTTTAAAACTCTTTTTTAAGGAACTTATCGGCAAGCTCTACCCAGCTTTCTGCGTCGGGCTGTATAAGCGCGGGATTGCCGACGCTCGTTTGCACGTTTGCAAGCGCAAGGCCGTGAACACCGGAGGGATATATATGCATTTCAAACTTGACCCCGTTCACCTTTAGCGCGTCGGCGTATAAAAGCGAATTACGCACGTCCACGCAATTGTCGTTTGAGGTATGCCATAAAAACGCGGGAGGCGTGTTTTTATCGACTCTGTTTTCAAGGCTAAGCTCTTTTTTCAGCTTTTCATCCTTGCCGCAAAGGTTATCAAAGCTCCCTAAATGTGCGGCACTCCCCGACGATATGACCGGATAAGAGAGGATAGAACGCCAAATCTTAAAGTTTTTATTCTTACCGATCGCTTTATTCACGTCGTCGCAATTCTGAAGCGTCGCCGCCATACAGGCAAGGTGGCCTCCTGCGGAAAAACCGCATACTGAAATTTTGGACGAGTCGGTATTGTGTGATGCGGCGCAATCCGTAATGAATTTGACAGCCGCCAACGCCTGAAGCAGCTGCACCGGATACTCCGCGTTTGAGCTGCCCTTTACCGAATACGTCAATATGTAGGCGTTGTACCCTCTTGCCGCGAACGCAAGCGCGATAGGCTCGGCCTCTCTGTCCGACACCATACCGTAACCGCCGCCCGGGCAAACCAGTACAGCCTGTCGCGCGCCGGTATCGCGGCCGTCTAGCTGAAGGCGCGGGATAAAGCATTCAAGCGCGCATTTATTCGTCTTTAAAATTTCAGGAAAAACCTTTTCAAGCTCTATAGTCTGATTTAACATGATCCCTCCGTTATCGTTTCATTAAAGAAGATTATAACACCGCGTTAAAATATAAGCAAGGTTTTCCATTTAAGTTTCCCCTAAAACGCAAACTACTGCCATATATTTTAAGCTAAAATCCGGCTCAAACGCAAGCGCGCCTGATCTTTTAAAAAAGTTGACTTGTTAGGCGGTTTCAGTGTATAATATTACTATTAAACATAGTTGAAAAAATATGAAAATCAAGTTTTTAGGCACCGCTGCGGCGGAGGGCGTACCGGCAGTTTTTTGCAATTGCGAGCTTTGCCGTACGGCCAAGGAAAAAGGAGGACCAAATATCAGAACGCGTTCCCAGCTGCTTGTGGGGGACAGCGTGCTTTTCGATTTCCCGCCGGACACTTATTTTCATATGGTGCAAAATAAGCTCGATTTAAGCGCGGTAGAGAACCTTTTTATAACTCATTCGCATATGGATCATTTCTACCCCCAAGAGCTGACGCGTCACGGAGCGCCCTTTGCCCATAATATGACTGCCGGAATTTTAAACGTATACGGCAACGACACCGTGATAAAGCTTGCAAAAAAAGAGATGCGCTACGACCTTAAAAAGGAAGCGGCGCAAACTCTGAGGCTTAACGCCGTCAAGCCGTACGACAAAATTTTGTTAAAAAACCTTACCGTCACCGCCCTGCCCGCCCGGCATACAAAGGGCGAAAACTGTTTTATCTATCTTGTGTCGGACGGCGTTTCGTCGTTTTTGCAATTCAACGACAGCGGCATTTTAGATGACGAAGTATATGAATATTTAAAAAATACCGGCGCAAAGCTCGGTCTTGTGATTTTCGACTGCACCTACGGCTATTTCCGCAAAGGGCCGGGGCGGCATATGGGCATCCTCGATAACGTCGACGAGCGCGAAAGAATGAAAGCTTACGGCATAGTAAGCAACCAAACAAAATATATACTGACTCACTTTTCGCACAACAGCGGCTTAACGCATGAGCAAACCGTCGAAAAGGTGAAGGATATGGATTTTACTGTCGCCTATGACGGCATGGAAACTGAAATTTAATTAAACAACTCCGTTTTTTAAATTTTGTTTTTTCTTTATGATTAGATTGATTCCTTGTGCCGCCGACACGCAGATTGCTTAAATTTTCTTTTTCTGAGCCATAGATGTCACTTTTGCAGGTGTGGCAAAAGTAACCAAAAGCACACCGGAGGCGCTAATCTTGAAAGCGCCCTCCGGACTCCCGCACGCTTCTTATCGGGGATTGCGGCTACAAGCCATATTTAAACTTGATCGTTTTTGCCTTATGCGTTATCAAGTTTTATATGGCTTTTTTCTTTTTGAAACCATAATAAATGGTATTAAACCGCAGAGCAAGCCCTGCACCCCACGCCTACGGCTTGCTGTTCCGCCTAAAAGACGGCGGGGTTTTAAACCTTTTGCGGCGGGCGCATTTCTGGAAATGAAAGCAAGCTTTCATTTCCAGAAATGCTTCTTGATAAATAAAACGGTCAGGCTTTAAAAAATGCGCTGACCGTTTTTAATTTACTTATTTTTTAGTTTTATCTGTGCCGGATGGCTTTTTTGCCGTTGTGCTTTTCTTTGCCGTTGTAGTTTTCTTCGGCGCGGACGATGATTTTTTGGCGGGGCTCTTTTTCGCGCTTTTTACGGAGGCGGCGGAAAGCTTATCGAATATGTCGGCGGCGGAGGTTTTTGTTTGGCCGCCTGATTTTCCGGTATTTTTTCTCGACGCGCTTACAGTGTCGTCTATTTTGTTAAGGCTGCCGCTCGTATCGGGGACGTATTTGGCAATGTCTATGCCGGTCGCTTTTTTGATTTTGCGGCGGTTTTTCGACACAAACGGCTGAACTAAAAGAATTACGGCAAGCAGCACCCAGAGCGTTATACAAAGCTCTATCCATTGCAGGTTCACCGGCCCGGCTATGGCAACAGCCGGCTTTTCGACTCTAACTACGTTCGCCCCGTACATAATCGCGCCCTCGTTTACGGCTAAAACCACCGTGCCGTTAGTATCGGTACGCAAAAGATGTTCCTCCGATACTCCCATATTTTTAAGCCGCTCCATAGTTTCGGTGTGCGGATGGCCGTAACTGTTATTAAAGCCGCAGCTGAACACTATCAAAACGTTTTGTATGTACGAGGGCGTTGTAAGTGCATCCAAAAAGCCTTGTGAGGACGACGTTTTAGAGCCGTGATGGCCGGGTTTTATTACGTCTACGGTAAAATTATCGTCAAAGATTTCATATTTTGTAGCCGTTTTGGCTTTTGCCTTGCGTACAAAATCCGCCTCGCCCGCTTTTTCGGAATCGCCCGAAAACATAAAACGCCTGCCCTGAAACTCAAGTATCATAATAGGCGAATAGTCGTTTCTGTCCTTATAAATCTGGCCGTAGGTCGGCACATAGAAAGTAAACTCATAGTATTCCGGCGAATTTTCGGCCGCCTCGGACTTAATAAAGCAGGATGAATCCGAATCGTCAAAAACGTGCTGGAGCGCGCTGTTTTTATAACCGTCGTCGATAGCTTTCATATAGGCAAGCGTCGCCTGCTCGGAATAGGGCGAAAAAAGCTTGCTTTTTCCGGGGTCGGCATAGGTTTTATATGAGGAAAGCTCGTTAGGCCGGTAGAAGGTTTGCGCGCCGTATTTCTTTAAAACGTCGTCGATCCCGCCGCAATGGTCCTCATCGGCGTGAGTGAGTATGGCGTAATCGAAACCGTAGCCTGCGCCGGAGGTTTTCTTGTTTTCCATAGCGTTGTCGGGGTCGATAGTATTATCAAGATAATCTAAAAGCTTTTGCTTTTCCTTATCCTTGCCGCCGTCGATAAGTATTTTCTTATCGTCGGGAAGCTCTATAACGCAGGCGTCGCCCTGCCCTACGTCCACATAATGGACGGTGAGCGTTTTATCAGAGCCTGCCGCAAACTCTAAAACCTCGTCTGTCGATTCGCCGTCATAGGCGGATTCATCAACCTTTATAAGCCCCAGCGCATGGTTTATTTGGCTTGCCCAAATAAAGCTGACCGCCATAATCGCCGCGATAATAAACAGCGCAATAATGCGCGGCAGCCAGATACTCTTCTTTTTGGCTCCTGTTTTGTTCCTTGCCATAATTTCCTCTCTTGTTTAAATTTATGCCGCTAAATATGCAATAATGAAATTTTTTAACCTTTTTAGCCGCTTAAAGCTTGTAAAATTAGTTTTTATCTTTGCCAAGCGCTTAGCAAAAATGCGAATAAGTCACAGCCTTTATTAAAACTTAATAGTATTAAACACCGTCCTGATGTTTTTTATCTGCGCCTTTGCCGACTGATAACCAAGCTCGATCATTTCCATATAACCGGTTTTTTTAGTGGAACTGAATTCAGACAGATCCGGCGCGACAATAACGTCGCTTTCCCTAATCCCTGAAACTGACGCGTTCACGCCCATGATAGAAAAGGTCGCTTTTAAAACGCTGATTATATCGGTGTCCTCTGTGCCGCCGCCGCGCGTAGGGTTGATGTCTATCGTGACCACCTTATCCGCGCCCATGATGCGGCAGACGTCGGAGGGGATATTGTTGAGCAAGCCCCCGTCCACAAGATGCATACCGTTATGGATGACGGGACGGAAGAAAAGCGGCACGCAAGAGGAGGCCGAACACGCTACGGACACCAGCCCGCTGTCGATCAGCACTTGCTTGCCCTCGATCAGATCGACTGCCACGGCGCAGAATTTCTTCGGCATTTCCTCGATTTTTATGTCGCCGATAATATCGGTCACGATCTTGCCGATCTTTAAAGGGTCGTTCGGCTTAATTATAAGGCCGTTATGGATCTCCTTTAATTTAAGCTGGTCGCCGAACCTTATCATCGTATCGGCGGGAACCCCGGCGCAATAAAGCGCGCCTATTATACTGCCTACGCTCGTACCCACGCAGAGGTCAAAGTCGATGCCCTCCTCCTCAAACGCCTTGAGCGCGCCGATATGAGCGTACCCGCGCGCCCCTCCGCCGCCAAGGCACAAGCCCGGCCGGACCAGCTGCGGCTGGGGAACCTTTCTGTTTTTAAACAAATGCAACAAACCCATGTTTTAAGATTCTCACCTTTTTTATTAGCAGTAGAATATATTCTTATTCTTGTTTATTAAAACCTTTCACCTTTTATGAGGAAAGCTTTAAACTCTCGTTTCAGACGGCCGTTATAAAATTTTTCAGCCCGTATACGCGCCTGAAGAATCAAACAGCTCCGGTATGCGCGGCAAAACGATATACGCTATCGCCATCGAGGCGGCAACCTGCAAAAGGTTCGGAACTATCGTCCTTAAGGAATCTATCAATATGACGGTAAAGCCGCCGGGCGTATCTAAGGTTGCAAGCAATATGATCATTTCGGCGAAAAAATAACCGGCAACTATTACGGCTGAAGATACGGCCATCGAAACAATGCGGCGTACCGGAGTTTTGGACTTTTTCAAAAG
This sequence comes from Eubacteriales bacterium, assembly GCA_031553855.1. Lineage (GTDB taxonomy): Bacteria > Bacillota > Clostridia > Christensenellales > Pumilibacteraceae > RACS-047. The sequence goes on along the minus strand of JAVBKW010000006.1, from coordinate 110,504 downwards.
ATTTTTGTAGATAAGGCCGCAAAAAAAACCGGCCGCGCCTTTAATAAACAACGTAAAAGGGGCGTAGATTATATAGCCTCCGGCAAGGTCGGCGGCCGCAGGCCCGAGCGCGCCAACAACAGCTCCGCCAAACGGCCCTAAAACCGCCGCCGCTATAAAGAGGACAGCGTCGCCTAAATTTATGTTTCCTCCCGCCCCTAAAATTACCGACGCCTGGATATTAACGAAAAAGGTGGCGGCAAAGCTCAGAGCAGTAAAAAGAGCGCACGCCACAAGATAGAACGTGCTGATTTTCGGCTTATGTTCCGATTCATCTTTAACAGGCTGATTTTCCGGTGTTTGCCGGTTTTTCTGTGATTCATTCATAAAAACCGTTTATTTTGCCGCAACTACTTCGATTTTAAGCTTTGCAGAAACCTCGGCGTAAGGCTTGACCGTTATAGTATAGAACCCGATCGACTTGATAGGCTCCGCCAGAACGATTTTTTTCTTGTCCAGCTCAACGCCCTGGTTTGAGAGCGCCTCGGCGATAGCAAGGGTATTGAGCGCGCCGAAAAGCTTGCCGTTTTCGCCCACCTTAACGGGTACGTTGAGAGTGATCGCCTCCAGCCTTTTAGCAAGCTCTAACGCCTCCGCCTTTTCGACCTTCTTATGATGATCGGCCGCCTCTTTAGACACCTTTATACTGTTCACCGCCGACGCCGTCGCCTCGACCGCCAATCTGTTTTTGAAAAGAAAATTCCTGGCATATCCGTCCGACACCTCGATCACGTCGTTTTTTTTGCCCTGCCCCTTAACGTCGGCTATCAAAATTACTTTCATTTTTTTATCCTTGCCCTCCCTGTACTATAAAAATTTCGTGAAAGAGCGGCCGCGGCAGCGATAGTCTTTCACGTTTTTCTTTAAAGTTGATCCTCTTTTACTATTTTAATACTATTAAGCAAAAAAAGCAACTGATACTTTCTGCTTAAAATAGACATCCAAAGAGTTGCTACTCCTCTTTTCCGTCCTTATCGCTTTTAAATTCGCCCTCTTTTAAAAGTCTGTCGAGCAGGCGGCGCAGCGGAATGAATATGTCGATAAGACCTATTGCTGAAACAAGGAACGCGGCGAAAGGAAAAAATACGCAGAAGGCCATCAGCATCCACCAAATCGCCAAAAGGTACAGCCGAAATCCCGCCGCCCGCACGCGGCTGACGGTGTGATATACGAACGTGAGGGACGCGGCCGCGCAGGGAATTATGCAAAAAGCGCGCAGCACCGCCAGCGAAACGACGTAAGCCGAATTGAACTGCTGAACGAGCGTCACAAGATAGAACGCGAGCGCCGGGGTGAATACTGTCATAAAATATTTTTTTGTAAGGCGCATATCCTTGAACAATATCGGTTCGGTATTGACCTTAAATTCGTTGAAGCTTTTTAGCGTGAGCGTCGGCGTATGCTTAAAAACAAGGTAAGAAAATATAAACGCCGCTATCCCGAACATCGCCCCGATACCGGTAAGCGAGGTATAAAGGTTTTCATCCGCCCAGTCCCAAACAACAGTTTCAAACACCTCTATCCGCGCCTCATCGTAGCCTTCTTCGCCTTTTTTCAGTCCGTCCGGTTTTTGAACTTTATACACCGTTTTGCTAAGTGAGGCAAACTGCGAATCTGTAGCGAAAATCACCTTATCCCCCGCCGCCTTTTCTCTGGCGTAGGATGTTAAAAATTGCTGCGGAGTTTTGTTCTCCAGCGGGGAGTAAATAATTAGCGGAAGGAGTATAAAAGCAATGGTTATTAAACCCGAAATTGCCGCGCCCGCCAAATAGGAACGCCATTTTAAGCCCCAGAGCACCCCTGCAAGCCCCGAAACGAATAAAACGGTAGAAAGTACGTACGCCGGATCGCCGCGGCTGACGACACACATAACAAGCATTACGACAAACAAAAACAGCGAATTTATACGGAGATTTTTAATGTAGAAAAGCGCCGTCAGAAACAGAAGCGGTATGTATGAAAAAACGAAAAAGAGCGGAAAAAAAGCCGATACGGTAAGCAATGCGAACCATACCGCCTCAAGCACTATCAGCGTTTTTCTTCCGGTTTTTTCCATTGCTTTATTTTACAATGTTTTCTATGAATGTGTCAACCCTTTATTTATCCGGCGGCGCGGACGCTCGCCTTTTTAATAAGCGCGCTAAAAAGGAAAAACACGCATTTTGTCGAACGCCGGTTTTGAATGAATAAATTTTAAGTCTTAATCAAATAATAGTTCCGACAGCCTTAACAAGAATACCTTTCTCAAAATCCATCCCCTTACTAAGCGTTCACTCTACCCCTTACCCACGCTCTTGTTAAGCACGGTTTGAACTAAAAAACAAAATTTTCAAGGAGAAGAAAAATGAAAGATTTAAAATGCGGGTTAAAAGAATGCCGGTTCAACAAAGGTTATTGCTGCTGTGCAAACTGCATTACTATCGGCCAGAGCACCAGCTGCAAAAGCTACGACCCTATCGAAACTAAACGCAATTCTATGTTCGAGGCGGCCGAAGAATTCGCACCCGCAAATTATTCCGTGAACACTTCCGTCAAATGCGGCGCCGACTGCGCGTTTAATAAGGACAATATCTGCTATGCCAACGGCATAACCGTTATGAACGACCCCGGCTCCGTAGAAGCCGCCTGCCTGACGTTTATTAAAAAATAGAACGTATTTTAAGCCGACGCGAACGCCAGCAAAACGTATTAGCGCATATTAGTTCATAAAAGCAGTGTGGTTTTATGCTGTGTGGGCAAAGAGTTAAACGGGCAACTGCAAACGTATTAGCGCATATTACTTATTAAATTGCGGTGCGGCGTTTATGCTATGTGGGCAAAGAGCAGGCTTTTAGACGGGCAACAGGCGGCAAATTGGCGACAGGAGTGTACTCTATAGGTACTCGACTAAAGCCAATTTTGCCGCACGTAGCCCGTATCAAACTCGCTATTTGCCCACACCTTAAAAAAATTGCAAAACGGCCGATTATACAACCGACCGTTTTTGCTCTCAGCCGAGCGAGGCGGAGCCGACGCGAACGCCAGCAAAACGTATTAGCGCATATTAGTTTATAAAATTGCAAAACGGCCGATTATACAACCGACCGTTTTGCTATATATGATAAGGGGGAAAATGATGAGCTTATTGATGTAGGCAACGACGACCGCCTCGTTCATCGTTATTTACAAGTAAAGTATAGCTCTTTAAAACAAAATTGTCAAACATTTTAGAACAGTTTTTTTAAAATTTTTTTGACAATTTATGAAAAAAAGCAGCACCCCTTTAAACTTTTAACTAAAATTTTTCCATTATGTGTAAAATACTCTAAAAGCAAAAAAAGCGCGGAGTATTTTTTCATTATTTATTGTTTATCCTCTTTTCCGTTACTATGGCAGCCCATACCGCAGCTGCTGCAATCGCAGCCGCAGGACGGCTTGCCTTTTTTTCTGCGGATAAGCGCCGTTATAACGACAGAGGCTACTATCGCCGCGCTTACTATTATTAAAATTATTTCAAATGGCCCCATAAAAATATTCTCCTGTTTTAACTTATTAAGATACGGCCTGCCGTCCTAATTTTTCGCCCTGCGCTTTATAAAGAAAAAGCACAGAACAACCGCCGCTGCCGCCGCCGCCCAGATGAACAGCGTCCACCACCACGAACCGACAGTATAAACAAGGCAGGCGACCAAAAATGAAACCGCTATCCAGAACAGGACAGTCCAATTGAACCTTGATTTATTGCCAAACTCTGCTTTTGCGGTTGCGACCGCCGCAAAGCAAGGGATTGTAGTCATATTGAACGCGATAAAGGCGAGTAATCCCGGAACGGAAATGTTAGTTGCCATTATCATAGCCCCCACTGCATCCACGCCTTCTTCTGCCATAATGTCGAGCCCGCCGGTTTCTAAGTTTGCGACAGCGACAAGGCAGGCGGCAAGAGTGCCGAAGGTTGCTATAACGTTTTCTTTGGCAATGAGCCCCGCAACAGCGGCGACGACGAACACCCAGCCGTACTGTCCAAGCTGGCTGCCAAAGCCAAGAGGCGTAAACAGCGGCTGCACAAGCTGGCTGATGCCGGCTAAAATACTTAAATTGATTTCCTCGTCGGACAAAAACGTCCACGAAAAGCTGAAATGTGTCAAAACCCAAATCACAATAGTTGACGCAAGTATTATTGTGAACGCTTTTTTTACAAAGTGTTTGGTTTTATCCCAAAGGTGGATCATCAGGTTTTTAAACTGCGGAGCGCGGTAGGAGGGCAGCTCCATAATAAACGGCGGAGTTTCGCCCTTTAGAGTGGTTTTTCTCATTAAAACTACGCTGACTATAGCGGTAAGTATGCCAAGAATGTACATCCCGTAGGTTATAAGATCGGCGTTGCCAACATTAAAGAATACGACGATGCCGCCCGCGACTGCCGTAAGTATCGGCAGTTTTGCGCCGCACGAAAAGAACGGAATAACGCGGATAGTCGCGGTTTTTTCTTTTTCGTCGCCCAAAGTCCTTGTATTTATCATCGCCGGAACCGAGCAGCCAAAGCCCATTATCATAGGCATAAACGCTCTTCCGGAAAGCCCGAAACGCCTGAACATCCTGTCCAAAATAAACGCGATACGCGCCATATAGCCGCTGTCCTCGAGTATTGAGAAAAACAAAAACAGCACAAGTATTGGAGGCAGGAACGAGAGCACCGCGCCCACGCCGTCGATAATGCCGTTATTGATAAGCCCTATCGCCCAAGCGGCCATCGAGCTACCCTCAACTAAGCCTTGAATCCAGCCGAACAATTCTCCGACCATTAACTCATTCCAAATATTATTGACGATAACGCCCGGCGAAAACACCGCGCCGTCATACAGGCAGGCAAACCAGCGGACTCCGTAATTTATCGCCTCGCCGTCTACAATCAGCCCTAAATCTTCAAGCGAGGGCATAGAGAATATCGCACCCAAATACAAAAGATCCTCGGAAAAAGTGAGGTGGAAAATCGCGAAAAGCGTTAAAAGGAAGATCGGTATACCCCAAATTTTATGAGTCAAAACCTTATCGGCTTTATCCGATTTAGACATTTTGAACTTATCGGGATTTTTGCGCTTTACAACGGGCGCAAAATTTTTGGTTATGTATTTATATCTTCCGTCGGCGACGATCGCTTCAAAATCGGTGCCGAAGGTGTCGTCGGTAAAGGTTTTTTTAAATTCCTCCACCATAAAAAGCGTGTCTTTGTGAGAGGCGGCTTCGATCTCGTCGTTTTCGACAAGCTTTACGGCGTGAAATAACGCATTTGCCACGTTCTGGCCTGCAAGCGCGATTTTAACGTCGCCGATAAGGTGCTTGAGTGAAGAATCCTCTAAAACGGTGCTTCCCTGCCTTGGCTCCTTGCTTGCCCCATAGGACTTGTCCATAAGCTCTTTCAGGCCCTGCTCTTTAAGCGCGGAAATTTTGACGACCGGAACGCCGAGCCTTTTTTCCAGTTCGTTTTCGTCTATCTTATCGCCGGCTTTTTCCACCGCGTCCATCATATTGAGCGCGATAACTACCGGCACGTCGATCTCCATTATCTGCGTGGACAAATACAGGTTGCGCTCTAAATTCGTAGCGTCCACAATATTGATAACGCAGTCGGGCTTTTCCTCTAAAATATAATTGCGCGCGATAACCTCTTCGGGCGTGTAGGGCGACAACGAATATATGCCGGGCAGATCGATCACGGAAATCGGCTCTGCGCATTTTTTATATACGCCCTCGCGCTTATCGACGGTAACGCCGGGCCAGTTTCCCACGTGGGCGGTCGAACCGGTCAAACTGTTGAACAGCGTGGTTTTACCGCTGTTTGGATTGCCGGCTAAAGCAAATCTTTTCATAATTTAATTAATAACCTCCGGATTCTGTAAATAATTTGTAGTCTAGGACAAAAGCGTTTATACTGTGCAGGCAAAAATGCCTTACTCCAAAACTTCCGTATTTATGCTCGCCGCCTCAGATTTTCGCAGCGTAAGCTCATAACCTCTGATATTGATTTCGATCGGGTCGCCCAACGGGGCTTTCTTTCTCATCAATATTTCCGCACCCGGCGTTATACCCATATCGAAAAGGCGGCGTTTGATCCTGCCCTCGCCCGCAACGCTTTTCACCCTGCCCTTCTCTCCCGGGGCAAACTGATCCAATGTTTTTTCCATCCTACTTCTATCTCCTAAAGTTTAAAATACGTTGATTTACGCGTTAAGCGACAAATATCTTTGTAGAAACGTCCTTATCCAGCGCGATACGTCCGTCCTTTATTTTGCAAACGATGCTTCCCCCGCTGGAGCTTAGCACGGTTATACTGCCGTTTATCGTTATTCCAAGGCTCTCAAGATGTTTTTTCGTCTTCTCGCCCGTTAATATCCGGACGATCCTCAATTCTCTGTTTACCGGCGCGATCAATATCGGCATATGTCCTCCTTTATGGTTAGCTTATGCTTACTCTGCGGCATTTTGGCAGTTAGCATACGCTTACTCTCTGACGTTTTTTAACGGCAAATCCCTTTGCCGTATGAACAATATACTACTTAATAATATATATGTCAAGCAGTTAGCGGCGGCTAACTGAAAATATTTTTTAATATCGCGTATTAAGCAAAAACTTCAAAAACGGCAAAAACAAAAGCCGCAAGGCTATACGCCAAGCGGCTTATTTAAGACTAAATATTTTGAAAAACAATATAATATAATTATAACAAAATTACCACAAAAAAGCAAATATAAAATAAATCTTTTCGATTAAGTTTTCATTGGATTTTTTGCAAAATATTAATCTTTTTCTAACCCTTTTTTGCTTTTTTAATAGCCTGATTTATGGTATTATGAGATTGTAAGAGGGAGTTTTAATGCCGGCTTAAAAGCTTCTTGAAACGTAAAAATTTATAAGCTCTAATAAAGGAGCGGAGGGAGGTAAAGAATGGGTGCAATTTTGGGTGTTTTGTTCGGAGTGATGATGGTTGCAAGCATAGCCGTTGCCGTTGTGATGTACATTAAGCACACAAAGGGCAAAGGGTATGGCACAAGGTCGCAAAAAGTTATAGGTTTTGTTATGCTGGGACTGGCGTCGGTGAGCCTTGTTATGCTCATCTTTATCCCCGGCGGCTTCAAAACGGTCAATACCGGCGAGGTGGCGGTCGTAAAGGTCTGGGGCGAGGCTAAGGAAGTCAAGGACGCCGGACTGCATTTTGCCAACATAATCAGCACAGAATTTGTAACGTATGATTTAAAAACCCAGCAGATGGATATCGATAACGAGGTCTACACTAAGGACGCGCAGCCTCTGAATATCAAAATGACTATGCAGTATTCGATCAAGTCCACTAAGGAAGATATTTTAAAAATCAATAAAACCTACGGAACAATGGGCGCTCTCGCAAACCGTATACAGAACGTTGCCGTAGAAAAATCAAAGGTCGTGCTTTCAGCCAAGACCGCAATGGAAATTATCGAAACCAGAGCTAAGATATCCCCCGACGTTCTGACAGAAATCAAAACTCTTGAAACTCAATACTTCATCAACGTGGAAAACGTCGTCATAGTCGATATGGCTTTCAGCACTGCTTTTGAATCGGCTGTCGAACAAAAAATGATTGCAGAACAGGAAAAACTCAAGGCGCAATACGACAAGGAAAAAGCCATTATTAAAGCCGAAGAGGAGCTGGAAGTTGCAAAGAAAAACGCAGAGGCAACTATAGCAAAGGCTCAGGGTAATGCCGACGCTATGATAGCCGCCGCCGAAGGCGAGGCAAGGGCTCTTAAACTAAAATCGATAGAGGTCGCAAGGATGCTCGGCTTTGAAATAACCGAAACCGTGACCGGCGACACCACCGAATACAACATCGTAACCGAAAACGTCGCTATCGAAAAAATCCAGCTCATCTCCGAATACTTAAAGTATATCGCATACCTTGAGGCGTGGGACGGCCAGCTCCCCACCGTTGTAGGCGACGGGTTCAACATTATGATCCCCGTAAATCCGTAAAACTTTTTAATACAGTATAAGGAAACGCTTTTCATTGATCCGCCGTTCAAAATAAACAATTAATACAGCGCACTTAAAAAACGCCTGCTTGTGATTGTGTTCACAGGCAGGCTGTTTTGCTTTTTTTGATCTGCTATATATTAAAGTGTTTTGACCTATATTTTAAGCTGCCTTTCTGCGCCGCAAAATAAGCGCGGCGAACGCAAGCGTTACAAGAGGCAAAATCCATAATGGTGCATTTCCCTCAAGCGCGGTTTTACAGCCGCTTTCCTTTTCAAATACTGCATATAAGGTTATATCTTCTTCTAAAGTTGCCTCTGTGAATTTATTGTTTCCGTCCGCGTCCGTAGACCACCCTTTGAAAATATGTCTTTTCTTTACGGGATCTTTTATCAGTTCAATCGCGCTGCCGTAAGCAAGCGTTTTCTTAGATAACGTTTTAGAGCCGTCCTTAAATGTGACGGTATAGGCCTTGATACATTCCGTAAATTTTGCAGTATAGTATACGTCCTGCGTTAGGATTTTACCGCTGCTAAAATCCGGCGTCCAGCTAAATATGTAGGAATACTGCGCGGTGCCGCTTTTGACAGGCTCGGCGGTCGCGGTTATGACGCTTCCGTAATCTGCGGTTACGGTTTTTAAAACGGTTTTGCCGTCCTCATCGAAAAAAGTATAGGTATATTTATTGACCGTTTCATTATAAACCGCCGTAAATTTGACGTCGCCCGTTAAAATTGCTCCGCTTTCAAAACCGGAAAAATAAGCAAACGTATAAGTATATTGCGCCGTCCTCTCCTTAACCGGGTTATCCGGCGCGGCAATCACGCTGCCGTAGTCCGCCGTTACGCTTTTTAAAACGGTTTTGCCGTCCTCATCGCAGAAAACGTATGTATATTGATTTACGCTTGAAGTAAATTTAGCGGTAAACGAAATATTATCAGTTAAAATTGCGCCCTCGCTGAATCCGTCGCCCCAGCCGCTGAACGTATAGGAATACTGCGCGGTGCCGCTTTTGACGGGCTCAGCGGGCGCGGTTATGACGCTTCCGTAATCTGCGGTTACGGTTTTTAAAACGGTTTTGCCGTCCTCATCGAAAAAAGTATAGGTATATTTATTTAAAGTTTCATTATAAACCGGAGAAATTGCAAGGTTGCTTTTGACCTCGTCAAAGGCGTTATCCCACTCCTTAAAGGCGTAGGTATACTGTTTATCCGCCGCCTTTTGCGGAATTTCAGGCTCAATCGCCGCTTTGCCGTGCATAACCTTTTGCCGCGATAAATCCTCATTATATGCGTCCTTAAATATGACGTCGTATTCCTTAAATTCACCGTTCATAAAATAGTATAAGAGATTTGCTGTTTCCGTCTCCGCATCAAAATACTTTTTACTAAAGAAGTATTCGATATTTGTAAAATCAAAATCCTCTTCCACGACGGAATAATTTACGTTTTTCTCTGTTACGGATAAAAAAGCATAATCTCCGCGCCTTAATGGCAGCGCGTTTTCAGCCCCGCTATAATAAACGCCGTCTAAATTAATTGCAAAATCGCACGCGCTCCAGTCGTTATAGCTTAAGTATTTAAAGCAAAGCAGCGCGCCGAAAGACGAAAAACGCGAATCGACCCGGCCGAACGCGGCAGAAACGACACACTTAGAAACATTTATGCGGTAAAAATCCATTTTCTTTGAGCTGTTTCTTGCCGTCCCCGAATCCAAAAAGCCTATGAGCCCGCCGATATTGCCCAAAAAGTCGTGGCTCGTAATACGCCCGCCCGAAATACAGTTTTTAATATTGACGAGGGAAAAACGTGACGTTCCGATAAGCCCGCCCGCCGCGCCTTCAAGAGTGGCGTTAGAGCCAAACGCCGTTACGCTCCCGGTATTTACGCAGTTTTCAACGTAAATATTACAGTCTAAAAAGTCCGCCATTATTTCGCCAAAGAGTCCGCCCGCCCAGCCGCTGCTCACAACGGAGGCGTTATTATAAAGCGACAAAAACTTATTCGGCCGATTGTTAGACAAATCCGCGCTCCCGATTATTCCGCCGGCTAAATTTCTGCCGACAATTATCCCGCTTATAACCTCGCAAGATGAAACTTGCTCCATGTTTTTCCAGACGCTTGATGCGATGCCTCCCGCGGTATAACGGCTGAAAACGTTGCAGTTTTCAAGTTTCACATTCTTAACCGCTCCGTCCAGCTGCCCGAACAAGCCCGCAAACGATATATGCTCAGTATAACCGCTATAATTGGGCACGTCGCCGGAAATCTGAACGTAATCGCGCGCGTACATATTCTTGATAGTATAGCCCTTACCGTCCAAGTTTGCGCCCGAGCCTAAATGGTTAATAGAGCGGTCTATGCTCACCCATATCAGGCCCGCAAGATCGATGTCGTTTGTCAGCTCAAAGAAGCTGCCACTGACATACTTTTCCCCCACCTTTCCTTTGTTGATAGTCGTGGCCCAGGCAAGCAGTGCAAGCTGCTGGGGCGTAGATATCAAATACGGGGCTTTCTCCGTCCCTTTGCCGCCCGCAAAGCTTTCGGCAATATCGTCCAGCCAATATCCGGTAGTTTTTTGAACGGGCATTGCGTTTTGCCCCGCCGTCTGCCATTCGTAACCCATTTCAAAATAAGTTGACTTTCCCGTAGCCGTCCAGCGGGAAACGTCTGAATAATAATCGGCGCTGTCAAAATCGAACTCGCCCGAAAATATTGCGTCATCAGATAACTTTGCCCGCTCCCCTTTAAACATCGACGACATTTTTTCATCAAACAAGTCCGCATTTCCTATGTCGGACAAACCCTGCTGATTTTTAAAAGTGTTCTTTTCAAAAATAACCGCGCCCGAAAGGTTATCGCCGAAAACTTTCCCCGCGATAGCGCCCGCATAAAGCGCGTTTTGAGTATCTATGACACCCGTATTTTTACAGCCGCCGACGTATGAGCTGTCGTTATAAGAAACCACCGGCCTTAAATAGTTATGATTAATAACAGGGTTTAGCCACCCTACTATACCGCCTGCCGAGGATTGAGCCGAAACGCCGCCGATTTCACCCGTGTTTATGCAGTTAGAATAATACGTGTCCGTACTTCTGCCGCCGATCCCTCCGGCGTTTTCCCCGCAAATCTTACCCGTATTATATGAATTTGAAACGGTCAGATTCCCAAGGCCGTATACCGTTTCGCCGCCCGTATCATAACCGCCTATTAAAAAAGGATATTGCATAGTCCCGAAAAGGCCGCCCGCCTCAGTCCCGCCTGTAACGGAGCCTGAATTGAAACAATTTGTTATATAATCTCCGGCGGCTCCGGCAAGCCCGCCAACGCTGTCTTTTCCGGTAATATTTCCGGTATTATAGCAGCCTTGCAAGCCGTAATAAACTCTTCCCGCAAGTCCCCCGGTCCTATTTTCATAATCACCGTTTTGAATTACGCTGTAAGTATTGGTAACGCTGATTTTATTATAACAATTCTCAATACGGCCGACTACCGACCCTGCTATCGCGCCCACATAATTTGCGCTCGTGTTGATGCTGCCGCTCTCTATACCTAAATTCTTTATTTTAGCGGCCAGCTTTCCGAACAGCCCCTGCGCTTTAAAAACAGCCGATAGAGCCTCGCCTGAAATATTTAGATTTAAAATTTTATGTCCCGCGCCGTCGAACCTGATTTCCGCGCCGTTGATAGAGCCATCGGTCCCTTCGATGCCGATGGGGATCCACGGAATATTCAAAAGGTCGATATCGCAGGTCATTTTGAAATAATTCCAGCCCACAGGCTGGTCGGTTTTGATTATCTTATAGTTATTCACATAGTAGGCTATTGTCGCAAGATCCGCCGCGCTTTGAATAAGGTAGGGGTTTGTGTGCGTTCCCCCGCCCTCCCAAACCGACGGAGCTAAGTTATTCCACATCGCAATAGCGCAGACAGGCCTAAGCGTAAGGTTATAGCCGGGCATTCTGTAGGACTGGCCCTCATAATATATCTTATCATCCGTCGTTCCGCTCACCGACCATCCCTTAAGAGTGTAGCCCTCTTTAGTAAGTGCTGCGACAGGAATTGTAAACGTTTCGCCGTAATTGCGGCGGATCGTTTGCGGAGCTGTGCCGCTCATGTCGGTTTTATTAAAGCTTATTGTATGTTCTCCGCCGCTGCCCGTAATAGAGGCTGAATCAAACGCGTTTGTGATAGCGGTAATAATCCTCTCGTCATACCCCAGCTGAATCGCGGCCTGACGCATCAAAATACGCACGTCGGAAAACTCGGAGTCGGAGGGCAAAAGTAAAAGCGTGGAATACCAAAGCTCGCCCATCACTTGCTTTGTAAAAAGCTCCGGCTCGGCGTTAAACATATTATACGCCGCATGAGAGATGACTGTAGAGTTAGTATGCAGCCCGCCGCTATCGCATGAGCTTGACCCGTGGTCGTGGCTTCGATAGCAAAACGGAACAAAGTACGAGCCGTTATATTTGTCCGGCTGCGAAAGGCTTAACGGATCCTTCATATCCCTGATCGCTTTTTGATAAGAGGAGCTGCAAATGTCCTCGCCCGAAAGCCAAAAGCTCTCGTCCGTCAGCTCATGACCCTCGATAAGCGCGCCGAAAACATCGGAAAACGCCTCGTTGATTGCGCCCGCGGCGTTAAGATAAATAAGGTCGGCAGAGTGCGCCGTAACCGCGTGCTGATACTCATGCCCCACGACGTCGCGCGAAACTGCAAGATCGTAAAGCCTGTCTTTGTTTCCGTCGCCGAAAATAAAAACAGCCTCCTTATCGTTATCGCTATGCATATATCCGGCGTTCTCGTAATTTTGGCCGTAGTGCATATATGCGTAAATCAGTATTTCTCCGGCTGACTCCGCGTCGTCGTGAACGTTGTTGACGCTTCCGTCTATACCGCGCAGCCTTACGCCGATGTTTTCCGCGTTGTCGTAAAAATCGAAAGCGGCGACAAAATTTAAAAATGCCGAAACCGCGGCCTTATCCTCAAAAATCCCGGTTTTATTTTCATAAACCGACGCCTCGCTTTCCACGGCGTTTTTAGCGTCCAACAGATAAATATTGCGCATGCAGTCGGCAAGATAATATGTATGTCCGTCCTCTCCCGCCGAAACAGTCTTTTCTATGTAAGCCTCCACAGACTTGTTATAATAGTCGGTTTGCTCCGTTCTGTGGCTTAAAGTGGGTATGGTTTCGTTCGGGCTTGTCGCGATGCCGGCTATAATCGCGCCCGTCTTTGCGTCCACAAAAAACCTTGTGCCGCCGCTTTTATTTGTCAAAACATTATAGCAATAGGCCGGTTTGACGTTTTCAAGAGAATAAATTTCTAAAGTAACCGACAAAACCGATAAGCCCGGATAGCTACTTGCCACCGCGTCCGCCGCCGACTCCACGGTAATTTTTACGCCGTTTACAGGCCGGATATCCTTTAAATAATTGCCGCTCACCGACAAAACCTTTCCGTCCTTATCGGTTGCGACCGTCACAGATCGCCCAAACACCGGCGTCCCTTTATAGACCTGACTTAATTTATAGCTAAACCCGAAAGGAGCCTGAAAAGCTTTAGAATAAACAAACTCCCTCGTCGCGTCCTCAATGCCGTACGTATCGGCCAAAGACTGCATAACGGCAAATAAATCGCTCCTTTCTTTGACCTGCGCGCCAAAATTCCCCGCCGCAAGCCTGACCGTCCCGTTTAAGCGTTCAATAAAAAGGCCGGAGCCGTCATAGTTGCCGCCCTCTTTTTCCGCCATAAAAAAACTGCCCGGAATTAAAACGGACAAAACAAGAATAATGATAAACACCGCAAATTTTTTTCTTTTCATTTGAAACAATTATACACTATAAACGCTATATATTGCAATACTTTTTCTACTTTTAAGCCGCAGCCAAAAAAAGCCATAACCGCCCCGGACTTCAACAAAAGCTTTATAGCGTAAAAAAGCAAAAAACCGCTACAATGTAACGGATTTTCACGCAGGTTCGTTTCTTAAACGAGTGGTGGGAGCTACAGGGATCGAACCTGTGACCCTCTGCTTGTAAGGCAGATGCTCTCCCAGCTGAGCTAAGCTCCCGAAAATGGTGACCCCAGCGGGAATCGAACCCGCGTTACCGCCGTGAAAGGGCGATGTCTTGACCGCTTGACCATGGGGCCTTAAAATGTGGGAAAAAAGATTTTTAGCAAAAAAATTTGTGGTAGCGGCAGTTGGATTCGAACCAACGACCAATCGGGTATGAACCGAGTACTCTAGCCAGCTGAGCTATGCCGCCAAACACAGCTTTATAATTATATCAAAGATTTAATCAATACGCAAGAGTTTTTAGGCTTGTTTTTAAAATATTTGACAATTTGCGGCGCGGATGATACGATATTCTTATGAAAAATACTGTGATTTTTGATTTGGACGGAACTGTTCTGGACACGCTTGCCGACCTTTTTTTATCGGTGAACGCAACTCTTTCCCGATTCGGCTGCCCGCTGCGGACGATGAGGGAGGTGCGCGGCTTTGTTGGAAACGGGATAAAAAATCTTGTTATACGCTCGCTTCCCCCAAATTCGGAGCCGCAAACGGCCGAAAGCGCGCTAAAATACTTTATGCAGGTGTATGAGGCAAAAAAAGAAGAAAATACCAAGCCCTACGAGGGCGTCGTTCAGGTTTTGCAAAAGCTGAAAGCTTTAGGTTTTAAAACGGCCGTAGTTTCCAATAAAAGAGACGACGCCGTACAAAAGCTCGTTCAAAAGTTTTTTAACGGCCTTTTCGACTTTTCTTTCGGAGAGCGCGCAGGCGTTCCATTAAAACCTGCGCCCGATTCAACCCTTGAGGCTTTAAAGCTTTTGAACGCTTCCAATACAGCCGCTCTTTACGTCGGGGATTCGGACGTCGATTTTGAAACCGCCCGCAACGCCGGTATTGACTTTATCGCCGTATCCTGGGGCTTTAAAGATAAGGACGTTTTAATAAATTTAGGCGCGCCCGTTATTGCGGACACGCCCGATGAATTATTTGATATTATTTACCGTCAAAAATAATGTAAATAAACTCTCAAAAGCTTGCTTCACTAAATTGCTATCAAATCTAACAAACCTTTTAATACTCAACCCGCAATAAATAGAGACCGCACGCAGGGGCGGGCAGCTTTGCCGGATATTCTTTTTTGCCATCCGCCATAAGCTTTAGCTCGTCAAGGCTTATTTTACCCTCTCCCGCTTTGATTATCGCGCCGGTTATAAGCCGCACCATTTTATACAAAAAGCCGCTAGCGGTTATCTCTAAGGAGAGTGTTTTTTCGCCGTACAGCACGCCTTCGGTCAAAACGCAGTCATAGACCTCGCGGACTGTGGTTTGCGCGCTGGAGCCTTTACAGTAAAATTCCTTAAAGTCGTGTACGCCTATAAAGGTTTGCGCGGCTTTTTTCATTACTTCTATATTTATATCGCCCCATAAACGGTGCGCTCTATTGAACAGTAAAGGATTGTCGCAATCTGAAAAATAGATGTCGTAGCGGTAGGTTTTCTTTTTCGCCGATTTTCTCGCGTTAAAATCGGGCGCGCACTCTTCCGCTTTTCGCACCCTTAAATCCTGCGGGAGGAAGAAGTTCAGCGCGCTTTTTATGCGGTCCGGCTCAATTTCTTTTTGCGCCTCATAATGCACGACCTGCCCAAGCGCATGAACGCCTGCGTCCGTCCTGCCGCTGCCGGTTACTGAAATTTTTTCGCCGTACAGCTTTTCAAGAGCCGCGCACAGCGCGTCCTGAACGGATTTTTTATCGGATTGCGACTGAAATCCGTTATACCCTCCGCCGTCGTATGCGATTGTCAGCTTTATCTTCAAATTATTATATCCCCAAAGAATGGATAAGCGCGATAAATTCAAAACCGAACCAGTTGTATTTGAGTACAAGCATTACAAAAAAGAAAGCCGCAAACAGCAAAAAAGTGAGAACGTCGCGAAAGCGAATGCTCATGATCTTCATTCTTGTCCTGCCCTTAGCTCCGCGGTAGCAGCGCGAATCCATAGCGTCGGCAAGCTCGTCGGCGCGGCGGAAAGAACTGACGAACAGCGGTATAAGCACCGGCAGCATCGCTTTTGCTTTTTTGAAAAGGTTGCCGCTTTCAAATTCCGCGCCCCTTGCTTTTTGCGCCGAAATGATTTTATCTGTCTCTTCCACCAGCGTCGGGATAAGGCGCAGAGCGATCTGCATGATGATAGCCAGCTCATGGACCGGCACTTTGATATACGAGAACGGTTTGAGCAGCCTTTCTAAAGCGTCGGTAAGCTCGACGGGCGTAGTAGTTAAAGTTAGAATTGAGGGGCCTAGCACGAGGAACATGATTCTAAGCGCCATTTTAGCCGAGCTTATAAGCGCGGTTTTATATATCCTGATTATCCACCACTGCCACAACAAATCCTGCGGGTTGCCGCGGTAAAACAAAATCGTAAGAACCAGCGTGAAAATTATTAAAAACATAATCGCGCGCAACGAACGCAAGACTTTTAACAGCGGCACTTTTGACAAAAATACAAGGGCCAGAACAAACAGCAAAATCAGCCCGTAGCCGACGAACGTGTCCACGAAAAAAATCATTACGATATAAGCAACGGCCAAAATCAGCTTTAATCTGGGGTCGAGCCTGTGTATGACAGAATTTGAGGGGTAATACTGACCTATTGAAACGTCACGCATTTTTTCGCCCTCCTTATCCGCATTACCGCCGTAACCAACTCATCCTCGGTAAGGCAGGAGCGCGGGATATCGAGGCCCGCATCTGCAAGCTTGTTTGCCGCCTGCGTCACAAAGGGCATAGCGATGCCTAAGCTTTTCATCAGCTCCCTTTCACCGAACAGCTCACGCGGCGTCAGAACAGCTTTGATTTCGCCGTTTGCCATTACGGCAATACGGTCGGCATAGGCGGCGACCTCGTCCATATTATGGCTTATCATAATAATAGTCGGGCACATTTTTTTCTGCACGGCTTTTATCAAATCGAGTATATCTTTTTTGCCTCTGGGGTCAAGGCCTGCCGTAGGCTCGTCTAAAACTAAAATTTGCGGGCGCATTGCCAAAACTCCGGCCAGCGCGACGCGCCTTTTTTGCCCGCCGGACAATTCAAAAGGCGAACGCTCGGAATACGCGTTAAAGTCAAGCCCGACCATGTCCATAGCCTCTCGTACCCGCTCTTTTATCTGGGTCTCCTCAAGCTTTAGATTGCGCGGCCCAAACCCGATATCCTTTGCGACGGTCTCGTCGAAAAGCTGATATTCGGGGTACTGGAACACCATTCCGACTGTGCTTCTCAACTTTTTAAAATCGATCTTTTTAGGCGTTAAATCTATGCCGTTTACGACGACGGAGCCGCTCTGCACTCTCGTTAAGGCGTTTAAATGGCTTATAAGCGTAGATTTGCCCGATCCCGTGTGCCCTATCACGGCGAGAAAGTCGCCGTCCGGCACAGTGAGGTTTATGTTTTTTAACGCAGCTTTTTCAAAAGGCGAGCCGGGGCTGTATACATAATTTAAGTCTTTTATTTCTATCGGCATAGCTCACCTGCCAGCTCGTCTAAATCGTTTATTTCAGCTTTGATATCTACGCCGTTTTCCTTAAGCTTGTTGGCAATACGCCTAAGCGGCGGCACGTCCAGCCCCACGGACTCAAGCTCTTTTTGGCGGGCGAATATTTCCTTTCCGCCCTCTAAAACTATAGAACCGCCGTTTAGGACGATTATTCTGTTAGCCTGCTCCGCCTCTTCCATAAAATGCGTTATCATAATGACGGTCATATTTTCTTTTTCTCTCAAGTCCTTGACTACCTGCATGACCTCCGCCCTGCCGACAGGGTCGAGCATTGCCGTCGATTCGTCTAAAACTATGACCCTCGGCTTTATTGCAAGGACTCCGGCAATCGCGATACGCTGTTTTTGCCCGCCCGAAAGCCTGAACGGCGTACCCTTACGGTGCTCTTTCATCCCCACAAGCCCAAGCGCCCAATCGACGCGCTCAGAAATCTCTAAGGGGGCGACTCCTATATTTTCCGGGCCGAAAGCGATATCGTCCTCTATAATAGTTGCGATCATCTGGTTATCGGGATTTTGGAAAACGACTCCGACTGTTTTACGTATATCGAAAAGGTTCTTTTGCTCTGCCGTGCCGCGCCCGTCCACAGTAACGGTGCCGCTCTGAGGCAGGATAAGTCCGTTGATAAGCTTTGCTACCGTGCTTTTGCCCGATCCGTTATGCCCTACAAGCGCGACGAATTCGCCCTCTTCGACTGAAAAAGAAAGGTCCGACACAGCGCGAGTTTCATCCTCAAGGCCGCTGTTGTAGCAATAAGTTACGTTTTTAAATTCTATAAGGCTCATTGTAAAAATAGTATATCACTTATTAATATTTTTCTCAATTTAATTAAACCAAAATTTCAAATATCTTTTAATTTAACGATTGCAAAACGTAAAATAGTATGCTATACTGTATTAGCGGTACTTTAAGATACTATATGTAGTATTTTTGCAAAAAATCTTATTATTTTACATAAAGAGCGTGGATATGTCAAAAATTATTGCAATTGCGAATCAGAAAGGCGGAGTAGGTAAAACAACAACCTGCGTTAATTTGTCGAGCTATCTTGCCGCAATGGGTAAACGCGTCCTTCTTGTGGACATTGACCCGCAGGGCAACGCATCGAGCGGGCTGGGCATCGATAAACGCAAATTAGAAAACTCAATTTACAGTCTCTTGATAGGCGAAAGCGAGGCAAAGGAAGCGATAATCCCGACAAGGGTCAAAAACCTTTCAATCCTGCCCTCAAATATCGACCTTGCCGGAGCTGAAATCGAGCTTGTTACTGTGGTAGACCGTGAAATCGTTCTCAAAAAAGCTCTCGCGCCTTTAAGGAACGTTTATGACTATATTTTAATAGACTGCCCTCCCTCACTTGGGCTTTTAACGGTCAACGCGCTTTCGGCCGCCGACTCGATACTTATCCCGATACAAGGCGAGTTTTACGCGCTTGAGGGCTTGAGCCAATTAATGAATACTATTAAGCTTGCAAAACGCGCGCTGAACCCTTCGCTTGAAATCGAGGGCGTTGTGCTTACTATGTTCGACGGGCGCAGCAACCTTGTCAATTCCGTCGCCGACGAAATACTCAAATTTTTCGGCAAAAAGGTTTTCTCCGTACGTATCCCCCGCAACATCCGCCTTGGTGAAGCCCCCTCGTACGGTATGCCCATTATGCAGTTCGACCCCCGTTCAAGCGGCTCGATGGCATACAAGGCCTTAACAGAAGAATTCTTAGAGCGCAATAACGACAACTATAACAAAATAGCAAACGTGGCCTCTTTAAAGGTCAAACCGCAATAGCGTAAAGATTATAACAAACAGCCGCAGTAGGCTATAATGACTATAATATGAAACTCATAAAAAAGTGGCTCTCTTACGGATTTTTCGTAAGAGAGCCTCTGTTTTTTTGAGTTTAATTTATAATCTATTTTTTTTTAGTTTTTTAATTTTTCATCTGTTTTTGTTTTTTTTAAAATTTCCAGTATTTTAATTTTGCAGTAGTTTTCTTGCATTCCCGGCAGGTTTTAGATTTCCAATAAAATAATCTTTTCCGTGTTGCTTTCCCGCATTTTTTTCAAATTAATGATCCTTTGGTTTTCGGAGCCGCGGAATTTGAGCATTAAATTGCGCTTATCTTCCTCATAGCGGCCGTCCACCAGAACGTCTATGCTTTGGAGCAGCCTGTAAACCTCGTTGTTGCTTTCGCACATTTCAAGCAGCTCCTCATACGTATAGCCGGTGTAGCACCAGATATTGAGGCGGTTGTCCTGCGCCCATTCGGCAAGGTCGGCGAGCTCGGACGGATACAGAAAAGGCTCGCCGCCGGAAAAGGTCAGGCCGTCCAGCAGCAGATTGTTTTCTACTATCTGCGCTATTTCGCTAAGCCGGAACATTTTGCCGCCCGTAATATCGTGAGTCTGCGGATTGTGGCAGCCCTTGCACGCATGAAAGCACCCCTGCACAAAGATCGCACAGCGTATGCCCTTGCCGTCCACAACCGACTCTTCCACCAATCCCGCCAGCCGTATGCTGCGCGAGAGGTCGTAATTATCGCCGCTGTAATCGCTCTTTCTGTCCTGTATCGCCATTTTTTTATTTCCTTTTTATTCTCTTAAAAAAAGATCGCAGGGGAAACCTTTTTGCAAAAGGCCTTTCCCCTGCACCCTTTTTCTAAAACCTTTTTAAGTATTTATAAGTGCGCGTACTCAAACCGACGACGGCCGCAGCACGCAGTCCACAGCCCGCATAAAGCCTTATATCCGCCGGCGGATTACCTCGCCTTTTTAGAACTATACACTATACTGTGTTTTACTCTGTCGTGTTCTTCGGCAGCCTTTCCGCTGTTGAAACGCTCTAAGGTGCCTACGAGGTAGCCGGTTATGCGGCGTATACGCTCAAACCTTGCTTTTTCGGTTTCTTCCCTGCCGCATTTAGGGCAGACTTTATCGATAACTCCGGTATATCCGCAAAGAGGGTCCCTGTCTACGGGATGGTTGATCGAGCCGTAACCGATGTTATTTTCCTTCATACAGCGGATGATTTTGATGAACGCCTCAACGTTATTGACGGTATCGCCGTCTAGCTCCACGTAGGAAATATGTCCGCCGTTCGTAAGCTTATGATACGGAGCTTCAAGCTTTATCTTATCTAACGCGCTTATCTTATAATATACGGGGATATGGAACGAGTTAGTGTAGTAGTCGCGGTCGGTCACGCCTTCGATAACGCCGTATTTGTCCTTGTCGATACGCACGAACCTGCCCGAAAGCCCTTCGGCGGGCGTAGCGATAAGCGAGAAATTAAGGCCGTATTTTTTCGACGCATCGTCAATTTTTTTGCGCATATACCCGACGATCTCGAGTCCTAAATTCTGCGCTTCCTTAGTTTCGCCGTGATGAGAGCCGATAAGGCTCTTTAAGCACTCGGCAAGGCCGATAAAACCGCAGGTGAGCGTTCCTTGCTTTAAAACCTCGCGGACTTCGTCGTTCGCGCTTAGCTTATCCGCGCCCAGCCATACTCCCTGCCCCATAAGGAACGGGTAGTTTTTGACGCGCTTTTTCGCCTGTATTTCAAAACGCTCCAAAAGCTGTTCGATAACTACCGAAACAACGTTATCGAGCTGCTCAAAAAACAACTCGATGTTGCCCTTGGACTTGATCGCTAAACGCGGAAGATTTACGGACGTAAAGGAAAGATTTCCTCTTCCCGTAACTATCTCGCTGTTTGGGTCAAAGGTGTTGGCTACGACCCTTGTACGGCAGCCCATGTACGCTATTTCGGTTTCCTTTCTGCCCTCTTTATAATACTGCTTATTGAACGGAGCGTCTAAAAACGAGAAATTCGGGAACAGACGCTTTGCGCTGCAGCGGCAGGCAAGCATAAACAGATCGTAATTGGGATCTTCGGGATTATAGTTCACTCCTTCCTTAACCTTAAAAATCTGTATCGGGAATATAGGCGTTTCGCCGTTTCCTAAGCCCGCTTCAGTCGCAAGCAAAAGGTTTTTAATAAGCATGCGCGCCTCGCTTGAGGTGTCGGTTCCGTAGTTGATGGACGAAAACGGGATCTGCGCGCCGGCTCTTGAGTGCATAGTGTTGAGGTTATGTATGAGAGCTTCCATAGCCTGAAAAGTAGCTCTGTCGGTTTCTTTGGCCGCTTTTTCACGCGCAAAAACCTGGCACGCGTCTATGACCGCCTCGTCCCCTGCTTTTTTCAGCAGCTCCTTTTCGTATTTCTGATAGTTATTGTTGTTATCTAAGGTCGGCTTGACGTTATACTTTGCGATGACCTCGTTATAAACCCTCACCGCCGTATCGGCGCCGTCAGATAGCCCCGCCTTAAGCTCTAAAGCCTTACCTAAATTGTCGCGGTAGTAGCGGGCGTAGGTTTTTGCGACGCCCTTTGCTAAATCATAGTCGAAATTAGGTATGCTCTGCCCGCCGTGCTGATCGTTTTGATTGGACTGGATCGCAATACAAGCAAGAGACGAATACGACGCGATATGGTTGGGCTCTCTTAAAAAGCCGTGGCCGGTGGAAAAGCCGTTTGTAAAAAGCTTATCCAGATCGATTTGGCAGCAGGTCGTAGTCAGCGTCAGAAAATCAAGGTCGTGGATATGCAGGTCGCCGCTCTTGTGCATTTCGCTGTGCTTAGGGTTCAATACGCACATTTCATAAAACTGCTTTGCGCTCTCAGAGCCATACTTTAGCATCGTGCCCATCGCGGTATCGCCGTCTATATTAGCGTTTTCGCGCTTGATCTCGTTGTCGCGCGCGTCTTTAAAGGTGAGGTCCTCAAGAGTCCTCATCAACCGCGTTTTCGATTCGCGGATCCTTGTGCGCTCCGCCCGGTATAGGATATATTCCTTAGCGGTACGGAAAAGGCCGTTATCGCTGAGCGTTTTTTCCACTCTGTCCTGAATTTCCTCAACGGTAGGTACGGCGTCGGGAGCAAAGCTGTCTATAACCTGCTGAGTGAGAGCCAAAGCCCTCTTTTCAGGCTCGTCTACCTGCGCGCTTTTCAAAGCCTTCTCAATTGCGTTAGTGATTTTTGAAACCTCAAAATCAACCGTTCTGCCGTCGCGCTTAATAATTTTTTCCATTTTATTCCTCCCCCTTGTCTAAAAACCTCTATCTATATATAGACAAAAAAAACTTGTTTTGTTATTATTACCACAATATATTGTGGTTGCCCTTTTTGGGAAGAGCATATTCATTGTATAACAAACTCATTAGTGAAGTCAATACATTTTCAAAAATATATTGGATTAAATTTTCCAATATTAAGCATAAATCTCTTGACAAAATTTATATAGCGAATTTTTTGAATATATCACAACTATTGCTGCGCGGCGGCAAATGCAGCGCGTTAAACGCCTCTTTCCCAAGCGGAGCCGCAAATACGCAAAAAGAAAAGCCGTCTTTACGATTATGAAAGACGGCTTTTGACTCTTTAACATAAATTGCCTTGCAGGCATTTTGCCTGTTGGCGGTTTTTAAAAGCGGGATATGCCGGCAAAATTAAAACATCAGCGGAAAAATACTTTCAAACGAGCCGAATAAAACTATCTGCTCATCTATTGGGCAGCCCTCGTTTATCGCCGAAATTTGTTCATGTTCTAAAGAATTTTTTACAAAGATCTTCACAAAGGCAAGCAAGCTTTTTTCTTTAAGTATTGCCCTTAGCTCCAGCGCGGTTTCAATGCTGTTGAGTTCATCTGCATCGTCGATATAAACGGCGCATAAGTTTTTATCGCTGCATATCAGGCTGATTTTTTCATACAGCTCATAGGCTTCCGGCGCGACTTTCAGCGCGATAAGTTTAAGCTTTTTATCTGTTTTCGCGCTGATCGTATCGATGTCGAAAACGTCGTTCTCCCTGTTATAGAAAGCGGGGAGCAGCTTGTCGGCGTCCTTATCGAACACTATTGCCCGCATTTCGTCTTCAGGGATATCTTCAGAAAGAACGGTTTTTTCAAGTATTTCCGCATTGACGTCCGTAAAACCTACGAATATGCGGCGGAGCGCAAATTCTTTTTCTTCAACAATTATAACGTCTGCCCCGCTGCTTTTTTCCGGCTCGGATAAGCCCGCGCCCTCGCCCGACGCTTTTACTTGCGCGGATACTTCCGGCAGATCGAGGAAAGTATTTTTCGCCGAATTTTGCAGCGCGCGTTTCACCGTCAAGTCAATTTGGGGCAGGTAATTTCTTATCGGATAGCTTTCTGTAAACTGTATCGCAGTAAGCTCGGCTTCATTGAAAAATTTTATTTCTTTTCCGGCGAATTGATAAAACTGCGCCTTGCCTATGTTTTTGTAGGAAACGCGCACCGCTCTGTTTCCGCAAGCCCTGCTTTTGCTTTTTAACGCGCTCTGAAACTTTAGAGCGGCGGCAAGATTGTCCGCGTCATCGTTATAGGCGCAAAAAACCGTTATCTTTTTTGGGGAATTTGCAATCCTTAGCCGCTTTAAAATATACTCGTCGATTTCGCAGTTCAAATATGCGGAACGGTGAACGCTCTTATACAGTTTTTCACCGCCCGTATAAATTATGTTCGCTCCGGCCAAAGTCAGCTGTTTAAAAATTTTATCAGAAAGCGCGCTCCGGCCGGCTATCAGAAAATAGTCGCGGCGCACGATCCGCCTTAACCGCCTTGCGTTCGCGCTTTTCTTCATCAAAAACAAAATAAGGCTGAAAAAAATCAGCAAAACGCCAAGCCCCGCCAAACCCGCCGTAACTGTCTGCAGCATTTCGGCGCTGTAAAGAGACGAAAAATTATTGTTGAAAGATTTTATCATTTGTAAATTTTAACTCCTAGAAGAATAAAAAAGATATATACAAGCCCCCCAGCGCCGCGGCCATTGTGGGAACGGCAACGATCAGCCCGTATTTGACAAAGCTTAAAAAAGTGAATTTGACCTCGTGTTTTTTGAGTATACCCGACCACATAATTCCGGCGAGCGCGCCGAGCGGAGTCAGAAACGCTCCGATATTCGAGCCTATGACCGTTGCGTAAACGGCTTGAGCCTGCACTATACTTATGTCCAGCGTCTGGATTACGGAGCTGAAAAATACGCTCATCGGAATATTGTTAATCAAATTTGCAGACATAAACGACGCCACGCCGTACTTTAAAATCGCAAAGCTCTCCCCGAAAGCCGCGCCTATCGCGCCGGTAACGTTATATTTATCCAGCGCAAGCACGAGTACAAACATTGAAATAACAAACGGGATAAGCTCCCACGGAGCGCGTTTTAGGCAAGAAACAAGCGTTTTTGGGCGAGTTTTTTTGATTAAAGCATAGCTAAGCGCCGTAATAAACAGGCTTATAAAGAATATAAGCGACACAAGCCACATCTCAAAGTTGATATAAGAGGAGAGTATAAGCAGCACCGTACAAAGCCCCAAATGCACAAGCCCTATAATAAGCATACCCTTATCCGCAATTTTTATATCGTTTATAACAGGATCGATCGCAGCGGAAAGCGTTTTTTTAAATAACAGGTACAAAATAAGCAGCGCGGTCAGCCCTGCCAGAACGGTAGGAAGGGCCATTACCAAAAAATAATCGATAAAACCGATGCCGTTTGCCGTAGCAAGGTAGATATTAGTCGGGTTGCCTATAATGAGGAACATACTCCAGGTGTTTGCCGCGACAAATTCAGCGACTAAAAACGGAACCGGGCTTATACGCGCGTTTTTGGCAAAATAACAGATGAACGGAGTAAACGTCAATACTATTATATCGTTCGACGTGAAAACCGTCAAGACGGAAACGGTTATGTACAAATAAAAAAACAAGCTTTTTTGGCTGGTCTTGCTTTTTTTCAGCACCGCATTTGCTAAATAAGCGAAAAAACCGACCTCATCGAGGAAAATAGACAGCACCGTCATCGAAATGAACAGCACGAGGATTTTGAGCGGATTAATGCTTTCGCTCTGCGTCAGCCCCGCCCACATTTCTTTAAAAGGGATAAGCCCGCTCACAATAAGCGCGCCTGCCCCTATAAGCGGCGCAAGCCAATAGATACTGATATCCGCATTTTTAATACGGACCGACGGCTTTACAAGCACTAAAACAATTAAACCCACACAAGTAATAAGCGAAACGATAAGCGTTGCCGTCATAAACTATCCACCCGCTCCCTTATTATAGCATATTCGCTTTTAAAAGCAAGTATTTAAGGGAATGGAGAAAGAATTTTGTTTTTATGTTTAATCTTCTATTAGGAAAAAACAGTTAGGCTCAACATTGAAAAAAATTATTAAGTTATAAAGCTTTCTAAACTTCGGACGCGTTCTTCCTTCTTCCCATTTTTTTAACGTATTATTTGATACGCCGATTTAAACTGCCAATTGAGCTTGTGATAATCCGGCTTTTTCGCGCAACTCGATTATTTTTGTACGCAAATGCTCATAAAGCTCTTCTAATGTATGACATCCCATATTTATTTCCCCCACTTTTAAGTATTACTTAATATTTTAGTTAAGTAATACTTAATTATCAAGTATTTTTTAAGTATTACCTAAATAATATATCTAGAGGTAATTTAATGTGAAAAATCATTCATCACCGCATACGAACTACGTTTGGCAGGCCGACTTGAGTCGAGTATTAGTATACACTGCTGTCGTCGGCTTACCAACTGTTGTCCGTCTTCGCTGCGACTGATTTCCACACTTTTCATACTATTTGCGCCGCAATTATAGTGCGGAATGGAGTTTTTTATGGATAACATTAATGAGTTGATTTCAGAAAATATTAAAAAAGAAATCCTTTTATCAGGAAAAACAAAAACGGAAATTGCAAAAGCTTTATGCGTTTCAAAACCTACAATATCGCAATATTTATCGGGTAGAATTCAACCGTCTTTATCCACATTGGCAAAGCTTTGCATTTTTTTGGACTGTTCCGCCGATGAAATACTTGGGATAAAAAAGAGTTAATATAAAAACTCAATTACCGCTCAACGACACAAGTGGACAAGGATGAGTGCTTTAAAGAACCATAAAACAAGCTTTATTTATATACGCTAAAAAATTTTGCTTACTTTTTGCGTCCCCGTCTGCTTTTAATATTTTTATCCATAAAAAGTTTTGCTTACTTTTATAAAAAGTAAGTAGTTAGGGGGTTTGGGGGCGAGTCTAAACGCCCCCAAAGCGTTTTTGCGTCGCTTTTTTCCGCTCCCGAAAAAGCGACACCTTTGACTAAAATAAAACTACTGCTTTTTAAATATACTTTTAGCCCCTCATCCCACACCTGCAAAAGCGACATCTTTGACTAAAATAAAACTACCGCTTTTTCAATGTGCTTTTGGTTACTTTTGCCACACCTGCAAAAGTGACACCTTTGATTACAACAAAACTAATGCCTTTTATCGCTACACTTGAGACTAGTTAATTTAAAATCAACTTATTCAAAATATAAATTATCCTTATACAAAAAAGATCAATAATCCTTATCCCAAAAAACAAAATGCAACTTAAAAGAAAAAACCACTACAAGTAAACGCCTTGCAGTGGTTTTTAAGGTACAAACTTTAATTATTACTTGATAATTGAAGCAACAACTCCGGAGCCTACTGTTCTGCCGCCTTCGCGGATAGCGAAACGCAGACCCTGTTCAGCCGCGATAGGAGCGATAAGCTTAACTGTGATGGAGATATTGTCGCCGGGCATAACCATTTCAACGCCCTTGGGAAGGTCGATAGTTCCGGTAACGTCGGTTGTTCTGAAGTAGAACTGAGGACGGTAGCCTTGGAAGAACGGAGTATGACGTCCGCCCTCTTCCTTCTTTAAGACGTAGATTTCGGCTGTGAACTCTGTATGAGGGGTGATCGAGCCGGGTTTAGCGATAACCTGGCCGCGCTCAATATCCTTACGGTCTACGCCGCGGAGCAAGATACCTGCGTTGTCGCCGGCCTGAGCTGCGTCAAGCGACTTACGGAACATTTCTACGCCCGTAACAACGGATGCCTTAGTAGCACGGATACCGACGATTTCAACGGGATCCTGAACCTTGATCATACCGCGCTCTACTCTGCCTGTAGCAACTGTGCCACGGCCTGTGATCGTAAATACGTCTTCAACAGGCATAAGGAACGGCTTATCTGTCTCGCGCTGGGGAGCGGGAATGTATGCGTCAACTGCATCCATAAGCTCGAAAATGCATTTGCAAGCGGGGTCGTCCGAGTTACCGGTCTGAGCTGCTGCAAGAGCTTTAGCTGCGGAGCCGCGGATGATGGGCGTATCGTCGCCGGGGAAGTTGTAGGAAGAGAGAAGCTCTCTGATTTCCATTTCAACGAGGTCAAGAAGTTCTGCGTCGTCAACAAGGTCAACCTTGTTCATAAATACGACGATCTTGGGAACGCCGACCTGACGGGCGAGCAGGATGTGCTCACGTGTCTGGGGCATGGGGCCGTCGGCAGACGAAACAACGAGGATCGCGCCGTCCATCTGAGCTGCGCCGGTGATCATGTTTTTAACATAGTCGGCGTGGCCCGGGCAGTCTACGTGAGCGTAGTGGCGGCCAAGAGTTTCATATTCAACGTGCGAAGTATTGATCGTGATTCCGCGCGCCTTCTCTTCAGGTGCTTTATCGATCTGGTCGTATGCCATTTTCTGTGCAAGGCCTTTGTTGCCGAGCGTCGTAGCAATAGCAGCAGTTAAAGTTGTCTTACCGTGGTCAACGTGACCGATGGTACCAACGTTAACGTGTACCTTGCTTCTGTCAAATTTAGCTTTTGCCATTTTAATTTTCCTCCGAAAAATTTTTAATTAATAATTTTATTTTTTGCTTTAACTATATTATAAATGATTTTGAAAAATATTACAAGTGAAATTACTCTGATTTTTTTGAGCGTTCGCCGATGATTTTTTCCGATACGTTCTTAGGAACTTCGGAATAATGGTCGAACGTCATAGTGTATTGGCCGCGTCCTTGCGTACGCGAGCGCAGGTCGGTAGCGTATCCGAACATTTCAGAAAGCGGGATCTCGGCGTTGATTTCCTGGCTGCCGTTGACCGTTTCCATACCTAAAAGGTTTCCTCTTCTTGAGCTTACGTTACCCATAACGTCTCCCAGATACTCGTCGGGGAGTATTATTTTAACCTTCATGATAGGTTCCATAAGCATAGGTTCGGCCTTTCTCATACCGTCCTTGAACGCCATAGACCCTGCGATCTTGAACGCCATTTCAGACGAGTCAACGTCGTGGAAGGAGCCGTCGTATACGGTTACTTTGAAGTCTACGGTTTCGTAGCCTGCAAGCACGCCGCTCATCTTAGCTTCCTTAATACCGTTATCGATAGGCGCAATAAACTCTTTAGGGATCGATCCGCCGACGGTTTTGTCCTCAAAAACATAACCCGAACCCGGCTCAAGCGGCTCCATAATGATCTTACAATGACCGTACTGGCCTTTACCGCCGGACTGACGGATATATTTGCCTTCGGCCTCGACCTTTTTACGGATAGCTTCTCTGTAGGCAACCTGCGGTTTACCGATGTTCGCCTCTACTTTGAATTCCCTCAAAAGCCTGTCTACGATGATTTCAAGGTGCAGCTCTCCCATACCCGCGATGATCGTCTGGCCTGTTTCCTGATCGGTATAGGTCTTGAAAGTAGGGTCTTCCTCGGCAAGCTTGATAAGCGCCATCGACATTTTTTCCTGTCCCGCTTTAGTTTTAGGCTCGATAGCCACGCGGATAACCGGATCGGGGAATTCCATGCTCTCTAGAACGATGGGCTTATCGGGGTCGCAGAGCGTGTCGCCGGTAGTAGTGTCCTTTAAGCCTACGAACGCGCAAATGTCGCCTGCGTAGATCTCTTCGATCTCGGCGCGGTTGTTAGCGTGCATTAAAAGTATGCGCCCGACTCTTTCTTTCTTGTTTTTTGTGCTGTTTAAAACATAGCTGCCCGCGGAAAGCTTACCGGAATAGCAGCGGAAGAATGCGAGCTTTCCGACGAACGGATCCGCCATGATCTTGAACGCGAGTCCCGAAAAAGGCTCGGCGTCGCTTGTTGCCCTTTCTTCTTCTTTGCCGTCAAATGTCGTACCCTGAACATGAGCGATGTCTATGGGGCTGGGCGCGTATTCAACGATAGCGTCAAGCAGCTTCTGAACGCCCTTATTCTTATACGAGGAGCCGCAAAGAACGGGATTGATCTTCATTGAAAGCGTCAGTTTTCTGATGGCGGCTTTGATTTCCTGAACGGTGAATTCTTCGCCGGAAAAATATTTTTCCATCATATCGTCGTCAGCTTCGGCAACGGCTTCCATAAGCTTTGCCCTGTATTCGTCGGCCAAAGCTTTCATATTTTCGGGGATATCGGTTTCGTCCATAACGTTGCCCAGATCGTCCTTATAGACGTCGGCTTTCATAGTAACAAGGTCGATCATTCCTACGAACGTATCTTCCTTTCCGATAGGCAGCTGGATGGGAACAGGATTTGCGCCCAAACGTGTTTTCATCATATGAAGGACGTTCATAAAGTTTGCGCCGTTGATGTCCATTTTATTGACGTACGCGATACGGGGAACGCCGTAACGGTCCGCCTGGCGCCAAACTGTTTCAGACTGAGGCTCAACGCCGCCCTTAGCGCAGAAAACTGCTACGGCAGAGTCGAGAACCTTCAAAGAACGCTCGACCTCAACTGTAAAGTCAACGTGGCCGGGGGTGTCGATAAGATTGATACGGTGCATAGGTTTATCCGGGCCTGTCCTCCACTGCGTGGTGGTAGCGGCAGAAGTGATGGTGATACCGCGCTCCTGCTCCTGAACCATCCAGTCCATGGTAGCCGCGCCTTCGTGAACCTCTCCGATCTTGTGCGTTTTTCCGCTATAAAACAGTATGCGCTCGCTCGTCGTCGTTTTGCCGGCGTCGATATGAGCCATAATACCGATATTTCTATAGTTTTCTAAGGGGTATTGTCTAGGCATTTTTCTAATCTCCTCAAATGATATTGCCCTATTGCAATATCCGTTTCGTCTAGTATGAACTTGAATGCGTAAAGTTATAAAAATAAACGGTTTTCGCAGAATTTTTCCGGATTTTTTAGATAATTTCGGGTTTAGCGGTGCGTCCGCAAAAAAGCTGCGGATAAAGCTAAATCACTAGGCTCAAAAAAACGGTAAATCCGGCAAAACAAGCTTACTAAAGATAACTTTAATTTTACCAGCGGTAGTGCGCGAACGCCTTGTTCGCCTCTGCCATTCTGTGCATTTCTTCCTTTCTCTTGACGGATGCGCCGCCGTTCGAGAAAGCGTCCATAATCTCGCCTGCAAGCTTTTCTTTCATAGTCTTCTCACTGCGGTTGCGCGAGAACGAAACCATCCAGCGAATACCTAACGTCTGGCGTCTTTCGGCTCTTATTTCCATAGGGACCTGATACGTAGAACCGCCCACGCGTCTTGCTTTTACTTCTAAAACCGGCATAATATTTTCGAGCGCCTTGGTAAAAGTATCCAAAGGCTCTGCGCCGGTTTTTTCTTTGATTATATCAAAAGCTTCATATACGATGCTTTGGGCAATACCTTTCTTGCCGTCGAGCATAACCTGATTGATGAGCTTTGTTATAACTTTACTGTTATACATAGGGTCCGGCAGCACGTCGCGCTTGGGAACCCCGCTTCTTCTAGGCATAGAAGTCAACCTCCTGTTTAAATTTTTTTTAGATTTTCTGATTTGTTTAAAAGGCCTGACTTGCGGAATTAGTATTCCCGGATAAGCGGCCTTTCATACCGCGCGCTAAAGCCGATTATTTCGAGCGTTTCGCACCGTATTTTGAGCGGGACTGCTTGCGTTTGGCCACGCCCGCCGTGTCTAATGCACCGCGGATGATGTGATACCTAACACCAGGCAAATCCTTCACTCTGCCGCCACGAATAAGCACGACGCTGTGTTCCTGCAAATTGTGTCCGATACCCGGAATGTAAACCGTTCCTTCCATCTTGTTTACAAGACGGACTCTCGCAATTTTACGAAGAGCTGAGTTAGGTTTTTTAGGGGTCGTTGTCGTAACCGAAAGGCAAACGCCGCGCTTTTGGGGATTGTTATCCAAAATAGGGCTCTTTGACTTAAACGTTACTTTCTCCCTGCCATTCTTTATGAGCTGGTTGATCGTAGGCATTGTTACTCTACCTCCTTTTAGTAGTATTGCCCCGCTTTTTAGCAGTTTTCCCATTTATCAGAAAACCTGTTTTAAGCAGGATATTTTCTTTAAACGCAAACCTTTTTTGCGTCAAAAAAAATCAACGTACAATTATGCACGCTAAAATATTATAAACCATTTTAGAGAGTGTGTCAAACAATTTAAATAAGTATTATTTTATACCGAAAAAATCATGCTGGCGCAGAGCCTCGTAAAGCACTATCGCGACGCTGTTGGAAAGGTTTAAGCTGCGCACGTTCTCTGTCATTGGTATACGAAGCGCGGTTTGGGGATTGGAAAAAATCAACGGCTCGGGCAAGCCTTTCGTTTCCTTTCCGAAAACCAAAAAACTGTTGTCCGGGAATTTATGCTCGCTGTACGTCTTTTTTGCCTTTGTGGAAAGATAGAAAAACGTCTCGTCCGCATACTGCGACCTTAGCTGCTCAAAGCTGTCGTAATAGAAAATCTCGACCTTATCCCAATAGTCAAGCCCCGCCCTTTTAACGGTGGCGTCCGATATCTCAAACCCCAAAGGTCGCACCAAATGCAGCCTTGTATTCGTGCAGGCGCACGTCCTTGCAATATTGCCGGTATTCTGCGGTATCTCCGGCTCCACCAATACTATGTTCAGCATAAAAATATTATATCACTCTTAAAATCTTTTGCAAAGAATTTCCGCACAAAAAACAGGCCTTTTGCACAAGTTACATAGTTTATCCTATTTCAACGAACATTCCTGCTCGTTTTTTTCGGCCGAAAGCTTGTTTTTCAAGGGTTTTAATGTTATAATTAGTGAACAACTTATTTGAAAATAAATTGAGCGGGGTTAAACTGTGCGTAAAAAATTTTTTATGCTCATCACAGTATTTATATTACTTACGCAAATAAGGGCTGCAAAAAATTTCAATCTGGCCAAACGCATCAAACAGGTTTAAAGAGAATAAACAACTGCCGTTAAATAAAAATTGCTGATAAAAAAGGAATTATATTATGGAATTAACTGTTCTCCGCCCTAATGGCCGATTGATGCCTATAATTTTTTCAATATTTTTTCTTGCGATAGCTATTTTTCTGCCGTTTTATCCGCTAACTTTAGAGGAAACTCCGTTTGATAAAGGCGAATTCACGGAAATATCCGGCACGGTGAAAGCTGTAACTTATGATGAGAACCAAGATAATAACTGGTGGATTTATTTAAACGACGGCAGCGCCTATAATTTGCTCGGACTAGCTCAGGACGCATTAAATTACGAAGAACTTGACAGCCTTTTGCCTATCAACGCGCAAGTCACACTAACGCTCAGCCGAACAACCACTCCCGAATATCAGGTGATTGCCATTCAATACGGTGAAACGGCCATTATTAGCTTATCAGAAATTTTACTAAGAGACGCAAACAATAGCATTCTTGCAAATTCTCTTCTTTATACTTTGTCAGCTATTTGTTTGATTTTTGCCGTAATTAATATTATTCAGCTGTTTTTAACGCCTAAAAAAATGCCGCAGAGTTTATATGAAACTGTGGCAAGAGCTTCGATTTATTATGATAAGGAAATAAAGGATCATTGTGAAATAGTCAAAAAACGGACAAAAAGAAAACATATTTTTACGCTTTATATTCCGGCCGTTATTACAGCTTTTTGTCTGTTTATAGCAATGGCGTTTAGCAGCCGCCCCACACCTGAATTTATAGCTATTTTAGTTTTTATTACGGTCTTGATTTGTTTAATTGAATCCTTTATAATTGCGGCCAATAATTTGAGCCGGGCGCGACGGGAGCTTGAATATTTTTGCGGCTATTACACATACGATATCAGCAATATGAATGAAACAACAAGCAATTCGTTTATAAATATTTATAATGGAAAAGAATGCAGCTTTACTCCGGATGGCCTTCAATTTCCCGGCGACAACTTAATTCCCTACGAAGAGTTGCATTTAGATACCCGCATTTTCTTCCGGGGAAATGAAAATATGATCAATATATTGCTTACTACAGACTGCCCCGAAGAACCGGAAGAAAACGGCGAACCGATCGATACGGGAAAAGAATTGATTTTCTTTTTAAATATCGATTTGTTCTACTGGCTTAAATTCTACAATATTGAAATCAATGGCTTAGACGAAACATTAAAAAACATAAAAAAATTAGCCCGCGAACACATCAATTTAAAACTCCAGCTGCGAACAATGTTCGGCCTATTTTATTGATATATTTACAACAAATCCAATGCTTTTTTATGAATCGGACTTAGCTAACTTTCTCTCTATCAATTTTATGCGCGCTGCATAAGTAACAGTTCGAAAAATGCCAATAATGAGCAAAACAATAAAGACGATCATTGAAATTGAACCGATCGCTATAAATATTTCACCGCCGTAAGTGTCGTGAAGCGACATAAAAACAATAAACACAGCAAAAAAAACAGCTGATGCAATATAAAAAAATATGTTTCTTGATTTACGTTTAAGAAGCTCATCTCTGCATGCTTTAAGATTGATATAATTTATAGAAACGGCCGGATTTTTTTCTTTAGTTTCAGGAGCAAAAAAATCGTTAGGCGATCCGCAAAACGAACACTTCTCCTCGTTTTTATGTATACCCGCGCCGCAATACAAACATTTCATATTCAAACCCTCGCTTTACAATTTTTAATAGTTCCTTTCTTCTGCCCTTTCTGACCGCACAATCTGCTCCTTCCGACTGCGCAAAATTCTAAAATAACAAGATAAGCAGCGAAATGACCGGTATCTACCCCAGGGCAAGCCCTGGACCCGCCTCCTTTCGACGGCTTCCGCGGCAAGCCGCGACGTATGTACCTTTTGCGGTCGGAATAAAACTAGAGGACAGGCGGAATGTGCTAAAGTAAGCTTGTATTTAATAGTTCTTCGGGCACTCATCCTCGTCACCTTGCGAGAATTTCGCGGTGTTTAATCAGCCCGCCGCTTGCGCTCGCTCTTTTAGCGTCATTATACTTGAGACGATGTGTAATACCGTTTATTTTATTGTTTCATAGCTTTTTAAACCGAATAAATATTCAAGCTCTATGTTGAAAGTTTGAGCTATTGTCAGTAATGCGCTTGCCGTCGGCTCCCTTTTTTCATTTTCCCAACGCGCAATTGCCGCCTGAGATACTTTTAGCATTTTGCCAAATTCGGCTTGATTCAAGCCGTTCTCTTCACGAATATCTTTTATTCTTTGTCCTATTCCCTCAATCATACCACTTTTATACCAAATGGTATGTAAAAAGCCTTGATTTATACCAATCGGTATAATATAATTTTGAAAAAGCGCAACGGTAGGTTGCGAAACAGCTATTAAAACTGGATTGCATCGTCGCTACGCTCCTCGCAAAGACGGGGCTCTTGACAAAAAACGGCTTCTTTATCCGCTTTCTTTATCCGTTAAAAATTTTTGCCTTCTTTTTGCGTCCCCGTTTGCTTTCAGTATCTTGATCCGCTGAAAATGTTTTGCTTACTTTTTTAAAAGTAAGTAGTTAGGGGGTTTGGGGGCGAGTCTAAACGCCCCCAAAGCGTTTTTGCGTCGCTTTTTTCCGCTCCCGAAAAAGCGACACCTTTGACTACTATTAAACTAATCTTTTTTTCGCTAAAGATAGGTTTAAAATTGATAACCCACACAAACTATGACGAAAAAAAGAAAAATTATAATTAAAAACTCCAAAAAACTATGACGGCGGAAGGATAAAATCCGCATAACCTAAACTATCCAAACACAGTTTGAAAAAAGGAAACCGGGTTTTTATCGGTTTCCTTTTTGTTTTACTATACTAATTCAATAAGCGCGGTTTCTGCGTTGTCGCCGCGGCGGAAACCCATTTTTAAAACGCGGGTGTAGCCGCCCTTTGTACCAACGTCGGCTGCGCGCTGTGTGTAGCGGGGAGCGTATTCGTTGAAGATCTTCTCGATAAGCGGGTGCTGGATATGTTCAGTCCTGCCGCGGAAAGCCGCTGCTGTTTCTTTAGGCTGGCGCTGGGCCTGAACGTCGTAAACCATACCCATTATCTTACGGCGTGCCGCAAGCTTTTTAGGGCCGTCGTTGACGATCTCGACCTTAACTTCTTTTTCAGTTTCGGTAATATTGCCCTTTTTGTCCTTGACCTTATCGTGCTTTAAGCGAGTTTCAACCTTTTTGATTGTGTCGGTGTAGCTGTTGATAGCCAATGTGATGATCTTATCGGCTAATCTTGAAACTTCTTTAGCGCGGGCGTAGGTGGTTTCTATTTTTCCTTCCCACAAAAGAGCGGTGACCTGATTTCTCAAGAGCGCTTTTCTCTGGTCGGTAGGCAAGCTTAATTTTCTCTGTTCCATAGCTTTATTTTTTACTCCTTAATCGTCGTTTTTCTTGAGGTCAAGCCCGTAGCTCTGAAGCTTGTTGATAACTTCGTCAAGCGACTTTCTGCCTAAATTACGGACCTTTAACATATCGTCCTCAGAACGTTTTGTTAAATCCTCGACCGTATGGATGCCCGCGCGCTTCAAGCAGTTGTAGCTGCGCACCGAAAGATCCATATCCTCGATATTCATTTCCAAAACCTTTTTCTGAATATCTATATCGCGCGTGACGAGTATAGACATACCCGAGATAGTATCGGAAAGATTGACAAAAAGTCTGATATGATCCTCTATCGCTTTAGCGGCAAGAGAGAGGACTTCCTTAGCGGATAAGCTGCCGTCGGTCTTGACCTCGACTGTGAGCTTGTCGTAGTCGATATTCTGGCCGACGCGGGTGCTTTCAACAGAATAGCTCGCGCCTTTGACGGGCGTGAATATCGAGTCGATAGCGATAAATCCGATGGGCTGGGTATCGTCCTTGTTGTTGTTTGCAACAACGTAGCCTCTGCCGCTGCCTACAAACATTTCCATATTGAGTTTACCGCCCTCGTCGAGAGTGCAGATATATTTATCAGGATTCAAAACGCTGATTTCCGGATCGATCTCGATGTCCGCGGCGGTGATGATACCGGGCGTGGCTCTGTCGATTTTAAGGATTTTTTTAAGCGATTTGTCCGAATAATTGGCTTTAAGGTTTACGCCTTTAAGGTTTTGAATAATTTCCGCAACGTCTTCTCTGATACCCTTAATGGTACTGAACTCGTGGCTGGCCTCGTCGATCTTGATGCCGACAATCGCCGTTCCGGGAAGAGCCGAAAGGAGCACCCGTCTTAAAGCGTTACCTAAAGTAGTTCCGTAACCTCTTTCCAAAGGTTCTACAATAAACTTTCCTTCGCGTAAATCTGCGCTTTCTTCCAGAGTGATTCTAGGCTTTTCTATTTCCATCATATTAGATTACATCTCCTTGAAGTTTTATTGCGCTAAATTACTTGGAATATAACTCGACGATAAGCTGTTCATTGATAGTAAGGTCAATATCCTCGCGTTTGGGGTTCTCAACGATTTTGCCGACAAAGGTTTCCGTATCGAACTCGACCCATTTAGGCATAACGATCTTAGCGCCCTTAAGCTCTTTAAAAAGCTCGTTTTCTTTCTTGTTTTCCTTGATCCCGATAATATCGCCGGGTTTAACTTCGTACGAAGGGATATTGACGCTCTTGCCGTTAACGGTGATATGTCCGTGATTGACTATCTGGCGGCTCATAGCCCTTGAAGAACCGATACCCATACGGTATACAACGTTATCGAGGCGTTTTTCCAAAAGAATAAGCATATTTTCGCCGGTTACGCCTTTGATGCGGTCGGCCTCTTCAAAATAGCCGTGGAACTGCTTTTCGAGCAGTCCGTAAGCCCTTTTGACCTTTTGCTTTTCACGCAGCTGGATATTGTACTCAGACGGCTTGCGTCTGGAAGTACCGTGCTGTCCGGGAGCTACCGGGCGGCGGTCCATCGCGCATTTTTTAGTTGAGCAGCGCTCGCCTTTAAGGAACAATTTCTGCCCTTCTCTGCGGCACAGTTTGCAATCTGCACATGTATATTTTGCCATTTTTGTGTATTCTCCTTATACTCTTCTGCGCTTGGGCGGTCTGCAGCCGTTGTGCGGGATGGGCGAAACGTCGGTGATAGCCGTAACGAAAATGCCCGCTACTTCGAGTGCGCGGACTGCGGACTCTCTTCCCGAACCCGGCCCCTTAACGAAAACCTCGACAGACCTAAGTCCGTGTTCTTTAGCCGCAATAGCCGCTTTTTCGCATGCCGCCTGAGCTGCGTACGGAGTGGACTTACGGCTTCCTCTGAAACCTAAAGCTCCCGCGCTGCAAGCCGAGATAGCGTTACCCTGCTCATCGGTGATGGTGATGAGCGTATTATTGAAAGAAGCCTGGATATGAACCTGACCCTTATCAATACTTTTAGTAATTCTTTTTTTAGTTGTAGTTTTTTTAACAGCCATGATTCAAATCTCCTACTTCTTAGCCTTTGCTCTGCCGACTGTGCGTTTAGGGCCTTTCCTTGTACGCGCATTCTGCTTAGTGTTCTGACCGCGGACGGGCAGACCCTTACGGTGACGGACACCGCGGTAGCAACCGATTTCAATAAGGCGTTTGATATTGAGCGCGACTTCCCTGTGAAGGTCGCCCTCGACTTTTACCGATTTTTCGATATAGTTACGAAGCTTATTAACGTCCTCTTCCGAAAGATCCTTAACGCGGATCTCAGGGTTGACGCTTGTTTCTTTTAAAATTTTATTTGCCATCGGGCGGCCGATCCCGTAGATATACGTAAGACCGATCTCGATACGTTTTTCCCTGGGCAAATCAACTCCAGCAATACGTGCCACTGTTTTTTCTCCTTAAAAATTTAAAATATATCTATCTCCAAACGCTTTCGCGCGCGCCTATGGAATGTTAGGCTGATCCGCACGTTAAGCAGTAATTCTCTGTATCTAAAAGTTACAAATTTTGGATGAACCAAACTAAAATTAACGGCCCTATAACCGCAAAAAAGGCTGATTTGTTCCAAACCGACCGTTTTGCAATAGTATTTTAATTGTTTTTAACCCTGTTTTTGTTTGTGATTAGCGTATTTAGCGCAAATAATCATAACCTTTCCGTGTCTTTTGATGACTTTGCATTTATCGCACATAGGCTTAACCGACGATCTGACTTTCATATGAATATCTCCTTGATTTTAAAACTTAAAATTTATTTCTGTAGGTAATACGCCCTTTCGTAATATCATAAGGCGACATTTCCAGTTTGACAGTGTCTCCGACCAAAATCTTGATGTAATGCATCCTGATTTTTCCGGATATCGTGCAGGTGACAATATGCCCGTTGGCAAGCTTGACCTTGAAAACCGCATTGCGCAAGCATTCTATAACGGTTCCTTCAGCCTCGATATTGTCGTCTTTAGGCATAAATTACCTCCCTTCAAATTTCCTTAATATATTTATGACCGCTCCGTCGTCGCATTGCTTGAAAAACTCTTCGCTGCCTGCCTCTCCCGCCGCCAAAAACTTAAAATGTTTGATGCGTTTGAGTTTAGGGTTTGAAAGCTTTCGGCAGCTGCCGTCGGCGATAAGCGCAAAATCGGGATTCACTATTTCAATTATCATGTATTTTTTGCCGGAGTCGCGCCCTTTGAGGCTTAAAACTATGTTTCCCGGGGAAAACGATTTTTTTTCCATAAGTCCGATTAGTATATCATATAATTTATATTTTGTAAATTATTTTGGACTGCCTTGTTTTAGGGAGCATAGAGGATTTTAAAATAATATCCGTTTTTTTATCTTTTTTTAGCGTTAAAAGGATATGTTTTTATAGTGTTTCGCCGTGGAGCAATGTAAGTATCTCGTATCCGCTTTCTGTGACCAACACCGTATTTTCATAGTGCGCGCTGTCCGAGCCGTCGAGCGTTCTGCACGTCCAGCCGTCCGCGTCGAATTTGACCTTGAAAGTACCGGCGTTTATCATCGGCTCTATCGCAAGGCAGTAGCCCTTCTTCAAAACCGCGCCCTGCCCGGGCGGGCCGAAATTGGGGATCGACGGTTCCTCATGAAGCTTTTTACCGATGCCGTGCCCTACCATTACCCGAACGACTGAAAATCCGTTTGCTTCGGCGTGAGATTGCACCGCGCTTGATATATCGCCTAAGCGTTTGCCGGGAGCTACTTCTTTGAGTCCCTCAAAGAAGCATTCGCGCGTTACGTCGATTAGCTTTTGCCTGCGGGCCGATACTTTTCCGACCGGATAAGTCCTTGCCGCGTCGCCGTGATAGCCGTCCTTGACCGCGCCCAAATCCACCGAAACGATATCGCCCTCCTCTAAAACCTGATCCGGCGAGGGTATTCCGTGTACAACCACGTCGTTTACCGATATGCAGGCGGTTGCGGGATAGCCGTTATAGTGTTTGAAATTCGGTTTAGCGCCGCAGGAGAGGATGAACTCTTCGGCCAAAGCGTCCAATTGCGCGGTAGTAACTCCGGCTTTTATATGCTTTGCCAGCAGCTCGTGAGTCTTTGCGACGATCGCGCAAGCCTCGCGCATTTTTACAATTTCTTTTTCAGTTTTGACGGGTATCATTAAATTATCTTAACGCCTTTTTGATGTCCGCGAAAACGTCCTCAATAGCCTGCATACCGTCGACGTTTTTTATAACGCCTTTTTTGGTATAGAAGTCGATAAGCGGAGCAGTTTGAGCTGAATAGACATCAAGCCTCGACTTGACCGTTTCTTCCTTATCGTCGGCTCTGTGGATTATCTCGCCGCTGCATTTTTTGCAGGTTTTTTCTGAATAGGTCGTGATATGGTAGCTTTCGCCGCAGTTTCCGCAAACCCTTCTGCCTGTAAGCCTGTTCATCAGCTTATCTAAATCTACGTCGATATTGATTACCGTATCGATTTTCGTAAGCTTATCTAAAGCCTGGGCTTGAGCCGTATTGCGGGGGAACCCGTCAAGAAGATAACCGTTTTTGCAGTCGGACTCTTTGATCCTGTTTGCCACTATTTCCACAGTGACCTCGTCGGGAACAAGCTGGCCCTTATCGATAAAAGCCTTTGCCTTCAAGCCTACCGGCGTACCCTCTTTGATATTCTTTCTGAAAATATCGCCCGTAGAAATGTGGGGGATCTTATATTCTTCCGCGATCCGCACCGCCTGAGTGCCCTTTCCGGCTCCCGGCGCGCCAAGTAAAATCAGGTTCATTCAAAAAATCCTTTTTTAGTTTTTAGTTATTCGCCTTAGAAAAAACAATCGTAAAGCTTGAAAAGCTTGGATTAAAACCTTCAAACGGTACTTCAGCCGGACAGCCGGCGCTGTGCTAGGAGGGCGCGTATATTTAATACGTAACCGACGACGCAGCTGCGCACGCAGTCCGGATCAAGTGCCGTTTCAAGGTTTTTTATCGGCTTGTTATTTCAAGAAGCCCTTGTATTGCTTCATCATTAATAGTGACTGCAGCTGTTTATCGAATTCCAACGCTACGGAAACTACGATGAGCAT
Source organism: Eubacteriales bacterium (assembly GCA_031553855.1). Lineage (GTDB taxonomy): Bacteria > Bacillota > Clostridia > Christensenellales > Pumilibacteraceae > RACS-047. The sequence continues at coordinate 69,355 of JAVBKW010000006.1, read as the reverse complement.
TCCGGTTGCGGCGAACGCGTTCAACAGAGTCGGCTCTTTAATTACTAAGCTGAATATTATCGACGGAACGATAGCGATGAACGCTAAGAAGATCGCGCCGAAGAAAGTCAATCTTTTCGAGATTTTCTTGAGATAGTCGCTTGTAGGCTTACCGGGTCTGATACCGGGGATAAATCCGCCGTACTGCTGAATATTTCTGGAAACCTCTTCGGGATTGAACTGGATCTGGGCATAGAAATAGGAGAATGCTAAAATAAGCAAACCTACTACGACGCTGTAAGCGATAGTTCCGACTCCCAGATACTTCATCCACCATGCGTAGAACGAGTTATCGGGGCTTAAGAACAAGGAGAAGATCAGCTGCGGGAACGTGATGATCGCGTTCGAGAAGATGATCGGAAGAACGCCGCTTGCGTTGACCTTGATCGGAATATGCGTGCTTTGTCCGCCGTACTGCTTTCTGCCCTTTATCTGTTTCGCGTACTGGATGGGTATCCTGCGCTCGGAAAGGTCGATGAAAACAATGAAAGCGAAAATGAGGACGACTAAAAGCAGAAAGCCGATAAGCTCGAACAATTTCTGGTTTGTTTCGTCGCCCGGTATAGCGGTAGCGGTTGCGATGATCGAGGTTCCGGCAGTTGAAAGTATACCGACGAAGATAAGCAGGGAAATACCGTTGCCTACCCCGATTTCGGTGATCCTTTCGCCCAGCCACATCGTGAACATCGAGCCCGCGATCAAAATGACGGCAACAAAAATACAAACAAGCCAAACCTGCGTATTTGCGCCGAATATGTCCGCGTTGATACCGTTTGAGTTCGACCAGCTGATAACAATACCCGTCGCCTGTGCGATAGCTAAGAGAAACGTAGCTATACGGGTAACGTTATTGATTTTCTTTCTGCCGTCATCGCCCTGCTTAGACCATTCTTCTAGCTTGGGGATAGCGACGGTAAGAAGCTGGATGATAATCGACGCGTTGATATAGGGGGAAACGCCGATAGCCAAAAATGCGCCGTTTGAAAGCGCGCCGCCCGTGATTGACGAGAGCAGGCTCAACATTGTGTTTACCGTACCTTCCGTAGCAGTATTGTACGCCGAAGAGTCGATGCCCGGAACGGGGAGCCAGCAGCCGAGCCTGTAAATCAGGAGCATTCCCAAAGTTATCAGGATCTTGGTGCGGACTTCCTTATTCTTAAACGCGTTAATTAACGTCTGAAACATTATAATACCTCTGCTTTGCCGCCTGCTTGTTCGATTTTAGAAGCTGCTGCTTTTGAAAATTTACTTGCCTGAACAGTTAAACTTTTGGTAAATTCGCCGTCTCCCAAAACCTTGATGCCGTACGGCTCAACCTTTGAAAGAATGCCTTTTTGTAAGAGTAATTCCGCATTAACTACGGTTCCGTTTTCAAAAACCTCCAATTCGGAAATATTGACTACGGAATAAACTTTTTTCCAGTTGTTATCGAAGCCGGTTTTAGGGATACGGCGCATAAGTGACATTTGTCCGCCTTCAAAGCCTACGCGGACTCCGCCGCCGGAGCGCGCCCATTGACCTTTATGACCCTTACCGGCAGTTTTGCCGAGCCCGGAGCCGATACCTCTGCCGAGCCTTTTGGTCTTTTGCCTGCTGTTTGCAGCAGGAGATAAATCGCCTAATCTCATAATTAAATCTCCTCTACCGAAACGAGATGCTTAACGACGAACAACATTCCCTGCAAAGCCGGGCTGTCCTCGTGTATAACGCTCGAACGTATCTTTTTGAGCCCTAAAGCCTCGACAGTCTTTTTCTGCTTATCAAGGCAGGCGATAGTGCTTTTTACAAGAGTTATTTTAAGCTTTTTGCTATCCATTTTCAGTTCACCTTATCCTAAAATCTCTTCTACGGTTTTTCCGCGCAGGGCAGCGAACTGCTCGGCGTTTCTTAAGCCGTAAAGGCCTTCGATAGTAGCTTTTACGCTGTTTATCGGATTACGGGAACCAAAGCTTTTGGCCGTAATATTCTTGATGCCCGCAAGCTCGACGACCGCGCGCACAGATCCGCCTGCGATAACTCCGGTACCCTCGGGAGCGGGCTTTAAAAAGACCTTGCTCGTTCCGAATTTACCTGTGATATCGTGGGGAATTGTGCTGCCGTTGAGCGCGATTTTTTCCATATTGCGGCGCGCCGTCTGCTCTGCCTTTTTGATTGCCTCGGGAACCTCGGCGGCCTTGCCTGTGCCGTAACCGACAGAACCTTTGCCGTCGCCCACAACTACAAGAGCCGAGAAGCGCATATTGCGTCCACCCTTAACGACCTTTGTAACTCTGTTTACTGCGACAAGCTTGGTTTTAATGCCGTCGTCCGGCTTCATTATTTCTTCACGTTTAGCCATTTTTCTTCGCCTCCCTTAGAACTTCAGTCCGGCCGCGCGAGCGCCGTCGGCAAGAGCCTTGACTCTGCCGGTGTAGAGATACCCGCCGCGGTCGAAAACAACGTTTTCGATGCCGGCAGCCATAGCTTTTTTCGCAACGGCCGCTCCGACTGCCTCGGCAGCTTTCTGCTTGCTCATACCCTTAACGTCGAGATCCTTGGCAACGGTGGAGCTTGACACTAAAGTTTTGCCCTCGACGTCGTTGATGATCTGCACGTAGATGTGAGCGGTGCTTCTGTAAACGTTCATTCTGGGGCATTCTGCTGTGCCGTTGATATTCTTGCGGACGCGCAAATGTCTTTTCGCGCGGATTGCGTTTTTATTTTCTTTGTTTATCATAACCGTTTACTCCTACTTACCTGCTGTCTTGCCTTCTTTCTTCACAAGAACCTGACCCGCATAGTGCAGGCCATAGTTGTGATACGGCTCGACAGGACGCTTACTTTTGATCGTTGCGGCAACCTGACCGACAATCTCTTTGGAGATTCCGGTAACGGTTACGGGAGTTATAGCCATTGAATTCTGGGTTTTGGTTTCGCCTACGGTGATGGCAATGCCTGCGGGAGCGGTATACTCTACAGGATGCGAAAAACCGATGTTCATAACGAGCTTGGAGCCTGTTACCGACGCTTTGAAACCGACGCCCTGGATAACGACCGTCTTAGTGAACGGAGTGACGACGCCCGCTACCATATTGGCAACAAGCATACGGTACAAGCCGTGCTTAGACTTCGTTTCCTTGGTTTCTGCGTTTCTGACAACCTCTAAAACCGCGCCCTCGACCTTAACGTCGATATTTCTGTCGTTGATTAACTGCGACATTTCGCCTTTGGGGCCTTTAACGGTAACGATTTTATCTTTATAGCTGACGGTAACGCCGGCAGGGATAGCGACAGTCATTCTACCTATTCTCGACATAATCTATCCTCCTCCTACCATACATAGGCAAGCACTTCGCCGCCTATCTTGCCCGCGCGGGCCTGTTTGTCCGTCATAATGCCTTTGGACGTGGAAATAATAGCTATTCCCAATCCGCCTAAAACCTTAGGCAGATCTTCGTATCCGCAATATACTCTTAAACCGGGCTTTGAAATACGCTTTAAAGCCGTGATGACACGTGCGTATTTTGCGCCGTACTTTAAAGAAATGACTAACTTGCTGTGTCCGTCGATTTCGGCGACCTCAGCGGCTTTCACATAGCCTTCCGCGACTAAAATGTCGGCGATAGCCTTTTTCATTTTTGAATTAGGCATCGTTACGGAATCATGGCGGGCCGTGATAGCGTTACGAACTCTCGTTAATAAATCTGCAATAGGATCTGTAACAACCATTTTTCTAACCCTCCTTACCAGCTTGCCTTCTTGACTCCGGGAATCTCGCCTTTGTAAGCAAGGTCACGGAAGCAGATTCTGCAAATGCCGTATTTCTTTAAAACCGCATGCGGTCTGCCGCAAATATTGCAGCGCGTATATGCTCTTGTTGAAAACTTAGCAGGTCTTTTCTGCTTAGCTATCATTGACTTCTTTGCCATTTATATATTCTCCTTATCCCTGTCAGTTCTTGAAAGGCATTCCAAGCTTAACAAGGAGTGCTTTGGCGTCGTCGTCGGACGCAGCCGTAGTTACCATACAGATATCGAATCCGCGGACTTTTTCAACGGTTTCGTAAGCGATTTCGGGGAACATGATCTGTTCCTTAACGCCCATTGCGTAGTTTCCTCTGCCGTCGAAGGACTTTGAGGAAATTCCTCTGAAGTCGCGCACGCGCGGGAGTGCGACTGCAACGAGCTTATCGAAAAACTCATACATTCTGTCGCCTCTGAGCGTGACCTTGATGCCGATAGGCTGGTTTCTCTGAGCTTAAAGTTCGCAACGGACTTTTTGGCCTTTACTAAAACTGCCTTCTGCCCCGCTATCGCCTCAAGCTCACTTTGTGCCAGCTGTATCGATTTAGAGTTATCCTTGATATCACCGAGCCTCATATTGAGGATGATCTTCTCAAGCCTGGGGACCTGCAAAACGTTTGTATAGCCTCTTTCCTTCATAAGAGCCGGAACTATTTCGGCGGTATAACGTTTTTTCAGCCTGTTACGGTCGGGATTATTGGATTTTGCCGGAGCGGGAGCGTCCGTTTTTTTAGCTGCCTTGGCAGGAGCCGCGGCGTCCGCTTTTTTAGCGGGTTTTTTTGTATCGGTAGCAGCTGCCTTAGCTACCTGATCTTTCTTTTCTGCCATAATTCAGATTACTCCTTGTCCGCAGACGTTTCTGCTTTCTTTACGGTCTTTTTAGGCTTAGCCTCTGTTTCGGCTTCAGCTTTTGCCTTGCTCTTTTTGACCGGCTTTTCTTCAGTCTTAACCTCTGTTTCGACTTCAGCCTTTGCCTTGCTCTTTTTGACCGGCTTTTCTTCAGTCTTTGCCGCAGGTTCGTCCTTTTTGGACTTCTTGGCTTTCTTTTCTACCTTTTGCTTAACGTCGAGCGAGGCTTCGCAGTGCTTGCAGACCCTAATCTTCTTGCCTTGCGCGTCTGTTCCGGCGGCGACTCTTGTAGCCTTGCCGCACGAAGGGCAGAGTATCTGGACGTTTGAAGCGTCGATAGAGCCGGGCATTTTTTGTATTCCGCCCTGACTTTGCGCGCTCTTTGCCTTAACGTGCTTGACGACGATATTCCATCCGTCTACAACCACGCGGCCCGAATCCGGATCGACGGCGATAACCTTACCTGTCTTTCCCTTATTTTTACCGGCAAGCAACGTTACGTTGTCGCCTTTTTTAACAAATAAACTGTTCATACGCCCTCCGCCTTAAATAACTTCCGGAGCCAGTGAAATGATTTTCATATAATCTTTTTCTCTGAGCTCTCGTGCTATGGGTCCGAATATACGGGTTCCTCTGGGTTGCTTCTGATTGTCGATGATAACTGCCGCGTTGTCGTCGAAACGGATATGCGTTCCGTCGGGTCTGTTGATACCCTGATGGGTACGGACTATGACCGCCTTGACAACGTCGCCTTTTTTTACTGTTCCGCCGGGTGTTGCGCTCTTTACCGAGGCAATAATAACGTCGCCGATGTTACCGCTTCTACGAAAAGACCCGCCTAAAACCCTTATGCACATAATCTCTTTAGCGCCGCTGTTATCGGCAGCCTTAAGATATGATTGTTGCTGTACCATAATGATTTACTCCTTTTGTCTGCTATCGGCTGAGCCGACGCATAATATTACTAGAATAGAAGTCGCGCCGCAGTGACGCAACAGTTGCTTTTTTAGCGATTGAGTGTACATAGACGTACTCGATTGAGCTAAAAAAGCAAGCTTAGCGGCAATCCGGCAATGAATTCTTTTCTAGTTTAATTATTGTGAAATCCGTTTTTCAAAAGTAATGTTTTTCAGACCGCCGCGTTTTTATAACGCTGACGCCGTTTTGGGTGGTTTAGATGCAAGCAGATATGGCAAACTGTTTTTTTCGGCCGAGGCTGAACATTGAATTCGCCGATAGTCGGAAAAAAGCGGTTTAACGCCGCATAGCGCCGCACAAAACCCAAAACTTATTTCGCGCGTTCGATGATGCGGACTAATCTGAAATACTTATCCTTTGAAAGAGGGCGGGTTTCGGCGATCTCAACTTTGTCGCCGATGTTGCATTCGTTATTTTCGTCGTGAACCTTAAACTTCTTGGACTTGTTGATCGTCTTTTTGTAAAGCGGATGCTTTGCCTTATCGTGAACGATAACTACGATAGTTTTGTCCATTTTGTTCGATACTACAAGACCTTCACGCACTTTGCGGTCGTTTCTTTCTAAATTTTCCATTTATAATGTCCTCCGCCTTATGCCTTTTTAGCAGCGATCTCGCGCTGGCGTAAAATAGTCTTGATCCTTGCGATGTCTTTTTTGCAGGCTGCCATCTGCATAGGGTTGGATAATTGTCCCGTCGTGTGGGAAAAACGAAGGCCGAAGAGCTCGCTTCTTAAATCGCTTAGTTTAGCGACAAGCTCGTCAGTTTTCATTTCGTGCAACTGCTTTGCTTTCATTATGCTTTAGCCTCCTCTTTTACTTCGGGAGCGTCCGCGCTTACAAGGTCGCCTTTTTTAGCAAACTTACATTTGATAGGAAGTTTGTGGGCGGCAAGCCTTAACGCTTCTCTCGCTATATCCTCGGTGACTCCCGCCATTTCGAACAGGACTCTGCCGGGCTTGATGACCGCTACCCAGTACTCGGGGCTTCCTTTTCCGGAGCCCATTCTGGTTTCGGCGGGTTTTTTAGTTACCGGTTTATGCGGGAAGATATCGATCCAAACCTGTCCGCCGCGCTTGATGTAACGCGTCATGGCGACACGGGCCGCCTCTATCTGGTTTGATGTTACCCAGCCGCAGGTTTCAGCTACAAGGCCGTACTCGCCGTAAGCGATTATGTTGCCCTTGTTTGCCTTACCCTTCATACGTCCGCGCTGGACGCGGCGTCTTTTAACTCTTTTAGGCATTAACATATTACTCTCTGCCTCCTTCTGCGGTTTCCTTAGCTTTAGGAAGGATCTCGCCTTTGTAGACCCATACTTTAACGCCGATCGCGCCGAAAGTAGTGTGAGCTGTGGCCGTTCCGTAATCGATATCGGCGCGCAGCGTCTGCAACGGGATCGAACCCTCGTGATAATGTTCGCTTCTTGCAATCTCTGCTCCGTCCAGACGGCCTGCAACCATTATCTTGACGCCCTTTGCGCCCGAACGCATAACTCTGCCCATAGACTGTTTCATAGTCCTTCTGAAAGAACTTCTCTTTTCAAGCTGGGCGGCTACGTTTTCAGCGACTAAAGTTGCGTCCATATCGGGACGCTTGACTTCCATAACGTTGATATGGAGAGTACCGCTTGTGACGATTTTAGCAAGCTCTTTCTTTAAAACTTCGATGCCCGCGCCTTTTTGGCCGATGATCATACCGGGTTTTGAGGTGTAGATATCTACGCTTACTGAGCCTTGCGAACGCTTAACTACTACTTTCGATACACCGAAAGTGAAGTACTTCTTTTTAATAAATTCTCTGACCTTATGGTCCTCAAGTAAATAAGCCGAGAATTCTTTTTTGCCGGCAAACCAAACGGTGTCCCAATCTTTGATGACGCCGACTCTGAGTCCGTGCGGATTAACTTTCTGACCCATAATTACTTGACCTCCTTAAGCGTGTCGAGAACAACTGTGATGTGGCTGGTGCGCTTATTGATGCGGTATGCCCTGCCTTTGGAAACAGGCTGCACGCGCTTTAAGATAGGCCCGCCGTTAGCGAATATCTCAGCTACGAAAAGGTCGGAGCGGGAAAGTCCGTTATTGTGTTCGGCGTTAGCCGTAGCGGACTTAATAAGCTTTGTAACGATATCGCTGCCCGCTTTGGGAGTAGCCTCGAGCATTGCAAGGGCCTCGTTTACCGATTTTCCTCTTATTGAATCGAGCACGACTCTTACCTTATAGGGCGAGATGCGTATATGGTTTGCGTGCGCTTTGGGGCGCGTATCTTTATTTTCATTAATAATTGCCATAATTCACTCCTACTTAGCCGATGTTGTTTTCTCGCCTGCGTGACCCTTGAAGGTGCGCGTGGGAGCAAACTCGCCGAGCTTATGACCGACCATTTCTTCGGTGCAGTATACAGGAACGTGCTTTCTTCCGTCGTAAACGGCGATAGTGCTTCCGACAAACTCAGGGAAAATAGTAGAGCTTCTCGACCAGGTCTTGATTACCTTTTTATCCGATGAGCCGTACTGAGCCTTGACTCTGTTAAATAACCTTTCTTCTACATAAGGTCCTTTTTTTACGCTTCTAGACATTTATTTCGCACCTTCCTAATTAATACGTTTGACAATATACTTGTCGGTATTCTTTCTCTTCTTCCTTGTCTTATAGCCAAGAGTGGGTTTGCCCCAAGGGGAAACCGGGCCCGCCATACCGATAGGAGATTTTCCTTCTCCGCCGCCGTGAGGGTGGTCGCAGGGGTTCATTACTACGCCGCGCACGGTGGGTTTGATGCCCATATGGCGTTTTCTTCCGGCCTTACCCAAAGAAACCAACTCATGGTCGACGTTGCCGACCTGGCCAATGGTTGCTTTGCAGGAAAGAAGGATCATCCTCATTTCGCCGGAGGGAAGGCGCAAAGTTGCGTACTTGCCCTCTTTTGCCATAAGCTGCGCCGCCGCGCCGGCAGTCCTGACTATCTGTCCGCCTTTGCCGGGCTGCATTTCGATGTTATGGACCATAATACCTACGGGGATCGCGCTGAGCGGCAGGCAGTTGCCCGCTTTGATGTCCGCGCTCTCTCCGCTTAAGATCTTATCGCCGACGCTCAGGCCTACGGGAGCTAAGATATATCTTTTTTCGCCGTCGATATAGTTCAAAAGAGCTATATAGCTTGTGCGGTTAGGGTCGTATTCGATGCTGGCAACAGTCGCGGGGATATCCGTTTTGTCGCGCTTGAAATCGATGATCCTGTATTTGATGCGGTTTCCGCCGCCGATATGCCTTACTGTTATCTTACCTGTATTGTTTCTGCCGCCCTTACGGTTTAAGGAAACTACGAGCGATTTTTCCGGTTCTGTGCGCGTTACCTCTTCGAAGCTCGAAACGGTTTTAGTGCGCGTACCGGGCGTAATAGATTTAAATCTTTTAACTGCCATTTTAAGTTTTACTCCTTATACCAGACTCTCAAAGAACGGGATAGCGGGGCTGGAATCTTTAAGCTGAACGTATGCTTTCTTAAACTTTGAGGTGTAGCCCTCGTTCTGGCCCTGACGTTTGTATTTTCCTCTGACGTTGGCGGTGTTGACCTTTTCGACCTTTACGTTATACTGCTTGAAAAGTTCTTCTACCGCAGCCTTGATCTGGGTCTTATTTGCCCTGAAATCAACGATAAACGTATACTTTTTCGACGGGATACCCGCATAACTTTTTTCCGACAAAAGCGGTTTTTTGATTATTTCATAAGCGTCCATTATGCTTTGTATGCCTCCTCGATTTTCTTTGCCGCCTCAAGAGTAGCTACAAGCTTTGTGCAGCCGACAACGTCGTAAACGTTGATGAGGTTAGATCTGATAGTTACAACGTAGGGAAGATTGCCTGCAGCCCTTACGATCTCGTCGTCCTTATCGGTTACGACAAGAAGTATCGTAGGCAGCGACGCCGAAACCTTTTCAACCTGTTCGCCCTTCTCGTTTATAGCGATATGGGTTTTGATGTTGAGCTTGAGCGCTTCCATTATTGCGGCCATTTCCTTGGTTTTTGCGGCCTGCAGCTTGATTTCGTCTATAAGGACGAGCTCTTGGGCCTCTACCTTCGCGCTTAATGCGCTAAGAAGTGCGGCGCGCTTTGCCTGTTTGTTCATTTTCTGAGAAAAATCTCTGGGCTTGGGCGCGAATACTACTCCGCCCTTAATCCACTGGGGAGCCCTTGTGGAACCCTGACGCGCTCTGCCTGTACCCTTTTGACGCCACGGCTTGATTCCGCCGCCGCGAACTTCCGTCCTTGTGAGCGCGCTCTTTGTGCCTTGACGGGCGTTGTTCATCTGAGCGACTACCGCCTGATGTATCAACGCTTCATTATATTCCGCGCCGAAAACCGAATCGTTGAGTTCAACCGTTCCGGCTGCTGCGCCTGTCTGTTTGTAAATTTTTACGCTTGGCATTACTCTTTACTCCTTTGTCCTACTTCGATTTAACAGCCGCTTTGACTGTAACGAGCCCGCCTTTAGGGCCGGGAACCGCGCCTTTGATAAGGAGCACGTTGCGTTCTGCGTCAACTCTGACTACTTTAAGATTCTGAACGGTCACGCTCACGCTGCCGAACTGTCCGGGCATATGAAGGCCTTTGATGACCTTGCTCATGCCGCTGTTTGCGCCGGTCGAGCCGAGTGAACGGTGTGTCGGGCCGGTACCGTGGGTCATCTTCAGCCTGTGCTGGTTCCAGCGTTTGATAACGCCCGAAAAGCCGTGGCCTTTGCTTGTTCCGGAAACGTCTACCATCTCTCCGTCGGAGAAGATATCGCACTTTATAGCCGCGCCGACTTCGTATTTATCGAAATCTGTAAACTTAAGTTCCTTTAAAACTTTCGCCGGCTTAACGCCCGCTTTCTTGTAAACGCCTGCCTGGGGCTTGTTAAGGTTGTCCGCTTTGACTTCCTCGAAAGCGACCTGAAGCGCGCTGTAGCCGTCTCTTTCAACGGTCTTTTTTCTTACTACCTTCATCGGCCCCGCTTCAACAACGGTTACCGGTATCATTAATCCAGTTTCGTCGAATACCTGAGTCATTCCCAGTTTTCGGCCAAGTATTGATTTTTCCATTTTGATTTCCTCCGCGCCTCTTCTTAAAGTTTGATCTTAATGTCTACGCCGGCAGGAAGATCCAGCTTAGTAAGCGAATCGACCGTTTTAGCCGACGGGCTGTATATATCAATCAAACGCTTATGTGTTCTCATCTCGAACTGCTCTCTCGAATCCTTATACTTATGGACAGCACGAAGTATCGTGATAACTTCCTTGTCCGTAGGAAGAGGGATAGGGCCGGAAACCTTTGTGCCGGTTTTCTTAGCCGTCTCCACTATCCTTGCGGCCGACTGGTCGATAAGGTCGTGGTCGTAAGCCTTGAGCTTGATTCGGATTTTCTGACTTGCCATTAATTTTTACCTCCATAGCAATTTCGCAACAACTCGGTCGTGTGTGTCTTTTTATCGGGGAAATTTAAGGGGCTTATTAAAGCCCTTCTTTAAAGCTTAACGCCTTATACGACCAAAGATTCGCGCCGCACAGGATCATATTGCCCTGCGCATAGTCCGCCGAAGTTCTCTCCGCCTGCAAATTTGACGTAGTAACCTCCGGTTTCATCCCCGTCCCCGAAAAACCGCCTACTCCTTTAGAGTACAGCTTTTTAATTATACGTCAATTAACTTTTAATGTCAAACGTTTTCACACACAAATATTCGTCATATTTTTAGGATTTTATACTGATTTTTAAAGTTTTTACGGCTTTAATTTTTGTACGGCTTTTAGACCCTCAAAAGAAAGCGCTTTAACATAGTATAAAAAAGGTGTCGCTTCGCGCCGCTTCCCTCACTTGAGGTTCGGCTTTTTTCGCGCTAACGTAAACTTTGCCAGCTTTTTTAAAGCGATAATTCCTATAGCGTAAAAATCGGGGCTGTATTAGGAGAAAAATCTCATAATACAGCCCCTTTCGTTGTAATTTGGTTAGATGGATAAAAAAAGCGTCTAAATAGTATAAAAAATTATGCTAAATACAAATTTGCGTATAATGCCTGCAATACTCCCGGTTATTTTTTATAACCGCATTTGGGGCAAACGCCATTTTCGTTTAGGGCAATACCGCATAACGGGCAACGGTCTGTATCTTTGTGCGGCGCGTATTCCTGCGTGGCTCCGTTTACTCCGCTTGTAAAGGTGATTTTAACAATATTCAATTTATCTTTAAGTAAATCGTATACTATTTTGATCATCCCCTCGACTGTCATTGTTTCTTTAGTGACGATGAGACGGCATTGCGGATACGCTGTCGCTAACTCGGTCTTGAACGCAGGGCCTTTTTGTATATTGGTGGGCGCGCCGTTCCTAATACCTTGAGCGTCATAAACGCTTAGGATCGCAGGCAGCAACGGATCGTCTTCTCTCAAAATAAGTGCATGATCAAAATTTTGAAGAACCTCCCAAGCGGTTTTCCTTATCTCGTTGCAAGGAAAAACCATATTGACTCCGGCATTTACGCTCTCCTCGACCTCTAAAGTCAGTATGCCGGTATGCCCGTGCAAATACTGGGCTTCTCCTTTGAACCCATAAAACCTATGGGCGTATTGTAGGTCTAACGTTGTGAAACTTCTCATTTCTGTTCTCCCCTTCTATATATATTTACGGGTATTTTTGCTCCCGCATGCGCACACTTTCATAACCGGCTTTTGATTCCAGATTTATTTTATTGCTGATTTTCAGTATATAATAATTGCGCGGTTTTGTCAATAAAAAAGTGTTTTTTAAGCTTCGCCAAAAGGTTTTTAGCCGCGGCGCAACCGTCGCTTTTTACGTGGACCGCGCTATAAAAACGATAGTTTTGTATAAATTTACGAACGCTAAGTATACTAATTATATGAATAATACTTACGAATTAAATAAATCGAAAAGCGGCAATAAGCTTCTGTCTTTTATCGTGTGCGTGGGCGGAACGTTGATCGCAGGTTTTTTAGCGGGATATTTCGGGCAATCCTTTAAGGGTTACGCCGGGCTCGTTACGCCGCCCGCCACCCCGCCGGATATAGTTTTTGCGATAGTCTGGCCGATACTTTATGCGATGATAGGTTTTTCGTTGCACCGCGTGCTTACGGCTCCCGCTTATACTCAAGAGCAAACGTCATATAAACAAATAAGCTCCGCGCTGTGGGTCGCAGGGCTTATTATAAATATTTCGTGGGTGCCTCTATTCTTTATAGCAAGGATCTACTCCTTCACCTTTATCTGGCTGGGGGCGCTGCTTGCGATAACGGTGATACAAATGATACTCAACTATAAAATAGATAAGCTTTCTTTCTGGCTGCTCGTCCCCTACGCTATGTGGCTCGCATTCGCCGCTTACCTTAATCTGTTTATAGCTATATTAAATTAAAGAGACCTCACAATAAGGGGGTCAAGTAACAGTTTTTTTCTCTTCACATATATTAATAGTATACGGAGGAGAAAATTGTAATGAATTACGAAACTCAATATAACTACGAAAGGGAAGATTCCGGCAAAGATTTCAAGCAAAAAGACGGCAAAGGACATAGCGATAAGGATTTTAGCGATAAAGGCTTTGACGGCAAGAATGACGAGCGTTTCGACTTTGACGATAAGAAAGACGAGCGTTTCGACGATAAGAAAGATATCTGCGACTGCAAAAACGACAAGCGTTTCGACTTTGACAAAAAAGACGAGCGTTTCGACTTTGACAAGAAGAAAGATATTTGCGACTGCAAAAACGACAAGCGTTTCGACGATAAGAAAGACGAGCGTTTCGACGATAAGAAAGATATTTGCGACTGCAAGAAAGACGACGGCTCTTACTTTGAGAAGAAAGATAACTGCAAAAAGAACTGCGGTTATGTTTGCGTAGATAAGTGCGGCTACGGCAAAGAAGACAAGAAAGACGACCGTTTTGAATTCGATAAAAAAGACGGCCGTTTTGAATTTGATAAGGAAGATAACTGCCTCTTCAAGAAAGACGAACGTTGCGATCACGAAAAAAAGCAAGAGCATTGCGGCGGCCATTGTTGTTGCAGCAGAAATTTCTGCTTTAGGTTCCGCATCTTACGCAAGTTCTAACAAATGCCTTGTTTGAAAATACTGACAATCCCAATATTTGACATTAAGCCCAAAAAAAGGACTGTTGCCGGTGATTATCGGTAACAGTCCTTTGATATTATATAGGAAACACAGTCTTGTTAACTACATTTACGCACCTAGAGCCGCACCGGGAAGCATAACTAAAATTACGGCCGCTGCAATGATAGCAAAACAGATAATTGCCAAAATAACATTTCTCTTTAATGCAAATTCCAAGGCTTTAAGCCCCACGACCGCAACTATCGCGTATTCGCGCAGTGATTTCATAAAATCAAGTTTATCGGCGGGAATGAATCCGGGCAAGCCTTTAGACATCAACAAACTGTTGATATACATAACTATAAGCAGAATAACGGTTCCCATCGCCAGGAACTCTCCGATAAAATCAATTACTTTTTCTATGGGTCTTCCTATAATCATTTTTCTTCCATCCTTAAAATATTCATTTACAATTATGCTTCAATTATACATCAATAAAATTAAGTAAACAAGAGAAAAGAATTATAATTGCATTAAAAAATCGGCAATAGGGTTGCAGTCGGCATAAGCCGACATACAATTTACTAGAAAAGAAGTCGCGTGTCAGACGGGCAACAGTTGCCTTGCCGACGTCGGGAGTGTATATCAAATACTCGACCAAGGCGGCGAGGTCCGTATTACACGATGAATTCTTTTCTAGCTATACTTCCTTAAAGGTATAAAAAGGCTTTCCTATCGGCAGTACGGTTTTTTTGAACTGTATAGCCAAGATGTTGGCCGCGCAGGCATAGAACGAGAAAGCCGCAATTAAAATTTCCGCGGCTGCCGCAAAATAGTGCATAAACCCGTGAAGAATGCCGAGGGTTGAGAAAGTGAGCCCTATAAAAAGGAAGTCGATAAGCACGAAAATTATTGTGAGCACCTTGTTTGTGGGCAGAGAACCGACTGTCATTATCAGCGTGAAAATGAGATAGCCTAAAAAAGCAAAGCCGAGAGCCTTTGAATCGCCCGTAACTGCGGCGGGTATCACTCCGCCTGAAAAGCTCCACGTCATAGCCACGCCGAGCCAAAAAACACCGTAACCGACAAACGCTAGCCCGCCGAAAGCGTTGCCCTTTTTATAGTCCATAATACCGGCAAGCAATTGCGCGGCCGCGCCTAAGAACACCGCCCACGGTATTACGAAAAGCGTGTTTTCTACTATGCCGAACTTCTGCATAGACGCCACAAGCGTCACAAGAGCTAATCCGAAAAGCCCGAGCGCACTGGGGTCTACGTGCTTTTGCTGATTGTTTTCCATTTGTATAAACTCCTTTTGACTGCTATCGGCTTGTTGCCGATGCATAATTTATTAGAAAAGATATGTAACAGCTGCGCTGTTGGCGTTCGCAAATTCGCTTCCGCTTATTTGCTCGGCTAAGCGCGTCGGGAGTGCTTACAACAGTTGGTTTTGACGCCGACCGAGCGTATATTTAATACGTTAAAGAGGCGGCAAATCCAAGCGTAGCGGTAAGAGTGGCGATGAATCCTTTTCTAGTTTTTTTACAAAAGAAAAACGTACTTTTTTATAGCAGTACGCTTCCCTTTAAATCATATCTTATTTTTCTTTTAAAATTGGGCGGCGGTTTATTTCCTGATAAGCGAAACGCCGTCCATTTCCTGCGGCTGATTAAGCCCCATTACTTCCAGCAGCGTGGGGGCCACGTCGCACAGCGCGCCGCCGTCCCTTAGAGCGGCGTTTTTATATTTCTCGCCGATAAGGATAAACTTGACGGGGTTTGTGGTATGCGAGGTGCAGGGCGCGCCGTCGTCGAAGGTCATCGTTTCGGCGTTGCCGTGGTCGGCAGTCAATAGTACTGTGCCGCCAGTTGAGAGTATCTTGTCCACCACTTTTTTTACGCAAATGTCAACTGCCTCGACCGCTTTGACCGCCGCGTTGAATACGCCGGTGTGGCCTACCATATCGCAGTTGGCAAAATTTAAAATAATGGCGTCTACCGTCCCTGCGGTCTCGACAGCCTTATCCGCCACCTCAAACGCGCTCATTTCGGGCTTTAGATCGTAGGTGGGAACTTTAGGGCTGGGGATAAGGAACCTTTCTTCGCCCTTATTCGGAGTTTCTACGCCGCCGTTAAAAAAGAACGTGACGTGCGCGTATTTTTCGGTTTCCGCTATGCGCGCCTGAGTTTTGCCGCACGCGCCGAGGTACTCGCCTAAGGTGTTTGCGATTGTTTTAGGCGCGAACGCCGTATGGATGCCCTCAAAGGTTTCGTCATACTGCGTCATTCCTATATAATGAATGTTTTTAAAGCCGTTTTTCCTTTCAAAGTAGGGAAAGGTTTCGTACAAAATCGCCCTTGAAATTTCGCGCGCCCTGTCGGAACGGAAATTGTAGAAAATGACGGTGTCGTTTTCCTCTACTCCCTTATACCCCGCAACGACAATCGGCTCGATAAACTCGTCGACCTTTCCTAATGCGTATGAAGCGGCGATACCCGCGTCGGCGTTCGTGTATTTTAAGCCCTCGGCGCAGAAAACGCAATTGTAGCCGCGCTCGACCCTTTCCCAGCGGTTGTCGCGGTCCATATAATAGTATCTGCCCACGACCGTTGCGATTTTACCGGCGCCTATCTCCTTGATCTTCTTTTCAAGCTCGGCAACGTAAGAACGCGCGCTGTCGGGCGGGACGTCCCTGCCGTCGGTGATGCAATGAACGTAGACGTGCTTGACGCGCTTGGCTTTTGCAAGCTTTAAGAGCGCGTAAAGATGCTCGATATGACTGTGAACGCCGCCGTCAGAGCAAAGCCCCACAAGGTGGACGGCCGTTCCGTTTTTAACGGCGTTATCCATTCCCGCAATCAAAACGGGGTTTGTGAAGAAATCTCCGTCCTCGATGGATTTATCGATTTTAGTGATGTCCTGATATACTACTCTTCCCGCGCCGAGGTTTAAATGCCCCACCTCGCTGTTGCCCATCTGCCCTTTAGGCAAACCGACTGCTCTTCCCGACGCCTCGATGAGCGTGGAAGGATATTTACTCATATAGTCCTTGATGTTTTTTATCCCGGCCTTTTCTATAGCGTTACCTTTAACGCTTGCGCCAAAGCCGAATCCGTCCAAAATTATTAATGCGTCAGTCTTCATGATCCACCTCTATCGTATCTTTAGTTTAGTATATGCCGCCGCCGATAAAACATAATGCAATCGACAATCTTAGTCTTTTTTTGTAATGAACATCAAAATTCAAATTTTCTTAATACTTAACGACCTTTGAAAAATCGACCGCCTTGAGCGACGCGCCGCCGATGAGTCCGCCGTCGATGTCGGGTTTTGCCATAAGCTCGGAGGCGTTTGCCGCGTTCATGCTGCCGCCGTACTGGATGCGCAGCTTATCTGAAACGGACTTTCCATAAAGCTCGGCAAAGCACGAACGGATGTACGAAACGGTTTCCTGAGCTTGCTCCGCCGTGGCGGTTTTGCCCGTACCGATTGCCCATACCGGCTCATACGCTACTACTACGCTGCTAAGATTGGCCGCATCGATTCCCTTAAACGCGCCCTCAACCTGAGTTTTAACGACCTGCTCCGTGATATTGCCCTCGCGCTCTGAAAGCGTTTCGCCAACGCAGACGATGGGGTTGAGCCCGTTTTTGAGCGCCTGAACTGTTCTAGAGTTGACTGTAGCGTCGGTTTCGCCGAACATCTGGCGGCGTTCCGAATGGCCGATAACTACATATTCCGCGCCCGCCTCTTTGAGCATTGCCGCGCTGATCTCGCCGGTAAACGCGCCCTTATCCGCCCACGCCACGTTTTGCGCGCCCACTTTTATGTTCGTGCCTTTAACTAAAGAAGAAACATAATAAATGTCTGTGAACGGAACGCAGACAACAACGTCCGCCGCCGCATCCTTAACAAGCGGGATAAGCTCCTCTAAAAGGGCCTTCGACTCCGCCATTGTGTTGTTCATTTTCCAGTTTCCAGCGATAATGGGTTTTCTCATAAGCTTATATATCTCTCCTAAAAGTTATTTACTTGATTTTAAGTTTTTCCTGACGTATTTTTTCATAGATGACTACGCCTGCGGCAACGGACGCGTTCAGCGAGTTGACCTGCCCCAGCATAGGTATCGTGACGGATTTGTCGCACTTTTGTTTTGTGAGGCGTTTTATTCCCGAGCCTTCTCCGCCGATGACGACAGCGCACGCGCCGGTAAGGTCGGACTTATAAAGGTCGTCGCCTTCCATATCCGCGGCGTACACCCAAATATTCTTTTGTTTAAGCTCGTCTATCGCGTCGTTTATGTTCGTGACCTTTGCCACCTTCATATAAACGCTCGCGCCGGAGCTGACCTTAACGACCGTTTCGTTAACAGAAACCGATCTGTGGCGCGGTATGACTATGCCGTGAACGCCCGCGCATTCGCAGACCCTTATTATGCTGCCTAAATTATGCGGGTCCTCAACTCCGTCTAAAATAACGATAAACGCGGGCTGATTTTTGCTTTCGGCGTACGCTAAAATATCCTCAAGCTCGCAGTATTTAAAATCCGTTACCTCCGCGATAAAGCCCTGATGCTTTTTCGTAACGCTTTCGCGGTCGAGCATTTCCTTGTCGCGGAAAAAAATTTTGATCCCGCGCGACTTAGCCGCGTCTATTATTTTGTTTGAGCCGATATCCTTCAAGCCCTTTTCAACTATCAGTCTGTCGATAGTCGTTCCGGCATTGACGGCTTCTGATACGGCGTTTTTTCCTTCAATTTTCATTTCGTTTTCCTTTTTTTATATGCCTTACTTAGGCTTGTCCGCATTTATGGGGAGGGTAAAGCTGCCCTTATACTATTATGTTAATATATTATTGATTTTAGCAATATTATTCTGGATTTCCTCTATAAGCTGCTGTTTCCTGCTTTTCACTTCTGCCGCCTTACCGCAGGCCTTCTTCCCCTCGGGGCAGGCCGAATTTAAACAGTCGGGGCCGCATTGCGCAAAAATATTGGGCGCTATCTTCAAAACCTCCGTAAGCATCTGCCAGGCGATATTGCGTATCTCCCATTGGGCGCGGTTGCAGCAGCGCAGGGAAAAGAAGTGCATAAGCTCGCGCGCGTTCATTGTTAGCACCATCTGCGTTTCACAGGCGTTAGGCAGAACAAAACGCGCGTCCTCGTTCGAGCCCTCGCCCGCGCCGCCCAAAAGCGTCTGCCATTCCTTATACCAGCCAAGCATTGCCGTCATCTGATTTTCAAATTTCTTAACGCTTTCCGCGCCCAACGCCTCGATAGCGGGAGGGATAATATAATTGAATTCGCCCTCGGAAACGTACCGTTGCGACCGGACCGAAAAGCTTGCTATCCTGTGGCGGGTGATCTGGGCAAGCAGCGCCCTTGAAACTCCCGTTAAAACAAAAGTAAAGCTTGCGTGCTCGAACGGAGAAAGATGGTTGAGGCCTAAGAGCATTTTTATGTATTTAGCGTTGTCGGAGGCGTCCGACTTCTCGACGATATCGAAAGCCGTATCGGGCGAATAGCACATCCTCGCCGCCGCCGCTATCGTGGCCTCGGGGGAAGACGTGTATCTAATTAATTGCGCTTTACCCTCTACTTTCATTAATTACTCCAAAACATTTATCCAGTATTTCGTCCAGCCTTACCTGCTGCCCCGTCAGATACAGATATCCGATGACCGCCTCAAGCGCGGTGGCTCTTTTATAGTCCGACAACGCGGCATTTTTGGCCTTGTTGTTAGTATGGCTGTTGCGCGCGGTTTTGCCAATCGACAGCTCGTCCTCCGTCAAAAACGGTACTAACGCTTCGTACATCAGGCTTTGAGCCGCCGCGCTGACGATCTTTGCCGCTAAAAGAGTCAGCTTACCCGACTTAAAGTCGTGCCCCAGCGACAGCCTTTCCCTTATATAGAGCGAAAAAACGGCGTCGCCTACAAACGCAAGGCTGAGCGGGTTCATTTGTCTTGCCTTGGCGCACGTAACCTTTTCCATAATTAAAGTATATCACAGCATTTGACTTAATGGCAACTTTTTAAAGCCGTTATAAGCTACAAAGTTTTTTAAATCCTGTGCCGGATTGCTTCGTCGTTCCTCCTTGCAAAGACGAGGTTTTAAGGGCTTTCTATGATATCATTAAAACTTGCCAACCTAAAGGTTTCATCTTAAAAAGCGGGGATTTTACCACGTTTGGATATACCAAAGGAAACGCTGAATAAATACGATTAGAATTTCGGCAGAATTTTCGAGAGCTTTCGCTGCGAGATTTGAACCCTTTGCGGCGCGCGCAATTTTATGAAAGCAAGCTCCCGTTAATAAATTGTTTCCTGATCAAACCATACAAAACCCTCGTCGTATACGCACAAACACGGCTTGCCGTACTTTTTCGCCGAATTTACCGCGCTTTCGGCAATGTCCGGCCCCGGACTTTTAATGAGGGCTAAAATAACGTCGCAGGCGGGCGCGGTTTTACGGAGATTTTCTTCTATTAAAATGTCCGTGTCCACAAGTACCGCGATTTTAATATCATCCAGCGCGAAAATCTTTATCTTTTTAGTTTTGCCGTACTCGTCGCCTGTGATGTTTGAGGTGCGGTCCACAATATCCACAAGCCTTCCCTTGTGGCAGACGGCGACGCTTATATGCTTTATACCCAAAATCGAACTGGTAACGCCGCAAAAAACGGTGCTGTTGCTTGCCGCCGAGAAATCGCAAAGCCCCGCTAAAGAATCATATTCTCCCTCTATCTCGCCTAGAAGATCCAGCTCGTCGAACGCATTGAAAGAAAAAACCACGATATCGTCCGCACCCGCACGGTACAGCCTTACATGCTCTTTTCTGAACGCGTCTACGCCCACTTTAAATATACGCCCGTTAAGTTTCAGCTCATCCAACATTATGTTGCATTATATGCGCCCAAATCCGAAAGCGTGCCGGGCCGCCGCGGGCAAAACGACAGTTTCATTTCGCTGCTCCTCGCTCGTTACAAGAGTTTTGATAATCCAGCAAAAAGATAGTATAAAAAAGAAACCCTTTCCTCTTCTCATTTTACCTTTGACATTAATTATTCCGGCAGGAAGTGTGCGGGAGTCCAGAGGGCGCGCTCTTATGTAGCGCCCTCTGGTGTGCTTTTGGTCCCTCTTCCCACACCTGCAAAAGTGACACCTTTGACTACAACAAACCAACTGCTCTTTTTCACTAATGATAAGTCTATAATTATTCCTTAACCTGAAATCACTCACACCCCAACATTTGACATTGAGCCGAAAAAAGAAGACCAACCCACTCTCCCATGGCTTGGTCTTCTTTTAAAACTATTCAATTTAACTTAAAGGCAACAAAGTACCCTTATTTTAAAATGTCCTCTTATTCTTCCGTGTCGGGTTTAACGTCGTCGGGGCTGCGTTTGAACACCTGAATATCTTCAAAGCCTTCATTAGCCACCTTTCTAAACAGCGGATAAGCGTCGGCATATTCGTCTATCGCACTAAAGTATACGATGTATCCGGCGGGGATATAGTCGGCTTTAAGGCCGCTTGTTACAACTGTGTCGGAACTGACTTGTACTTCGGTCTTTCCCGCCTCGCCTACGGCTTTATCATATTGCGTTCTGTAAATTGCCGTGCTGCCGGAAATATTGTAGTAAAGGTAGTCCCCGTCTATAAAGTGCATTTCCGCAGCCTGTGCTAATATCTTCTTGCCGGACAGACTGGAGTAGAAATAAACGTCCTTATCCGAAAAAGCCAGCATATAAACTTCGTTCGAGAAGTTGCTCGTTCTGAAATAATAAGGTTTTTTGAAGGTGGCAAAAGCAGTACTTGTAAATGAAGGCAATGACGCATCGAAATGGATGCGTTTACTTTTAGTCTGATCCTCGCTATCTTCAAGCAGCGTATCGTCATACGCTTTATACGAGGGCGAATTAACCATCAACTGGTTGTGCAGGTTTGTGAACATTACTTCAGTCGAGCCCATAGAATCTTCATAATGATAGAATAGCCCGCCGCTGTTAACGGAGTCGAGGGTATACGTCTTACCGTCGGATAAAAGCTCAAAATTTTCGCTTCCGTCCGGATTTATTACTTCAACTACGTTGCCCTGCAGCTTATCGCCTTCCTCAATAGCTCTTGTGAAATAGATAAAATCTTCGGCGTCGATCGCGGTATTGTTTTTAGAATCGTAGGTTTCGCTCACTTTCATAACTACGCTTACGGCTTTATCGCTGATTAGCATAGCTTTTTCGACCTTGGTATTTTTGGACGGCATTTTGACCGACACTAAATTCGTGCCGTAATGGCAAACAAGGTAAACCGCATCGCCCTGCTTAAAGAAACCGTAGGGCTTGTCCGCGCTGTCGGCCTCGGTGGTAAAGATGAGCTGGGTCAAAGAACCGTCGAGCCTTGTGCGCATAAAGTCGGTGTAGGTAACGAGCGTTTTTCCGGACTTATCTTTTTTATTGTTGGGGGTCGCATAATAAACGAAATCGTCATAAATGAAGATGCCGCCAGCCGCATAACCGCTTGTGCCGATAACCTTGGGAGCAACGACGTCTACGTCTACAATATCTTTTTTGCGTGAATCCAACTCGGCAGAGTCGATTTCCTCTTCGTCAAACGCCAGCTGGTCGAGATAATCATTGCCGCGATAGGTAACAAATTCCATTTCCGTAGCCGGGTTAGTCTTTATATCCCACTTACGTCCGGCCGTATTTTTCGTTCCCTCAAGCTTAGCTCTGTAAAGCGCGCCTTTAACGACCTTGCCCCAAACGTTCTGTTTGGCGTCGGTGTCCTCATAGCCTTTAGTGCCGTTGATAAAATATACGTACTCTCCGTATTGAACCGCGTTTCCGCCGTTTGAATATACTACGTAGTCATAATCGGCCTGCTTAAATCCTTCGCGCATTTTAACTTTGGAAAACGACGCGCCGCAGCCCGTTAAGACGGATACCGCGAGAACGACAACGGTTAAAATGGCAATCAGCTTTTTTTTCATTAATGTTGTACTCCGTTTTTGCCTGATACTTTAAATAAGAATTTTATATAAATAGGAACGGGGAATTTGTTGTCTTGACAATAAACGCTCTAGAAAGGCTTCTTTCCGCTCTTTATAAGCCTGTCCGCAATCCGGACTGGCCGCCCTGTTCCGCATT
Organism: Eubacteriales bacterium; assembly: GCA_031553855.1. Classification (GTDB taxonomy): domain Bacteria; phylum Bacillota; class Clostridia; order Christensenellales; family Pumilibacteraceae; genus RACS-047. The sequence goes on along the minus strand of JAVBKW010000006.1, from coordinate 46,466 downwards.
TGCTGCCTTGGCTCTTTACGAAAAGTAAATTGCCGCAGATAGAATTATACAATAATTATAGTCCGGTAGTCAAATAATTAAACAGCTTACTTTACGCGGATAGCGGTTTTATTTGAAAGTAAACCCTCTGAAACCACTTTAACAAATATTTTACCCGCTCCGCCCGCTCTTACGATTGCCGTAGCGGCGCCGTCAAACACCTGCTGCTCATTGGTTGAAACGGAATTGAAGTTTTCCGGATCGCCGTTACCGAAAGCTACAAGGCTGCCCTCGCCCTCGACGGTGATGAGCACGTCGCGCTTTGCAAAAGACACTTTACGCCCTTCCTTATCCGTTACGCAAACGTCGATAAACACAAGATCGCCCTCTTTAACTACCTTAGACGAGCAGAACATTTTAAGCGCTTTAGGCGCGGACGCTGTTTCTAAAACTCCTCTTGAGGCCTCCGCTCCTTTTAAAAAGCTTATCGCCTCGAGCTTTCCGGGATAGTAATTCAGCTTAAAATCGGCGTAGTACCTGTTGAATTTGCCCGCGAGCTTGCGCCCTATGACCTTGCCGTCAAGGTAGAGCGCGACGATATCGCCGTTTGTATAAACGCGCACGTTGACGGGCTTGCCGATATGGCGCGGCCAGTTCCAGAGCGACGCGGCGGTTTCGGGATCGAACAGCGCGGTTTCATCGATTTCGATCTCCTCGGGATCCTGAACAACGATATAAGTGGAGTTTTTGCGGTTCAAAACGATCGACGCGTAGCTTGCCGCGTCCTTTATGCGGAACGTTTTATCTAAAAGGCCGCCTTTAAACGTGGACGGACTGCCCTCGGGCTTTTCTGTGTTGCCTATAAAATCGGTACCGGCAAAAACGAAATTTCCTAAAACGTTCGTGTTTTTATCTGTTTCCTCAAAGGCGTCGTAAAGCTCTTCCATTTTAGCTTTTAAGCCCAGAATACTGCGGTCGGTATCGACGGCGAAACGCTGATGAAGGTCAGAGTAGCCTGCAAAATCCACTTTGTCGAGATAGTCCTGCGTGAGGGTACGGAAAAGATCTATGTTTCTTGCGGCGTTTATAGCGGCCGCATCGAAATCCGGCGAATTTTTTGCAACTTTAAGCCCGTACAGATCCGTTTCATATCTTGAGGGGACTCTTTCTTTGACGTTTGCCGTAACGGGGCGCGTATTATCGAATTTCTTTATAAGCGCGGTTATTTTCTCCGCGGCGGACGCACCCTCGCCCCTGCCGTAACTTTCCTCAGCGTCGTCGGCTATAGAATAAACGACTACGCAAGGATGGCTGCGCAGAGCTTTGACCGTCATTTCAACCGTTTTCTGCCAAGAGGCGGCGTAGTTTAAATGGCCGTCGTTTATAAACCTGCCGGAAGAAAGCGACGGGAAAATATCCACTACCGCCGCAAGTCCGAGCTTATCGAGCGCGGTGAGCGCGGCGTCGGAGGGGCAGCCTATGTAGCGCACGGCGTTAAAGCCCAGCTCCTTGATTTTTCCGAGCTTGTACATTTCGACTGAAAGCTCCGATATCCCGCCTAAAATTCCGTTATCGTGCGCCATGACCGCGCCTTTTAGTTTAAGCGGCTGGTTGTTAAGCTTGAAAACCTTTCCGCCGAAAGTGAAAGTGCGGATGCCGAACGGAACGGACGCTGAATCGATGACTTCGGTTTCCTCGTCGAACGCGTACGCGATAGCGGCCTTGACCGTATATAAATACGGGTCGTACGACGACCAGTCATAATGGCGCGACATACGCATATTAAGGTCGAACGCCTTTCTTACGCCCGCTTTAAGCTTTATCTTGCGCAGTTTTTTTACGACTCTCTTGCCGTTTTTATTGAGTACTTCAACTTTGAGCAGGAAAATTTGCTCCTCATCGCTTTCGTTGGCGACCTCAACCGACGCCGTAAGCTTTGCCGGGCCGTCTACAGAATTTGTTTTGACGAACACGCCGTCCGCGGGGATATACAAAGAGCTGCCCGAAACAAGCAGGCTTACTCCGCCGCAAATCCCTAACGCCTGATACGAACCTGAGTCGGTATAATTTGCCGCAACTATCTTTAAAATATTAGCCGAACTAAGAAGCAGCCCGGTAAGGTTGAATTGATGATGATACGCGCCCAGAACAGAACCGAGCCGCGCGCCGTTCAAAAAGACCTCGGCTGCCCCGCCCGCTCCGCTTATATCGAGCAAAATATTAGCGTCCGCCGCAATATCTGCGGGAAGCTCTTTATACATTGCAATAGATTTTGACGCATAGTAGCCGTTGAACTCGCCGCCGCTTGAGCTAAAATCCCTGTTAACGGCCGTAAGATAATCGAATGGCAGATCGACGCTCATTCCCTCTGCGGCAATACAATACTCCGCGTTTAAAGCCGGATCCTCAGATATGCGCCAGTCTCTGTTTAAATCGATTTTAATCATTATAATACCCCTTTTAAAACAGTATATAGTTCATTATACCAATTTTGCCGCCCTTTTGCAAGCGAATAATAAATAGTTTGTAAAATCCTTCTTGTAACGATATAGCGGATATTTACCCTTGATCACAGCTACTTAATTAAAACTTTTCGTAAACGTTTTTCAGCGCGGGATAGAGCTGCCTGAAAATTTCGTACTTTTTCTGATATTTTGCCGCCAGCTCTTTTTGCGGGGCAACGCTCTCCTTGATTTTTACGCAGGCTTTTGCGGCCTCGCCTACATTTTCATATTCGCCGCAGCCGACCATTGCCAGCATTGCGCCGCCGTAAGCGGGTCCTTCCTCGTTTTCTAAAATATCTACGGGAATATTGAGTATAGCCGCTATAAGCTTGACCCACGCCGGATTTTTTGCGCCGCCGCCGCACAGCTTTGTCCTTTTAGGCTCGACGCCGTTGGATTTTGCCACTTCCATACAATCCTTGAGCGCAAAAGTCACGCCCTCCATAACAGAAAGAGTGAACTGTGCTTTTACGGTGTCGGGGCGCATCCCTATAAATGCGCCGCGCGCGCTCACGTCGTTGTGCGGGCTGCGTTCGCCCATAAGATAGGGCAGAAAGAAAACGTCGTTTTTGCCGAAGTACTTTTCTATATCCGCCATTTCGGTTTTATAATCGCTCTTTAATACGCTGTTTACCCACCAGTTAGTACACGAGGCGGCCGACAAAATACAGCCCATTAAATGATAGCTGCCGTCGGCATGGCAAAATGAATGCAGCGCGTTTTTACTATCCACGCTGAAATTATCCGACGAAATAAAAACCGTGCCGCTTGTGCCGAGCGAAATATTGCAGGCACCCTCTCCCACCGTTCCGGTCCCGACCGCCGCCGCCGCATTATCCCCCGCTCCGGCTATGATTTTGACCGTTTCGCTCAAATCCAGTTCTTTTGCCAAATCGCTTTTTAAAGTCCCCACGACCTCGTAGCTTTCATAGAGTTTTGGCAGCCATTCTTTTTTGACCGAACAAATATTGCACATCTCGTCCGACCATTTGCGGTTTTTAACGTCGAGCAGCAGCATACCGCTTGCGTCGGATAGATCGCTTGAATACTCCCCGCTTAAACGGTAGGCGATATAGTCTTTTGGCAGCATGATTTTGTCTATGCGCTCAAAATTTTCCGGCTCGTTTTCTTTAAGCCACAGAATTTTCGGCGCGGTAAAGCCCGCGAACGCGATATTAGCCGTTAATGCCGACAGCTTTTCTTTTCCGGTAACGCCGTTTAAGTAATCCGTTTGCTTCTGCGTTCTGCCGTCGTTCCAAAGGATAGCGGGACGGATAACTTCGCCAAACTTGTCCAAAGCAACCAGTCCGTGCATTTGCCCGCCGAACGAAATGCCCTTAACGCTTTTTTTATCCGCCCCCTCAAGAAGCCGTTTAAGCCCCTTTATCACTCCGCCGTACCAGTCCTGGGGCATTTGCTCGCTCCAGCCCGACTGCGGATAATAAATCGGATATTCCTCGCTTACCGACTTTAAAACCGCGCCCTTTCCGTCCGCGAGCAACAGCTTGACGGACGAAGTGCCTAAATCTATTCCGATATATGTATTCATAAAACCACCCCTTAAAAATCCGCTTTAATTTGAACAGTGCGTCAAAATCGTTTGCTGTAAATGCTTTATCGTCCGCTGCGCTAACCGCCACAACTAAAGAATATGCTAATTGTATCAATTAGTATAATCTATGTCAATTCTTTAAGCCTTTACAGTGCGGACATAACAAATAATACATTAAAAGGGGCTGTCTCACGAGAAAAAAACTCATGAAACAGCCCCTTTTTTCTTGTTTTTTCTGTTAGTAGGCCGTTTAAAAAAGAGGTCAGATATCCTTTACGCTGTCTCCCGTCTGCGCGTCCTGGAACATCAGCCAAAAACCCTCGCTTTCGGACTTTGCCGGATCAAGAGGCAGCCATTGACAATAGCCGCTGAGGTCTTGTGGCGGCTCGGGCGAATATTTTGCGGGAACGCCGTAGCAAATATAGTCGGGCTTTATGCCGACAAGCCCCACGACATAATATTTTCCGTTATTGTCGTAATCCACTTTTATCCATTTGGTTTCAGGCATCATTTTTTCGAGCAGCTCAAAGCGCGGGTTAGTAGCAAAAAGATCGTCGAGCTGAGCGCGTATCTGCTCGTAAAAGATTGCCTGCGCGGTGAAACCGTTGACCGCTTTTTCGGCGGTGAACTCCGAGGGCGGCGGGATAGCTTGGGCGGCGGACGGATCCTTGCCGCCCCCGCCGCTATTGCCCGGAGTGTTCTCCGCGCCGCTGGCGCCGTTTATTTTATATGAATTTAAAACTCTGGGGCTGCTTTCGCCCTTTCGCCCTTCAGCGGACGGAGCGACAAGCTTTGCCGCACCCGCCGTATTCCCAATGTTTTGACTATTCGTCTGCGCCTTAATCTTCTCATAATCGTTCACCTTTGTTTTAAAAGCCGTATCTACAATATAAATATCGGGTTCCGGCTCGTCGAAAAATTCAAACCTTTCTTTTCTTTTTTCATCCCTTTTTGGCTTGCTTTGAACGGTCTCCGCCGGCTCTTCATCGTCTAAAAACGCGCCCTCCGCCGCCTCTTCAAACGCGGGGCTCTGCGTGTTTTCGTCAAAGTGTCGTCCGTATGCAAAGTCGCCGTTTACAAAGCTTTTCTGATACTCCCACGGCTCAACGCTATGCCGCGGCTCTTGCGCGGGATTTTCCGTTTCGCTGCTAAGAATATCCGCGTTATGTATATCCGCGCTCACGCTTTGCGGCTGCGCGGCGGCGGCTCCTTTTTTAAAGCTATCCGCCATTTTAGATATTTGCGGCGCAGCTGCTGATTTTGCGCCCTCGCTCAATTTATTCTTTACAGCCTCGTCTATAGGGTTTATGACTGGCGGTACGCTGCTGCGCCCGGTATAAGACACCTCAATGCTCATATCGGACGGGTAATAATTAACCGCCGCAACAGCGTTATCTAAATACTTTTCGCCGCCTAAAGGAAAAATATCAAGAAAAAAGTCCTTTGCCTTATTATCGGATTGCGAATAAGTATCAGATGAATACGCGGTTTCTTTATCTGAAAGCGTTTTTTTACCGGAGCGCAGCCCGTCCATCATATTGCCCTGCCAAAGCTTATTTTGCGCGCTTGCGCCGTATAAAAGCGGCGTTTGCTCTTCGGTGTCGAAAATAACGCAGTGCGTTTGCTCAAGCGGCATTTCCTCTATTTTAAACCGCACCGCGACCCGCCCGAGCGAGCCTAGCTTGCGCGTAAAGGCCTGGCCCGCGTTTTTTATTCCCAGCACATACTCGCCCTCGTTAAGGTCGGGCAGATTGTAAACGCTGAGCGTGGCAAACGTCCCGTATGCGTTACGCTCGAGAGCCAAAGTCCCTTTTGCAAAACTGTCTCCGCTTAAAATAATCAGTTTCTTTTCAAATTTCATTCCTTGCCGCTCTCCGTTTTGTGTATGTATTTATACAGGATTTTCATCTTAAATCCGAGTATTCCAATATATGAACCGCCACGCAGCTTTAAGGTAAATCCTTAGTGGTGTTTCAAGAAGGGGTTAAAGACGGGTAACAGGTGGCAAAATGGCGCCAGGAGTGTATATCTAATACTCGACTTAGCCATTTTGACACACGTAACCCGTATATGACCCCTTATTGAGACACCACTTATATAATTATACTTTTAATATATATGCAGAATTGTGCAAAAAATTGATAGATTTTGTCAAGTTTTAAAGAAAAGCTGTTTTAGCCTATAGCGATTCTTTTTTCTTCACGCGCTTTTTTCGCTTTTAAATTCATTTTTGTCTTTTTTGAAAGCGCAAAACCACGAAAAAACAGACATTTAATGGAAATATCGTAAAAAATGAATTATTTTCTTGATATTTGTTAAAAATAATAGAGACGTAGCTTGCGTAATATTATTTTGTATGTTATAATTAAATAGTGGATTGGTGAATAAAATCAGTCTGCTTTTAATAATGTAGAACGATGGATCTTGTTCATCGTTCATATTATAGACGATTTGGAGGAACTTTATGGCTATCAACGAGGAAGAACTCGCAGAAAACGGCGGATTAAGCCTAAAAGATATTTTTAATTTTATTAAGAAAAGCGCGCTTTGGATGCTTGTGTGTATAGTGGCGGCGGTAATACTGACGACTGCAATTTATTTGCCCGTCAGATATATTTTCCCGAAAACAGAAACCACAACCGTCCGTCTTGAGCTGCTTTATAAGGGTAAGGATTTGGGACTGAACCCCGACGGCACTATTTTTGACGAAAACAGCTTTATCTCTATTGATATCGTTACAAACGCAGTTGCGATGTCTAAACTTCCGCTGAACGATGAGGATAGTATCAGCGCAATTCAGGAGCGCTTACACGTTGAACCGGTCAGCTCCGAAGAGTACGTAAAGCTGCGCGAGGCGGCCGATAAGGGCGACGAGAAAGCTATCGAGGCGCTGCGTAGTTACGTTTTTAACGCCGTCAAATACGACGTCAAGCTTGTCAACGACGGCTCCCTGCCGCTCACGAAAACTCAATCCATAATTTTTATGTCCAACTTAGTCAGAGCGTATCAGGAGGATTTCAAAAATACATATTCCAGCGCGACGACTTTCTCCGAAGAATTTTTCACTAAAAATTCGGTGAATTTTGATTATCTTGATTATTATGATGCCTATATTACCGAGCTTGACAGGATACAAAATTATCTCGGAACGCTGGACGACACAGATCCGACTTTTATGAGCTCTAATAAATACCGTTTTTCGGATGTTTTGGGATTAAAATCGATATTGAGTAAAAGCTGCGTGAATTTTATGGCGTATGTGCTTGAATCACAAGTTTCCCTAGACGCGACTAAAGCGCGCAGCAATATTTCCCATAACCTGACGCAGATCGGCTTTACGCTTGATTCGCTTAATGAAAGATTAACAAAGCTGTCGGAACAGATACTGACTATTCAAAAAGAAAGTACTATTACTACGTATGTAGACGGCGTACAGACTAAAATTGAAGTTGCAACGTTTCCTCCTAAATTCTACGAGCTTCAAGGAGAGCGCACCGCTTTAGACGCCTCCATAGCGGAATCGACGAAACAACAGTCTATTTTAGCTGATAGATTAGCTAAACTGACGAACCCCTCTGACGACCCGGCAAATCCCAAAAAGCAAGAAGCCGATAAAATGCTTACTGAAATACGCGATGACGCCAAAGAAATCGTTTCCGAGGCAAATTTGGTTATTTTAGAATATTTGAACAAGAATTACGTCCAGGATAAGATCAGGGTGCTACTCGATGCGAATTACGTGCGGACAAGAGAAACTATCGGGCCTGCGATCGTATATCTTGTGGCCGCCATAATCGGCGCAATGGCCGGTATGATTGTTACGCAGTCTTTAATAACGAAAAAACGTAAAGCCGCAGCCTTGGCCGCAGCGGAAAAAAAGAACACGGAAAAGACAAATGACCCCGCCTAAAATTACGTAATTATTTGCTTTAATTATTTATTTACATTAATTTTTACAACTACTGATTTTAAAGAATGCCGCCGGTTGCAACCGGCGGCATTTTAAATTAGGCACACTATCAGATGTTTGGGTTCGCAATAGAGTTGTGGCGAAATGGAATGCAACATTAGTGAGCTAAAGATTTTTTTTGCTATTCAAATAGAACCCTTTATTTATTATAACTTTTAAGCCTTGTTTTCAGTTTCCTTTAGCACAGCTCCGGTTCCTGATTTGATAATGCCGCAAAAGGCCTTATTAGTTAAAAGGTCGGTATAAACTTTTGCGCCGCAATCAAAGGCAAAATCGGGGCCGTTGTTGGCTATTATTACGATTTCGCCGCTTTGCGTAAACCTCTTGAAAGCGTATACTCCGTCTGCAGCATTAATTAAAGCGTAGTCGCCTTCGGAAAAAATGTCTTTGTTTGTACGGCGGACGGAGCCGAGTTTTTTATACCATTTCAAGACGGCGGGATTTTTAGAATCCCACGGAAAGCATTTACGGTTGAAAGGATCCTCAAAGCCCTCCATACCTGCCTCGTCGCCGTAGTAAATGCAAGGAACGCCGGGCAGCGTGAACTGCAAAAGAGTTGCAAGCTTCATTTTAGTAAAAGCGGCGTCGAAATTTTCAAGCTTTGCCTGCGCGCGTTTTTCCCGCGTTGAAACGTCGCCGTTTTGGCCTAAACTCGTGAGCAGCCTTACCGTATCGTGAGTGCCAAGCACGTTCATCAGGTTATTAAGGACGCTTTTAGGATAATTGTTTTTAAAAACGTTGACTGTACGGTTGATTTTCGAGGCGTCGCCGCATTTTACAAAATAGAGGATATCCTCCTTAAAAGGATAATTAGTGACGCTCTCTAACTGCGCGCCCTGAAAATATCTGCGCCGCTTAGAATAGGAGATCTTATTGCTCGCGTCCTCCCACACTTCGCCAAGTACAAGCGCCTGAGCGTCGGCTTTTTTTACAGTCCTTACAAACCTGTCTAAAAACTTATCCGGCACCTCGTCCACAACGTCGAGCCGCCAGCCGCCGATGCCTTTTTGCGTCCAGTAATTTGCTATACCGTCCTCGCCGTTTATAAACTCGTCATACGAAAGATTTTCTTCGTCGGTATTGGGAAGGATATCTATCCCCCACCACGCTTCATAGTCGCGCTTTTCAAAATCCTTAAATTTATACCATTGATAATACGGGCTTTGCTGCGACTGGAACGCGCCGAGGGAGTCATAGGTGCCGTACTTATTAAAATAAATACTGTCGTCGCCAGTATGCGAAAATACGCCGTCGAGAATGATTTTGATGCCTTTTTTTGCCGCTTTTTTAATAAGCTCCTTTAAATCGTCCTCCGTACCCAAATCCGGATCGATTTTGCGGTAGTTGCCGGTGTCGTATTTATGGTTTGACCTTGCCTCAAAAATAGGATTTAGGTATATGCATGTGACGCCCAGCGCGTTCAAATAGGCAAGCTTAGCGGTTATGCCTTTGAGGTTGCCGCCGAACATATCATTATTTAGAACCTTGCCTTTACCGTTAGGCTTATATGAGGGCACGCCGCCCCAGTCGTCGCGGTAGAGAGTTCCGTTATTTTTTGTTTTTTTGCGCTCCTTGCCTATATTAAACCTGTCGGGCATTATCTGGTATATAATGCCTCCTTTAAGCCATTGCGCGCCGGGAAAAGCCTCGTCAAAGACCGTTAGCTGCCAGTCCTGCCCTCTGCCGCATAAAGCGTTCAGGTTTTCGTCCGCTCCGACTCTTATCTCCTCGGAGCGCGTAAAAATTTTAAAACAGTAGAAATATAAGCCGCTCGAAGTTACGGTAACGTTCGTTTCGTAGGTGTATACCCCATCGTCGCAGGAAACATAGCTCATACAATAGCGCACTTCGCTTTCGGAATCTTTAGTTATGCAAAGATAAACGTCTTCGGGATTTTGCGGGCGGGAAAACTTTAAGCGGTAGCGCGTGTTTGTGTTTGCTTTGACCGCGCCCGCGGGGCTTTTGAAAAACTCGTCGTTAGGAGAAAACTCTGCTGTCTTCATATATATCCTTCTTTAGCTGTTATTAATGTTTAACGTTCAGACTTTTAAACCGCAAAGGGCTGTCTCACGGCTTTAATAAAATCCATAGGGGTGTTTCAAGAAGGGGTTAGAGACGGGTAACAGGTGGCAAAATGGCGACAGGAGTGTATATTTAATACTCAGGCTAAAGCCATTTTGACACTCTCAAGCCCGTATATGACCCCTTATTGAGACATCCCCTTGACTATATCTTACTTCTGTTCCTTTGCCGGAGTTTTGGCTTTTGCGGGCTTTATGCGCTTAGCGTTCCAGATATTGTTCGCGTAATCCGTAATACTGCGGTCGGCGGCGAAAACACCGGCTTTGGCAATATTGACAAGCGACATAGAATTCCACTTGTACTTATCCGCGTACGCAGTTTCAAGCGCATTGTGGGCGCGCATATAATCGTTAAAATCCGCAAGGCACATATAGGGGTCGGCGATAGAATGGCCCGCGCCCAGCACCAGATAATTGGCAATGTCGGCAAAGCTCTGCCCCGCAAAACCGGTTTTGAGAATATCTATTATGCGGCGGATCTTGGGATTGGACGCAAAATAATTGGTCGCATAATAACCGCGCTTCCAAAGCTCGTCAACCTCATGTGCTTTAAGCCCGAAGGTGAAGATATTGCCCTCGCCCACGCATTCCATAATTTCTACGTTCGCTCCGTCCACCGTCCCTAAAGTGACGGCACCGTTTATCATAAACTTCATATTGCTTGTTCCCGACGCTTCCTTGCCCGCAAGCGATATCTGCTCGGAAACCTCGGAGGCGGGAATAAGATGCTCGGCTTTCGTGACGTTATAGTTTTCCACAAACATAACGTCCAGCTTTTCCTTAACGTTCTTGTTCTTCTGTATCTCGGCAGATAAACAATTGATAAGGCTTATGACGCGCTTTGCGTGATAATAGCCTCCCGCCGCTTTCGCCCCGAAAATAAACGTCTGGGGAGCCGTCTGTTTTTTAGGGTCGTCTAAAATATCGATGTAAAGGCCGATTATCTTCAAGACGTTCATAAGCTGGCGTTTATACTCGTGCAAACGCTTTATCTGCGTATCGAACCTCGATTCGGGGTTCAAAATAAAGCCGGACGTCTTTTTGACGTAGTCGGCAAAAGCGTATTTATTTTTTTGCTTAATGCCCGCAAGCTCGTCTAAAACCGTTTTATCGTCCTTAAAGGCAAGCAGCTTTTCTAATTGAGCGGCGTCCTTTTTAAAGCCATCGCCTATAAGAGAGGAAATAAGGCCGGAAAGCTCGGGGTTTGACTGGCACAGCCAGCGGCGGTGCGCAATACCGTTTGTGACGTTCGTGAATTTATGCGGATATACGCTGTAAAAATCAGCAAAAACGCTGTCCTTGATGATGTCGGAATGCAGCTGCGATACTCCGTTTATATGGTGCGAGCCGATGACACAGAGGTTGGCCATACGGATCATACCCTTATTAAAAATAGCCATGCGCTCTGTTTTTTCGGCTCCTACGCCCTTAAAACGCATTTCCTCGCAAAAACGCCTGTCGATTTCCTTTGTGATGGAATAGATACGCGGCAGCAGCGAATAGATTAGCGGCTCGCTCCATTTTTCCAAAGCTTCCGCCATAACGGTATGGTTTGTGTAGGCAAACGTCTTAGTGACGATATACCACGCATCCTCCCACGTAAAAGAATGCTCGTCTATTAAAAGGCGCATAAGCTCGGGGATAGCAAGCGCGGGATGCGTATCGTTGATATGGATAGCGGCAACGTCGGGCAAAAGCCGCAAATCTCCGTAGCTTTTTATATGGTCCTTTAAAATATTTTGCAGCGACGCGCTCACTAAAAAATATTGCTGTGAAAGCCTAAGCTGCTTGCCCTGCTCGTGGTCGTCCGAGGGATATAAGACCTTGCTGATTATTTCGGCCTCGTTATCCGCCCTCATCGCGTCCATATAATTGCCTTGAGTGAAGGACTTCATATTAAAATCGTACGAGGCGGACGCTTTCCAGAGCCTTAAAACGGAAACGCCTTCCGAATCGGCGCCGGAGATCATCATATCATAGGGTATAGCGTCGATAACGTTCGCGTTTTCGTGCTTGACTATGCACTTACCGTCCTCCCAGCGTTCGTTTATATAGCCGCCGAGGCGTATTTTAAAATTCTTGTCTGAGCGCGGCATCATCCATATCTCGCCCGTATCGAGCCAGATATCGGGCAGCTCCACCTGCTGGTTCTCCACAATCTTTTGCTTGAATAAGCCGTAGTCGTAGCGGATAGTAAAGCCCATAGCGGGGTAATTCTGCGTTGCCAGCGAATCCATAAAGCAGGCGGCAAGGCGGCCAAGGCCCCCGTTACCAAGACCCGCGTCGGACTCTATTTCGTAGAGTTCGTCCAGCTCGTACTTCCAGTTTTTCAGCACCGCCCTCACCGGCTCTTCAAGGCCGAGGTTATAAAGGTTGTTCTTTAGGCTCCTGCCTAACAGGAATTCCATACAAAGGTAGTAGACACGCTTCGTCTTAGTTTCAATGACTTTTTGATTATTCTTTTGCTTTTTCGTTAACAGTATATCCCTGAGCACCAACGCGACAGCCTTATACATCTGCTCGTTTGTTGCTCCTTTAGGCGTAGTTGCGAAATATTTATTCAGTTTTTCCTTGATGAGAGACTGAACTTCCTCATTCTTATATTGCATTATGCCTCCGAATATAGAAATTGATTTATCTTATGTCTTATTGATTTTTTAAAATACCATTATATTATATAATATTTTCGCGATATTGGCAAATAGATTAAAAATATATTTTTTTTTGTAAATTAACTTGAAAATTATGATTTAATTACCGCAAAAGGCGGGAGTATGGGGCAGAACCGTATTGTTCCGCCCCAAAATAATTTAAAATTTTAAATGAAAGAAAACTTATTGTCCCGATTCCGCTTGCCGCACTCGGCGCGCTTCTAACCGTTAAGAAAATCCGGCGATATTACACGGCTCTAGAACAGCTCGTTATAGAACTTTAAATATTCTTTTGCGCTGTTATCCCACGAAAAATCGGTGGTTATGGCGCGCAAGACAAGCCCCGCCCATTTATCCTTATAGTCCTTATAAAGGCCTACCGCTCTGTCGATAGCTTTCATCATATCGCCTGCGTCGTAGCTGTCAAAAACAAAGCCGTTGCCGTCGTCACCGACGCCGCAATCAGTAATAGAATCCTTTAATCCGCCCGTCGCGCGAACGATAGGCACAGTTCCGTAGCGGCACGCCATCATCTGGCTTAAGCCGCAGGGCTCTGACTTTGACGGCATAAGGAACATATCCGCGCCTGCGTAAATCTTATGCGACAAATCCTTATTGAACGTTATTATTGCGCTCACCTTATTATTGTACATCTTTTGGATATAAGTGAAATAGTTTTCAAAATCGGGGTCGCCTTTTCCCAGCAGCACTATCTGAATGTCTTTTTTGAGTATCTCGTTCATTGCATAACGGATAAGGTCGAGCCCCTTATGCGTAACCAGCCTAGAAATTATAGCAATAAGCGGAGTGTCGGGCGATTCGGGCAGAGAAAGCATTTTTTGCAGCTCTTTTTTATTGACGTACTTATCCGCTATCGCCGCCTTAGAATAGTTTTTAAACAACGCCTTGTTGGTTTGGGGATTGTACGAGTCGATATCCACGCCGTTAAGTATGCCGCGCAGCTTAAAGCTATTTTTTAAAAGCACATCCTCTAAGCCATGCGCGTAGTAGGACTGCATGATTTCCTTGGCGTACGTAGGGCTTACAGTCGAGATAGCTTCTGAATAATCGATCGCGCCCTTCATAAGGTTGATACAGCCTCTGTATTCAATAGATGCGTACTCATTATAAGGTATTCCGAATACGTCCTCGATGATACTCTTAGAATATTTGCCCTGATACTCTATATTATGGATAGTGAAAATAGTCTTGATCCCGCCGTAGCCCTCGCGGTACATATAGAAAAGCTTATAATAGATGGGTATGAGCGCGGTTTGCCAGTCCTGACAATGCAGGATGTCGGGCTTGCGGTCGAGGAACGGGATGATCTCCACAACGGCACGCGAAAAAAATGCAAACCTTTCGCCGTCGTCGTAATAACCGTAAAGGTTAGGACGCTTGAAATAGTATTCGTTATCTATAAAATAATAGACCGTTCCGTTAGCCTCATACTTAAACAGGCCGCAGTACTGATTGCGCCACGCCAGCGGCACGTTTATATGGCACAAAAACTCCAGATTCTTGCGCTCCTCATAAGGAAAACTCTCATACAGCGGCAAAATTATGCGCGCCTCAAAGCTTGACTCCTTATTTTGGTTTATCGCGCGCGGCAGCGACCCCATTACCTCGCCCAGGCCTCCTGTCCCGGCGAACGGAAAGGCCTCGGAGCAGGCGAACAGCACCATTTTATCCCTTCCGCTTTTAATCTTTTTGGCCATCTCTTTAGTTTCCGCTTTCAGCGCAGGCTTTTTCACCTCCGCTTTTACCTCCTCCGCCTTAACTGCGGCTTTCTTTTCCGGCTCCGCGGTTTTTGCCACAGCCTTTTTTTCAGGCCCCGCGGTTTTTGCCACAGCTTTCTTTGCCGGCTCCGCAGTTTTTGCCACAGCCTTTTTTTCAGGCTCGCTCTTTACAACTTCGTTTTTTGCGGCCGCGGTTTTTTTCACAGCCTTTTTCTCCGGCTCTTCCTTTAAAATAGTTCCGGCAGTTTTTTTCGTTGTATTTGCCATTTTTTTGTCTCCTTGTCTTAAAAATAAATCTGTTTATCCGGCCGCTTATTTCTCAATCCCTATACCCGGCCTTATTTACAAAATCCTGTTAGATCACTGTGCCCTTAGCTATGAAATACGGCTGCGTTTCGTGGCCTGATAGCAAACGGTTATTCAAGATCACAGCCTGTTTGTCGGCGATGACGCAATTTAGCTTGGAGCCTGCGCCGACGGAGCAGTTCTGGAAAATTACCGAGTTTTCGATAACTGCGCCCTTTTCAACCTTTACTCCGCGGAAAAGGATCGAGTTTTTGACCGTTCCCTCTATTACGCAGCCGTCGGCGATAAGCGAGTTTTTAACTATCGCATCGTCCTCTATACGGCAAGGCGCGCTGTCGCGTACCTTTGTGTAGATACTGTTGCCGCCATTTTTGAATAAGGAATCCCTTTTGCCCTTATCGAGCAGCTCCATAGAATGGCGGTAGTAGTTCTGAACGCCGTCTATGCTTGCAAAATAGCCTTTAAGCTCGTAGCCGAATATCCTGTATTCATCGGCGCGCGTGAGGATATCGCGCGAAAAGCTCTTATAGTTCTGTTCGTCGGCGACTTCTATGATGTTGAGCAGGAACTGACGGTTTACGACGAGCATATTCGTGAAAACGTTGCGCGTGCCGGAGAATTTATCCGAATTTTCAACTTTTATTACGCGGCCCGTTTTATCCAGTTCGAACGCGGTACGCATTTTCCTCTCGTCCTTGTCGGTCTCTTTTTTGCGGTATACGACCGTGATGTCGGAATTAAGCTCTACATGCTTATTTAAAACGTCGGTGAAGTCGAAATTGCAGACGTTATCGCAGTCCGACATAACGACGTAGTCCTCATCCGACCTCTTTAAAAACGCCGCAATATTTTTGATCGCCTCAAAACGCGACTGATATAAGACCGTACCGCTAACGCCGTACGGCGGCAGCACTATCAGGCCGCCGTTTTTGCGCGAAAGGTCCCAGTATTTACCCGAGCCTATATGGTCCATAAGCGACTGGTAGTTCCTTTTCGTGATTATACCGACCTTTGTTATGCCGCTGTTGACCATATTCGACAGCACAAAATCTATCAGCCTGAACCTTCCCCCGAAAGGAACGGATGCGAGCGTCCTGTTTGTTGTGAGTTCTTTTATTTCTTTATCATGAATGTTTGAAAATATTACGCCTAGCGCTTTCATATCCTTCCTCTCCTCACTCTATTATTTCGCCGGCTTTTATAACCGTGCCTTTTTTAATGTTCAAGCCCATTCCTATAAGCGCGATATGGTCCTTATCCGAATCCTTGCCCCCTATTACCACGTTGTCGCCGATAAATGTGTTTTCGTCGATCATTCCGTAGTCTACCGTAACATTTTCACCTATTACGGTTCCGCGCATTATTATCGAATTGCGCACTACCGAGCCTTTGCCTATAACTACCGCCTCGCTTAAAACTGAATTGACGACGGTGCCGTATATCTCGCAGCCTGCCGTCATGATAGAATTGCTCATCGCGCCGGTATCGCCGATGAATGAGGGCGGCAGCGCCTGATTGCGCGAGTAGACCTTAAAATTGGGGTCGTTTAGGTTGATAAGGGGGCTGCTGCCCAAAAGATCCATATTCGCTTCCCATAAGGAAGTGACCGTCCCGACGTCCTTCCAATAGCCCGTAAAATTATAAGCGCACATTTTTTTGCCGCTTTTGAGCATATTGGGGATTATGTTCTTGCCAAAATCGTTGCTTGAGGCGGGATTTGCCTCGTCGTCGCAAAGCTCTTTGACCAAAACGTCCTTTTTAAAAATATATACGCCCATACTCGCATGGTTGGATTTAGGGCTTTTCGGCTTTTCCTCGAAAGACGTTATCACCTTTTCGACGTTATAATCCATAATGCCGAACCTTGACGCCTCCGTTAAAGGAACGTCGATGACGGCTATAGTGCAGTCCGCGTTCAAGGCGATATGCTCGGCGAGCATTTTAGAATAGTCCATTTTATAGATATGGTCGCCCGAAAGTATCAGAACGTGGTCGGAATCGTAGTTGTTTAGAAAATGAATATTCTGATATATCGCGTTCGCCGTTCCCTTATACCAGTCCCCGCCGTTTTTTGCCTGATACGGCGGCAGCGTGTGGACTCCGCCGTAGCTGCGGTCTAAATCCCACGGCTCTCCGTTTCCTACGTACTCGTTCAGCACGAGCGGCTGGTACTGCGTTAAAACTCCGACGGTATCGATATCTGAATTAGTACAGTTAGAAAGCGTAAAATCGATGATCCTGTATTTAGAACCGAACGAAACCGCCGGTTTTGCAACCTTACTCGTAAGCGCGTAAAGACGCGTTCCCTGTCCGCCCGCAAGCAGCATCGCTATACATTTTTTCTTTTTCATATATTTTCCCCCCTGTTAGGACATAAAATTGATATTTAATTTTAAAAACTGTGACAGGCGTTCTTTCTTAAGGAAGCGGCGGATAAAATTAAGTCTTCTTTCTTAAGTTTCCCCGGCTTGTCCCGTTTTATCAAGTAGCGTTTAATACCTTTTATTTTGAAGCGCGGTTTTCTTTTTTTGTTTTTTTCGCTTTACATACCATATATATTCCCGACATCGGCGCAATATCCATTATAATCGAAGTTTTCTTGTTGTGACTCGGCTTATTCTGCGTTTTATAGGTTTTTTTGTCGGTATTCCAGCCGTTTAGCGAGGAGCTTAGCACGACGGTGAACGTACCCTCGCCGCAGCCGAAAGCATAGTTTAAATATTGCAGCGGCGAAAAATTATAAACGGCTATCAGCCTGTCGCCGAGCCTGTCTTTTCTCTCGTAAATCAAAACGTTTTGCTTATAATCGTCTACCACCAGCCACTCAAAACCGTCCCAACTGTCCTCAATCTGCCAAAGCGCGGCCGTTTCCTTATATATACCGCTTAAGGTTTTGAAAAACTCCTGCGCGCTTTTATGGGCGGGAAAGTCCAAAAGCTTCCAGTCCAGCTCCTTTTTATAGTCCCACTCAATAAATTGCGCGATTTCCGCACCCATAAACGTCAGCTTTTTGCCCGGATGCGAGAACATGCTCATCAAATAGTTTCGCCATCCGGCAAATTTTGTTTCATAATTGCCCGGCATTTTGTTCAAAAGCGAGCCTTTTCCGTGTACGACCTCGTCGTGCGAAATGGGAAGTATGTAGTTTTCGCTGAACGCGTACGACATTGAAAACGTTAGCGCGTTATGGCGCCCCCACCTGAAATACGGGTCGGTTTTCACATAGCCCAGAGTGTCGTTCATCCAGCCCATGTTCCATTTGAAATTAAAACCCAGCCCCCCTTCCGAAACGGGCATAGTAACGAGCGGGAACGCCGTCGATTCCTCCGCCACCATAATAGTCCCGGGGTGGGCGGCAAAAACTGCGGTGTTCAGCTCTTTGAAAAACTCAATTGCCTCCAAATTTTCCTTGCCGCCGTCCTTGTTCGGCCGCCATTGCGTACGGTTGTAGTCAAGATACAGCATACTTGCCACCGCGTCGACCCTTAACCCGTCTATATGGAAAACGTCCAGCCAGTAAAGAGCGTTTGAAATAAGAAAGCTTTTAACCTCCCCCTTACAGTAGTCAAAGCACCGCGTACCCCATTCCTTATGCTCTTTTTTCAGTTCGTCTTCCGGCTCGTACAGCGGCTGGCCGTCAAACTCATACAGCCCGTTCGCGTCCTTAGGGAAATGCCCCGGCACCCAGTCTAAAATCACGCCTATGCCCGCTACATGCAGCTCGTTTATCAAAAACGCAAATTCGTCCGGAGTTCCGTAGCGCGAGGTCGGAGCGTAATAGCCCGTCACCTGATACCCCCACGAACCCTCGAACGGGTATTCGGCGATGCCCATAAGCTCGATGTGCGTATAATTCATATGCTTTAGATACGGAACTATTTCAGAGGCAAACTGCTTATACGAAAACTGATTGCCGTCCTCATACCGCCGCCACGACCCGATATGCGCCTCATAAATATTGACGGGCTTATCGTAAGGGGCGTGCGCGCGTTTATCCTTCTCCCACTTTGCGTCCGTCCATTTGAAGGCGGATATATCGTAGACCTTTGAGTTTGTAAGGCCCGCCGTTTCGGAGTGGAACGCGTACGGGTCGGATTTATATATGCGGCGGCCGTCGTGCGTGTCGATAACAAATTTATAGCCGTCGAACTCGTTGACGTTTGCGATAACGGCAGACCAAATACCGCCATCGCTCTTTAAAGGCGAGGCGGATTCCGACCAATTATTAAAATCGCCCATAACAAAAACGTTTTCAGCATGCGGCGCAAACACGGTAAAAACTGCCTCCTTAGCGCCGCGCACGTACTTACATCCGAAATACTTATATGCAAAGTGCAGAGATCCGCAGTAAAATTCTTTATTGTATTTTTCCGTTTTCATTATTTCCCTTTTGCTAAAAAAACAAGCAATTTATTTATATGTTAAAAGAATATTTTCTTTTTAACATTATACAATACTTTTCCAATAATTACAATAGAAATAAAAATTTTAAGCGCAAAATTTACAAAAAGGCTATTGACTATATTGTTTTTCCGTTATATAATTATATTGTAAAAAGTTTTTGCCGGAAATCCTAAAAAAACTCTCCGATATCTTAAAAAACCTTGGGGCTGTCTCACGAGAAAAAAACTCGTGAGGCAGCCCCCTTTTTAAGGTGTTTATTCCGATTGACATATCCCCGGCAAATATAATATAATGAAAGCATAACTTTAACGGCAAAGGCGCCAAAAAAGAAAATTCGTTCTTTTGGCGTCATTTTTATTATTTATAGCGCTTAAAAATAAGCCGGGCGCCCTAAAGAAGAAAAAACAACCGGCGATACTTTATTAAGGAGTTTTTACAAATGGAAACGGTAACGGAAATTTTCGGAAGTCTGGTTTTTAACGACAAGGTGATGAAGGAACGCCTGCCCGCCGACGCTTACAGCGCGCTTAAATTGACGCAGAACAAGGGCGAAAAGCCCTCGCGCGAGCTGACTAACGTGATTGCCGACGTTATGAAAGAGTGGGCAATTGAAAAAGGCGCGACGCATTATACGCATTGGTTCCAGCCGATGACAGGCATTACCGCCGAAAAACACGATTCCTTTATCGCGCCCGGCCCCGACGGAACGGTTATAATGAAATTTTCGGGCAAGGAGCTTATAAAGGGCGAATCCGACGCCTCAAGCTTTCCCTCCGGCGGCCTGCGCTCGACCTTCGAGGCGCGCGGCTATACGGTTTGGGACACCTCAAGCTACGCCTTTATTAAGGACGGCACGCTCTGCATCCCCACCGCGTTCATTTCTTATTCAGGCCAGGTTCTCGATAAAAAGACTCCGCTCTTGCGTTCGATGAACGTTTTGATAAACCAGGTCAAACGGTTTGTGAAGCTTTTCGGCTCAAATTCTGAAAAAATCAATATTACAGTCGGCGCGGAACAGGAATACTTTCTGATAACAAAAGAGCTTTTCGATAAGCGTAAGGACCTTATCACAACGGGAAGGACTCTTTTGGGCGCGCGTCCGCCAAAAGGCCAGGAGCTTGAAAACCATTATTACGGCAACATCAAGCCGCGTATCATCGCGTATATGGAGGAGCTGGACAGAGAGCTGTGGAAGCTCGGCATCTACGCTAAGACCCGCCATAACGAGGCCGCGCCCGCACAGCACGAGCTTGCGCCTATTTTCACGTCCGTAAACGTTTCTACCGACCAAAACCAGCTTACAATGGAGATCATGCAAAAGGTCGCCGAACGCCACGGTCTTGTGTGCCTGCTGCACGAAAAGCCGTTTGCCGGCGTAAACGGCTCGGGCAAGCACAACAACTGGTCGGTCTCGACAGAGACGGAAAACCTGCTCGACCCCGGCAAAATGCCCGAAACAAACCTGCGGTTTTTGCTTTTTTTGGCCGCTATAATAAAAGCTGTGGACGTTCATCAGGACTTACTGCGCTTAAGCGTAGCGACTGCCGGAAACGACCACCGTTTAGGCTCGCACGAAGCTCCCCCCGCTATAATATCGGTGTTTTTAGGCAGCGAGCTTACCGACATTTTTGAATCGATGGCGGGCGATACGCAGTATTTGAAAAAAGAGTCGTCGAGAATGAAGCTCGGCGTTGAGTCGATACCTGAATTTATGCGGGATTCGTTCGACCGCAACCGCACGTCGCCTTTTGCGTTCACAGGAAATAAATTTGAGTTCCGTATGCTGGGCTCGTCGATCAATATTTCCTGCCCCAACACGCTTTTGAACACTTCCGTCGCCGACGCTTTAAAGGATATCTGCGACGAGCTGGAGGGCAGTATAAATTTTGAGGCGGACGTTAAAAAAGTTATCACTAAAATCTATAAGCAGCACTCGCGCATAATTTTCAACGGCAATAACTATTCCGAGGAATGGCACGCCGAGGCGAAAAAACGCGGGCTGCTCAACCTGCGCCACACCCCCGAGGCTCTTTCGCTCTATAACAAGCCCGAAAACATCGAGATGTTCGCCCGCCATTCGGTTTATACTAAAGAGGAGATCGAGGCGCGTCAGGAAATATTGCTTGAAAACTACTGCAAGATCATCAATATCGAAGCTCTCACTATGATAAGCATAGTCACAAAAGAGATACTGCCGAGCGTTTTCCGCTATATGAACGAGCTTTCCGACAATATTTTAAAGAAGAAAAAGCTCAGTATAGCAAGCCCCACCGAAACGCAGATACTCAAAAAAACCGCCGCCCTCGTCGATACGGCTTACGAATCCAAATGTAAGCTAGAGGACGCGCTTGTGTCCGCGCGCGGCATAACTCCCGTTAAAGACTGCGCCGTCAATTTCCACGACAGCGTTTTCCTTACGATGCAGGAGCTGCGCACCGCCTGCGACCAGCTCGAAACTATCGTTTCCAAAAAGCACTGGCCTTTCCCGACTTACAGCGACTTACTTTACAGTATTTAGCGAAAGTAGGCTTTGCGGGGGAGAACCTTTTTGCAAAAAGGTTCTCCCCCGCACCCACTTTCCCAAAACCTATTAAGAATTTTAATTTAAAACCAATTGCCGTCTTGAAATATTTTAGTGTATAATTTATTTGATTTAATAAAAATAATGAAACTTGGGGGTTATTATGCGTTTATACAGGAAATTAATTTGTTCTCTGTTTATTTTACTTGTAACTGTCCCTATTGCGGCATGCGATAATAATAAAGGCGACTACTTAAATGTAACTTTTGAAACATACGGCGGTACGGAGATCAAGCCTATTAAAGTCAAGCGCGGCGGGCATGCCCGGGCTCCGGCCCCGGAACGTATCGGGTACCGTTTTCTTGGCTGGTCGTCTGTGAGTTCTCCCTCGCCTGATATGGTTTTTGAAAACGGCTTGTCCGACTGGTTTGTAAATTCGGATATGACTTTTTACGCAGCATGGGAAAGATTGCAGGAATACGGAGTGTTTGAAATTATTTATGACAGCCTTAACGGCATAGAAGGAGTTTGGCTTACAGGCTTAACGCCGGAAGCCGGTTTACTGGAGGAGATCACTATCCCATCTGAAATTTACGGTTTGCCTGTGCAGCTTTTAGGCGTTGGCATCTTTAATAAGCCGAATATCAAAAAAGTAATTGTAAGCGAGGGAATTACAAATATTACCGACAATACCTTTGTAAATTGCTCTAATCTTACTGAAATCTCACTCCCCGCAACATTAAAGCGGATAGAGAGCTATGCGTTTTCGGGATGTGTTAGCCTTGATTCGCTTGATTTGCCGGACGCTTTAGAGTATATGGATTGGAGGGCGTTTGAAAACACCGGCATTTGGAACAACGCGCCGGAAAGTGATATTATCTATTTGGAGGACTGGGCGGTCGGATATAAAGGCGCAAGAATAAACACCGCCTCATTCAGGGAAGGCACCGTCGGCATTATCAGCAACCCCTTTGTTTTTAACAATAACGAGCAATTCATTACCGCCGTTGACCTGCCAAAAAGCCTGAAGTATTTTTGCGGTTTGGGCGGCTTGACCGCCTTGAAAAATGTTAATGCTCATCCCGACAGCCTTTATTTTTCATCGGCAAACGGCGTCTTATTTGATAAAGCTAAGGAAAAATTGCTGCTGTACCCGCAGGGCAAAACGGAAACTGCGTATACTGTTCCCGGCTCGGTAAAACGCCTTGGCGGCATGGGAAGAAGCAAGATAAAAACTATAGCTATTCCTCAAAATGTGACCGTCATCGAGGAAGCGGCTTTTTATATGTCGGATATAGAAACCGTAGTTATTGAAAACGGCGTTACCGAAATCGGCGCAATGGCATTTGCCCAGACGCCCTTAAAAAATATTTCGCTAGGAAACGCAATCAGGTCGATTGGCAGCGCGGCGTTTCATTGGACGGCTCTGACCGTTGTAAACATTCCATCTAGCGTCGATTTTATTGCCTCTGATGCTTTCTACAACAGCTCCGTGGCGCAAATCAATGTGAGCGCGGACAACGCTTATTATTGCGACGTTGACGACGTGCTGATGAATAAAGGAAAAACTGTTTTGCTGTATTACCCTAATTGCAAAACTGACGAAGAGTACACAATCCCAGTCGGCATAATAACTTTGTGCGACCGCTCTTTCACCTGCAACGCTTACTTAAAAAAGCTTACTATCCCGCCTAGCGTAAATGTTATCGGCTCTTATCAATTCGGAGCTACAGTTATAACGGAGATAGTCTTACTTACAGATACTTTCGGGTATTTCCACGCAGATGAGGGCAACAGTATTTCTAAAATATATGTTCCGGCAGATAAATTGCAAGCGTTAAAAAGCAGCAATGCGATGTCGGCATATTCCGATCTAATTGTCGCTTTGCCTTAAAAAGAACGTGAATAAGTCCGGCTCACGATGCGCGTATATTTAATACTTAAGCCGCGCCGGACAAAAGCACTCAAGCCCGGATAAGCCCCCAAATACATCCGCCGCCGGGCGCAGACAATCACATAGGCGGCGTAGATGAGGGATTAGGCGGGCAGCTGGATTTTGTTCGGGAAGGGCGCGTATATTTAATACTTAAGCCGCGCCGGACAAAAGCACTCAAGCCCGGATAAGCCCCCATATACGCCGCCGAAAAAATTAGTATTTTGAAAATTGGCTATTATAAAGCATACAATAAAACCCGCCCTGCGCCAATAATTCGGCATGAGTGCCGGATTCTATTATATCGCCGTTATTCATAACTAAAATTTTGTCTGCGTCCTCGATCGTGGAGAGGCGGTGGGCGATAACGAAACTCGTTCTGCCCCTCATCATTTCGCCGAATGCCTTTTGAATGCGGCGTTCGGTGCGGGTATCTATGTTAGAGGTGGCCTCGTCGAGTATCAGCATCGGCGGCTGCGTCAGCATTATGCGGGCGATCGTCAAAAGCTGTTTTTGCCCCTGGCTTATGTTACCGCCGTCCTCGGATACTATCGTGTCGTAGCCTTTTTCCTGCTTCATAATATAATTGTGGATGTGCGCCTTTTTTGCGGCCTCTACAATTTCTTCGTCTGTAGCGTCACGCTTGCCGTAGGAAATATTACTGCGGATAGTGTCGTTGAAAAGCCACGTATCTTGAAGCACCATGCCGTATTTTTCGCGTACGGATGAGCGCGAAACCGACGTGATATCCGTTCCCGACATCATAATCGCGCCCTCTACCGGGTCATAAAAGCGCATTAAAAGATTGATGAGCGTCGTTTTGCCGCAGCCGGTGGGGCCGACTATCGCGACCCGCTGGCCTTTTTTGACGCTTAAATTAAAGTTTTTTATAAGCGGTTTTGAGGCCTCATAGGAAAAACTGACGCTGCGGGCCGACAAGGTTCCGTCGCAAAAGGGCAGCGCGGGATAGTTTTTATCGTCCTGCTCCTCTTTTTCATCTAAAACCGCTTTGACTCGCCTTAGCGAGGCAAGAGCCGTCTGAAGCTCGGTTATTACGCCGGTTATTTCGTTAAAGGGCTTCGCGTAGTGGTTTGCGTACGTAAGGAAGGACACCAGCGCGGCAATTCCGAAAGCGGGATTATGGACAGCCGCATACCCGCCCAGCGCGGCGACTATCGCGTATAAAATGCTGTTTATGAGCCTTGAGGAGGGGTTTGTGAGCGAGGAGAGGAACATCGCCCATACGCCGTAATATTTAAGCTCCTTATTGACGCTTTCAAACCGCGCCATTGAAACGTCCTCGTAATTGAACGCCTTTATAACGCGCTGGCCGGAAATCATTTCCTCGCAAAAGCCCGCCATTTCTCCGCGCTTTGCGGCCTGCATTTTTATTTTGCTGTGGCTCGATTTTGCTATAAGCCACGAAATAAACAGCGACAACGGCGTAAAAGCCACCACTACGAGAGCTATCTTATAGTTTAGCGCGAACATAAACCCGAGCGTTCCGATAACGGTTATAACGCCGGTGAAAATCTGGGTGAAACCTAAGACAAGCCCGTCGGACACAAGCTCGGAATCGTTGACTATCCTGCTCATAATATCGCCGTGTGAAGAGGAATCGATGAATTTGAGCGGAACCCGGTTGAGCTTATTAAAAGCGTCGGTCCTTACGTCCCTGACTACCGAAAACGAAACCTTATTGGCGGTTATGGCGGACAACCATTGAAAAATAAGAACAGCGGCGATACACGCTCCTAATTTTATCACGCACCAAAATATGCCGTTAAAATCGACAGCGTTTTTCCCCGCGATAAGATCGACCGCGTCGCCGATAACGATAGCGGCATACAGCGACGCGCCCACGTGCAGCAGCGAAAACAAAAGAGTCAGTATCAAAAAACCGGCGTAAGGGCGCGTATAGCCTAAAAGAACTTTTAAAAGAGCTTTTACGGAGTAATTTATATTCGCGGATTTTTTAGCCGCAGCCGCTTTTGCACGCGTTTTTTCAGTTTTCATTTCCGCCCTCCCCCTCTGCCCTGCCTTGGGAAGAACAAATTTCCTTATAGAGGGCGCAGCTTTGCAAAAGCTCGCCGTGCGTGCCGATACCGGCGCATTTGCCCTCGTCGAGCACCAGAATTGCGTCCGCGTCCTTGATAGACGTTGCCCGCTGAGAGACTATAACGACCGTCATAATATAGGGAACGCTCCTCAGGTTTTTCCTTAAATTATAGTCGGTGGCATAATCGAGCGCGCTGGAGGAATCGTCTAAAATCAAAATTTCCGGCCTCTTAGCAAGCGCTCTTGCGATAGTAAGCCGCTGCTTTTGGCCGCCGGAAAAGTTTCTGCCCTCGCGCAAAACGGGCGTGTCAAGGCCTTTTTCCAGCGTCATGACAAACTCGTAGGCCATAGCGGTTTTAAGCGCAAAGTAAAGCTCGTCGTCTGAAATATCCGTCCGCCCCATTAAAAGGTTTTCGCGGACGGTCCCCGAAAATAATACGGCTTTTTGGGGCACAAGCCCGATTTTTTCGCGCAGCTGCTTAAAGGGATAATGCCGCACGTTGACACCGTCAACCTCCGCCTCTCCGCTTTTTACGTCGTAGTGCCGCCCCAAAAGGCTGACTATCGTTGATTTGCCCGAGCCTGTAGGGCCTATTATGCCGAACGTTCCGCCCGCGCGAATTGAAAAGCTGATGTCCTCGAGCGCGTTTCCGGCGTTGCCCGCATACGAAAATCCGACGTTTTTAAACTCGATTTTCGGCGCGCCCTCTATGGCAACAACGTGTGACACGGCAGTTTCTGTGACTGCGGGAACAGTTTGGAGCACCTCGTTTATTCTTTTAGCGCACGCCGACGATTTTGTGAAGGTGACGATAAGATTTGCTAGGACTACTAAAGAAAGCAGTATCTGCGAAAGATAATTGACGAGCGCGAGTATCTGGCCTTGAGTGAGCCGCCCCGCATAGACCTCTTTGCCGCCGAAATACAGCACTAAGATTATCGCTAAATTTACAAGCGCGTATGTGAGCGGATTGATAAGGCCGGAAATCGCGCCGACTCTCCTGCTTTTTTTAGAAAGCGACCCGGCTGCCTCTTTAAAATCGCGCTGCTCCTCTTCCTGATTTGAGAAGGCGCGCACGACCCTTGCGCCCGAAAGGTTTTCGCGCGTGAGCATAGCGATATTGTCGAGCTTGCTTTGAATTGAGCGGTAGAACGGCATCGAGCGCGACATAGTGATATATAGCACGAGCGAAACCAGCGCCGCCATAGCTATGAATATCAGCGAAAGTTTAAGATCGATCGTCATCGCCATAATTATAGAGCCTGCCGCTATAAACGGCGAACGCAGTACGAGCCGCAAAAACATCGCCACGCCTACCTGCGTTTGGTTGATATCGTTTGTAAGCCTTGTAACAAGTCCCGGCGCGCCGAAACGGTCAAGCTCGGCGTAGCCGAATTTATTGATATGGCCAAATAGCGCGCGCCGCAGGTTTGTGCCGTAGCCAAGGCTTGACTTTGCCGCCAAAAACTGGCACACTATCGAAAAACAAAACCCGCCCGCGCCCAAAGCTACCAGCACAAAGCTCATTTTGATAATGTAGGAAGTATCGCCCGCGGGGATTCCGACGTCGATTATTTTTGCCACTACGATCGGGATTATAAGCTCAAAAAGAGCCTCGATCAGCTTAAAGAGCGGCGCGGCTATAACCTGTACGGTGTATCCTTTTAAAAACTTAATCAGCTTAAACATCTAATTTCTTTTTAGTCCTTAGATTTTTTTGCGGCGGGCCGCGGGCTCGACCCGGGCTTGCCGCGGGTTTTAATATCTTCTATATATATAATAACACATTTCTTACCCTTTTACTATTTTTAAAAGCAGGCTCTTTAATTATTTTTTTCGCGATACCTGCGGCGGCGCAGTTTGATTGACTTTTAAAATAATCAAGGGTATAATTTGCAGGTAAAAAGAGGTTATACTAATACTATGGAAGAAACGCTCAGATCTGAGAAAATGCGCAGCACGCCTGTAGGCAAGCTGCTGCTTACTATGTCGCTGCCGGCAATGTTTTCTATGCTGGTTCAGGCGCTTTATAACGTTGTAGACACTATTTTCGTATCGATGTACGGCAGCGAGGACGGACTGACCGCTTTGAGCGCGGCCTTTCCTATGCAGATGATCCCGTTTGCGTTCGCTATCGGGATAGGAGTCGGGACGAACGTCGCCGTAGCAAAACGCTTAGGCGAGGGCAAAAACGACGAGGCGGGTCAGGTAGCAAAGACCGGGCTTTTTCTCGCGCTCGTTTTCTCGGCTGTTTTTGCAGTTTTAGGGCTGACTATCGCAAAACCGTTTATTACCGCGTATACAAACAACGATGTCGTCAAGGAATGGGGAACGCAGTACCTGACAATTTGTATGACGTTTTCTCTACCCGTATTTGTGGAGCTTGTTTGCTCTAAGGTACTTCAATCCACAGGCAATATGAAAATACCGATGATAAGCCAGCTGATAGGCGCGCTGACAAACATCGCTCTCGACCCTATTTTCATTTTTGTGTTCAAAATGGGCGTGCGCGGCGCGGCTATCGCGACGGTGGTAGGGCAAGCGGCGGCGATGTTTTTCGTGCTTGCGGTTTTCCTCTTTAAAAAGCAGGACGTTTCCGTTTTCTTTAAAGGGTTAAAGCTGAAAATGCGCAATATCGCAGACATTTTTATAGTCGGCATCCCCACGACCTTTATGAACGCCGTCAACAGTTTTGTCGTTATAGTGCTGAATATCTTCCTGCGCGCGATCTCGGATAACGGTATCGCAATTTTAGGCGCGTACTTTAAGCTGCAATCCTTTATTTTTATGCCGGTGTTCGGGCTCACGCAAGGACTGCTGCCTATTCTTTCCTACAATTACGGCGCGCAGAACAAAGAACGGTTTCAGCGCGCCTACAAGCTCGCGGTTATGGCGGCGGCCGTTATTATGGCAATAGGCGTACTGCTTTTTCAGGCGATCCCGAAACAATTGATGAGTATGTTCGTTTCCTCAGACGCTTTTTTAAAGGACGGCAGCTACGCTATGCGCGTTATATCAATAAGCTTTCTTTTTGCCGCTTTCAATATTGTGAGCACGACGCTTATGCAGTCGCTTGGCAAAGGGCTTACCTCGCTTTTAGTTTCGCTGCTGCGTCAGATAGCGCTGATAATCCCCATCGCCGCGCTGCTTGCCTACACGACCGGGCTTACAGGCTTTTGGTTTTGCTACCCGATCGCCGAGGCCGCCGTTTTCTGCCTTTTCATACCGCTCGTTATTAACGCTCTAAGAAAAGTGTTTAAGGAAAATACTCAAATAAAGCAAGGTTAAAAAATAATCTACAGTGATGCATAGCGGCGTTTATAGAGTAGTTTTAAGCATACTTTAAAGGCGGCACGCAAAGCGGCAGCCCCATTTTACGCCCTGCAGGGCGCCTTGCAGCCACGAAAGGGTCCGTCCGGGCTCACGCACCACAATTTAAAACCCTCCGCTGTTGACGCGCCTGCGCGTACGAAAAGGCGGCCGCCGGAGTTTTATCAGGACGGGACTAAAAGCTGCGTTCCACGCTGCGAGGCTTGAAAAGCCGTTCTCAAAAGCGTACAGCTCTTTTGAGGTTATGTGAGTTCAGATAGGCAGCATGCGCTTTACCGCCCTGCTGCTTTTTATTCGCGACAGCTCTTCAATTTTTCCTTGCGCCTGCCACAAACTCGCACAGCTTAAAATTTTTATTATCGATTTTGAGCTGGCTGAGCGTGTTGCCCCATTTATCCGTTACCCTTTCCGTTTTAAAAAGTTTTGGCTCTGTTAAATACAGGCTCGCAATAAAGTCGTAGATATAGGAATTGTCCGGATGGCGCGCCTCCGCCAGCGCAATGGCTCTGTTTATAAACTTATTCATCAGGCAGTTTTCTTCAAATCGTTTTCCCGCCAGATTAAACGCCGGGTCGCGGCAGGTGTCGAGGGTGGCGGCGACGTGATCGAATTTAAGGCAGTTGTTATAGCTTTGAGCATCCAACGCCTGATTAAATTCCATCCCGTTAAAATTCGGGACTTCATCCACCATGCCCGCCATTATGAGCGTGAGAGAGGGCTTGAATTTTTTTAGGATCTGCTCTGTTAAAGTTAAAGGCCCTAAGGATAATAAAATAAAACCGTCGGATAAGCTTTTAAAAAATTTATTGTAGGGAACGATGTTTAAACCGCTCTTTATAATGCTGCCGTCGAAAAGATCGCCCATTCCGTCCGCGCCGTGGATCGAGGGCAGGTCCGTTCCGTGCTGGGCGATATCACACGTGTCAACGATAACGACTTTTTTATTCTCCGCTCCGGCCGCAGAAACAAGCTTTTTGGCGTTAAAAAGCGACTTTTGCGCGCTTACGTTCCCGGCAACGGCAACGATATCAACGGCGCAAAACATATCCGCCCTGCTTAATAGATACGCGCCCGCAACAGCGTCGTCAAGGCCGTAGTCGGATAAAATAACCAATCTTTGTTTTTGCATTTTTGTTCCCTCCTCATGGGAGTATCTTTGAAAAACAACGCGGGAAAAATTTTTGTCTTAAAAAAAGCTTTTCCCGTAGTTTGTTTGTTTAATACAATTCGATTGTAAATTTTGAGCCTTTTGAAAGCTCGGATTCGGCGTAGATAGTGCCGCCGAGGGTTTCGACGATAGATTTTGCGATAGTGAGCCCGAGCCCTGACGACCCTTTTTCCCTGCCGCGCGCTTTATCGCACCTGAAAAACCTGTCAAAGATTTTAGGCAGGTCTTCTTTAGAAATGCCCATGCCGTTGTCCTCAACGATTATTTTTGCGCAATTATCGTCGCGCTCGCAGGAAATCCTTACCGTTCCGCCTACAGGGGTATACTTGAACGCATTATCCACAAGAGTGCGCACAGACTCAAGCAAAAGATTTTTATCGGTGAAAAGAATAACGTCGTCCTGAACGTTGATTGCGATAGAATGAGTATTATGCACGACGCGGTACCCCTCGACTATAGTGTTGAGCGCCTCGCCTAAATCAAATTCCGTGCGCGTCTGGTTCATTTTCCCGATACGCGCTAAAATAAGCAGCTGATCGACTATGCGCTTCATATTTTCCGATTCGCGCTGTATCGAATCGATCCCCTCGGTTAAAATGGCCGGGTCGTCTTTACCCCAGCGTTTAAGCATATTTGAATAGCCCTGTATGACGGCGATAGGCGTTTTCAGCTCGTGGCTTGCGTCCGAAACAAAGTTCTGCTGACGCACAAATAGCTCCTCGATATCGTCGAGCAGCCCGTTTATACAGTCGCGCAGCTCCATAAGCTCGTCTTGGGAATCAATGATCTCAAGCCTTGCGGACAAATTTTCGGTGGTGATGTCGTCGATACGCTCTTTCATTCTGCGGATAGGGCTTAAAATAAGCGTGGAGCCTACTGTTACAAGAGCCATAAACACTATCGAAAAAACGGTTATCAGAATGACTGTGGTGACTTTGAGCTTATCAAGGTACGCCGCGTTTTCCGCCGTTTCTTGAAGCTGGTTTTTAAACGAATCTGTTAAAAAGAACGCGAACAGCACTAAAAGCAGCACGAACATTACCGAAAAGGTTATGAGCATTTTGACCGAAATGGGGATCTTGATTTTTTTTGTTATATAGATAACAAGCATCGTAAAGAGCGTTATGGGAAAAAACACAAAGAAAAGCACCGTCAGATACAGCGGCCTTTTCTTTTTTTCCCCGGCTTTTTCGGCTTTAAGCTCTTTGATGGTTTCGTCCACCGCCTCTTTGTTGTCGGCGGCAGCTTTACCCTGCGCGGCATTTTGGAAGGGAAGCAGCGGCTCCTTTTCAGTTTCCTCTTTTTTGGCGCGCACAACAAGATTACTCGCCTTTTTGGGAGCAGCCTTTACCGGGTCATTTTGTTTTTTAAATAATTCTGATAACTTCATCTTAAATCCTGACGATATATCCCGCGCCTCTGACGGTTTCTATCAGGTTGATTTTATATACGTTATCGATTTTAGCCCTTAAATACCTTATATAAACGTCCACGACGTTAGTATTGCCGTAAAAATCAAAACCCCAGACCTTATCGAGGGCGCGTTCGCGCGAAATGACGATATTGCGGTTTTCTATTAAGAACACTAAAAGGTCAAATTCCTTTTTGGTAAGCTCGATGTTTTCGCCGTCGTACGAGACTTTACGGGCGTCGATATCTATTTCCAGCTTACCTAAAGAATACGAGCTTTTCGACTCTGAATTGACCGACTTCTTTAAATTGACCCTTATCCGGGCAAGCAGCTCCTCGATAGCAAAAGGCTTGGTCATATAGTCGTTCGCGCCTAAATCCAGCCCCGAAACCTTATCCATAACCTGGTCGCGCGCAGTCAAAATAATGACGGGCGTATTTTTGGATTGGCGCAGCCGCCTTAAAACCTCTATGCCGTTGAGCGAGGGCAGCATAACGTCTAAAATGATCAGATCGTAATTGTTTTTTAGCGCGTCTTCCAACGCTTCCCTGCCGTCAGAAATACACTTAGTTTTATACCCTTCGTGCTCAAGCTCCAAAGAAACAAACCTGGCGATCTTGTTTTCATCCTCGACAATCAATATCGTTGTATCCGTACCCATCATTACCTCGTTATACATTTTTTTATTTAGACCACGCTTTAAAAGGCGAAAATGTTGTTTGAAATAAAAGGTATTAACCGCAGGGCAAGCCCTGCACCCACCGCCTACGGCGGTTTGTTCCGCCCCAAAGGGCGGGGTTTTAAACCTTTTGCGGCGGGCACATTTTTGGAAATGAAAGCAAGCTTTCATTTCCAAAAATGCTTCTTGATAAAAACTTGAAAAAGAAAACTTTTGAAAGTTCCGGTTTTGAGCAAATTTTTATGAATTTTTTAGCCGTATCTGTTTTAAGTCCGATCGTTCGTAGCAGAGCTACGGGCGGGCGGAGTTAAAGCGGATACCGCAAAAAAGGCGAAAAAGGTGCGTAAAACAAGGAACTTGAAAAAGTTTATTTACTTAATATAATCTATCTTCATCGTATTCGAGCTGCCGGTTGCCCCGATAGGCACGCCGGCTACTATGACTACCAAATCGCCGTCTTTTACAAGGCCGGTATTTTTGGCGCAGGCCATGGCGTGAACGAACAGCTCGTCGGAGTTGGGCTGGATAGCGGCCATTGTGGGAACTACGCCCCAGTTCATACCCAGCTGGTGATACGCTTTTTTCGACGTGACCGCGCCGATAATTACGCAGCCGGGACGGAAACGCGACACTTTACGCACGGTGTTGCCCGATTTTGAAACGGTTATGATAGCTTTCGCGTCAAGGTCGAATGCGGCGGCGACGGTCGAATGCGAAACGGCGTCGGTGATAGAGAGAATATCTGCCTCATGGCTTTGGAAGCGTTTTTTGAAATGTATGCCGGATTCGGCTTTTTCGGCGATTTTTGCCATTGTTTTAACGGCCTCTACCGGATAACGCCCTACCGCGGTTTCGCCAGAGAGCATAACGGCGGAGGTGCCGTCGTATACGGCGTTTGCAACGTCCGAGGTTTCGGCGCGCGTCGGGCGGGGGTGGCTTATCATAGATTCCAGCATCTGAGTCGCCGTAATGACCTTTTTGCCCTGCCTGTAGCAAAGCTTAATAAGGTTTTTCTGAATGCCGGGCAGCTCCTCGAACGGTATTTCTACCCCCATATCTCCGCGCGCAACCATTAGTCCGTCGCACTCGTCAACAATTGACGAAGCGTTATCGACGCCGTCGCGGTTTTCAATTTTGGCAATAAGCTGGATGCTCAGCCCGTTATGCTCGGCCATGAAGCTCTTGACTATGCGCACGTCCTCGGCGCAGCGGCAAAAACTGAGCGCGAAATAATCGACCTCCTCTTCAATACCGAACTTGATATCCTCTTTATCCACTTTCGACATATAAGGCATATCGATCTTGGTTTTGGGTAGGTTCATACTTTTACGGTTAGACAGCTCGCCGCCCTCTATAACTGTGCAGACGATATCGCGGCCGGATATCGATTTGACCTCCAATTCTATAAGGCCGTCGTTGATGAGTATGGGGTCGCCAATCTTGACTTTAGAGGACAGCTCCTTATAAGAGACCGAAACCCGCTCTGCCGTTCCGACGATATCGTCGGCGGTGAGGGTAAAGGTTGCGCCGTTTTCAAGATTGACCGACCCTTTTTCAAACGTCCTGACCCTGATTTCAGGGCCTTTGGTGTCTAAAAGGATAGCAAGCGGCACATTAAGCTCCTCGCGCGCCGTTTTCAGCATTTCGATACGCTTATGATGCTCCTCGTATGTTCCGTGCGAAAGGTTGAGCCTTGCGACGTTCATCCCGGCTTTAATAAGCTTTTTTAAGATATTATAATTATCCGTTGCCGGGCCGACGGTGCAGACGATCTTTGTTCTTCTCATAAATTCAAGTCTCCTGTATGGTTAAAATTGTTTTTATCGTAAATTTTAGCAATGATTAAAATTGCTTTTTATCGTAACTTCCAGCAATGATTGCTTTTTATCGCAAAATTTTAGGCCGCCTTTAAAAAATGACGGAAAAACTTGCGCAGCTTAATTGATGCTCTCGATATCATACGGCGTATTCTGGTAAACGCAATAGTTGATCCAGTTCATAAAAAGCAGCGATTCGTGAGCGCGCCACGTGATCGGGGGGAGCGCGCCGACCTTGTTTTTGACGTAATAGTTTTCGGGCTTGGCGGTTTTGAGCCCCTTGTCGCGGTCGCGGATATATTCGTTATGAAGGGTGTCGAGGTCATACTCGCCGTGGCCGAAAACAAAAACCTTTCTTAAATCCTTGCTCGCGGCAAGATAAATGCCCGCCTTTTTAGAAACCGCCAGAACGTCCAGCCGCTTTTCGTCAAACATTTTTTGAGCGTCAACCTGTGTATAGCGTGAGTGCGGCGCGGGAAAAGTATCGTTGAAGCCGCGAAGCAGCGGATTGGTTTTGTCTAATATTTTGTGTTCGTAGATGCCGAAAATCTTTTTTTTCTGTACGGATTTATTGATACCGTAGTGATAGTACGCGGCCGCCTGCGCAGCCCAGCAGATATACATCGACGAATAAACGTTGTGGTCGGCCCATTCCATTATGGCTTTTAGTTCGTCCCAGTAGGCGACGGACGTAAAATCCATCTTTTCAACCGGCGCGCCGGTGACGATGAGCGCGTCGAACTTTTGCTTAGATTCTAAAATCTCGTCGAAGGT
This sequence comes from Eubacteriales bacterium, assembly GCA_031553855.1. Lineage (GTDB taxonomy): Bacteria > Bacillota > Clostridia > Christensenellales > Pumilibacteraceae > RACS-047. The sequence goes on along the minus strand of JAVBKW010000006.1, from coordinate 11,588 downwards.
TTTATAAAAATATTCAAGATGGTTTGAGTCGGTGTTTTTTGAAACATAGCTTGCGGTGCGCAAAAAAACCACCTCGGCCTGAAGCGGAGAATTGGCGATAAGACGCAATAGCTGCGTTTCCGTCGCGATTTTATTGGGCATAAGATTTAAAACGGCAATTTTGAGCGGCCTTATCTCCTGCGACAGCGCGCGCTCCTCCGTCATAATAAATATGTTTTCTTTTTCCAAAAAACCTATTGCCGGAATGTTTTTTACAACTTTTACAGGCATAATGCGATACTCTCCTTTTTAAGAACAGCATACCACTATATGCAGAATAAGTCAAACAAATTGGGTTTTAGGAGCGGACATTTTCATGGTGGTAAAATATTACGGATGGATTTTTGAACTTGAAATTGTCAAAAATTTCTCGCTCATAGCACCGTTATAAGCGAAAATTTTAGGCGTCTTTGCGCCGGTGACATTTTCAAACCAAAAAGACGCCGAAATATTATCACCATGTATTTGGCCGCTCCGGGGGCCTTAGGAGCGGATATTTTAGAAAGAGTCCGGTTTTTTGCTGTTTAAAAGTGAACTTATGGCATAAAATCTACTTGAGATTTATGCGTAGATATTATATAATAATTGCGTAGATATCTACAAATTGAAAAAACGGAGAAAATTATGAACGCAAAAGAAATCAAATTTTTACAGGTTTTTGAAAGTTTTGCAAAAACTTCATACCTGACCGACTTAGAGTCGCTTAAAAAATATATTAAATCCTTTGCCGCCGTAGATTTTAACTATGCCGTAAATATTTGGGAATATATAGCCGTAAACGAAACGGCGCTCTCTTCGCCCGTTAAAGGCGCGTTTTTGAGCGACGTAATATTTACCGCGCTCTGCGATATAGCTCCCGCAAAAACTTTAAAGGCGCTCAGCGACAATTCAATTTTAAGACGCACAGCCTATCAATATTCGGCGGCCGCTTTAAGCGACGCCCGCTTTACGGCGTTCACCGATGCGATACTTTCTTCTAAATTTGACGCCGCCGACGATATAATACGCATTTTGCAAAAGAACACCGTTTTATCCTTCGGCGAATATATGAAAAAAAGCATCGACCGCATAATTGTGGAACTTTTAAAAAAGAATCCCAAAAAAATCGAAATGAGCCGCAAGCTCAACGAGTATCTCAATTCGGCAGTCAAAAAAATCAAAACCGACGAACGCACTATGCTTGAGCAAAGGCTGCGCGAAATAACTTAAAATGTGTATTAAATAAAGGGCCTCTTTCAAAACTTTCTTGAAAGAGGCCGTTTTTAGTTATTTTTTTACAAATAAAACCGTTTTCAGATTAATAATTGCTTTCTTTCACTTGGAAAAAGCTTTGGGGATGTTCGCATACGGGGCAGATCTGTGGCGATTTTAAGCCGTAGTGGAAATGCCCGCAATTGCGGCATTGCCAAACGGCCTTATCGTCTTTAGCGAACACCTTATTGTCGTTTATATTGGCTAAAAGCTTAAGGTATCTTTCCTCGTGTGTTTTTTCGATAGCCGCTACTCCGTTAAAAAGTACGGCGATTTCGGGGAACCCTTCTTCCTTTGCTTCTTTTGCAAAAGTAGAATACATTTCCGTCCATTCATAATTTTCTCCGCTTGCCGCGTCTTTGAGGTTGACGGTAGTTGCGGGTACTCCGTCGTGCAAGAGCTTAAACCAAAGCTTTGCATGCTCTTTTTCATTCAGCGCGGTTTCTGCAAAAAATGCGGCGATCTGCTCGTAGCCGTCCTTTTTAGCCTGGCTCGCGTAGTAATCGTATTTATTTCTCGCCATACTCTCGCCCGCGAAAGCGTTCATAAGGTTTGCCTCTGTTTTTGTGCCTTTCAACTGTTTTGTTACTTTCATTTTTTATATCTCCCTTTAAAATTATTTTCTTAGATAAACAGCGACGCCGCCCCGATAATTCCGGCGTCATTGCCGAGTGTTGCAACGATTATGTTGCTTTTGGGGCTGTCGTGTCCGCCGTAACGGTATTCATCGACGTGCCTGCGGACAGGAGCCAGCAACGCCTCGCCCTGCGCGCAGACTCCGCCGCCCAAAATTATGATTTGAGAGCGGAACACGTTAACAAAATTAAGTATGCCCTCAGCCAACGCCTTAGCATAACCATCCACTACTTCCTGAGCGGTTTTATCGCCTTTCTTTGCCGCCTCAAAGCTTGTTCTTCCGTCCACCTTATTAAGGTCGCCGCCGCATTCTTCCCACATAAGGCTGTTTTTGTCGGTCATCATCGCATATAGCGTTTCGCGTATAAGCGCGGTGGCCGAGGCGTAGGCCTCAAGACAGCCTTTTCTGCCGCAGGTGCAGCTCACTCCGTTTTCGCGTATGACGGTATGTCCGCCCTCCGCGCCCATTCCCTTAAAGCCCTCAAACAGCTTGCCGTCTAAGATAAAACCCGCGCCGACTCCTGTTCCGAGCGTGACCATAACGGCGTCGGAATAATTTTTCCCCGCGCCGAATTTGACCTCGCCTAAGGCAGCGACGTTTGCGTCGTTGCTTGCCTTGCAGGGAATGTTTAAAGCTTTACCGACATATTCGGCAAGCGGAACGTTTTTCCAATACAAATTATTAGCGTACTCAACGACGCCGCTCGAATTGATAGTTCCGGGGCAGCCGATGCCGACCCCCGCAACCTCATAACCTTTAGTCAGCTCTTTGACCTGAGCTATAATGTCGTTAAGGACTTCTTCGTATTTACGCGTCGCTTTCGTTTCTATACTTGACTTTTTTACTATTTTTCCGTTTTCGTTTACAAGGCCCGCCTTAATGGCAGTCCCTCCGATATCCACGCCCACGTAATACACTATATTAAAATCTCCCGCTTACTACAACTTATTTTAAGAAAACGCTTCACTAACCGTTTACTTAAGCTCGACCGTGCTGATGTTGGTCTCTATTTTTTTCTTTTCTTCGTCAGTTTTTGTGTTGAGGTAATCGTTGAATACTACCGCTGCTCCCGACCCCTTTATTACACGGCGGCCGGACAAAGTTTTGACCTCTGTCGGCGCTGCAACCGGCGCTCTTTTTGCCGGCTCGGCTTTCATTTCAGGCTTTACAGCGGGTTTGACCGGCTCCGATACCGGCGCGGGCTTTGAAACAGGTTTTACAGGCTCCGACACAGGCGCGGGCTTTGAAACAGGTTTTACCGGTTCGGTTTTGGGCGCAGGTTTTAAAGCGGCTTTAGCCGGTTCGGTTTTTGAAACGGGTTTGGGAGCCGCTTTGGCTATGACAGGCTTGGGAGCCGCTTTGGGCGCGGGCGCGGCGCTTACAGCCGGTTTTGCAGCCGGTTTTGCCGCCGGTTTTTTGGGTGCTGCGGCTTTTGGCGCGGCAGCTTTTATCGCTGTGTTTACAGGCGCGGGTTTTGCTCCGTTGATCGGAACAGTTTCCGCTGCGCCGATGATAACAGGCTCTTCCTTTTCCGACTCGGTTGCCGGAGCCTCGGAATACTGGGGCGCGGTGTCGGGTATTTTTTCAAGCTGCTTTAAAACTTCTGCAAGCTCTGCCTGGCTATATCCGAAATTGGATTTGGGCGTGTATATCTCGTTGTCGCCCTCGCTTATCTCTTCGTCTGCGGCGGGCGCGGGTTTAGGTTCCTCTTTAGCCGCGGCCTCCTCTTTAACAGGCTCTTGGGCGGCAGTCATCTCTTCAACCGGCGTTTTTTCAGCCGCCGCTTGTGCAGGCTCGTCTTCTAATTCCAGTACAGCCGCGCTCTCTTCGGACTTGGCCTCTTGAGCCGCAACAGGCTCGGTAACGGGCTCTTCACTTGCAAGGGTCTCGACGTATTTAGAATATTCGTCCTTTTGCTCTTTTACTTTCTTAAGAGTTTTGACTTTTAAAATAATAAGGTACACAAGCGAAAGTGCCGCCGCCGCGCCAAACGCGATAAGGCATTGCATTTCGCTGAAAACCGCAAAATACGTGCCGATAAAGGGAACCGTAAATTCAAGGCCGAACAGCTTGACGGGCATATCCGCGCCGCTGTATTCGACTGCCGCCCAGCTTTGGGGCCAGTAGTAGAAAACCGTAACGATCCCGAACAGGAGCGCGGCGATCAAAATGATCCACGCAAATACGGCAAGGATAACCCTGTACGCATTTTTACGGCGTTTTTTACGGCAAAGCAGCACAATGGATGTCACAAAGAAAATAAGCGCAAAAGCTGCAGCGGCCGCCATAAAAATAAACGCGGTAAACTCATCATTAAACAAATTTACAATATAATCAATAATCTTATCCATAGTAAATATTATTATACACAATTCAAAGATATATGTCAAGTACCATTTCTTCGCTAATGTGCGGATAAATTGCATTTTACTGCCGTTTTATTGCCGTTTTATTGCAACGGCGGGCGGTGGAACTAATTGAGGATAAGGCGGGCGGTAATTACGGTGGAATCGTCTTTGGGTTTATTACGGCACGCCTGAAGAGTCTTTTCCATAACGCATTCGGCAAGCGTCTGGGGATTGACGGTGTTCACGTTAAGGACGGACGCGGCAAGCCTGTCGCCCTCAAAGCAGTCCGACACCCCGTCGCTTGTGAAAACGAGTATGTCGCCGGGGTCGAGGTTCAGCGAAACAACGCTGGGGCGCACAGTTTCGTCCGCGCCGATCGGCAGGCTCTGCGAATCGATCCGCTGTATGACGTCCTTCTTTTTTATGTACGCGGCGGGGCTGCCGAGCTTGATTATATCGGCTTGCGCGGTGTTAAGGTCTATAACGCAGATATCAAGAGCCGAGAACGATTCCTCTAAAGTGAGCGATAAAAAGCGGTTGACGGAATACAGCACAAGCTCCGTTGAAAATCCCGCCTTATAAAAGCTTTCGACAAGCCCTATCGACGCCTCGCTGATTTTCGACGCGTTTTCTCCGCTGCCCATACCGTCGCAAAGGGCGATCATAAGGCGCGAATCGTCGAGGCGGATGAAAGAATGCGTATCGCCGCTCTTTTCTCCGCTCACTTTGGGCGTCCCGGCTGAACCTAAAAGCACGTTGTATTTAGGCTCGGGGCTAAGCACAAGCGCGCAAAAACCGGCAAGCACGGTGTCGTCCGTACCGGTTATACGGTAGCCGCGCCGCATGATTTTTGCGGCGGTTTTTTCTATTATCTGCTTATCGACGCACTCCGAACGCACTATTAAAGCAATGCTTTCCCCCGCGATAAGGCATTCCGCGCAGGATATGCCGCGGTAGTTAAGCTCCTCGATCAGCACTTTTTCCCTCGTTTTATCAAATACGGGCGCGGCTCCGTGGTTTGCCGCGATAGTCCTGAGCGCGGCCGCGACTCCGCCGAGCTGGCTTGAGATGACGCTTCGGGCATCCTGTTCGAAAGAAGAGCGCATAGCGTTTGCGCGCACAGCGTCATCTATCTCGGACGCGGATTTGACAAGGCGCGAAAGCCGCACGCAGCAGCGGGAAAGCTGGTCGGGGATATCCGCGACGGTTACCCTGCCCTTTTGCGAGGCGGTATCGAGGATCTGCTCAAGGCTTTCTTTAAAGCCCGCCCTGTTGCATACGGCTAAATTATCGCAATGAATACAGCAGGCGTTATAAAGGCGGTCTTTTTGCGGCTGCTTTTCGCCGTTCCTGCGGGTCATATAGCCTGCCATAGAGTCGAAAATATCGGCCGAATCGAGCAGCGCGTTGCCGGTTTCGGCGCGCGATTTGCATATCATAAACCGCACCGCCGCCCTCTCATGTGAGGAAAAGAAAAACTCCTTGACGTTTGAGAGCGCCTTGGCGGGAATGACGGCGTACAATATTCCGCCCACAGCTATCGCGCCTATCTTAAAAGCCGCGTCGTAATAGTCGGTGTTGAAATAGAAAGTAAAGATGACGAAAGCGACTATTGCTGCCGCCACGTTCAGAACCCGCGGAGCGTTTGAAAAAACTCCCGAAACCGCCGCTATAAAAACAAAGCACGCGACCGCCGCCGGCTCATAGGAATACAGCGAAAGCCCCAGCCCGAAACAAAACGCGCAGACTATTCCCGCCCCGACGCCGCTCAGGCGCGAGGCCAATAAAATAACAAACGCCGCAGCGACATAGAGCAGCGGAAAGTATCCGATATTTATCCGCCCCAGCCCCGCCGCCGCAGCGGTTAGGATTAGCGTAAGGCAGACGACCTCCGTTTCGACAAGGCGGTATTTTAGTTTGTCGAGCAGTACCGGCTTTAAGGCGTGCAGGCAGGCGTACATAAAAACGACGCTCAGCATTAAGGAAACAAGCAGCAAAAGCCACGAGATAAGGCTGCCGGATAAATAAAAAGCCAGCCCTCCCTGCGAAAGAACGGCCGCAATCAGCTCAAAATACGACTTTTTTGTTTTCATTCTTTCTTCAATAAGCTTATAAATTATAACGACTGCGGCGCATACTAGCGCGCACAGAAAGGACTCAAGCGAAAAATCGGCGAGTATTTCGGAAACCAAAAAAAGCGGCGCGGTGAAAAAAAGGGGCAGCCCCAGAAAAGAAAGCGCAAGAAAAAGTCCCGCTCCGAACGGCCTTATACCGTAAAGCGAGGCAAACGACACAGGCACGGCCGCAACAGCCAATGCCGCAAACCACAATATTTTGACCGCCGTTTTATTACCCGACAAAGTTTTTTCCACTGCCTTAAATCCGCCTTTAGTTAGAAGTTTAAGCAGTATAACATTATAACTCTGTCGCTTTTTGTACGGTTTTTGCGTATTAAACAGTATTTTAAGGAATATGGCAACGATTACCATAAATAGCAGCCATTACCGAAAACAAGCTCTCCGGGCTAAAAAAAACGCGGCCTTTTTAAAAAAAGCCGCGGACAATTATTTAAGGGAACAATGAATAAGCGTTTCTTTAATTTTTTGGCTCGACCGCTATAAGCATAAGCCCTTTAGAGGATTTACGGTAGAAAACAAGGCGGTCGGAATATTCGTAAATAATGATATCGGGGTCGCGCCTCGTGGCAAAAACCATCGGCGTTTCACGCTCTTTTTGCCGCGCAGGCGGCTCATTTTGCGCGTAATTATTTTGACCGTTATTTTGGCCGTAATTATTTTGACCGTTATTTTGGCCGTAATCGTTTTGGCCGTAGTTGTTTTGGCTTTGATTATTTTGGCCGTAACTGTTTTGCGCGTAATCGTTTTGCGTATATCCGCTTTGTCCAAATCCGTCTTGATAATAATTGCTTAAATCGTCGCGCCTGTCGGTATTGTTCTGACGGCGGTTATAGGGCTCAAAAGAAGCGTCCTTAAACTCTTCGTTTTTGTGCGCGGCGGTTTCGGCGTAAGGGTCGGCATTTCCGAAATATTCGCGTTTTAGCTTTGCAAAATCCTCGTAGGTGCCTTTATTTTGCGGCGGCGGATCATTATATCCGGCATAACCGCTAAACGGCGTCCGCTCGGTTTCCTCCTCAGGCATTTGCTTAAAGCCGCTGTTTGCGGGCTTTTGCGGCGGATGCGGATTATACCCGTCTGAATAAGAGCCTGAAACGCTTTGGCGGCGCGGCTCTTCCTTATTCGGGTTATTTACGGCAATATCCGGCTCTTTGTATTCATAACCGTTCTTTTTTGAAAGCCTGTCCTCGTCGGCGACATATCTTTTTCCGCCGCCGTTATCCCACTCCGACCTGTAATCCGGCTCAATATTTTCCTTGCGCCCGGTTTTTTCCATATAGCGGACTTTCTTTTTCGAGGGAACAGCCATTTTAAGCTTTATATAACGCCTTGCGGCAAGCGCGACGCCGATTAGAGCGGAGGCGATCAGCCCGATAATAAAAACCACGAGCAGCGCGCCGGCAATGCTTGCTTTACAAATGGCGCAAATAACTATAAAAAGCAACGTAAAAGCCGCCGGAAGCCAAAGCCCCGCCTTAAAAAGGAGGAAAGCCAGCAGACTGACAAATCCGTCAAAAGCTTTTTTGATAATTTTCAAAAAACCGGAAAGGAGCAATAAAACCTACCTCTCTTTATCTTTCGTTCCGCCATTTTCAAATTGCGGCAGAAGCCGCCGGGCGGTATCAGGCAATTATTTAGGCGGTATCAGGCAAGCGGTATCAGGTAATTATTTAGGCGGTATCAGGCAAGCGGTATCAGGCAATTATTTAATCACATCTACTCCCATATAGCTCTGCAGCGCTTTCGGGACGCTGACGGAGCCGTCGGCGTTTTGGAAGTTTTCTAAAATTGCCGCGCACGTCCTGCCGACAGCGAGCCCGCTGCCGTTTAAGGTGTGGACAAAAGCGGTTTTACCGTCGGCGGTTTTATATTTGATGTTCATGCGGCGCGCCTGATAATCCTCAAAGTTGGAGCAGGAGGATATTTCGACGTAACGGTTGTAGCTGGGCATCCAGACCTCGATATCATAGGTTTTTGCGGACGAAAAGCCTAAATCGCCCGTGCAGAGCGTTACCACCCTGTAGGGCAGGCCTAAAAGCTGGAGTATTTTTTCCGCGCTTGCGGTGAGCGATTCAAGCTCGGCATAGCTGCTTGAGGGCTGAGTGAACTTAACAAGCTCAACCTTATTGAACTGGTGCTGGCGAATTAGCCCTCTCGTGTCGCGCCCCGCGCTGCCCGCCTCGGCTCTGAAACACGCGGTGTACGCGGTGTAATAGATGGGAAGGCTTTCGGCTGGAAGAACCTCGCCGCGGTGCATATTAGTTACGGGGACTTCGGCTGTGGGCACGAGAAAATAATTGGTGTTTTTTACTGCAAAAGCGTCCTCTTCAAATTTAGGGAGCTGCCCCGTACCGTACATCGAGTCGCGGTTGACCATATACGGAGGGAAAATTTCCGTGTAGCCGCAAGAGGTGTGGGTGTCGAGCATAAAGTTATATATCGCTCTTTCTAGCCGCGCGCCGAGTCCGCGGTAGACTGTAAAACGCGCGCCCGTTATTTTTGCCGCGGTAGACGGATCTAAAATTCCCAGCTTTTCGCCGGTTTCCCAATGCGGGACGGGCTCAAAGCTGAACTTTGACGGCTCGCCCCAAGTACGCACGACGGTATTATCCGCGTCGGTCTTGCCCACAGGAACGGTCGCGGACGGCATATTGGGAATACTCATGACCGCAAGCTTTAAGTTTTCTTCTAAAGCGCCAAGCTCTTCGTCGTATTCCTTAATTTTGTCGTTATTGGATTTCATGGCGGCGATAAGCTGATCGGCGTTCTTTTTCTCTCTTTTTAGAACGGCGATCTGATCCGATACCCTGTTGCGCTCGGCTTTCATAACCTCTACTTCGCGCAGTATCTCACGGCGGCGCGAATCAAGAGTAACAACGGCGTCCACGTCGTATGAGCCGCTGCGGTTTTGCATAGCTTTCTTGACGGCTTCGGCATTTTCAACAATAAAGCGGGTATCGAGCATAAAAAAATATCTCCTGTAATAGATTTACAAAAGTATATCACTTAAAACAATGTTTAGCAACTTTTTTTTGGTATAGTACTCTTTAAAATCTTATGTTTGACTTAAAGGCGAGCAGATTTTAAGATTAGAAAAAGGCTTGTTTTGCAGGGAGTAGCAGCGCTAAACTATTAAGGAAACGTTGAATACAGGATGAAACTAATCCGGCGGCAAATATTTGATCAGGCGTTTTTCCGGGCCGCTTTTTCTTTACGCATTTTCTTGCGCGCGCCTATCTTTTTTATAAGCTTTCCAACTCCCGGCAGCTCTTTGAGTTCGTCGCGTTTTATCGCCCCCAGCAGTATAAGAAACAGCACAAAAACGACGCCCGCAATAACCAGTGCGCCGATTAAGGCCGTAATCGCGCCCAGAAAGCGCGAAAAGAGCCGGACGAGTAAACTACCTACGCCAACAAACGCCGCTCCGCTGAGCAGCGGCGCGCCGATAAATTCAAAGAATTTCAATTTGGGGCGCACGTACTTTAACATCGAGGCTACGTCTAAAATACATGTCAGGCCGTAGCACAAAACAGTCGAGGCCATTGCCCCCGCGACGCCGAAAAGCGGAAGCAACACAAGCGTGAAAACAACTTTGAAAAGCGCGCCGTACATCAGGTTGAGCGCAGGCTTGTGCGCCAAATTCACTCCTTGTAAAACGGATGTGGCGATCTGAAGGACGCTCACGTACAAAACCGAAATGCTGCCCATTGAAAGCAGGGCCGCGCCGGTCGCGATTTCGGTTTTTGAAAGGCCGCCCGAATAGAGCAGGCTAAATAGCGGTTTTGCAAAAACGCCCAGAACGAGCGTTGAAAGCAGCCCTATTATAAAGCTGTATTTTAAGCTCTGCCCTACCGCCTCGGACGGGTCGCAGCCGCCGCTGAAGCACTCCGCGACTCTTGGCAGCAGCGAAACGGCCAATGAGAGCGTGATGACTACGGGCATATTGATGAGCGAATTAATGGGGCCCGTCACAAGCCCGAAAAGCGAGGTGGCCGCCGCCCTTTGCGCGCCGCCGCTCACTAGCAGATTGATAACGAGTATGCTGTCGATGACCTGCGTGAGCGGCATAACAAGCGAGCCGAGCGTCACGGGGATAGCCACCTTATAAATTTCGCGCAGAAGCTGGCTGCGGTTTTTGGGCTTGAACGTTGCGATAGACCCTATATCCGCGGCGGCTTCTGTGCTAAGCTTAGAAAAGCTTATGCGCGAGCGTTTTTTGAATTTGCGGTCGGCTATTAAAAACTGGACTATCAGAACCGTCATCGCCGCAAGCTCGGACAGCGAAACGCCGACAAGCGCGCCCAAAACCGCGAGTTCGAGAGAATACTGTAAAAAAAGTCCGGCAAAATAAAGTCCGGCGGCAAGCTTGACGGACTGCTCGATAAGCTGGCTGAGCGCGCTCGGGAGCATATTCTGCATCCCTTGAAAATAACCGCGGAACGAGGAAATGACGGCAACGAATATAAGAGAGGGCGCGATCCCCAAATACGGCAGCGCGGCTTTTATGTTGCCCTGCACGAAAGCGATACGGCCGCGGAATAAAACTATTATAAGCGCGCACGCCGCGCCCGCAAGCGTCAGCGATAAGAGCGACACAAACAGCACCTGCCTTGCGCCCGCCTCGTCGCCCTTTGCGCGTTTTTCAGACACCACCTTTGAGATAGCGACGGGCAGCCCTCCCGACGAAACGGTTAATAGAACCGTATATAACGGAAAGACCATCTGATACAGGCCTATCCCCTCCGCCCCTACGATATTAGTGAGCGGAATGCGGTAGAGCGCCCCGATCATTTTTGCAAGCAGCGCGCATACAGCCAATATGCCCGCCCCTTTTAAAACCTTACTCATACCCCTAGTATGCTGCGCCCGCCGCTTTTTTATCAGGAAGCGTTCACGAAAAGGAAAGCCGGTTTTTTTCAGTTGCCTTTAACCGCTGATCTTACAACGCAGAAGCTTTTAGCCAAAATTGGTTTTTCAGTATATTTCCTATGCGGAATCGAGTAGGGGCTAATCGCTATGGACTTCGCCCCTCTCACACCACCGTACGTACGGTTTTCCGTATACGGCGGTTCAATTTGTAACTAAATGTACTGATGTGAAGTGGTCTAGCAGTGATGTTAGACCCCTTTGCTTTAACCGCTTGTTGCTTAGCGCACTGTGGATTGTTGCTGTTTGGCA
>JAVBKW010000035.1:0-54723 GCA_031553855.1 Eubacteriales bacterium | reverse complement strand
GTTTTTGTGTTTTGGGCTGCCGCCTTTAAATCTGGTAAATCTTTTTTCCTTTTACGCGGGCAATCTGTACGGCATCAGCTTGTGAAAATCGGCATTTATAACAATTTCATCGTTTTTTTAAAAAATAAATTCGGCGGCAGGGTAGATAAAATTTGCGTCGACGGCGGTTTTTCCTGCCCCAACAGAGACGGAACAAGCGGAACAGGCGGCTGCATTTTTTGCGCTCTGCCCGGCCAAAGTTTAAAGGCCGGAGCATCTGACATCCGGTCGCAGGTTAAGAGCGGATTAGACTCGGAAAAGGATTCAAGGGCAAAAAAATTCATCGTTTATTTTCAAGATTATTCAAACACTTACGCGTCCGTAAACGAGCTGAAAGAAAAATACGACGCGGCATTATGCGATGAAAGAATAGTTGCGCTTGCTATCGCGACCCGTCCGGACTGCATAACGGAAGAAATCGCAGATCTTATCGCAGGATATTGTAAACAATGTTACGTGTATGTCGAAATGGGGCTGCAAACCTCCAGCGACATAACCGCAAAAAAAATTAACCGCGGCTATGAAACGGCGGTTTTTTCGCGTGCGGCGCAAATTCTGTATGCGCGCGGCGTAGAAGTTGTCGCGCACGTTATTTTCGCTCTTCCCGGTGAAACGGACGAGGATATGAGGCGCACTATCAGCTTTGTCAACGCGCAAAAAATATCGGGAATAAAAATCCATTCCTTATTCGTCTCGAAAAATTCTCCTCTAAACGAGTGCTATCTTAAAGGCGGCTATATTCCGCAGAGCTTTGAGGAATATATCGCAAGGCTTACACACGCCGTAACGCATTTAAGAAAGGATATAATAATCCACCGCATAACGGGCGATTGCCAGCGGGGCCAGCTTGCAGCTCCGCCTTGGAACAACCGTAAAAAGCTTATCCGTAACGCGCTCGAAAAAACATTAGAGACTAATAATTGGACTCAAGGCTGTTTTTTATGATTATGACATTTTTATGATTGTGCGGTATTTTCTTTAAAATCAGTTGATATATGTCGCATTTTATTATACTATTATTGTACACTCATCACAGTTTTATAAAGCGAGGTGGCTATTTTGGAAACGTCAAGGTTGATACCTTTTGTAACGGATTACATTTGGGGCGGAAGAAAGCTTATAGAAGAGTACAACGTGGTTACTAGTAAAGCCGTTGCCGCGGAAGCATGGTTATTGTCGGCGCATAAAGACGGCGCAAGCACCTTAGAAAACGGAACGCCGCTGTGCGAGGCGCTGGATAAAAAAGCTTTGGGTACGGCTTGTGAAAATTTTAGTTTTTTTCCGATACTTGTAAAGCTTATCGACGCTAAGGAAAACCTGTCCGTTCAGGTGCATCCGAGCGACGATTACGCGTTAAAAAACGAAAACAGCTTCGGAAAAACTGAAATGTGGTATGTTGCGGAAGCTGAAAAAGGCGCGGGGCTTTATGTGGGAATGAAAAAAGATACCGATAAAGCGACTCTTAGCAAAAAAATATCCGACGGCACCGTTTTAGAGCTGCTTAATTTTTTCGAGGTTAAAAAAGGCGACTGCTTTTTTATACCCGCCGGAACGATACACGCTATCGGCGCGGGCTGCACGATCTGCGAGGTGCAGCAAAACAGCAATCTTACCTACCGGCTATACGACTACAATAGGCTGGGGACGGACGGTAAACCCAGAGAGTTGCATACGCAAAAAGCGGCGGAGGTAGCCGACTTAAACAAATACTCCAGGCCCGTTTTGCCGCAAGGTTATTTATCGGACTGCAAATATTTTTCAGCCATATTTAATGATAAGCCCAAAACGCTGAAGCGGACGGATTGTTTTACAAATATCGTTTTTTTAACGGACGGCGGTAAAATTGACGGACGCTCAGCCAAAAAAGGAGAAAGCTGGTTCATCCCCGCCGGTACAAGTGCCGAGATAGCCGGAAACTGCGAATATATTGAGATTTTTGTAAAAGCATAATAGGCGGTTTTTCCTATAAAATCCGTTCGTTGTTGTTGCATAAATATTTGTCTTATGATATATTAGCCCTATGGATATTTCAAAAATAGATATTAATTTCGCGGTAAAAAAGTACATATCCGAGGGGTATGAGTTTTTTAACGCGCGGCAGGAACCGTTTAAAATTTACGGGCTTATGCACAGCGAAGATAAGGGAGAATTTCACCGTCTGCCTTATGAATTAGCAGGCCGCGTCAACGACGGCGTGAGGCTGCTGCATCTGAATACCTCCGGCGGCAGGGTCCGTTTTAAAACCGATTCTCCGCGCATCGCGATAAAATGCCTGATGAAAGAAAGATCCGTAATGGGGCATATGACCCATGTCGGTTCACTCGGTTTTTCGCTGTATCAAGGCGGCAAATTCCACTCTGCCTTTGTGCCTCCCGTACTCCCAGATTCATCCGGCGAGGCAGGCTACGACGGCGTTACCTTCTTTGAGGGTGGCCGCGTTTTAAGAGATATCACTATTTATTTTCCGCTCTATAACGGCGTAAGCGAGTTGTTTATAGGCCTTGAAAAAGGCGCGGTTTTAAAGAAAAGCCGCCCGTATAAACATCAAAAGCCAGTCGTATTCTACGGCTCGTCGATAACGCAGGGCGGCTGCGCTTCGCGTCCGGGCAATTCCTACGACGCGATCGTCTGCCGTAATTGCAACGCCGATTTTATAAACTTAGGCTTTAGCGGCAACTGTAAAGCAGAACCTGAAATGGCAGAATATATTTCATCTCTTGACTGCTCGGTTTTTGTTTACGACTACGACCATAACGCGCCCGACATCGAACACCTTGAAAAAACTCATTTCGCGCTGTATCAGAAATTCAGGTCGATTCAGCCTCATACTCCTGTTATGATGCTTTCCAAACCCGATTTTGACAATAATAAGGCAATAAACTTTAAACGCCGTCAGGTCATTATCGATTCATATAAGCGCGGCACGGAAAGCGGAGACAAAAACCTGTATTTTATCGACGGCGAAACGCTTTTTAAAAAAACCAACCGCGACTGCTGCACGGTAGACGGCTGCCACCCTAACGATTTAGGCTTTGAAAGAATGGCGCAAACGGTTTATCCGCTGCTGTCGCGTTTATTAAAAAAAGGGGAAAATTTATGAATTTAAAAGATTTAAAACTTGATATTATTATTTTGGCAGGCCAGTCTAATGCGGAGGGCTGCGGTTTGGGCGAAACGCAAAATGAATATGCTCTAAACCCCGATATTTTAATGATGTCGGATACATATCCTGTGGGGTATAAAAAAGATGAGGGCGGCGTTGAATATCTGGATGTTAAGAGGCCCACAAAATTTACCGTCAAAACAGCTTGTGAAAACATTTCAAACGGGCAAAAAATTGGAAATTTTGCTTTGGTTTTTGCAAGAGAATATGCAAAAAACGATTTGGAAAAAAACAGAAAAGTGCTTATCGTCAACGCAGCTGTGGGCGGAACGGGTTTTTCACGTTGTCAATGGGGTGTCTCAAATCCTTTACATAACAGGTTAACCGATATGATAAAAGAGGCGCTCGGTTATAATTCTGAAAACCGCATAGTCGCTTTTTTATGGCATCAGGGTGAGAGCGACGCATTAGAAAATAAGGATATGCCGTTAAAAGAAATTCAAAGCCGTTATTTCGACCATTTTTCAAATATGATCAAGAACTTAGATGATTTGTATGATTTTAAAAAAGTTCCGCTTATTTCGGCAGGCTTTTGCAATGAATGGGCGTCAAAGTTTTCAGAGCAGTGCAAGGCGGTTATAAGCGCGCTTGTAAGCTTTTGTAAAAATCATAAAAACTCCGCTTTTTTTGAAACTGACGATTTAGAGTCTAACAATCAAAGCATCGGAAACGGAGACGATATTCACTTTAGCCGCAAGTCTTTATATGTTTTGGGTGAAAGATACTATAAAGCATACAAAAGTATAAAGGGTATTCATACCGCAAGATAAATCCTGCGGTATGAATACCCTTTATTTTATCCGGACTTCGTAGTAGGGGTGTTTTGCATGATATTCGTTTTTAATTCTTTCAAGGTGCATATCTATCTTGTATTTATTGGAAACTATCGGTAATATCAACATCCGTTTATTTGTAATATCGATCGTGATCGAGTGGTCAAACTGAATTGCGGAAATTACCGATTCATCCTCACATGCAATGCTGTGGACGATACCGCTGTTGAAAAATACCGCGCTGACTTTATTGATACAGTACTTAACACCCTCTGATATAAAATTCATTTTGCCTTGTTTTGATATGTGCGTTATTGCTGACGTACTGCAAATAAAACTTATAGCTACCATAAAAAGGCAAAAAAAAGAACGAGTTGAACTCATATGAAAGTTCAACTCGTTTTAAAAGTGCGACGCTGTATTCACTCACAGCAACATTCAAACCTTTTATTTTAAGACCTTATCAAATAAAGTTTCTTATGTTAAATCATAAAATAAGCTGATTAAAACGGTACATTTTTCCATTTATTGAAAGATTTTATATTTTGTTTAGGTAACAGAAGACTTATTCTTGACAATGAAAAATCATTGTGTTATATTGATGAAAAATTGACAGACAGTAGCTCTGTTTACAAAAAAACAAGGCAAGGGAGAATGAAGTTGTTTAAAAAATCGTTTAAATTATTGATTGTTTTGATGACGAGTATTTTTTTAATGTCAGCTCTTTTCGCATGTAAAGGCAGCGGCGAAAATGATGATTCTCTAGAGACGGAGGGTCAAATAATTTATGTGATGCCCTCACGTTTTACAAACGCTGCGGACAGAAGCGACCGTAAAAATGCTAAAAGGGAATGGAATAAGATTTCCTCGTATTTTATTAATACAGGTAATTATCATGCGGAAATGCTTAAATATGATTTAGGTATTGTCGATCCCGACAATATTTCTGCTGAGCAACTCGCCTCCTTAAAGGCAGCCGGTGTTTGGACTGTAGCACAAATTAAGCTCAGCGAGGACGACTTTGTAAATACAGGCGACGCAATGGGTCCGGGAGGAATAGCATCTTACTACATATTTGAAGGCGGCAGGCCTGTTCAGAACAGTTCTACCGGAGGATATTACACCGATCCTCAAAATAAGACATGGAGAAACATCGTTTTAGCAAAGGCTGAGGCTTATTTGGACCTTGGCTATGACGGTTTATATTTAAGCGGTCTCGATAGTATAGAAAGATATCCAGATACTGCTAATGGAATGTGCGGCTTTATAAAGCTTATTAGCGAAAGCTTTCCGGATGCCAAACATATAGGCGGAGGATTGGGAGGAGGCTTAAAAGTGTTTCCCACCATCCATCCGTATTTAGACGCAGCGTTGTTCGACGGTTTTTATACATACTATGACAGCCGTTTAAAAGAGGATCATATTTATGAAGACGACGCGCCCGGATATATAGACAACCTTAAAACTGCTGTAAAAATCATTAATGCGGTTAGACAGGAAAGTTATATGCCTATATTTTCACTCGAATATGCCGAGAACGTTGTTTTAGGCGGTGTATTGCAAATGATTTATAATCACGATTATCAATATGACTTTATCCCTTATATTCCGCTTGGCGGCAGAGATCTAAATGGTGATGTAACAGGGCACAAGCTTATTCCTACAGTCAATCGTGGAACAAAAGCATTGTTGATGCCGGACATCAAAGAGCCGGTAATTAACGGTGACGTTTCTGAATACAATCTGGCTTATGTCGGAAACGGCGGTAAAATATTTACGGATTCAGTGTATACGGGTTATATCGGCGGAACTGCGATCAACGACGGTTATATAGGTAATGCGGAAAACTATGATTTGATCGATTGGTCTAAAATCGCTTGGGCGAGTGCAGATAACGATAAGGATCACTGGATAGAAATCGTTATTCCTGCGGCGCAAAAGGTTACAAGCTTGGAAATCTATTGGGCATATGAGCCGGGAATGTTCCATTCTTCTCAAAATGTGACAATTCAAGCTTATATCGCAGGACAATGGCAGAAAATAGGAGAGGCTCTTAATATCGAGGAAAATACCGGTGAAAATATTATCGAGCTTGATTGTCCTTCAGAAGTAACAAGGGTAAGGATATTCCAGGCTGCAGGAAACGGCCCGTTTGCCCGAGACGGCATTATGTGGGTAACGCAGGTCGGCTTGTACGCTTAAACAATATTGAGAAGGGGCTTAATTTAAAATGAAAAAATTCAAAAATATAATTCTAGCAGTATTGATAGCTGTCTTTACGGTATCTGCGTCGGGTTGTTTGGGCGGCGAGCCCGAATATAAGATCATAGATCCGGGTGAATTGCCGCATAAAATGGAAGTTATTGCGCCGGTTGACCCTATGCCAAGGTATGAAAAGACTGTTACTATAAATGTTTTAGGTATGGATTATCCGGCAGAGGATCCCGATATTCCTTCAAATCTGGGGCCTAAAACTCAATCCTTTAACGATATAGCTTTGGAAAAGCTTAATATCAAACTTAACTATATTTCGGCGGTCACTCCTGCACAATACGAAACCCAGCTAAACCTGCTTATAAATACAGGCAGTATTCCGGATGTGTTTGCGACGTCAAATCCGATTGTGTATGAACTGGTGCGTACTTCAGGCTATGTGACCGACCTTAAAGATCAATTCTATAACCTCAATGAGGATTTGCAAAAGCTGTACCTTAACGACTATTATTCTTCATTGCAGGCTTGTATGGACGAAGGCTCGCTTTATGCTTTTCCTGCGCCTGCAAATCCTTATGAATATGCCAAAAGGATATACATACGCAAGGATTGGATGAAAACTGTCGGAAAACAAGTGCCGACTACTACAGAGGAACTAATTGCCTTAGCAAAAGCTTTTAAAAATAACGCCTCAACTATTGCGGCTACAATGAGCGGCGTTAAGGCAACGGATATTGTTCCTATCGGAATACATAAAGATCTGTCGTATGTTGATAACTACGGCCCTACAGGATTATTCGAATTGTTCGGCACTCAGGTCGGCTCTTATCTGCAGGGCACAGACGGTAAGCTTTATGCTTCCGATACAAGTAATGAGATGAAAACGGCTGTCAAAGTAATCGCGGATATGTATAAGGATAAACTGATAGATCAAAATTTTTATACTTATACGTCAAATAAAGTCGCGTCCGACGTTATCGCAGGCAAGATAGGTATCGTATTCGGCGACTGGTGGGTGCCGGAATATCCTCTGGGCAATTCCGTAATTAATAACCGTACTCCCGGTGCAGACTGGATAGGAATAGAACTTGTCGGATACGGCGGGGCAAAAGGCGCACCTATCGTAAAACCTATAACGATAAATAATTATAACGTTATTTCCAAAACATGCCAATATCCCGAAGCGTTGCCAAGGCTTATCAATCTATTCTATGACGTATATTACAATGACAATGCTATTGAGATATACGGCGCTAAGGCAACGCCTGCCGGCGGGTTCTTCCACAACTGGGTGCCGGTCAAGGTCTGGAATACGAGCGCGTCCATTCAGGAACACTACCGCGTACTTGACGTATTTGACAAGCTTTACAAAGCAGGGTATGTATGGGAAACCGATATAGCCGAATCTACGACCGCTAACAAAGCGGCAGTTGACGCTGAAATACAGGCGCAGAAAGAATATCTTGAAAATGACGAAACGTTCGCACCTATTTTTAACAGGCTGAAAGCCCGTGAAAAGAATCTGCATTTTACAAAAGGCTACCTGTATTTTCAGGGTCTGAAAGCCGGTAAACGCGCGGGTGATATGATCCCCAGAGAAAAGGCCGGTTTTGGTATTTATGAAGAAATGATCGCGCCGGACGGCGGATACGCCTATGTCGCTAAGCTTGCCGAAGGAAAAGCTGACGCAAAATATAACTGTTTTTACGGAACCCCCACAACAAGCATGCAGAGTAAAGGGGAGTATATTACCAAAGAACTCGTTTCGACTTTTTCAAAAATAATCGTAGGCGAAAAAAACATGAATGATTGGGATAAATTCGTCAGCAATTACAATAAAAACGGCGGCACGAAAATTTTAAAAGAGGTCAACGTCTGGTATGCGTCGCAGCCAAAAGGAGTTTAAGGATTGAACGGATCTTTGCCTGAAGTTAAATATACAAAAAAAAGAGGGAAAAACATTCCTGAGCAGCTCACGCTTCATGCAATGGCTTTGCCGGGAATGTTGCTTATGATCGTTTTTGTATTTTTCCCTATATTTGGTTTGTATATTGCTTTTGTGAGATACAGGCCCTCTCCGGACACCGGCTTTTTTACAGCACTGTTTAGATCCGAGTTTGTAGGTTTCAGATTTTTTGCGGATATTTTTTTACGACCCGACTTTTTTGCGGCATTGTCCAACACAGTCTTGATAGCTTTTATAAAAATTGTGCTGCAAACACTGATCGGGATCATATTGGCGTTGCTTTTAAATGAAATAGGACATGAATTTTTCAAAAAGATTTGTCAAAGCGTTTATTTTATTCCGTTCTTTCTTTCATGGGTTGTGCTAGGTTCTATTGTACTTGATATGTTCGCGACCGAAGGCATAGTCAATAAAATACTCGGTCTTTTCGGAACAAATATTGCGTTTTTCCGTAACGGAACATGGTTTAGGATCATAGTCATTTTCACGGACGTTTGGAAAAATGCGGGGTATCAGGCTATATACTTTTTAGCAGCTATCACAGGTATAGATATGGCCCTGTACGAGGCGGCAAAGGTAGACGGGGCAAATTACTGGAAACAATGTCTGCATGTGACGATTCCCGGAATAATGCCGATCATAATACTTGTAAGTGTGCTTAATCTCGGCAATATCATGAACGCGGGTTTTGAACAGATACTCGTCTTATACAATCCTTTAGTATATAGCGCAGGCGATATATTAGATACGCTGGCATACAGGATTGGCTTTCAGACTCCGAGTTTGGATCAGTGGGCCATAGGTACGGCGATAGGTTTGTTTAAATCGCTTGTAAGTTGTTTATTCTTCGTGGTTTCTTATGTGTTCGCGGCTAAAAAGCTTGATTATAACATTATGTAGTAGTATTTTGAGAGGATTTGATGCAAGTAGTATTAAAAAAGAAAAAAGACAAATTTATCAGAACACCTTTGCCGCGGAAAGTGTTTTTAGCTTTTGACTATATTATATTAGGAGTTTTATTGTGTATCAGCTTGTTTCCCTTTCTCAACCTTTTAGCGGTAAGCTTAAGTTCGAGCAGCGCAGCGGGAATGGTAACATTTTATCCGATAGATTTTACTACAAGCGCATATAAATATTTGCTCGACAAACCGCAATTTTTTACGGCATTTTGGGTATCTATCAAGCGTGTGCTAGCAGGGACGTCGATTTCTTTAATTGTTATGATTCTTATGGCGTATCCGTTGAGTCTGAAAAAAAATGTCTTTGCCGGAAAGCAGATTTATACTACCGCATGCATTATCGCGATGTTTTTCAGCGGCGGACTTATTCCCACTTATCAGGTCATCACAAGCATGGGTTTGTACGATACTATATGGGCGCTTGTACTGCCGTCCGCTATGAACTGCTGGTCTATGATACTTTTATTAAATTTTTTCCGAAGAGTGCCGTCGGATCTGACCGAATACGCTTCGATCGAAGGTGCGGGGCATTTGAGAAAACTTCTGTTCATAATAATCCCGCTGTCAGTGCCGGCAATTGCAACAGTAACACTTTTGACAGCGATTTCCCATTGGAATGCGTGGTTCGACGGATATATTTATATGAGTTCTGAGAACCAGCCTCTGCAAACTTATATATACAATATGCTCGAAACACTTAAAGTATTGCAAATCAGCGGTGTATCCGATCCGGAACTTTTAGCAAAGCTTGGTGATTCCACATTAAGAGCGGCTCAGGTATTTATCGCGATGCTTCCGATAATGTGCGTTTATCCTATCGCCCAAAAATTTTTCGTAAAAGGCATAATGCTCGGCGCTGTCAAAGAATAAAAAAGATAAGAATGAGTAAGAGAGGAAGATTATGGTTAAAATCAAAAAATTATTGTCGATAATAACAGCCGCATTATTAATTTTTTCTTTGGCTGCTTGCAATCCTAACGGCGGAGAAGCTAAGGATCCCAATACATATGTCAACGCCGAGGCAATCGAGATCCCTCAGCCCGATCCCATTACGGAAACTGCCGAAATCGGTCCCTTGCCCGCGCATCCTGTTTTGCCGTCTTTAGACGTATCAAAAGCTCCTTATATATTCGGAGAAGCAGGCTCAAAGGGTATTTTCGATGCTGAGCTCAGCGGCAGCTCTTTAGATGTTTCATATTCAAAAGCGCCTGCAAATTGGGATTATTTTTATATAGACGTAGCCAATTGGCAAGCGGTATATCCTTATATGGCGCTTATTTTTTCGGGGAATAAGGCCGGAGCCGTAACGCAGGTCACTGTAGCAGCGGCATACGCGGAAATGGGAAATAATCCGCTGGTTCCGATATTTGTTGAAACAGTAATGAAAGAAACAGAAGCGTTTTATTTTAATATAGAAAACTGCTGTACGATAAATTCGTCTTATAATTTTACTCAGGATTTATTGATAAATAAAACGTTAAACAGGCTGTATTTCTTTGTAGACAGCAATCCCGCACAAGCCCCGTCTAACGCCGACGGCGATATTGTTATAGAAGCTAAGTTTTACAAAAACCATCCCCAGCAGCCTGTATACGATTCTAAAACTATTACGCAGAACACTTTGTCTACGGGTTCCGCTACAGCCTACAATATCAATTCCTCACCAGTTTCGGGTATCGCAACATTATACCGTACTACCACATCTGCAAATACAACGAAAGGCTCATATGTAGAATTTCCCTTAGAGGATTACATAGTTGCCGGCACTGAGTTTACGGATCTGATTATTGAACTTAACGCAAAATACACTCGCAGCATTACGGTAGCGGCAGTATTTGAGGTCCCGTCCGCTTATACCGCGACATGGAATGACTGCGTACTTTTAAAGACGTTCAATACGATCTCGACTAATTCCGAAGACGGTGCAAGCAGATTTTTAAACGGCGATTACGGCGAAGTAATAAATCTTTTGAGCGGTTCGGTCTTAACAAAAGCCGGTGCAAAAGCGCAGATCGACGGTAAGAACGTTCCCCTAAGCAACTATAAAATCATAGCGTTGAGATTTTTTATCGACGCGGGTTCAGATTACTATGCCGCAGGCGCGGACATTACCGGTGCGAGCAGTATTTCGACAGACTCAACAAGGCTTGTAACAATAAAAGCAATGGATTTCAGAGTTTCTGAGGCGCAGGGCGTGCGTATAGGCAAAGGTTGGTTCCTGCAAGCAGGAAACAATTACATGACTCTTCAGCCCTCTACCATCGAAATGGGCGGCAAGGGCAAGATAACCGTCGGCGGAGCTGGCGACTGGTACTGGTTCGGTATGCCCGTAAGCGAGTATGAAACGGGTGCAACGCTTCTCACAATTCAGGTAAGCGGACCTACTGATTATCTGCATCTGGGCGTAGAACTTAATTTCTTGAATACTCAGACAAACGGTTATACAGCTGCGGTATTCAGCGGAAGCGCCGGTACGTTTGACTATGAAAATACTGTTGTTATGGGCAATTATGATACTACGGGAACTACTAGCGGTTCGGTAAGAAGAATTACTTATGACCGTCCGACCGATACGTACACCTTGACGATCAACTATTCGGGCTCGCTTTTCGGTCAAGCCAAATTTGCTCTTTCCGAAATCAGGATTTATCTTAACTGCCCTTCAGACTCTTTAAAGCCCGCCTCGCCTTCACCGTTTGAAGTAGAGTTTAAAGGCGTTACCGTTACCGCGCCGCAGCAATAAAGATTTTCTGATAAAAGTGTTTCATACAGTTTAAGACAGAAGGGAGGATATTTTAAAATAACATGAAAAAAGTTTTGTCAAAAATCGCATTAATGATGTCACTAGCCGTTTTTGTTGCGCTTGCTGCAATAAATATATTCGGTATTTCAAATAATAGCTTTTCGGCTTCAGCGGACGGAGGACTTGTGGACAGCGGCCTTAATTATACGGAAACAACAGACCCTGTTTACAATCCGGGGCAAGGTTTCTATAAAGCGCTTTCGTATATCATGCAGCCTGATAATGCCGGACTTGCCGACAGTATCGATAGAGATACACTTACAAGATTGGTTGGAAAGCATCCGCTTTTACATATTAATTTTGGTCTTGAGGCTACCTCTCAAAACATGACGTATATAAACAAGGAAGGAAACGTCGTCAGAGGAGGCACTGGAAAGGGTGGCTCGGCTATTCCGATCACTGCAGCTATGCTCACTTGTCTGGACAATACTATGAATCTTATTCGCGATATGGGTTTCACTACAATTGTAAGGTTCACATATAACGTGAACGGATACGGGCCTGCGGCTGCGGGAGACACAACGCTTTCTGGCAGCACCTATGTTAACGCCGAACCTACTTTAACTGAAATGCAAGCCCATATCGCTCAGCTCGCGCCGTTTTTCACCAAACATAAAGATATTATCGAAAGCGTTGATGCAGGAATTTTGGGACCATGGGGAGAAATGCACACGACTAGTGCCGCCGAAAATGTCACGACAACGAATGCGGTCATTAACGCGCTTTTAGATGCTGTTCCTTCAGACCGCTGTATCGGTATAAGGTATCCGGTGCAATATGCACGCTGGTACAGCGCCAAATATAATAAGGGCTGGACTACAAACGCACAGTTAGAGCAAGCTTTTACCGATCCTGTTCCGCAGGACGGATATGCAAACCGTATCAATATGTTCAATGACGGATATTTAGCGAACAGCGGCGATATGGGTACGTTCAAGATAGGCAGGGCAAAGGAATCGCAATGGATAAATAAAGCATCGACATACGCCACTTACGGCGGCGAGGCGATAGTTGCGCTCCCCACAACTACGAGTTCTTATGCTCAAATCGAATATTTCGCGTGGGAGGGATTTGTAACGCATACAAGTCATCTCAATATAGACTGGAACGCGCAATACGTAATCAAAAGATGGCAGCAGCTTCCCTACCGTGTCGAAAGGCCGGCAACAATCCCGGAAGGCGAGGAAGTGCAGCCGGCGGTGACATCCGGAATGTATTATAATAACCCTGTATATACAGCCGGAACGGCGAAAGCCCAGCTCGAAGAACTGTACGTCGGTCAGACGGCTTTCAGGTATATTGAAAACCGCTTGGGCTACAGGCTTGTAGTAAGAGAATCTGCGAACACGGGAACTGTCAGCAAGGGCGGAGCTATTACAGTTGAAGGCAAAATTGAAAATATGGGTTTTGGCAACATTATCCGTAAAAAGACGGTAACTGCTATTCTTGCAAAAAAAGACGGCAGCGCGATTTATGAAACAGACGTAACAAGCGATATTGACGTTCAAGAATGGACTTCGCGTAATTTCAACCAAAGCAACCATAAAAAAGATTTCGGGTTTGATATTCAGATGCCCTCTGACGCAGCGAACGGCGTTTATGATATTTATCTTAAAATAAATAATGATGACGAATCAGATCCCGACACCAATATGCGCACGATCAGGTTTGCAAACAATGATGCAGCTATGTGGAACAGCACGCTCGGAGCAAATAAGCTAGGTACCGTAGTTTGCGGTCAGGGCAATTACGTCGATTTCTATAACGACGACGGCTCTTATCTTGGAACTGCCGAAGCGCAACCGGGAGGCAATATAAGTTTTAGCGGAACGGAACCTGTCAGCACAAGAACAAATATCCAATGGAATTATAACTTTGACGGCTGGGGAGATGCTATTCAAAGTCAAACCGCAGGCGTACAAGGGCCTTCTGAAAACAAGATTCCTTTAAGCAATTTGACCGCGAATTACAAAGCATACGCGCAATTCAACCAGGTCTTACAGCGATATACCGTAACTTTCCTCGATTCCGCGGGAGAAACTCTCGGCTCGCAAACGTTCGACTACGGAACGATTTCCTCAGATATGTTCAACGTTGAAGTACCGGATTGGTTTGAGGATATTTACAAGTATTCCTTTAAAGGCTGGGTGGATATTACGGGCGGAGTCCTGCTTGATGAGAACATAAATATTACGGCGGACTATGAAAGAGGATACCGTGATTTTAAGGTCACATTTGTTGGCGGACTCGGAAGTACGTTTATCGAGGGTGAAGTTGAACAGGAAATCACCTACGGTCAGAAAGCGGTGCCGCCGGTATTTAAAAAAGAGGGTTATATATTTATTGGCTGGTCTAATTCAATGAGTTATCTTTCAGTTTCTGGTGAAGCTGTGATGGAAGCGGTCTGGATACAAGAGTATACGCTGCCGGACAATAACGACGGAGGCGGGACAAGAAAAGGATGTCGCAAAGAGACTAATGCGGCTGAACTTGTATTATCCGGAGCATTTCTGTTGGGGCTTACAGTTATAGGCAAGCGTAGAGCTTAAAGCAGGAGGCAAAAACTTAATATGAAGCAATTTACGACCGCAATCGTCGGATTAGGAGCGCGCGGTCTGGGAACTTACGCTCCTTTTTCGCTGAAATTTCCCGAAACAATGAAAATTGTCGCAGTCGCCGATACGGATAAAAGCCGCGTCAATAGTGCCCGTGAGAAGTTTGGTATCGATAAAGCAATGTGTTTTGATTCGGCGGAGGAGTTTTTAAAGCAGCCAAAACTTGCCGATTTGCTTATTTTGGCAACGCAGGACCGACAGCATTTCTCACAGGCAGAAAAGGCGCTTCTGATTGGCTACGATATACTTTTAGAAAAACCGGTTTCAACGGATTTAAGCGAATGCGTACGTTTAAAAGAACTCGCGGAGGCGTCAGGCCGGCAGGTAATCGTTTGCCATGTTTTGCGCTATACAATGTTCTACCGCGTTATGAAAGAAATACTTGACAATAAGCGTCTTGGGAACATAGTTTCGGTACAGGCGATCGAAAACGTAGGATATTGGCATCAGGCTCATAGTTTTGTGCGCGGCAACTGGCGTGACAAGGAGTCCACAAGCCCTATGATACTTCAAAAATGCTGTCACGATTTTGACATAATAAGCTGGTTGATAGGCAAAAGGTGCCTCAAATTAAGCTCATTCGGATCATTGAAGTATTTCAAAAAAGATAATGCTCCGGCAGGCAGCGAGGATTATTGCGTTAATGCCGGCGAATGCAGGAAAAATTGCCCATATGACGCTGTCAAAATATATTTAGATGATGCCGAAATGGGATTTAACAACGGCAATGACGGTTGGCCCGTAAATATTCTTTCGCATAAACCCGACTCCGAAAGCTTAAATAAAGCGTTAACTAGCGGTCCTTACGGCAGATGTGTATTCCGGTGCGACAATAACGTCGTAGATCATCAGGTAGTATCAATGCAGTATGAAAACGAGATAACCGCATCTTTTACGATGTCGGGATTCACTCCCGTCATCAGCCGCCAGATCAAAGTTATGTGCGAGCAGGGCGAATTGGACGGAGATATGTACACAAACCTTATAACCGTAACCCCGTTCGGAAAAACTCCTGAAATCACAGACATAAATAAGCTTACAAGCGACCTTTCGGGCCACAGCGGCGGCGATAATGAAATGATGAGGCAAACCTTTGAGATGCTTGAAAACGGTTCCGGCGGCAGTTTGTCATCTATTGCTGACAGCATTCACAGCCACGTTATCGCATTTGCCGCCGAGGAGTCACGCTTGCGCGGAGGAGAATGCATTGATATAGCGAGGTTTGAGAAAACTCATAGCAAAAAAAAGCGCGGCAGGGCAAGTTTTGCGGCAGTATTGTAAGAAGTTGAAAAATCAAAATTAAAATAACCGTGCTTCTATGAGGCATGTTTATATAAAAAAAATATTAGAAAGGGGAAAATTATGAAAAAAATAAAGAAGTATGTAGTTATGCTCTTGATTCCGTTGTTCGCAATAGCGGCAATCGCATTCCCGGCAAGCAAAACTACAAGTGCGAAAGCCGACGGCCCGGCGAATATTTCACTCAGTACCGCAGGCGACGCATGGGAACTCACCAACATAGGTACTGATATTAACAACGGCGTTTACGGTGCGTCAAGCGATATTTATACGGTAAATATTACCAGTGCTACAGTAAATATGGCCTGGGTGCTCGCTTTGGCTTATCCTCAAGGTTGGCCTGCAGCAGCGACTGCCGGTAATAATGTTACGTACCGTCCCGGGCCTGCCGTTCCGGGAGGCAGAGTTACTCTTAATTTTGGAGTTGACGGACAAGGCGATACGTATTTAGGCCAGACAGTGCCTGTTCCGAATGACTGGTCGGTAACAAGTCCCGACGCTCCGTTCTTTTTTAATGCAAATTCGAGTTCTCCATCCGTAATAACATTTGAAAATATCGATTTTAATTTTTATTTCCACGATCCCGCGAATTCTAACACTCTTAGTGTCGCGTTTACGGGGAATAATACGTTGATATTTAAAAACTGTACTTTTTACGACAACACACCGGCAACAACCGGAACTTACAATATGTTTAACGGCAATCAAGGATACTTATATTTGCATAATACAACCATGACAAGGGGAATAGCTAATACAGTCACTAACTATAATTTTATCAATGGGGGTTCAAGAACCAACTATAAAAGAGTAATTCTTTCCGGAAATTCTTCTTTTGTGGGAAATGTGAATAACGCTCATCTTTACGATTTCAGAGATTTAGCTATTAACGCTGCATATGCTGACGGTAAAGTTACGATTTCTACTACAGGCGATATAAAACGCGGAGCTAACGTTGCAGGCTTAGCGGCGGTTTCTAGCGGCACAAAGCTCTATTACACAACAGACGGAAGCGAACCGACTACGGCAAGTGCCGAATACACAGAACCTTTTAGTATTGCAGCCGGCGCAACACTTAAAGTTGCGCCTTGGATGCCGGATAACGGTTTAACAGGTGATAATGCAAGAATGGCAATGCTTGGAAGCGCTACAGTATTCGAAAACCTTAATGCGGCAGTTAAAGAAGATGAAATTACTATCAATTATGAACAAAGAAAAATCGAGTTTGACGGAACTAAGATCGAAGGCAATACGAAAGATGATTTCACCGGTACAGCAGTAGCGGCAAATGCTGCAATAAATCCGGGCGACGTTATATATTTCCGCCTGAAAGCCTCGCCCGCTAACGTCCTTACCGTTACAGTTCCTCAGCCCGCGGCTCCGGAATCAATTCCCGCTTTAGCAACGGACGGCAGAGAGATGACGAGCCTTACTTTTACTGCGGATCCGGAATTAGAATACAGTATTGATAATATAAATTGGACAGCTGCTCCCGCGTTTACGGGTTTAACAGCAGCTACACAATATACATTGTATTACAGATATCCGGCAACAGTTACTTCTTTTGAATCGGTTTCGGCAAGTAAAATGTTCACCACTTTAGGGAAAC
Source organism: Eubacteriales bacterium (assembly GCA_031553855.1). GTDB lineage: Bacteria > Bacillota > Clostridia > Christensenellales > Pumilibacteraceae > RACS-047. The sequence goes on along the minus strand of JAVBKW010000035.1, from coordinate 37,283 downwards.
AAGCAACGCCGTCAGCCAGCGACTTTACTATTAATTTTGCCGGAAAGACAATAACTTATAACGAAACGACGATAGTTTTGAGCAGGTCTTCAACTAGCTGGTCGGCCATAAACCAAGTCAAAAGCGGAACATCTATTACCCCCGGACAGACGCTATACGCGCAGCGTAAAGCGGACGCTGATAGTATAGTCAGCGAGACGTTCACATTTAATGTTCCGCAAACAACTGCTCCTACGGCAGATCAGGTCAAGTACGCAGTAACATCAAGCAGCATAACTTTTGAGGCACTGGCAAACGCTCAATTTAAATTAGGTACAGGCGAATGGGTCAGCACACTTGCGTTTGAAGGCTTAGAGGCGAATAAATCGTATGATTTTAAAGTACGCTTTGAAGTGACCAGCACGTCCTTTGAAAGTGAAGAATATTCAGTTACTATTACTACGTCAAAAGCCGACACCGGCAAGAACCCAGACAAATCCGGATGCGGCAGTTCCATTATCACAAATTCAGGAAACGGCGGCTTTGCGATACCGTTCGTTATCGTCATAACTCTTATTGCAGCGGTGCTTATCTTTATAATGAAAAGAAAAACCGTCCGTTAAATTTGAATAAGATCCTATATCAGACGGGGAGGAGCTTATCCTTCCCGTCTGTTTTTAAAGGGGGTATTGTATTTTGAAAAAATCAAAAATATTCGGTTTTCTTTTGATTTTGGCTATTGTATTACAAAGCGTATTAAAGCTGACGTTTTTTTCTGTTTCAAAAGTTGCGGCCGGGGAAGAAGAAGTTTTTATGGACAGCGGTATAAATTATGTTGAGAGCTTAGAGGATATTGCAAATCCCGAGCGTGGTTTTTACAAACCCACAAACATTATGCTAACCTCGTCAGGCGGATCGTCTGTGCCTACGGAAAGTTCGCTGAGAGATAAGATCAACACTCAGCAAAGCGATTCCGGCTCGAGCGGAAATAGTAATGTCAAAGCTTATACCACTATTACACATTTATTGGTCGGACTTAACGCTTTTTCGGAAAACTCATATTATTTTCCAGAAAGTCTTGCAAGCAGCAGCGGCGGCAGTTTGAGCAGCGCGGTCAAAGGCGTTACGCAGCCGTTGACAGATGAAGCGCTTGATCATTTGAAAAGTGCTTTAAAAAACGTAAGAGCTTCTGGAGCAACGGCAATGCTTCGTTTTTCATATAATGTTTTCGGGTGGGGAATCAATACGGCAAAGCAACAGCTTGCTGCTGGTGATAAAATTTCGCCCGCAACATATCTGAACGCAGAGCCTGAGCTTTCCGTTATTCTTGCGCATATAGAACAGTTAAAGCCGGTTTTGGCGCAGTACGCGGATGTAATAATGTGCGTTGAAACGGGTTTTGTTGGGCCGTGGGGCGAAATGCATTCCACGCAAATGGCAAAGCGGCCATCAAGTGTCGTTAGTATAATGAATGCGCTTTTAGATGCGCTCCCCGAGGAGAGGACTATATTAGTCCGCAACCCGGGACTGTTTCTTGCCTGGTACAATTTAGAATACGACGCGGAGGCTTATGAGAAAGCGAATGCGAACGATTATGAAATTATAGGAAAGTATGCTTTTGAGGAGAAAGCTTTAAGCGGAAAGCAATATATCAATATTGCAGATATTCCTATGGTTCCCGGCTCTAAAGCGGCGCGTATTGGTATGTACAATGACGCATACCTTTCCGACAGCGCGGATATGGGAACTTTTGTCGGCAATACGTCAAATCCTGCAAAAGATTATTCAAGAAATTTAGCGATTGATAATTGGCTTTCCTTGAATCCTAAATTTTACGGCGGTGAGGCGATACAGGATTCAAGAGTTATGACATATAATATGTCGTCTATCCAATATGCCGCGTGGGAGGCTTTTAAAACTCAGACAAGTCACCTTAATTTCGACTATGACCGTAAAACATTTAGATCGTGGGCGTCATCCGATTACAGCGTGGCAACACTCGGAAGCCTGACCGGCAGCTTTAAAGGCGGAGCGGGGCAGGGAGCTGTACTCGACGAGCTTTATGCAGACGCGGGCGCAAACGGCTTTCAATATTTCCGCAATCATTTAGGATACAGACTGGTACTTCGCGATTGTCTCATAAGTCAGCCGCAGAGCATCGGCGGAACGCTCACCGTAAAAGGAAAAATTGAAAACGTAGGTTTTGGCAGCTTGGTCAACCCCAAAAAAGCGGCGCTTATTTTGAAAAACAGAAGCACCGGAAGCATTTATACTCATGAACTGGAAATATCTCCAAATAATTGGAAAGCCTCGTCAGGATTAGTACCTTTTGAATTTACAGTCGAAATGAAAAACGGAAGCGCAGCTCATTCGGAAGGAGTTTATGATATTTATCTTAAAGTTTATGACAAACTGGATCCGTCAGGTGCCGCGACAACTTTGAGAACTGTCCGTTTTGCAAATAGCGATAGTAATATGTGGAACGCCGATTTAGCGGCAAACAGAATAGGGGTAACGGCAAATTCTGCCGACGCTGTGCTTGTGAGATTTGTTGACGGAAACGGCGCCACTTTGCAGGAAGATTTTTTGCAAAAAGGAAGTGTGCCTGTATATAGCGGATCAGTGCCGTCCGGCCCTGTAAGTAACGGCGTGGCGACGGTTTTTGACGGATGGGATCAGCCGATCGCGGCTTTGACAGGTCCGGTAATTTTTACAGCGCAATACAAGCTGCCGCAGTATGAAATCATTTTCTATGACGACGACGAAAATTTATTAGCGAAGTTAGATATCGCATACGGCGAACGCATCACACAAGACGATATGAAAAAAGTTCCGGCGTCGTATGAGAGCGGCGATTACCTTTGTACTATCACTGGTTGGACAAAAACTTTATCGGGTCAGCCTACAGATATTTATGAACCCTTAGTTACTGGGACTGCAAAGTATTACGCTATTGTAAGCATAGAACTCAAACCGCCGGTAGGTTTCACCATCACGTTCAGTGGCGGCGGAGGGAATTTAAGCTCAGGTAACGAGGTTCAAGATGTTACCGAAGGCGGCAATGCGGTTCCGCCGGTGTATTCGCGCGATGGTTATGATTTTGACGGGTGGGATTCGCAGGCGTATCAAAACGTAAGCGGAAACGCTACGATTATCGCTAAATGGAAAGTAAAGGAAAGTTTAAACGAAATACCGGATAGCAAAAAAGGTTGCGCCGGAAGTTTTGCAGGAGAAAGAAGTCCATTTAATTTTGTTTTAGAGGCGGGAATATCGGTTTTTATCATTTGCGTTCTATTATTGAAAAGAAAACAAATTTAATTTGATATCCGGAGCTTAAAACAGAGGAGTTTTATTCTTTCCTATGTTCCGCACTGAAGAACGCTCGATAAGTTTTGTGCAAACATAAATTTGTTTTGCAATCGTATCGTCGCCGTTGATTCTTGCAAGCAGCGTTTGTGCTGTTATGCGGCCTATATCAATTTTCGGGATGCCTATTGTAGTAAGATCAAGGCCCTGAGCCTCGTCTATATCACTTATGCCGATAATGGAAATATCACCGGGGATGGTTTTGCCCATTTCTTTTATTGCGTCTATGCCCGCAATAGCCATATAATCGCTGGCAAAAAAAATCGCGCTGGGCACTTTATCGCTCTCAAGCAGTTTTTTTGTCAGATTAAAACAGATGTCCCGCGTCCATTTGCAGTCGATCATCCAGCTGGCGTTAGTTTCAAGATTATAGCGTTTGAGCATTACGCGATAGGCGTCGAAACGGCCGAAATGAAGCGAATAATCTGTTTTCATATGCGATCCGATGTAAGCTATTTTTCGATGTCCGTTTTTTATCAGATATTCCATAGCGTAGCAGCCTGCCTCAAAACGGTTATACATTATGTTATCAAATTCAGATAATGTAGTGTCTATGCAAACGATGTTTTTTGTTTTTTGTTTTACGGCGGTTAAAACGTCTTCATCCAAATTTGTCATAAGGATAAAGCCCTCTATTTTGTTTTTCAAAAGTTCTTTCATCTTTCGTCCGGTAAAATCATACTTTGTAACGACATAGTCCACAGAATAATTATGTTTTAAGAGAACTTGCTTTATGCCCTCTAAAATCGTATAATAATAGCTGTCAGCGTTTTTTTCGGCCGTGACGTTAATTATACAAGCTATACTTTTTCTCCGACGGTAGTTTTCCGGTACAATATAATTAAGATTTTCAGCTGCTTTTTTTACGATATTTACAGTAGACTCAGGTATTTTATGCATATCGACATTACTTAAAACCTTAGAAACCGTTGCAATAGAAACGCCTGCTTTTTTTGCTACATCTCTGATAGTAGACATCAATATTTCTCCCGGATAAATAATATTCATTATAACATATTTAATAAAAATTCACAATAGGTAAAAGGATACACAATGACTTCTGAAAAATTTTTCTTAGCTATAAGGTTAGAAAGGAATGCGGCGGAAACAGTGCTTAAAAACTCGGAGAAGATACCGTCGGTTTTTTTGGATTATTATTTTTTTATAAAGAATACACAAGGCTATTTTGAAAAACTGGAGAGCTTTTGCGATGCCGGCGGTTTAAATAAATATGAAGTTATGCTTTCGGTATGCTGTTCTTTAAGTATATCTGCTCACAAATTCTATATAGCTGCCGGAATCAGTGATGACGTCTATTTTGATACGTTTAAAGATATATCAATATGGAGCAATAGTTTTTTCAGACGCTTCGGATATTGGGGATTGCAAGAATACTTATGGCTTCAGCATCATATCGGTCTGAAACTTTTCCGACTGGGCCGGCTACAGTTTTTACCGCAGGCTTGCGGTAAAGTATATATGCTGCCGCAAAAAACAGTAATGCCGGAAGACATTGTATTATCTGTACATATTCCTGAGGACGGGCGTTTAGAGTATTGCGATTGCATTAAGTCTTATGAGGCGGCAGCAAAATTTTTTCGTGTTTCGCGAGTGTATATGTGTGAATCTTGGCTTCTCAATGATAAACTCAAGCTTTTTTTGAGCCCGAACTCAAATATAATTAAATTTCAAAATGATTTCACGCTTTTTGAAGAGGATATAAGTTGTCGGCAGGCGGAGGAAAGAGTATTTTTTAAGCTTTGCGATAACTACGCGCTATATCCGGAGGAAACAAGCCTGCAAAAGGGGCTTAAGCAATATTTATTGTCAGGTAATAAAATGGGAACTAAAACCGGACTGTTTTTTAGATAACAATATATTTGTTACCTGAACTATTATACAAGGAGCGAAAAATGACCTTTAAAACGAAAATTCTAGCAGATGAATATTGGTACGGGGGTGCAACAGAAGCGGGAACCGCTCTCCCTTTCGGTGCTGATGATATTTTCTCATTGGACCTCAGGATCAATAAAACTCCTAATCAGGCGGCACCTGTTCTTGTCAGTAATAAAGGGCGTTATATATGGTCTGATAAGGGGTTTCTGTTAGAGGTCAACGATGGCAATATATCAATTGTGCCGGAGGGCGCGCCCGTAATTATTGAAGAAGGCGGATTAACGCTCAGAGACGCATATAAGGCCGTATCCAAAAAGTTTTTTCCGCCATCAAACAGTTTACCCGACAGGCTAATGTTTGAAATGCCGCAATATTGTACATGGATAGAACTGCAATATGAACAGAACCAAAAAGCTATACTCGACTATGCCGCCGGAATATTAAAGAGCGGCATGCCGGCAGGTGAGCTGATTATTGATGATAATTGGCAGATAGACTACGGCGTATGGGATTTTGATCCCGGCGCGTTTGCAAGGCCTAAGGAAATGGTTTCAAAGCTTAAAGAAATGGGTTTTAAAGTCATTCTTTGGATCGCGCCGTATATTTCGCCTGACTGCGCGACATTCAGGGATCTTGAACAAAAAGGCTTTTTAGTGCGCGGTGCCGACGGCTTTACGGCTGTTCGCAGGTGGTGGAACGGATATTCCGCAGTTTTGGACTTTACAAATCCCGGTGCGGCCGCATGGTTCGACGCTCAAACCGGGCGTCTTTGCGAAAAGTATGGCATAGACGGGTTCAAGCTGGACGGCGGCGATACTTATATGTATCGGGAAGATGATATTACGTTCGCGCCGGAAACCCCTAATGGCCAATGCCGCAGGTGGGCGGAACTAGGAGAAAAATATGGATTCAATGAGTTGCGCGCGTGTTGGACTCTTGGCGGAAGCGGTATTGCCCAGCGTTTATGCGACAAAACTCACTCATGGGACGCTGGCCTCGGTTCGTTAATTCCATGCGCAATCAATTTGGGACTACTCGGTCATCCTTTTTGTTGTCCGGATATGATAGGCGGAGGATCTTTTACAGATTTTGCAGACGGAAAAATAATAGATGAGGAACTATGTATCCGATGGCTGCAGGCATCGGCCTTTATGCCTATGATGCAGTATAGCTTTGCGCTTTGGAACAGGCTTTCTTTGTCCGGACGCAAAACTGCCGTGTATTTCGCCCGGCAGCGACAGGAATTTGGAAGCTATTTTTATGATCTTGCAAAACTTGCCTCTATCGACGGCGAGCCTATGGTGCGGAGTTTAGAATATATGCATCCGGGGCAGGGTTTTGAAAAAACTATTGATTGTTTCAGAATAGGTCAATATTTAGTAGCGCCTGTTTTAGAAAAAGGAGCTAAAAACCGGAAACTAAGGCTGCCCCAAGGACGGTGGCAAAACATTATTGACGGCAAAGAATATATCGGAGGCAAAGAAGAAGACTTTAAGGTCAATTTCAATGAATTACTATTTTTTAAATTAATTACAATAAATTTATAAAGGAGCATTTTTAGGAATGAGAGCTTGCTTTCATTCCTAAAAATGAATCCGCCGGATTAATTACGCATTGAAAGCTTCAAAAAGCGGCGTTCCCGCGCCCGCGCAAGACTCCGCTGTGTGGGCTTAACATTTTTCACATCTTATTTATCTTTTGTGCCTTTTGACTGCATTTTAGAAATAAATGATCGCGTTATATATTCAAAGCAATATATTATTTTTTGTCGGCAGAAAATTTAGAGAATCGCTCAATTTGGGCGATTTTCTTTTAAGTTTTAATTTGCATTGTTTAAACTGAGATTTATAAGATTATACCTTTTAATTAAAAAACATTTCTTAAAAAACATTTGACAAATATATTATTTGATATTATCATATAGTTAATAACATATAGATAATAACATAGGAGCGTTGTAAAAGTGAAAAAAGAAGATTGTAAAGCGAATATGTCTGAAGAACAATTTTTAAAAGAGTATCAGGCGGAAAAATATGAAAGGCCGTCTGTCGCGGCGGATATTGCCATTTTCACTGTGACGGAAGAGGAGAGCGGTAACTACAGGAAGCTGCCTGAAAAGGAACTGAGGGTTTTGCTTATAAAGCGCGGACAGCATCCGTTCAAGGATTCATGGGCGCTTCCCGGCGGATTTATAAAGTCTGATGAAACTGTAGAGCAGGCGGCACAACGCGAACTTATTGAGGAAACAGGCGTCGACTGCAACTATCTGGAACAGCTTTATACGTTCTCGAGTCCAGGCAGGGATCCGAGAACATGGGTAATGAGCTGCGCGCATATGGCACTTATCGACAACAGAAAGATAAAACTTCGGGCGGGGGACGATGCGGCGGAGGCGGCTTGGTTCAAGTTGAATATAAAAGAGACTAAAGGAAAAGTGCAACTGCTTTTGTCTAACGGCAATACGGAACTCAGAGCGGAATTGCATAGAGAAACCAGACCGTCGGAATGTAAAATATTAAATAATGAAGGTCTTGCTTTTGATCATGCTAAAATCATACTTTATGCGCTTGAGCGGCTTCGCGGAAAACTAGAATATACCTCGGTGGCAATGCATCTTTTGCCCGGAACGTTCACGCTGACCGAACTGCAGCAAATTTACGAAGTTGTGTCCGGAAAACAGCTATTAGCAGCGGCATTTCGCAGAAAGGTAACTCCCATGGTAGAAGAGACAGATCAGTATACGGGTGACGCCGGACACCGCCCGTCGCGACTGTACAAAAAAAAGGACGGTGCAAAATGAAAGCGTTAATTAAGGAAGTTCGAGCAGGTAATTTGCAGATTCTGAAAGTTAATAAATGGCTGCAATATCTGGCGCTGACTAAAGAACGCCATATCAACTTTGAGCGCATCTCTTCCGTCGGCGATATTTATGATAATAGAGTCTTGGCATATGTATGCCGAACCTTCGAATTTCTCGATAAACTGAAGCTTTCAAAAGATGATAAAGAAATCATGACTGAAGTTTTGAAATGGTGTGAAGTCGCGAAATGCGGATTACCGCACAAGCGGGCGCAGTGGTTAGAAAAGGGTTATAATCTCTTTGCGCATAACCTCGGTTCGGCAGAAATCTATTTAGAGGAAAACAAAGGGTCAAAAAACGGGAAGCTAATATACACTCTTATCAAGACACACGGGCTTGTCGGCCAATATTTGCGCGGTGAGGTGCCGCTTATAAAGAATAAACCGCTTCATGATTTGATAACAGCAGGTAAAATAACTGCCGAATGTTTGAAAGGTTTGCTGTATGCGCTGAATTATTGCGTGATCGGCGCGGTCGATCCAAAAATTTGGGAACATGTATCGGAAGGAGTTCAGTCTGTTATAGATCAAATCCTTATAGGCGGTTTTGAAGGGCAGGCTCTGAAGTCAAGACTTAAAGCGCTCAGGACAATATCTATTGCTAACGGCGAAGATTTTGAGGGCGAGTACGCAAAGCTTAAAAATTCCGAGACCGCCGCAATAAGCAAGTTCATAGAAAACACCGAACTGTGGTATGTCGAGGCCGCGTTGTATGATTTTACCTTTACAGAATTTGCAAAAATCCTTTTATTGATAGCTACAAAAATGAAAAAGCTGGGACATATCAGTTTTGAACTACTGATGCAATCCATTTACTATGATTACAAAGGAAAGAAGCGGATAAACGTATATAAAAAACGAATCATCGAAAAATATCTTACTTTAATGACGTATTCAGATATATTGTCTGGAAGGATGCAGGAGCTACCGCATGTTAAGCATGAAATTAGAGAGGACAGGAACCTTCAAGGAACCTATTTCTTTGATTTCAAGTTTTCGCCGACGGGAGAAAAGCTGATCGGATTTTGTGTTGAGGCTGAAAAGGCAGGTGTGTTTTACGAAAAGGCTGTTATTCTTCTCTTTGACTTATTTGACCTCAGGCGTGATAAATTCGACAGATTCAATAATGAGGAAAAGTATTTGGATCAGATGAACAGCTCCATGAACCATAAGCAGATATTGTTGAACTATATAACCGGCAAAAGCATATTGGATATCGGCCCGGGCAGCGGCGGACTAATGGATCTGATTGAGGAAAACTTGCCGGATAAGAAAGTAACCGGAGTTGACTTTTCGCAAAATGTGGTGGAAGCGCTTCAAAAACGGAAAATGATTGATTGCAGGAAATGGGACATTGTCCACGGAAATGCGCTGGAACTTACAAAAACCTTTGAGCACGGCGAAGTGGACACGGTAATATTTTCATCGGTGCTACATGAATTATTTTCGTATATACCGTTTGAAGGGAAAAAGTTTAACGTAAAGACTGTCAGCACCGCATTGAAAAGCGCATATGATATTTTGCCCAAAGGAGGGCGCATTATAATCCGTGACGGAATCAAGACAGCGCCGGAAAACCAAAACAGGATACTTCGCTTCAGGTCGGACGAGGGATTGATATTTCTGCAAAGGTACGTAAAAGACTTTTGTGGAAGGCAAATCAAATATGAAGTTACAGGGCATAACGAGGTAATTATGCCGGTCAACGACGCGATGGAATTCCTATATACCTATACATGGGGCGAGGAGTCATACATCCATGAGGTTCAGGAGCAGTTTGGATATTTTACTCCGGGCGAGTACAAAAAGTGCATCTCTAAAACGCTTGGAACAGGTGCGAAAATTGTTGAGTTTAAGCACTTTCTTCAAAGCGGATATACAGAAGCCTTATCACCGAAAGTGGATATAGCAGATGAATCGGGTAACGCCGTACCATTTCCCGATAGCACATGCATTATCGTGATAGAAAAGAATTAAATTTAAGGAGGATATAACTATGTTTGGATTCAAGTTTCTCAAATTTCAGCCAAGCGAATATGTGCTTAGGTACAAGAACGGAAAAATTGCAGCCGAAGGCGCCGGCATTTCATTTATCTGCCGTACGAAAAATACTTCGGTAGCGGTGATTCCGGTGGGTTCTGTAGATTGTCCGTTTGTTTTCGAGGAAGTAACGGCCGATTTTCAGGCGGTAACCATTCAGGGACAGATCGTTTTCCGCATTGCTAACCAAAAGCAGGCGGCGTCTATGCTGAACTATATTATTAAGCTTTCAGGCAACAATGATTATCTCGGTGAAGATCCGCAAAAGAAAGTGGGACAGCGTATGATCAACAACGCAAAGGTGTCTGCGAAAAAACAGCTTGAGCAGCTTTCCCTATACGACGCGATGCGCGCAAGCGAAAAACTGGCGGAAGCGACATACAGCGAGCTTCGTGAGAATAAAGAAATCAAACAGCTCGGTATAGAAATCTTAGGCCTTTCGCTTTTGTCGATATTGCCAAACAAGGAAACGGCAAGGGCATTGGAAGCGCAGGCAAGGGAGCAAATATTGAAGAAAGCGGACGACGCCGTCTATGAACGCCGCAACGCATCGATCGAGCAGGAACGCAAGGTCAAGGAGAACGAGTACAATACGGAAATAAGCATCGAGCAAAAGAAACGGCAGGTCCAGGAAGCGAACTTAGAAGCTCAGCGGGCGGTTCAGGTCATGGAAAGCAAGCTGGAAAAGGAAAAACTGTCATCTGAAATACAGCTTGAGAAGCAGCGCAAAGTGCTGGTCGAGCTGGAAGCTGAAAATGCACGTAAGCAAGCAGACGCAAAGGCCTATGAGTTGGCCGCTTGCATGAAAGCGCTTGAAAATGTTGACAAGGATGTTATACAATCGCTGTCCAATATAGGAATGCAGCCAGGTAAATTAATGGCGCTTGCCTTCCAAGGATTGGCGGGGAATGCGTCTAAAATAGGGCAGTTAAATATTACGCCCGATCTTTTAGGCGAAATATTGCGCCAAGGAGAAGGCGAAAATGCGCAGAACGACTGATAATAAAATCATCCTCATAAAACGAAAGACGAGGCTTAAAGAGCTTATCGTCAGATATAATACGGTAGAGCAGGCTAAGTTTTATATCGAGCATATGGGTAGCGACTTTTCCGATTATGTCAAAGAGGATAAAAACTACAACGAAGCATGCCTTAGGGCGGAGGAAATACTCTCCGCCTTGGGGCGGCTTCAAGTAATAGACCGCGAATTTGTGCCGAACTTTTCATTCGGAAAGAACGATACGGTAGTGGTACTGGGACAGGATGGGCTTGTGGCTAATACGCTCAAATATCTTTCGGGGCAAAAACTCATCGGTGTAAATCCGGACCGCTTACGCTGGGACGGAGTGCTGCTACCTTTTGTGGTAGAGGATCTCAAGTTGATCGTACCGGACGTTTTCGCGGGATATAACCGCATAAACGAAATTACAATGGCCAAAGCCACGCTCAAAGACGGCCAGGTGTTGTACGGTGTGAATGACTTGTTTATAGGGCAGAAAACTCACGTCTCATCCCGTTACCGAATTTGTCAAGGGGAAAAGGCGGAAAACCAAAGCTCAAGCGGCATCATAGTATCCACGGGCTTAGGCTCTACCGGCTGGCTGAAAAGCATACTTGCAGGCGCGGCGGGAGTCGCTGGTTTTTTCGGAACCAAGGCGGCCATTCCGGAATTCAGAAAACCGGCGTGGAATGCAGATTCGTTATATTTTACGGTAAGAGAGCCTTTCCCATCGCAAAATACTGGCGTAAGCCTGGTATTCGGACAAATTTCGCCGAAGAGCCCGCTAAGCCTTATTTCCCACATGCCCGAAAACGGCGTAATATTCAGCGACGGAATGGAAAAGGATTTTATCGAATTTAATTCCGAAATGGAAGCATCTATTTCGATAGCTGACAAAAAAGGCTACCTTGTTGTTTAAGTAACAAGGCGGCTAAAACTATAATGTTTAACAATAAAGTGCTTCATAATTCGGGGTTGATCAGTGTATTTGAAAACTCTGCAATGAGATAATATAGAAAAAACTCTTTAAAAATTTACATAAAATTCTTTAAAAAAATTTATGAAAAAATTTTAAAAAACTATTGACAAGTCTATTTTTATATGATATTATGTGTTCATGGAAACCGATTTCCATTTATTTTTTACTCTTTATGGAAACCGGTTTCGTTAAATAGATTTTAAACGCGGAGTATTCCGGTGTAAAAAAGGAGAATGATGATGAAGAGAGTTCTGACGGCTGTTTTAACGTTTGTAATGGCGTTTTCGGTTATGACGTTTTTTACTGCGTGCGGCGATAATAATGTAGCCAAAGAGGGTACGCTTTCGATCAAGTATTACGAAGGCGGCTACGGATATGAATGGATAGAGGATTTTGCTGCGCGGTTTAAGGCTCAGACGGGAAAGGAAGTTGCTATCGAAAGATCGACAAATGTCGCTACTACTGCCGAGGATGAAATGAGCAGCGGCAATGCGTACGATATTTATATTTCGCACGGTATGCCTATTTTCAGAATGGCGGCAAGAGGCTTGCTTGCCGATCTTACCGACGTTTACGAGTCCGATATCGAAGGGACTAAATTTGAACAGCGCGTTATTCCAGCCGCGAGAGAAATGGCGAAATTCAAGGTCGGCGGCGCAGAAAAGTACGTTATGGTTCCTTATACTCAGGGTGTAGGCGGACTTGTATATAATAAAACTATGTTTGCCGCAAATAAATGGAAGGTTCCGGAAACCTATGCAGAACTTGTCGCTCTTTGCGCCACTATCAACGGCACGCCGGGTTTAAAGGATAAGAACGGAGATAAGGTCACTCCTTTTGTCTGGAGCAACGCACTCTCCTATATGTGGGACTATGTGGTCTGTGACTGGTGGGCGCAGATGTCAGGCATCAATAAAGTCAACGAATTTTTTGAGTATGAAGATTACACGGTTTATAATCCTGACGCGGATTACGCGGCCTTCAAAAAAGCGTATAAGCTCTGGACGGATCTGATAGTCGGAAATAAAGCATATTCAAACGGCGGCACTACGCTGGACAAAATTTCCTCTCAGGCAACCTTTGCGGCGGGCGGAGCGGCAATGATGCCGAATGCTCACTGGCTATACAACGAAATGAAGGATACTAATATAGAGTTTGAAATGGCGTTTATGAATACGCCGCGCGCTCCGGAGGCTCTTGACGACACGGACTACAACTATCTTGTCGGTTTCGGAGACGCAATGGCTGTTCCCGCGTGTGCCGTAAATCTGGATCTGGCTAAGGAGTTTTTGAAATTCTGCGCTAAAGAAGAAAACTGCGCTAAATTTACTAAAATGACGAACGGTGCGTTCTTTGCCTACGATTATTCGGGCATTTCGCTGGAAGACGAATCCGATCCCGTTAAGATCGACGCCAAAGCGGTCGAATATGTCCACTCTATCAAAGCGAAGCTTGATAACAGCACTTGTTATAATGTTACGAGCAAAGCGCAAATCGCTTATATGACGACGAATAAAGTAGGCAATTGGCCTAATAATGAGTTTTATTATACAAAAGCGTATGATACCGCAGGGTTTAGCGATACTACTATCGATAACTGGTTTAAATCGATATATACGCTTGTAAAAACAAACTGGCCCAACTGGGAAAGATCGGCAGGGCTGAAAAATTAATGCTTAAAGGGTTATGCGGTTAGTAAAAATTGTATGACCCTTTAATTTCCTTAAAATAAAAAGCAATATCAGGGGAAGGATATGAGCGGTATTTTAGTAAAAAAACAAGCGCGTTTTAAGAAAAAGCATATTTTTATAATTTGTATGCTTGCTTATCCCGTGTTGCACTTTCTTACAATGTGGATATTTATTAATTTCGACAGCGTTCTGCTTACGTTCAAACGGTTCGACCTTCTGAGCGGTGAATATAAGTGGGTGGGCGTCGAAAACTATAAAATACTTTTTGATGGCTTAAAGAACAATCCCGTTGAAAGTAAAAGGATATGGAATTCGATCTCGTACCTTTTTATCAATATCCTGATAATTACGCCTTTGTGTCTTATGATCGCTTATTTTATTTATAAAAAGATACCCGGCGGACGTACTTTCAGGATTATTTATTACCTGCCTTCCGTCATGCCTATGGTAGCTTTAGTACTCGCGTTCCTTATGTCTATAGACGGCAAGTACGGAATCGTCAACGAGATTATAAAAGGCTTAGGCGGTTCGGCGCCGAACTGGCTGAGCGGAAACAAGACGGGCGTTATTTATTCGATAGTTAAGGCGTTCGGAGTTCAGCCTCCCGACTGGCTCGGCTACTCGTGGGCTCAGCTTACTATCTGGATCTTCTGCGTCTGGTCGGGAATAGGCTACGGCGTCATACTTTTCACATCTGCTATGGGTCGAATCCCTAAAGAAATCATCGAATACGGCAAACTCGAAGGATTGGGCTACACTAAGGAATTTTTTAAAGTCATCATGCCGCTTATCTGGCCTACTTTCACAACGCTTTTCGTATTCGGGTTAATGGCTCCGTTCAGCGTATATATGCAGCCTTTGTTCCTGACCAACGGGGCGGAAGGCACAAGCACTATCAGCCTTGAAATATTCTTTATAACACGCGCTAATTCCGATTTACAGACAGCCGCTACGCTAGGCCTTGCGTTCTCGATAGTCGGAGCGCCGATCGTACTGATAGTTCGCAGGTTCATGGAAACACGTTACGCGGATGTTGATTTTTAAAGGAGAACGGAAAATGGAGAATACTTTTTTTAATAATTTAGCTGAAAAATTTTCCGGATGGCGGGCGGGACGCAAGGCCAAAAAGCAGGCGGCTGCGGTCAACAAGGAAAGCGAAGGGCGCGAAATGCGCACAATGCCGCAAAAGATAATCTTTATCATAGCTTTGATTTTAATGATAGCCTATGCTGTTACGCTTATATTTCCGTTTCTGTGGGTCGCGCTTAACTCGTTTAAATCTACCGGCGAATTCTTTGATAATTTCAACGGGCTGCCGCAAACGTGGATTTTTTCAAATTACAAGGACGCGTTTTTAAACAGAAAGGTCAACAATTATAATCTTCTTCAGATGTTGGGCGTAACGGTGCTTCTGGCATTCGGCGGAACGCTTGCTACAGTCGCGACCTCGTCAATGGCGGCGTACGTAATGGCAAAATACGATTTTCCCGCGAAAAAGATTATATTTAATGTCATTATTTTTTCTATGATGATTCCGATCGTGGGAACGCTTCCCTCAACTCTGCGTCTTTTAAAGGCTCTGCAACTGTATAATAACCCGCTGGGAATGATTTTTCTTTACTCCGGCGGTTTCGGAATGAATTTCCTGCTGCTGTACAGCTTTTTCAAAGGCGTTTCTTGGGGCTACGCTGAGGCTGCATATATAGACGGAGCGTCGGATCTGCAAATTTTTATCAGAATAATGCTTCCGCTGTCCAAGGGCGCTTTAAGCGCTATTTTCATTATTCAGATCATCGGGCTGTGGAACGACTATTCCGGCCCCGCAATATTCTTAAAAAATATGCCTTCACTTGCTGTAGGCCTTGAATATCTCACAACAACGCTAAAAGGCGGGTCGCATTATCCCGTAATGTTTGCGACGATAATGATAGCGATCACTCCGATAGTAATAATTTTTATTCTTTTCTCAAAAATTATTATGGAAAATACGACCGTAGGAGGTCTAAAAGGTTAATATGAAAAAATCGGGGATTTTGATGATTTTACTGGTTTTGCTTTTTTCTCTCGCGCTCTATGCGTGCGACGGCGGCAAATCAGGTACCGGCTCAATGGAGCTGGAGCTGGTTTGGAGCGATGAATTTGACGGAGCAAAGCTTAATGACAATAATTGGACGCATGAAACCGGCGGCGGCGGCTGGGGTAACGGCGAGCTGCAATATTATCAGGAGGATAATACAAAGGTCGAGGGCGGTATGCTGAAGATTTCCGCGAAGGAAGAAACAAAACAGGACAATATGGGCTATTCCTACGACTACACTTCGTCGAGGATAATAACAAAAAACAAATTTTCGCAGGCGTTCGGCAAAATTGAAGCGCGAATCAAAATGCCTGCGGGAAAAGGCTTATGGCCGGCGTTCTGGATGCTGCCCGAAAGTTCGCCCTACGGCGGCTGGCCGGAATCGGGAGAGATAGATATATTCGAGGGCGTCGGAAGAACGCCTGAAAAATATACCGCTACTTTGCACACAGGCGAAAGCGGAACGGACAAGGCGATACCTAAAAGCTATTCGTTCAAAAGCGGCTCGACTATCAGCGATTTCCATGTTTACGGCGTAGACTGGAAGTACGGCGAGATCAATTTCACATGCGACGGAGAGGTTTTCCATACGGTTTCGTCGTGGCGCTCGCTCGGCTTTGAAATGCCCGCACCGTTCGATACTCCGTTCTTTATCATTATAAACTTTGCGATCGGCGGCGTATATGACAATTACACGAGGCCGGACGCCGGCGATCCTTTAGGAGATCTGGAAGTCGACTATGTGCGCGCGTATCAGTACTCAAAATACAAGGTTTATAATCAGGAAAGCACTACTGTGTATTTTAGCTTAAACGATCCCGCCGATGTTCGGGCGGAAATATCACAAAAACCAAAAAACGTTTATTATAAGGATCAGGAGCTTTCCAAAGACAACTATTCGTACAAAAACGGAACTCTCACGATCAAGAAAAGTCTTTTCACTGATGAGCTTGTAGAGGACGATTTCGGACTGATTTATACGCAAGACAGAAAATTTGTGCTTGAGTATTCCGATTATAGCGAGCTTCTGACGGTCAGGATAGCCAACTACATCACGACTACAGATCAGTTTAAACGTATCGCGGAGGATATGAACGGGCACTACATCTTAGGCTGCGACCTCGATTTTACAGGCGAGGATTTCGAGCCGATAGGCAAGTGGAATAATTCTTCCTTCAACGGCACGCTTGACGGTAAAGGGCATAAGCTGAAAAATATCAGGATAAGCCAGCTTGTTTTAGCGGAAGGAACGTCAAATTTCTACGACAACGCTGAAAACTACAATATAGGTATTTTCAATAAAATATCGGCTTCCGGCATTGTGAAAAATCTAGCGGTATCAGGCGCTTATTTCAGGGTAGTAACAGGAGGCGCGATAGCCGGAGTAAATTACGGAACAATCGAGAATTGCTATGTCGATCTTGAAATGGAAGGTAAATTCTTCCGCGGCGACCATTGGATATGGTATCACGACAGCAAGTCTTTCAACGGCGGTGTCACCGCGATCAATCAGGGAACGATAAGAAACTGTATCGCACTGTTTTCGGGTGAAACTGAGGACGGCGTGATAGCCGGTTCTAACTACGGCACGATCGACTATTGCTACGGTGTGGATCTTAAAAGCCGCCCCGACAGGACAAACGGGATCTGCTTTGTAGGAGGGTGGTCTTGGAACGGTTCGGGTCATGACAGGATCCCCGGAAAAGATCCTACGAACAGCGCGGTGCTTACGCAGACGGAGCTGAGGAACTCAAAAACTATCAGGAATAATTTCGACCGCGCAGTCTGGAATCTACAGGCCGGATACGCGCCCACATTAAAAATACAGGAATAAGAATTATGGATTATATGTTCAGCGGCGATAAATTTACGATCGCGGACTACGATATCAAAAAAAGCTTTTCAAATTTTCTGCCCGGCATCGCAGGTCTTGCGGGGACGCCGTTCTGGTGCTTTTATGTTAACCGAGGGCAGGGCATAGCCGGATTCGGCGTCAAGGACAAAAATTGCCCCATCATGGAATTCTCGCCGGCCTCTATAGCATACTCAAGGGTCGGGGCTTCGGGGTTCCGCACATTTATAAAAGCGGACGGAAAATATATTGAGCCATTCGCGCCGAGAAAGGAAAGAAAAGGCTTATCAAGAGTTATGGAGATCACGGCGTCCGGCCTTTCGATCACGGAAACGGATAAAATAGCCGGTCTTGAAACAAGCGTAGTATATTTTGCGCTGCCGGAAAAACCGTTTCCGGCGCTGATGCGAAAGACTACCGTAAAGAATATCGGTAAAGAGAAAATAGAAATAGAAATTCTCGACGGGCTTTCGGAAATCATTCCTTTCGGTCTTTCAAACGCCGATTACAAAGCGGTAGGCAATCTTTTCAGAGCGTGGATGTGCGCAAAGGAATCCGGCGGAGTAAAGCTCTTTTCGCTGCGTTCCTCTACAGCCGACAGCGCGGAGGTCAAAAAGTCGCAGGGTGAGCACTTTTTCGCATCTCGCTCGTCCTGCGGCGGCGAAGTAAAAATAGTCAATCCTAAAATCGTTTTCGGTTCAGATCTTTCTAAAATTTTTGCCGAAGGTTTTATAAATAACGGTATAAAAAACTGCTCTGAAAAAAGCACCGTTTTCGAGAATGAACTGCCCTGCGCGTTCACATATTTAAAGTCAGTTTTGGAGCGCGGTAAAGCGGCGGAGATCACCTCGGCAACAGGCACTCTGTTCGATACTGCGCTTATACAGGAGGCCGCAAATTCTGTCCGACCAGATACCTTCGGCGAAGCTTTCGCCCGTTCTAAGGCCGTTGTAGAGGCTGTAACAGCGCATATAGATTCAAAAACCTCGAATGAGCGTTTTGATAAGTACATAAAACAGTGCTTTCTGGATAATGTTTTGAGGGGCGGTATGCCGGTCGTTCTGGACGATAAAAAGGACGGCGTCTGCTACTACGTATACTCAAGAAAGCACGGCGATCTGGAGCGGGACTACAACTGGTTTGAAATCGACCCTGCGTATTATTCCAACGGAAACGGCAACTTCCGCGACGTCCTTCAGAACCGGCGCAGCGATATTTATTTCTTCGATAAAGCGGGAATAAAAAACCTTGAACAATTCGTTTCGCTCATTCAGGCCGACGGCGGTAATCCGCTTTCGGTGAACGGCGTCAAATTTGTATATGAAGGAACGGAAAGCTTTGAGGGAGAAGCGGCGCGCGTCTTATCGCGTGAGTTTACCTACGGCGAGCTTTTCGCGCTGGAAAAGTCCGCTCATATAAAATCTGCCGCGGAAATTCTTAAAGACTGCCGTGAGGAATTTAAAGCAAAGTTTACAGAAGGATATTGGACGGATCATTTCGTCTACCTTACAGATCTTCTGGACGCCTATGATTCGGTGTATCCCGACAAAACGCGTGAGCTGCTGCTGGGCACAAAAGTCAGAACCTTTCTTTCTCCGGCTCAGGTTTTGCCCCAATCGGAAAAAATTCTCTTAAAGGACGGCGTTGTCCGACGCTACGGAGCTATAGACGAAAAGGCAACGCATAAGAGAGAGAAGGAGCAGCCCTCTTGCTGGGCGGCCGACGAAACCGGAAAAACACTTTATACATCAATAGCTTCAAAGCTGTTCAACCTTATAGCCATTAAAGCCGCAACCTTAGATCCCGACGGGCTCGGGCTTGATATGGAAGCGGATAAGCCCGGTTGGAACGACGCGATGAACGGCCTGCCCGCGTTATTCGGCTCGTCCGTTACGGACCTGATCGAGCTTAAAAGGCTGTGCCTTACGCTGGATAAGCTTTTAGAAAAGTGCGCAGGCGATAAGATAAGCATGAATTATGCGCAATATGAATTCTATGTAAAGCTTAAAGCCGCGCTTATTTACGAAAAAAATGAATATTTCTTTAAATCGAACGCTCTAAAAGAAGAATTACGCGAAAGGCTCTACAAAAACGAAACCGGCGTGTATACGCAGATACTTGCGGAGGAAGCGGCTGAGTTCTTAAAGAGTATCATTCTTAAAATAGAAAATAACCATAAAATTTTTGAAGGCGGATTGATTCCTACATACCTTTGCTACGAAGCCGCGAGCTACGAAAAAATAAGAGTCAACGGCAAAGACAAGATTTCTCACTACGGCTTGCCGTGCGTCAGAGTTACTTTTTATAAACAGCGGGTGCTGCCCGCGTTTCTGGAGAGCGAGGCTAAATATCTGTATTTAAAGCCTTCTGACGCAAAAAAACATTATGCTTTAGTGAAAGACAGCGGTATGTACGACAAGCAGCTAAAGGTTTTTAAAACAAGCGAAACACTTGCCGGGGAATCACATGAGATAGGCCGCATACGCTCCTTCGTGCCGGGGTGGCTCGAAAGAGAATCGTGTTTTCTGCATATGGACTATAAATTTATGCTCGGACTTCTTCGTTCCGGACTTTACGACGAGTTTTTTGAAGAAGCGCAAACGAATTTCGTTTGCAATATGGACGCGTCAAAATACGGCAGGAACATTCTGGAAAATTCGACTTTTATCGCCACAAGCAATCATTGCGATCCCGATAAAACCGGACAGGGCTTTCAGCCGCGTCTGACCGGCGCGAATCCGGAAATGCTTACTATGCTTATAACAATCGCGACCGGCGGAGAGTTGTTTAAGATGCGGGATGGGGGCCTCGTGTTAGAGCCTTCGCCGAAAATACACAAAGCGTGGTTCGGCAGCGATAAAAAAGTTGTTTTCAAGTTTTACAGAGATATTCCTTTTATTTATTACAATCCTTCGCTGAAAAACACCTATGACGAAAATGTCGTGCTTGAAATAACCGTTACGGCGGACGGAAAAACTGAAAAGTTCGGCAGCGCGGTTGCAGGAGAGGCGGCTCTCAAAATACGCGACGGAAAAGCCGAAAAGGTAGAGATAACTATTTTATAACCGTAAAGGAGCGGAACTACAATGTTTCATTTCGATAAAAAATTTATTTTCGGCGCGGCAACGAGCGCTTATCAGATAGAGGGCGCCTATAACGAGGACGGCAAAAAGGATTCCAACTGGGATTATTTTTCCCGCCTTGAAAACAAGATCGACCGCGGTGATACCGGCAATACCGCCTGCGACCACTATCATCGCTACAAAGAGGACGTAGAGCTGATGAAACAGATAGGGCTTGAAAGCTACCGCTTTTCAGTGGCGTGGTCGCGCGTTATTCCCGACGGCTTCGGCAAGGTAAACGAAAAGGGCGTTAAGTTCTATTCCGATCTTATTGACGAGCTTATTAAAAGCGGTATCGAGCCGATGATAACGATTTTCCATTGGGATACCCCTCAGAATCTGGAAAATTACGGCGGCTTTTTAAATGAACAGATCGTCGAATGGTATACGGATTATGCAAAGCTTTTATTTGAAAGGTTCGGCTCAAGAGTAAAAAAATGGGTCACATTCAACGAACCTTTCGTATATACGCATTTCGGCTACGTCTGGGGAAATTTTCCTCCCGGAAGGCGCGACGATATGCCGGCAAAACTTAGGGCTGCGCACAATCTTTTAAAATGCCACGGCAGCGCAGTACGGCTGTTCAGACAAATGAAAACAGGCGGTGAGATAGGAATAACACTCGACTACGCTCCGAACCTGCCAAAGGACAAAAACAATCCGCTCGACGTTGAAGCGGCTAAGTCAGTCAATAAATATTGGGCGGGCTGGTTTTATGAGGCGGTCGTACTCGGCGCGTACCCCAAAGAGGCGGCGGATTATTATAAAGGCAAAAATTGGTTTTATGATATTCCAAAAGATGAAGAAAAGCTCATTGCCGAGCCGATAGATTTTTTAGGGATAAACAATTATTTTTCCAACTACGTCGAATATTTTGAGGGCGGCGACCCTGTAAAATCAAGAATGGCGTACCTTCCGTTCAATAAAAACGATATGGGCTGGGACATAACGCCCGACGGCTTCTATGATCTGCTTATGTATTTCAAACAAACCTGCCCGTATCCCGTCTATATAACCGAAAACGGCATATCGCTCAACGATATTGTCGCTCTCGACGGCACAGTAAAGGACTACGACCGTATCGACTACATGACCAGATATATAGGCGCGATGGAAAGGGCAATAAAAGACGGCGCGGACATCCGCGGCTACTATTATTGGTCGCTGATGGATAATTTCGAGTGGGCGGCAGGCTATAAACCCCGTTTCGGACTCATACACGTAGATTATAAAACCCAAAAGAGGACCCTAAAAGAGGCAGCTAAGTTTTACAGTCAAATAATTAAAGAAAAAAATAAATAAGAAAATTAAAAGTACAAAAATGCTTTTTATAATACTGCCGCCTTAAAAAAAACGTACTTAAAAGGGGATAGAAAATGAAAAAGTCAAAATTACTGACAATATTGTTGATCGTATTCGCTCTTTCGTTTGGCATTTTTGCCGCTTGCGGAGAGGATGAATATGAACAGACCGCTGAGGCGGCTGCGTTTATTTCTTCCGTTGCCGACATAGGCACCGTTTCACTTGACAGCAAAGCAAAAATTGAGCTGGCCGATAGCAAGTACGCGGTTTTAAGCGGCGAGGATAAAGCTTATGAAGCGGTCATCGCTGCTAAAACCGTTCTGGACGCCAAATCGGCAGAATACAATTTGCTGTATCAGGCAGCCGCAGCCAACGCAGAGGCTTTTAAAACCGCAGTAACAAATATAGGAACGGTCGCTTTAAGCTCGGAAACGGATATTAACGCTGCCATGCTTAAATATGACGCGCTCACACCGTTTGAAAAAGAGCTTTCGGGCGTAGCGGCTTCTAAAACCGCGCTCGATTTGAAATTTGCCGAGCTTGCAGATTTAAAGGCCGCCGATACTTTTATTAAAGCTGTCGCGGATATTGACCTTAGCATTTTCACAGGAACAGAAAATACTTTTAATGTGGTTCAGGCAAAAATCACCGCGGCTGAAAATCTGCTCAGCGGCCTGACACCTGCTCAAAAATCTGCTGCCGGCGTATCCGCGGCTGAAACGTCGTTGAATAATAAAAAAACGCAGTTTGCAATTGATGCTAAAGATTTTGCCGACGCCTACGCCGCCGCGCAATTTAAAGCTAAAGCTGACGCAATCGGTACTGTCAGCTTACAAAGCCTGAGCTTGATTGAAGCGGCCGAAGCCTCATACGACTTGTTAACTCCTGATCAAATACTCAAGCCCGACGCTATTTCCGGCAAAACAATTGTCGACAACGCTAAAATTGCTTATAATACGCTTGTTAAAGCGGCGGCGGACAAAGTAAAAGCGGATGAATTTATCGCCTTTGTAAACCTTATCGGTACAGTCGATAAAAACAGCGGATCAAAAATAACTGATGCGGAAAATTCTTATTCCGGGCTTACTGCCGACCAAAAAGCCGTTAACGGAGTTTCCGGGGCAAATACGATACTGCAAAACGCAAGAATCGCGTATGATTCGATACTGGCAGGCCTTAAAAATGACTTTATTTCCAAAGTAACGGATGTAGGCGCTGTCAATGATCTTACTCTGTCGGACGAAAACAAAACAAAGATCTCCGGCGCGTTTACTTCCTACGGCGCGCTGATAACGGCCCAGCTTTCCGATAACGATATTAAAGCGGCAAAAAATAGCTTGGATGAGTTAAAAACGGCGTTTGAAGGCCTAATAGATGCGCAAGCGCAAAGCTTTATCGCTGCTGTCGGCGCGATTACCGTTATAAAAGCGTCGAAAGAATGCGACGGCGCGATAACAGGCGCATACGCCTTATACAACGGGTTGTATTCTGATACCATTGCTTTGAGCAACGTTCAAAATGCAAAGGCTCAACTGGATTCAAAAGAGGTACAGCTGCTTTCGTTAGCGGCTTCCTCGGAGTTTATTAAAGAAATAAGCTACACAAATGCGGTTTATACCGGCGAGGGCGAGGAAAGGGCGCTTGATTCATACGACGTTTACATTAAAGTTATTGTAACTGTTAAAAATATCCGCGGCCAGGATTTTACGGACGGTATAAGCGTTACTGTAGGCGGCGCCGCGGCGGCTGCGGCTAGCGGGTATTTTATCCGTACGGTTATCTTTGCAGGCACGAAGGCAGCGATAAGCGGAAGCCTTGCGGTGAAGGTCGGCGATGACGTTATTGGCAGCGCAGAATACGAAGCCCTCCGGCCTCTTTCTCCTGCGGTAGGTATCAGTTATGTAAAAAACGGAACGATAGTATACGGAACGGGTGAAGCGGCCGCAAATCTATCGGGGCTGGCAAGGTATACGTTTTACGATAAAACCGACTGCGACGATGAAAGCGCGGAGAGTACGCGTTTTACTTTAAAAGCGACGGCAAAACCGTTGTTTACTATAGAAGCAAGGAACAATACTGTAGACGCCGAAATGATAAAGGTCGCTATGGCAAAAGCCGGTTTGTACAGAGCCGAAGGCTACGCTTTATATTTTACAATAACGTTGCTGCCCGCCAATGCCGAAGCTTACGGCGAATCGCTTATGACCAACGAATCTTCCTCGAACGCTTTCTTTAAAGCTGAGGGCAGTATTTCTACAAATCAGGAATATCTTAAAATAAAATTCAACCCGCCTTCAAAGCTGCCTGTCAATTCCTCAAACGGAACTTTTTTAAATATCGGCGATTGGGGATGGGGATCTTACAACGGTTATCTGCTCAGCTTGTTTGAAGCCGACGCGCTTGAAGATATAACAGGCGTAAAATACCGTTTCAGTATCTACGAGGTTTCAGTATCGGGAAGTGAAACCGTTTACACGCTTATTAAATATTTTGATAATCCTGTATCTATTTCCGGCGCAATTTTCGACAGTAAAAAATTGCTTTTAGAGCTGCACGATTATTTCAGCGATAAAACTTCCGGGACTTTGAGTTTCACAGTTCAGGTCGTTGCGGTCGGCGACACAGCTCTAAGCTACAGAAATTCAGAGGTTTCGGCATACTCTGATCCGGTAAACGTTGAAAAGGCTGAAGTAAAGCTTGTTCCGGGTAACGGGCAGTCAACTATCAGCGTTGAAACCCAGGGCGGCGACGCCGGAAGAATCAACTACACTTGGGAGCTGCTTTCAATAACCGATACCGATAAGGTCGAGCTCCTTGTGTACAATGCAAACGACGAAAACGTCGGTTCAATTTATATTACGCAGAAGCATCTTAATAAGCATTTTAATAAAACAGATGCGCTTTTAGCCTTATATCTTGCAAATATCGAATCGGGTACCTACTATTTCAAAGCAAGGCTTATTCCTGTTGCCGGGTCTTTATATACTGCAAGCGATATATTCGGCCAAACAGCAGCTTATGAATATATATATGATGCTGAGGCTATGAAGAGCGCTATTCAAAAATCGTATTATGACACTTATCCTGTACGTATAACCTCGGGCGGAGCAATCGAGGTGGAAAGGTCGGGTCAAGCTCGATTTGCAAACGAAAGCTACTCTATTACGGTTTATGTATTCGGTGCAGACGCTGAAACGGGCGTAGATAAAACGGATTCGATAGGTACCTTTTCTATATCGCGTGTCGGAACAGAAGTGCATTTTGTTTGGGGAAGTACTTCAAAAGCATTAAACAACGCAACAAATTATGCTGACCTTTATTATTGGGTAAATGATATTAAAGATATTTTCCAATATATTAGCGGCGATGATTTTAGCGTTCTAAACGAAAATGGATTTAAAATTAAATTAGATGACGGAAGCGGCTTAAGCGAATTTGTTGTCAAAGCAGGCGACGTATATTCGCCTGCGGTCATAAAATTTGCCTAAAGTGACAAAACGGAGGAATAAAGAATGAAAAAGCGGAAGCTGACAGCCTTATTTTTAGCAATAGTATTTTGCTTTTCCTTTTTCTCTTCCTGCAATTTTTTGCTCGGAGGCGGGCCCGCCAAGGAGCCCGGCTCTCAGACCGAAGAACAGAGCATCTTATTTAGCGGCCTTGACGATTTAACTGTGCTTGCCGGAACTTATGTCGATCTTTATGACGGCGTAACCGCGCAAAACGCCGATGGAGAGGACATAAGCGCGAGTATTGAGCTGATCGGCGGTTTCAACTGGGGCAAGGCGGGCGAATATAAGGTCAAGTACCGCGCAACATACGCAGGCGAAACTGTTGAGAAAGAGAGAAAAGTTTCGGTTACAACAAACCCTGAACTGAACGATACGGAAGCGCCGTATATTTATACTACGGAAAACGAGCGCGTCATCAACCGCGGCGCGTCTGCGTACGGTTCCGGCGGGGATCTGATGCCGGCGGCAAACGCTGTCGACGGCGACATTTCATCTAGGTGGGAAAGCGCGCACGGCGAGGGGATCAAAACCTTAACTGTGGATTTGGGTGCGGAGCTTGAATTTTCGCGTATAGAAATACTTTGGGAAGCGGCGTATGCCGTAGAATACAATATTCAGATTTCTTTTGATAATAAAGTCTATACGGATATTATTAAAGTTTCCGATAATACTTCAACGCAGAACAGCTTTTTATCCGGCGATTTCCTGGCCGCGGCAAAAGCGCGTTACGTCCGCCTTGAATGCGCTCAGCGTAAAACGGCATACGGCTATTCCATTTATGAATTTGAAATTTTCGGTAAAGAGTCAGTCGCGATTCCGGACGGGATGTATGAGGACGCGGGTGTTTTTGAGTTTGAGGACGACGAGCAGTTTCTTATCGCGGATCTCGGCGAAATAAAAAATGTCGGCAAAGTCTGGGTTTCGTGGACTGACTGGCTCACTGCAAAGTCCTGCGCGTTGTATTATTCATCGGATAACGAGAATTTTACTTTTGTAAAACGCAACGACAATTCTTATACGGAATTTGCGTCTTTAAATATTTCTGCCCGCTATTTTAAGGCCGTTTTCTATCAGCGGTCAATAAAAGCTCCGTGCTATATCGTAAACGAATTTAAAGTTTATGATCTTTCCGGCGCGGAAATCAGAATACAGTCGCTTACCGCCTCGGCAAGCGCGGAAGGATTCCCCGCTTCAAAAGCGAACGACGGGGACTGGAACAGCGCGTGGAAAAGCCCGTATACTCAGAGCGAATACCAGACTTTCGATCTTGGAACAATAAAGGAGGTCGGGGCGGCGGAGCTGACGTTTGAAAACAACTTCGGAAAGGTTTGGGAAATGGAAATCTCGGACGACGCAATAGCTTTTAAAAATGTTGCGCGCATAACCCACGGCGGCTTTGAAAAACAAACGCTCTATCTTTATAAATCGTTCCGCTATGCAAGGGTACGGGAATATTCCAATACAAGCGATATTTCCTTTAAGCTCAGAAAAATTATTTTCAAAGCGCAGGTTCCGACGCAGAGCGCGTCGGACTATATTACCGGCGCGGGCCAAATTCCGCGCGCGCAAACTGTAGCTTTAGGCGCAGGCAGTTATCTCACAAACGAGCCGGCATTTCCTACTGCGCGTAATATAATGTATTTAGCCGAAAATTTAAGGAACCGTCCTGTTCCGAGCAACGACTGGTGGCAGTCGCTTCTGATAAATAACCTCGGACACAAAATGTATCTTAATCCGCTTACGGCAAAGTTTACTACGGAGGGCCTTGCCGTAGCAAATCCGGGCGAGGGGTATTTTTACGGGCCGGATTATGACGACCGTTCTCAGAAAATCGCGGAAGAAAACGACATTTATATAATGTCGGATGATCTTAACGTAAATAAAATGTATTCTACAGTCGTCGGCTATTCTGATTACGGTGTAGCCGTTACGCTTTCAGACAATAAATATCCTAAAATGACGTTCGACCTTGTGCAGGGCGCCGCGTATGTTTATGTTACGGTCGCCGATAATCAAAAGGCTTATGTAACGTCGGAAAACTTCACAGGCTTTTACGATAATGACGGCGGCGAAATACTTTCCTACGATAACGCGACCTATAAAAGCGATCATATTCTTATAAAGCTGAATAGTGTTTACGCTTATAAGAATATCGGCGGCACGCGCACCGCGCTCAAAGAGGATCGTTATTATGTGCTGAACGCGCCCAAAGATACGGTTTTCTGCCGCGAGGGCAAAAAGATATATATGCTGTGCGAGGGAAGCGGCAATTATTTTTCACTCGGCGCATGCGATAAAAAGGATAACGCCGGACTTTTTTATGAGCACGGCTATGCTTTCATCAATTCCACGGCGGTCAGCTATGATGTGGACGATATAACAAACGACGTTACAACTACATTTAAGTACAGGGTCAATCTTAAAGAGGAAGGGCGATCAAAAGATCCGATAGTAGTAATGATGCCGCATCAATACAAAAAAAGCGCGGATAAACTGAACGGCTGCGTATATAAATCGATTCGCGGCGACTGCAAAGCCGTCACGGGCAGCGTTTTTAAAACTGTAGATAAGTTTTACGGTATGGTTCCTCAATTCACTGAGCCCGGCGACGACGGATATTCGCGTTCACTATTGCTTAATTATATGGCTCAAATAGATTCAAACACAAGCGGCGACCTTATTTCCGGCGATCCGTACTGGCAGGGCAAAAATCTTCAGCCGCTCGCGCTTGCTATACTTGCTTGCGATCAGATCGGCGCGGAGGAATATAAGCAGCTGTTTTTAGGGCGGCTTAAAATTATCCTCACAGAGTGGTTTACTTATAACGGTTCGCCCGACGATATGTCAAAAGACGCCTATTTCTATTATGATAAGGAATGGGGCACGCTCTACTATCACAACAGCGAGTTCGGCGCCAATACCGGCATTACAGATCATCATTTTACCTACGGTTATTACACTTTAGCGGCGGGCGTGTTGTGCATGTTCGACGAGGAATTTAAAAATGAGTTCGGAGACATGACGGATCTGCTTATCCGCGACTACGCAAACCCCGATTACAATGACGCGCTTTTCCCCGCTTTCCGCAATTATGATCCTTTTGCCGGCCACTCGTGGGCCGGGGGCTACTCCGATAACGACGGCGGCAATAATCAGGAAGCCGGAGGCGAGAGCCTGCACGGCTGGGTCGGAATGTATATCTACAGTCTTGTTACAGGCAACGAAAAATATAAAAACGCGGCTATCTACGGCTTCACTACCGAGCTGGCGGCGGTAAAGGAATACTGGTTTAACTATGACGGCACGTCATTCTGCGGGGATTATCCCTACGGCACTGTCGGGCAGGTCTACGGCGGCACAAACTTTTTCGGTACTTTTTTCAACGGCGATCCGGTATATATGTACGGCATACACTGGCTGCCGGGCAGCGAATTTTTATCCAGTTTCGCGATCGGCGAGAGCGAACACGCGAGCCTGAAAAAACTCTATGAAAACTATTTGCACGATGATTATTTGTGGACGGGGAAAAACGACTATGCGTGGCAGCATATAACATGGCCGATAAAGGCGATGTACGACGTCGACTCTGTGCTGGAGAACTGGAGCGAGGAAAAGGTCAGGAGTTCCTCTTCGACAGAATTATTCAACGTGTATTATATGGTCCATGCTTATAAAACACTCGGCTGGCGTACGGACGAGATATGGGCTGAGGGAGGTATAGGCTCGACAGTTTATAAAAGCGCGGACGGAAGCAATACTTATACCGCGCTCGTATTCAATCCGCAAAATGATGAAATGACCGCCCGATTCAGAAGCCGAGACGGCGCGTTGGCGGAGGTCAAGATACCGGCAAAAACTCTATGCGCCGTCGATCCTGTGAACGGAACATTGGTGCGCGGATATAATCAGAGCGATGATTTTGATTTATCTGACAACGTTTCCGATAATGAAAACGGCAATTATGAGTTCAATCTTATTTTTGCCAAAGAAGGTAAATATAATTTTATTTTCAGCGCGGAAAATATTTCGGGTGAAAGTAAAAATATAACTCTCAAAACGGGGCATACGGTACTTTGCACATATTCGCTCGGCGCCGGTGAAACCCTTATTGATGAAAAAACTGAAATGTCGGCGCGGTTGTACGGAAAATATAATATTACTATTGAGGCCGATGAAGGTGTTGAGGTCAGAAATATTGCCTTTGAGCGTATCAAGGAGCTTAAAAATGTAGCTAAGGGCGCGGCTGTAACTACATCCGACGCGCCTGAAAACGATTCCTCTCGGTTACTTAACGACGGAAATTACGGTTCGCGCTATATCGCTGATACGAGCGACAACGTTGCCGTGATACTCGACCTTAAACAAATAATGGACGTCGTTGGTTTCAATATATTCTGGGAAGGCGCAAATTCAAAGGAATACATCATTTATGTTTCGGCGGACGGCGAGAATTACACTGAAGCAGCCTCGTTTAAAAACGCGGGAATATTAGAGGCAAGAGAAGATAATTTCATTTTGGGCGAGCCTTTGCAGGCAAGATACATAAAATTATATTCTAAGTACGGCGGAACGCAGTACAAGCTTTCGATTTATGAGCTGGAAGTGCTTTGTCTGCTTTAAAAGAAAATAAATGCGTACGGGTTTTGCCGGAAAGAAAGGCTTATGCTTGACCTTGCAGGTAAAAATATCTTATAATAATAAACATGGGAGATAAAGATAACATGATAACGATCTACGATATAGCAAAAGCGGCCGGAGTGGCTCCCACAACGGTTTCAAAAGCGTTCAATAATTACGTCGGCGTAAACGACAAAACGCGCAAAAAAATCATGGATACTGCGGCGTCTTTAGGTTATCTTCCGAATGTAGCTGCGCGCAGCCTCACGACAAAACGCTCGAATAATATCGGAGTAGTCATATACATAAAGGATTCTGCAGATCTTACCCACTATCTTTTTATCCGTATCCTCAACAAATTTAAAAACGTACTGGCCTCTTACGGTTATGATATAACGTTGATTTCAAAAGAGCATAATATCCTTAATTCCAAGACGTTTATAGATCATTGCCGCATGAGGCAGGTGGACGGAATACTAATGTTCGGCGACTATAGCTCAGAGCCCATGCGCGAAATCCTTGATTCCGAGATTCCCTCAGTAGGCTTCGACTATATGGGCAGCCAGTGCAGCGGAGTTTCGAGCAACAACAGCGAAAAAATGAAGGAGCTCACAGAACTTCTGATCAAGCTCGGGCACCGGCAGATAAAGTATTTTTGCGGCTCGGAAAACTATGTTACGGCTCAGCGTATAGAAGGCTTTAAAGCTGCGCTCGATGAAGCCGGCATCTCTTGTTCTCCGGATATGATAACGGAAGTAGATTATCTTGATCCGGAAAAAAGCTTCGACGCGACTGAATTTATGATAGAACGCGAAAAACATTTTACCGCTGTCATATATCCGGACGATTTTTCAGCGATCGGAGGGCTGAAAGCGTTCAATAAATACGGAGTCCGCGTTCCCGACGATATATCCGTAGCATCTTTTGACGGCATAGAGTTTGCCCAAATAACAAATCCGCCTCTAACTACCGTAAAGCAGGACACCGATAAAATAGGCGAAGCACTCGCTAATAAGCTTTTAAAACTAATCGAAAACAAAGAAGAACCGATCGAAAACATAATCACCCCCGCGTATATTGTCCAAACCTCAAGCGTCAAGAAAAATTCATGACATCAGTAAATATGCCGTAATGTTTAAAAAAAAGCTCTTTATTTTTAGCGGGTAACATGATACAATATTTAGACTTAGCAACAAAACAAATTTAAACAGGAGTATAGTTTAATGCCGTCTAATATGAAGTGTTTTCAACGTTCTTTTGATGTGTCTAGCATTGATAGACTTACCGGCGAAAGAGCAGAGTTGTATAAAAAATTGAGAGCAGATGTCTTAAGGGGCATTGTTTTTCCTGCTGTAAGAAAAAATGAATTACATTTTTATTATATGGGGGGCTGCTTATATAAATTTAACGGCAAAGCTTTTTTTCGTGACAAACAGTATGAAAAACACTCTCAAGAAACCGACGGGCTAGATGATTATGAAAAAGCGAAAAAGCAAAATGAAAATAAATATAAAAGAGCCGACGGCTCGCTTAAAGAACGGCAATTGCTTGACAAATTAAACAAATTTACATTTAATCCTAGCTTAAGGTCTAATGTTGTAGTTCTTGACATTGAAGTTAGATTAAACGGTGAAATAGGCGGGGACAAAAAATGCGATTTAGTTTTGTTATATACTGATAGAAATAGCCCTAATCCTTTATCAAAAATAATGTTTGTTGAAGGTAAGGTATTCAGCGATAATCGTGTTAATGTTAAAGTCGGTTCTCTCCCAGACGTTATTGAGCAGGTGAATACATATAAAAAGGCGATAGATGAGCAGTCCGTTGGAATTGTATTTGAATATGCTAATCATATTTTAGTCATAAACCAGCTTTTTGGCACAGAGTACGTTGCACCATTTTGCGGCGCGCTATATAACACGCACATTTTTGGATTTGATCAATTCGTAAACAATCATTTGATTTATTTAGTTTATGAAACCCCAGAAGTCTTAAATAACAACGGCAGACAAAGCATTGAAACAATTGAAAGATCAATTGGGAGAAGTAATATTATGTGGGTGAAGCAAGGAAATGAACCTACACTTGAAGAAATTTGGGAGGCTTTATGCAAATAACTATACATAGAGGAACGCACCAAATAGGCGGCACTGTTACGGAAATAAAAACATCTAAGGCAAAGCTAATTATTGATATGGGCTCTGAATTGCCGTCAGCGGAGCGAAAAGACAATGCTACTTTTGATATTGACGGCGTGACTAGCGGAACACCTAATTGCGATGCTGTTCTTGTAACCCATTATCACGGGGATCATGTCGGGGCGTTCGAAAGTGTTTTACCTGCAATTCCAATTTATATGGGAAATATAGCTAAGAAAGTTTTTTCTACAGTTCAAAAGGTACTTAGTAAGAAACTCGGCAAAGGGAATCCTGAACGTGTGGAGAAGTTCAAAACATTTGAAGCAGGCAAAGCAATATGGTTTGGCGATATAAAAGTTACTCCGTATTCAATTGATCATTCTGCATTTGATGCATATATGCTACTTATAGAAGCAGACGGTAAAAGAATTTTACATACGGGTGATTTTCGCATGCACGGAGCGAGAGGTCGCAAAATGCCTTTGGTTTTCAAAACTTTTGCAAAAGACATAGATGTATTGATTACCGAAGGAACAATGATGAGCCGCCGTTCAGAAAAGGTTATGACAGAACACGAACTTGGCAATGAAGCAAAGAAAATATTACAAGATAACAAATATGTTTTCGTCCTTTGCAGTTCAACTAATATTGATAGTATAGCGGAGTTTTATAATGCGGCGATAGCTAACAAGCGACCATTCGTAGTATGCGAGGACGATTTCCAAAATGAAATATTAAGAATTATCACAGATAGCGGAGTTTCTTCATTTTATGATTTTTCAAGGCAAAAAGTTTATACCTACGGCAAAGGCGAAAAACTGAATAAGTATATGAAAGACTGTGGGTTTTGTTTTATAGGACGCACTAATTCCGTTACGACACGAGCGTTGCAAGCATTTCCCGATAATCTTGTAATATATTCAATGTGGTCTGGGTATCTGGATAAAAAGCATTCGGCATTTGATGAATATAAAAGCAATTTTATTAATGAAGCTATAACAAATGGTAGCCAGCTTATTAACTTGCATACCAGCGGTCATGCAACACCTGGCCAAATAAAACAAGTTTGCGAGATAACAAAAACAAAGGTAGTTCTGCCAATTCATAGCGAAAAGCCTGAAGCATTTAAGGATTTAGGAATAGCTGCAGAAATCAAAGTTTTGCAAGACGGTGAGAGCTTTAATATTTAATTTATAAACCCGCAGCCTCCCAATGCCGTAAAGAATTAAAAAAACCTATTCAAACTGAAAGCTATATAAGTCATAAAAGCAATAGGGGCAGTTTGAAAAAAATAGAAATTAATAATGACTTTTTTATGAAGGTGACTTTTCGGATGACTTTTTTTATATTTGGTGATAAAATAGAAAAATCAGAAGATTGACTAAAAATAGATTGAAGCGTAGAACGCATTGTAAGCCACGAAGATAAAATTCGGCTTAAAATGAAAAGCCGTGTCTTTCGAGCGAAAACACGGTTTTTTGGCAGGGGATGAGGGATTCGAACCCCCAAGAACGGTTTTGGAGACCGTCATATTACCGTTATATAAATCCCCTACGGTATTGGGTTTGAGTTAGGAAGACCAATGGCTTTGGAGACCGGTGCTCTACCAATTGAACTACTCCCCTACGGAGTATATTAAGTTGTTAGGGTTCAGTGGTTTTGGAGACCGTCATATTACCGTTATATAAATCCCCTACGGTATAATAGGTTTGAGATGGGAAGACCAATGGCTTTGGAGAGCTATGTCGCGTCAGAAATAATGGATATTTAAGCCTTTTTCAAGCGTTTTGAGCCATATTTTGCACTATTATTTTCAGTTTCAAGAATAGTTTTCACAGCTTTTATAGCTTTTAATAACCGTGGGTGACTAAAAGGTGACTTTTTTCAACACGGTTATTTTTGATTTTATCGGAATTAACATATATTCAAATCGACAAAATAATCCACATCATGTATTGACTTGGCATAAAATGTAGAGTATAATAGTGCTAGGTGAAAAACATGTTTTTAGTTGAAACTATGCTTGGAAAAGAAAAAAAGCGAAATGAGCTTATGACACAAAAATATAAAGAAGAACTTGCTGCGCTGCCCAAAGGGAAAGTTGTTCCAAAAATTCAGAACGGGCGGACATATTACTATTTGAAGTTTAGAGACGGTGATAAAATTTGTGCAATATATTTAGGTAAAGATGAAAGCGCAACATTTGAAGTTACGGAAAAACTTGAACGCCGCAAATCAGTAGAAATAATTTTAAAAGAGTTAAAGGATGAGAGACAAAAAATCCAAAGGTTGGAGGCAAGGATATGAAAATATATCACGGCAGTAATATGAAAGTAGAAAAACCCGCTTTAATTGTACAGAATCGTTTTTTGGATTTCGGAAACGGGTTTTATACAACAACAAACAAAGCTCAAGCAGAAAACTTTGCAGGTAAGGTTTATACCCGTCGGGGCGGCAAGGCTGTAGTGAATATTTATGAAATTGATGACAATATTATTCAAAGCCTTTATGTGAAAAAATTCATAGAGGCAGATGAAGAATGGCTTGATTTTGTTTCAGCTAATCGAAACGGAACATATACCGGCGAGAAATATGATTTAGTCATTGGCGCTGTAGCTAACGACGATGTATTTCAAACACTGCAGCTGTATCTTTCGGGATTCTATACAAAGGAACAAACACTTAAGTCTTTGAAAATAAAGAAGTTGTATGACCAGTATGTTTTTACATCAGCCAAAGCACTTGAATATTTGAAATTTTTAGGCACGGAGGAGCGATGATATGAATGATAAATTTAACACTATTCTAACAGTAGCAATTTTACCGCAAGTCTTAGATATTATTATGAAAGAAAAACAAATCGATGAAATTGCGGCGATGAATGAGTTTTATCAATCGAAAACCTATGAATTGCTTTCTGATGAAGATACGAAAGTCTGGCACTTTAGTCCGTTAGCATTATATAACGTTTGGAAAACAGAAAAAGAAACAGGAGAGATTGTATTACCGGAGGAGGGATTGTTATGAGCAAAGAATTGCCGTTTTTAGTTTTTTGTGTTGAAGAATACAAGAGTCAAAAAAATTTGAGCGGAAAAGCTGTTATTGATTTGTTTAATCGCTATTCTGTTTGTGAATATATCAAGTCATTTTACGAGGCCTTACACACGACAGGAACTAAATATATTGTAAATGATATTGATTTATATATAGAGTCACGAAAAGCTGTATAATTAGTGCAGTTAATTGAAAGATCAGTTGGAGTATGTAAATGAGCGATAAAAAAGCTGACCATCCGAAACGATATATTACGAACACCTAGCCAATATTTTTTTTTCAAATAGATAGAGAGATGAATGAAAATTCAGTTGTTCGGAATTTTCGAACAACTGCCTCCGATGGAAAACAATACGATCAAAAATACTATAATTGTTTAATTTATGGGAAGATTAATTGTGTATGAAGTTAAAAGAATTATTAATTAAAATAGACATAAAAGAATTGTCGCAGAAATTTGCAGAACAGTTTTATTGCGATGACTATTTTCCAAAACCATCTATATCTCAAGATGACTTAGCAAAGAAGTTAAAGAAGGTAATTAAAAATATTTGCTTGATTCATGAGGTAGATACAGATATTCTTGAAATTATTGTTGTTGCGAAAGTGTGGGATACAGTAGATACCGATAAAATGATTTTTGAATCATTTGTCATGAAACAAGGAAATAAAGAACGATATTGTATAAATATGACTTCGTGGAAAGAATTAGTCGGGTTTGAAGTTTTACAAAAATCGATTGAATTATATGGTGAGATTGATGTTGCTTTGCAAATATTGCATGATATAACGTTTTTTGGTTTTGAAGAAAAACAGCGTGACGTAGAAATTGAAAAAATAATTGAAACTTTAAATGTGCCAATTGATGAAAAAGACTGCATGCCGGCTGAAGAAGTTTTCAAACAATTTTATTCGGAGTACGGAATTCCTGAAAAAACAGAAGAAGAAAAAGAAAATCAGTCTAACAGAACCAGACTTGCAATTAAGAAAAACGATAAAATTTACAAACAGTTGCTGGAAACAATATAATACGGTTGTATTCTTTCTTTTTTGATTAGTAAGTCGGATACCTGAATAGAATTTTAGAAAGTTGTAATGCAATTTTCAAAACAGCTACGGTAAAATATGAAAATCTTTTAAACGCAAATGCTCCAAATCTTCATAGATAAAGATTGAATCTGAAATATTATTGACTTATCGACCTATCATATGATAGAATACTCTTATCAAATGATAGGTCGATTTTTTTATGAATTATATTGAACAAATAAAAAAAATTCGCAAGATTAAGGGTCTTACGCAAGAGCAGCTTGCAGCTGCCCTTAATGTTAGTGTACCGTCAATTAATCGATGGGAAACTGGAAAAACAAAGCCTAGTCAACTTGCAATGAAAAACATCATCGAATATTGTAAAAGTAATAATATTGATATTCAAAATCTTTAGATTGAGGAAAAACGGATGAGAAGAGTAATGGATATCAACGCAGTGAGGAAAGAGCGCAATTAGAGGCTGACATTGAAAATTTGGAGCGAACTAAATCTGACTGTGAGTTTGCCATTGCAGAATACAAAAAGAACGAAGGCGTAGCGTACAAATCACTTTTAGTGGGGTCTTTTTTATGTGCGACGAGTATGTCGCAAATCTAACGGGTGGAAGTCCCGGATGGAGATACTCATAACCAACCATATAGTGAAACCCAAGCTGCACATCGTGAGGTGTGAGGTGAAGAAAGGGTGTAGCGAAATCTTGACCTGACGAACAGAAATCTAATATCAAGGCTGTGCAGACGGATAAGGCTACC
>JAVBKW010000030.1:0-39144 GCA_031553855.1 Eubacteriales bacterium | reverse complement strand
ACAAAAAGTAGTGAAAGATAAGTCGCGGCGCAGGCGGGCAACAGTTGGATTGCCGAGGAAGAGGCGCGTATTTCACATACGCAAC
This sequence comes from Eubacteriales bacterium, assembly GCA_031553855.1. Lineage (GTDB taxonomy): Bacteria > Bacillota > Clostridia > Christensenellales > Pumilibacteraceae > RACS-047. The sequence goes on along the minus strand of JAVBKW010000030.1, from coordinate 39,059 downwards.
CGACGAGGCAAGACAAACGTAGCCCGTATGCGGCGATGAATTATCTTTCACGTTTTATTCCCCTTATATCACAAAAAGTAGTGAAAGATAAGTCGCGGCGCAGGCGGGCAACAGTTGGATTGCCGAGGAAGTGCGCGTATTTCACATACGCAACCGACGAGGCAAGACAAACGTAGCCCGTATGCGGCGATGAATTATCTTTCACGCATTAACGTATCGTCTGATAATATACCTAGTATACTCCGTTTTTCTATTTTAAGCAATTCTTTTAAAAGCAGCAAACAAATTATGATAAAATCGTTTGTATTCTGCGCATACTAAAAACAAAAAAGTATAAAGTTTTAAAGGATTGTTTAAAATGAAAAAATTAATTAGTTTTGTGCTTACTCTTTTAATGTGCCTGCCGGTTTTGGCCTGCACCTACAGCGCGGGCAGCCCAGACGAAGTGGTAAAAGCAATTGAAATGACCGCGTCCGACTCATCCTTAAAAACCGGCGAAAAAGCGCAGGTCATGTTTGTTTCCGTCAAGCAGGACGGCACGAAAGAAGAATTGCATCCCGACAGCGTCGAGATCTATTTTGAAGACGCCGATATTATGGACGCAACGGTAGAAAAAGGCAACACCTTTTCCTTTTCAAGCGCGAAAAAGTATAAGGTGAGAGCGCGCCTTAAAAACGAGCTGAGCGTAAAGGGGAAAATGGAGTTCAACGTATACGATGAAAAAAGCGTCTTAGCCTTGCAGGCAAAAAAACTGGACGACATCAAGTACGCAACGGAAACGGGCAAGGACGAAAAAAAAGAAATAAAGGCCAAGCTCCCTCTTGATACCGAACCTCTCAAAGAAGATGAGGTTTACGAATATTTAAAGGAAAACGGCGCAACGGAAATAAAGGCGGCCGCAAAGCTTGACTGTAAAAAATATTATAAAAAAGAAGACTATTCCGCCACGCTGGACCTTACCTACTTTACCGTACTAAAAATCACAAAGGACTCAAAACCCGTAACCCAGGACGAGAGCATCAAGCTTTTTATCGTTGACAGCCAAACACAGCAATGCAAGCAAATTATGGGCAATATCGGGTCGGCAAAAGGCTTCACCGGCGTTGACTATGCGGCGATCGTAGGAAAACCCGAGGGAGAGAAATTCACCGGCAGCGTTCTGACAAGCGAAATAGAGCCGCTTTACTCTTCCGACCCCGCCCTTTTTGAGTTTTCAAAAGATATTACCTTCCTTGTTCTTTGCCAGCAAGAGGGACGCTATGAGATTACCATCGACGCCGTCTTAAAGGAGCAAAACAAAAAATTCTTTTCCGAATCAAAGCTACTGATTGTAAAAAAAGCCGCTGAATAAAAAAAGCGTCTAAAATAACGAGATTATAATGCCCGCCGCTACGCTGAAAAGATAGAGACCGGCGACGATCAAAATATTTTCTTTGAAATTCTTATTTTCTTTAAAAAGAACTGCCAGCGCGATCCCGGCGTTGACCGAAAGGCCCGCAAGGCATGCGCCCAGCGACAGACTGCCCACAGCGTAAAGCTGCGTTATTATTACGGAGCTTGCGCAGTTTGGTATAAGGCCGATAAGAGCCGCGAGCGGCACCTGGGCAAACTTTGCCTGTTCTAAAAGATACGAGATACGCTCTTGCCCCGCAAACTCAAAAACCGCTCCCAGTATCAGGTTTACGGCAAAAATGTAGGCAAGGATAGTGAGCGAGTGAATTATGGGGTGGAATACGAACTTGTCCCAGTCGAACTTATTATCCTTATGAGCATGCTCTCCGCCGATTTCGTGCCCGTGGCAGCCGGTGTCGTTCTTGATTTCCATTTCGTTAAGGCTGACTACCGTCGCCTTTTTTCTTAGAATCAAATTGACGGCATAACCCGCGATAAGAGCAAGAGCGAATTTTAAAAGCAGCAGCGGCACAAGCTTTATAGCCGCTTTAGGGTTTGACAATAATATCGGGATCGCCTCGTCCGAGGTTGCAATATAAACGGCAAGCAGAGTGCCGAGTTTAATATTTTTATTTGCGTAAAGTTTTGTTGAAACGACGGAAAAGCCGCACTGCGGAATAAGGCCTACGGCTGCGCCTAAAAGAGGCGCGGCGTTGCCGCTTAAAAGCTTGCTGACTTTTAATTTTGAGCCCGCCCTGTACTCGTAGACTTCGATGAGAACGTGCATTACAAGAAGAAACGGCAATATCTTCAGAGAGTCGAGAAGAGCCTCAAGAAAGATGTCTAAAATGGTGTGCCACAAGCTGTGTTTTTTACTCCTCCGCCGGCTCGTTTACTTTTACGCGAACCTCGACGACTCTTTTGACCGTAGCTTTTGTAACTGTGATAGAAAGGTTTTCAAATTCCATTTTTTCGCCCGCGACGGGTATTTTGCCCATTTGCTCGGTTACCCAGCCGCCAACGGTGATCGATTCAAAATCCTCATTGACGTCTTCAAGGCCAACCGCCTCAAACATTGCCTCAAGGTTTTCCTCGCCCGCGACGATGAAAGTGTTATCGTCGGTTTTCTTTAAAAGTATTTCGATCTCGTCGTGCTCGTCCCATATCTCGCCGACAAGCTCCTCTATGATATCCTCTATCGTGACTATGCCCGACGTGCCGCCGAATTCGTCGACGACTATCGCCATATGCACCTTCGCCTTTTGCAGCAGCCTTAACGCCGCGCTTATTTTCATCGTTTTGGAAACGCAGATCGTGCTTTGGATGATATCCTTAACAAAAACCCCTTCTTTTTTTGTGAGGTAGTAAAAATCCTTTTCGTGAAGGATGCCTATAATGCTGTCGATAGTTTTTGAATAGACCGGCAAACGTGAATAGCCGTGTTCGAAAAACTTTTCGGCAATCTCGTCGGGCGACTCATTTTCTTCGATAGCCACAACGTTTACGCGCGGCGTCATAATATCATAGATATCCAAATCGTCAAATTCTATCGCCGAACGGATAAGGTCGGACTCGTGCTCGTCAATTTCGCCGCCGACTTTAGCCTCGTCTACATAGGTTTTAAGCTCGTCCTCTGTGACGGACGTGTCGCGCTGGAGCTTGAAGACTTTTTTCAAAAGCTTTTTCCAGAGCATAAACAAAATATTAACGGGCGTTAAGAGTACGCAGAAAAACCACACCAGCGGATTGAAAATCATGCAAAAGCTTTCGGGCTTTTCTTTGGCTATGCTTTTGGGAGTTATTTCGCCGAAAATCAGCACTACGACCGTCGTTACAATAGTTGACAGCGTCGCGGCAAGATTTTGGTTGTTTATGATAAGGGATGTAAACAACAATGTCGCCAGCGTTGCGGATAAAATGTTTACAATATTATTGCCGACTAATATTGCCGATAAGATACGGTCGTAATTGCCCAGCATCTTTAAGACTTTTGCCGCTTTCTTGTTTCCGGCCGCCTCTAACGTCCTAAGGCGCACGCGGTTTGCCGTCGAATACGCCATTTCCGCAGCGGAAAAAAACGCGGAAAACAAGATCATTAATATGTAGACAAGTAAAATTGCCACTTGACTTGGGTCCATTTGGGTTGTATAAAATCCTCCGATGTTTATTATATTATTAACAATTTTCTTTAAAGCTAAACGCGGCCGTCTTTTTCCGGCTTAACTTTTTTTGGTTAATGAATTGGTTAATGAATATATAATAACACACTTTTTATCATTTTTCAATTCTTTTGACAAAATTTTTCTTTTTAAGCGGATTTTATCTGGTAAAATCCGCTTAAAAATATGCTTAGAAAACGCTTAATACAGAAAAAACTCGCTTGCAATATTAGCGTTTAAAAACTCTTCCCTTTCGTTTTGCCCCATATTTAAGCTTAAAATCAGTTTAAAATATAGCGCGGCGGGCGTGATATTATCTATAAAGCGGATATTATCTGATTTTACGCCGCGGACAGATTCGTATTTTTCTTCAGTTGAAATTCCTCCTGCAATAAAAACCTTTCCTTTTAAGAGGTTGATATTATTTTGCCCGTCCGTTTTTACTGTTCCGGAGTGATACGAATCGTGAACTATCTCAAAGCCTTCTTCTTTCTGCGAGCGCGCAAGGGCGGCGTAATCTAAGCCCGGATACGGCAAAACGAGCCTGACCCTGCCCTCGTTTGAGGCGGTCAAAACGTCCGCGCTGATATTAAAATCCGGAGCGCCTTTTTCCGCTTTAACCTCCGACAAAACAAAACGGCTGAATTTATTAAAATATCCGCAAATTTTGCCGCAGGCCGAAGAAACATACCCGTCAAAACCCCTTGAATAATTCAGCCTTGACCCGAAATGGATAACCGATCGTTCGCCCGGATTTGCAAAGGAAACAAAAACGCCGGAAAAGCTATGTTTAGACCTTATAAAGCTGACTGCCGCCGCCATATTTTTAAAGCCGTTAGTGCGCTTATCCGTTAGAGGGTGGTCTGCCGATACTAAAACTACCGGAACGGCCGTTTTACATAAAAGAAAACTGAGCGCCGCCGCCGAATAAACGAGCGAGTCGGTGCCGTGAGTTATAATTATTCCGGCCGGGCTCTCCTGCGCGGCTTTTATAGCGGCTTTAGCGATTTGAGCCAAAGCCTCAAACCCGAGATTTTCCGAAAGCATCTTAAACGGCAAAGGACGGCGTTCAAAACCATATTTGTCAAACGCCGCGGCTGCTAAACTTTCGTCTAGGCTCCTGATCCCGTTATCGGCGGACGTCGAAATAGTCCCGCCCGTTTCAATAAGGATTATTTTTTTGTTGGAATCTTTTTTCATCTGTATTTATCCGCTTTTCGTTTTTTCTTTTCCATTATATAGTATAACCCTTTTTTGCAAAAAAGAAAACATTTTAAAAGGGGCTGTCTCAATAAGGGGTCATATACGGGCTACGTACGGCAAAACGACTCAATCGAGTACGTCTATGTACACTCAATCGTCGTTTTTCCGTCTGTTGCCCGTCTTTAACCCCTTCTTGAAACAGCCTACTAACACAAAAAATAAGAAAAAAGGGACTATCTCACGAGTTTTTTTCTCGTGAGACAGCCCCTTTTCTAAAATAAATGAGCCGGGCGGCAATTCTCACGCAGTCCGCATGAGCCCCGATATGGTTTTGCAAAAAACGGCGTAGATTGGGGATAAGGCGGACAGCTGGAGAATGCTGCCGACGGGAGTTTATTTCTAATAAATGACCCAAGGCGGCAATTCTCACGCAGTCCGCATGAGCCCCGATATACGCCGTTTTTTTACTTTTGTTTAGTCCCGAACAACCTATCCCCCGCATCCCCCAGCCCCGGCAGAATGTAGCCGTTTTCGTTGAGGCAGCGGTCTAAACAGGCGACGAAAACTTCCACGTCGGGGTGGTCCTCGGCGACGCGCTTTATCCCTTCCGGCGCGGCGATGACGCTCATCAGCTTGATTTTAGCGCAGCCAATATTTTTTAAATACTGCATAGCGGCCGACGCGCTTCCGCCGGTGGCGAGCATGGGGTCTAAAATAACGGAAACCATATTCTGGATATTGTCGGGGAGCTTGCAGTAGTATTCTTTCGGCTGGAGCGTTTCCTCATCGCGGTACATCCCGATATGCCCCACCTTTGCCGTGGGCAGGATAGTAAGGACGCCGTTGACCATTCCCAGGCCCGCCCTTAAAATAGGCACGAGAGCGATCGAACTTTCGGGCACAACGTCCTGCTCACAGGTTTCGAGCGGCGTTTTGACCAGCTTTTTCTTTGTGGGAACGTCGCGCAGAGCCTCGTACGCCACAAGCGAGGTGATCTCCTCAATAAGCTCGCGGAACTGCTTTGTGCAGGTTTCCTCATCTCTTAAAAGCGCGATTTTGTGCCGGATGAGCGGATGATCCATTATCGTTACGTTTTTATATTGCTTCATTTTCAGCTTCCTTTGTTTGCTATCGGTTTGTTGCCGACGCATAATTCTACTAGATAAGAAGTTGCGCCGTAGACGGACAGCAGTTAGTTTTGAAGCCGACCGAGCGTATATTTAATACGTTAAAGAGGCGGCAAATCCAAGCGCAGCTCGTATACGGCGATAAATTCTTTTCTAGTTATAAATCGGCGGTTATTCTTTTACTTCTACTTCGGCCTCAGGCGCGGCCTTTGCTTCTTCGCTTATTTTTTCGCTCTCTTCTATTTTTTCTTGCGCGTCATACTCCGGATCGACGTAGGCGCGCACTCCCTCGTCCTTAACCTGGGGAATGACAAGGTTCAAAATAATTCCGACTACCGTACAAATAGCGAGCGGCGAAATTTCGACGTCGCCGATCTTGACCGCAAAGGTTCCGCCGAGCGTGACCGCGGAAAGCCCAAGGCCGATAGCTAAAATGACCGAAACAATAATAAGGTTTTTTGTGATCGAAAAATCGACCTTAGCGTCGACGAGCGCGCGCAGGCCGGACGCGGAAATCATACCGAACAGCACTATCGACGCGCCGCCGATAACCGCGGACGGGATAGTCGAAAGCAGGTTGCCGAATATCGAGAACACTCCGAACACGACCGCCATTACGGCTGCAAGGAAAATATTTTTGGGATTGTAGTTTTTGGTCATAGCAAGCACGGCTGTATTTTCTCCGTACGTAGTGTTAGCCGGGCCGCCTAAGAAACCGGCGATCATTGTGGCAACGCCGTCGCCTAAAACCGTTCTGTGCAGGCCGGGGTCTACCATAAAGTCTTTGCCGCAGATTATGGAGTTTGCCGAAATATCGCCAAGATGCTCCATAAACGTTACGAGCGCGAGCGGAACTATCATTATAAGCGCCGAGCCCAGAAGCGCCCAATCCATATAACCGAAAGCGGCATAAAATCCGAATTCTTTTCCAAGGTGCTGGAATATGACGATATCCGTCCAGTTGAAATTAGCAAAATTCACAAGGCCGATGCACGCGCCGTAAATGTAACCGACGATAAAGCCTAAAAGGATAGGAACGACCTTCAAAAAGCTTTTAGGCTTTGCAAACGCGTTTATAGCAAGAATAGTTAAAGCCGTTATTATAGCGGTAGTCCACTCTTTCCATGCAACGGAGCCGTAGAGCTGATAATTGTTCACAATGTTATTTAAAAACATTTTCGGAGCAAGCACCATACCGATAACGATGATGACAGGCCCTACAACGATGGGCGGGAAAAGCTTCTTGATTTTCGCAACGCCGACGTATTTGATTATGACCGCAAGCAAAACGTACACAAGGCCTGCACAGATTGTAGCTATCATTGCCGCCAGAACGTGCTGATTATAGACCTTGCCGCCTGTCTGCTGCAAGCTTTGGCCCACTATTGCCATAAGCGCGGGCAGGAACGCAAAGCTGGAGCCTAAAAATACCGGAACTTTGCGCTTTGTTAAAAAATAAAAGCAGATAGTTCCGAGCCCTGCGGCGACAAGCGCCATAGAAATACTTAAGCCCGCTAATATCGGCACAAGTACCGTCGCGCCCAGCATTGCGAACATATGCTGAAAGCTTAAAACAACATCCTTGCCCGAATAGAGCCCTCTGAGATTTTGCAGTTTCTTCATTAGTTTTCCTCTCCGTATATTTTTTTTAAGCTGCGGTTTTACGCTAAGTTAAATCTGCATATTGCGCATTTTAGCAGCCTATCAGACCTATTTTACACTATATATAGAAATTTGGCAATATTTTTTGCCGTTTTTTATACTTAAATTATTCCGAATATTGCGCCGCTGAAGATGCAAAAAAAAATTAAGGAAACGCTGAATAAATACGATTAGAATTTCGGCAAAATCACTCTAAATATTTATTCATCTTTTCCTTAAGGGTTTTTAAAAGTTTTTTCGATCACGCCTCCGCCAAGGCACCTGCTGCCGCTGTATAAAACTACGTATTGCCCCGCGGTTACGGCTCTTTGCGGCGTTTTAAAGCTTATATACGCGCCGTTTCCTTTTCTTAAAACGACGCAGTCCTGTTCGGGCTGGCGGTAGCGCGTTTTTGCTTTGGCTTCAAATTCGGCGGGAAGGGACACATCTCCTATAAAGTTTATATTAAAGGTTTCTAGCGCGTCGGAAAAAAGCTCCTCGCCCTCGCCGTTAGACACGATAAGCTCGTTTTTATCGAGATTTTTCTCAACTACATACCAACGGCTTTGATCCTCGTCCTTAACGCCGCCTATACCTAAGCCGCGCCTTTGTCCGAGCGTGTAATACATCAGCCCGTCATGAACGCCTACTTCTTTTCCGGAAAGATCGACAATTGTGCCCTGTTTTGCAGGAAGGTACGTTTTAAGGAAATCCTTGAATTTTCTTTCGCCTATAAAGCATATTCCGGTCGAGTCCTTTTTCTTAGCCGTAACAAGCCCGTACTTTAAGGCAAGCTCGCGCACCTGCGGCTTTAAAAGGTTTTGCAGCGGGAACATAACGTTTTGCAGCTGGCACGTTGCGACCTGATTTAAAAAATACGTCTGATCCTTATTTTCGTCGGCCGCTTTTAAAAGCTGCACCGAATCGTTTTCAAAGCTTATGCCGCAATAATGTCCCGTTGCGATATAGTCCGCGCCAAGCTTTAGCGCGTGAGTGCGGAACGGGCCGAACTTGATTTCACGGTTGCATAATACGTCGGGGTTGGGCGTCCTGCCTTTCCTGTATTCCTCAAGAAAATATGAAAACACGCGCTCCATATACTCTTGAGAAAAATTGACGGAATAGCAGGGAATATTGAGCTTGCCGCAAACCGCCTGAACATCCGCCCAGTCGTCCGCCGAGCTGCACTCGCCCGCGCCGTCCTCTTCTTCCCAGTTATGCATAAAAAGGCCTATCGTCTCGTAACCTTGCTCGATAAGTATTTTTGCCGCCACGGAGCTGTCTACCCCGCCGCTCATTCCCACTACGACTTTCTTTTTTTTCATAGTTTTTTTCAATCGGCTTTTGCGCCGCTTTTTACGCGCAGTCCGGGGTTTGAATTCAGAGTCAGATCAGCTAAATCCTTGCCCTCGAAAGCGGCAAAGTGTGCGCGCGCGGCGACCATAACCGCGTTGTCGGTACAAAGGACAAGTTCGGGGTAAAAGACCTCTATGCCCCGTTTGCGGGCGTTTAACGACAACGTGTTTCTCAAAACTCCGTTTGCAGCCACTCCGCCCGCTAAAACTATACGCTTATATCCGAATTTTTCCGCAGCAAAAACGGCCGCGTCGGATAAGAGATTTACGGCGGTTTGTGTAAATGACGCGCATATATCCGCAACAGGGATTTCAAGCCCTTTTTGCTTAAGGTTATGCACGTAATTTACAACCGCGGTCTTAAGCCCTGAGTAGCTTAAGGAAAGGTCTGAGCGAACGGCCTTCTTGCTTTTAAAAAAGCTGATATTCGCCGTCCCCTCTTTTGCCAGCCTCTCGACGTTCGGCCCGCCGGGATATGGCAGCCCTAAAAGCCTTGCCACCTTATCGAAAGCCTCGCCGATAGCGTCGTCTGCCGTACCGCCCAAAAGCGTAAAATCGTTATACCCCTGAACGGCAATTAGGCTCGTATGCCCGCCACTTGCCACCGCAGCTAAAAAAGGCGGCTCTAAATCTTTGAACTGCACAAAGTTTGCCGCTATATGCGCCTCGATATGATTTACAGCAATAAGCGGGATATTATTTGCGTATGAATAAGCTTTTGCCGCCGAAACGCCGATAAGAAGCGCGCCCGCAAGCCCGGCTCCGTAGGTGACGGCGACCGCGTCTAAATCGCCCCAGCCTATTCCCGCCTTTTCAAGCGCCTCGCCGACAACGTTGTTTATGGATAAGGTATGGTTTCTTGAGGCGACCTCCGGCACTACCCCGCCGAAACGCTGATGTATGTCTATCTGGCTTGCAATAACGCTCGACAAAACCTCGCGGCCGCCCCTGACAACCGCCGCCGCCGTCTCGTCGCACGAGCTTTCGATGCCCAGTATTACGCTGCCGCTCTTATTAAAGAGCCTTTTAAATTTAGCTTTTGTTATCTCTTCGTACATTATTTTAAGACTTTCTCAAATACTCAAAAATAAATTCGGCAATATTTCCGTTCATAACCGACTGGATATCGGTGTTTTCAAAATTCGTGCGGTGGTCTTTGACCATAGTGTAGGGCTGAAAAACATAGCTGCGGATCTGCGAGCCCCATTCGATTTTCTTCAATTCGCCCTTTATCGCGTTCGCTTTGTCCATTATTTCGCGCTCGCGCAATTCGGCAAGCTTTGAAAGCAGCATTTTCATAGCGGTTTCGCGGTTTTGTATCTGGCTGCGCTCATTCTGGCACTGCACAACTATACCGGAGGGAATATGGGTTATGCGAACCGCGCTGTCGGTACGGTTGACGTGCTGCCCCCCTGCGCCGCCCGCGCGGTAGGTGTCGATATTGAGATCGTCCGGCGCGATTTTTATCGAGGTGTCGTTTTCTATTTCCGGCATTACCTCCAAGCTTGCAAAGGACGTATGGCGGCGCGCGTTAGAATCGAACGGCGAAATACGCACGAGCCTGTGTACTCCCTTTTCCGCCTTTAAATATCCGTATGCGTTTATGCCGCGCATCAAAAAAGTGACGGATTTTATTCCCGCCTCGTCGCCCGCAAGATAATCGAGTTCCTCAATGGTAAAGCCGCTTTTATCGGCGTACATTTTGTACATACGGTAGAGCATTTCAGTCCAGTCCTGCGCCTCCGTTCCGCCCGCGCCCGCATGCAGCGTAAGGATAGCGTTGTTTTTGTCGTACTCGACTTTTAAAATAGTATTTAAATAGAGCGACTCTACTTCCTCCTCTAGGCCTGCAAGGGTGTCTTTAATGTCGGTAATAAGGCTTTCGTCGCTTTCAGTTTCAGCCATTTCGATAAAATCGCCCAGATCCTTAACTCTGCCCGATAAATCCGATAAAAGCGCGATCTTATCGGCGGTATATTTTGCTTCGGAATTGATGCTTTGCGCCTTTTTCAGATCCGAATAGAGCGCAGGGTCAGCCTGCAAGGCGTCAAGCTCAAGCTTTCGCGCGCTAAGCTTATCTAAATCGCACGCCAAAATACAGTCGGACATCTTTTCCGAAAGCGCGTTAAAACGTATTTTAATATCGTCTAAAATCAGCAATGTCGAAGTTTCCTTGATAAAAGATTTTATTTTTCTAATTATATCACAGAAACGCAAAAAATATCAAGCAATGTGAAGATACCGGCTATTTTATATTGGTAAGGATTTAAAAAAGTATAAGAAAGGCTTAAATAGATATAAAAAACAATTAATGGGGCTGTCTCACGATACGCGAGGCAGCCCCATTGTATTGTATTCTTTCTTGTATTCTTTTTTATGCCTTATGATCCTTATCATAGCAGCAATTTTTATATTTCTTTCCGGAACCGCAAGGGCAAGGGTCGTTCCTGCCTACGTCTTTTTTTGCGTTAACAGTAGGCTCTTTTGCGGCCTTTTTGTTTTCACCGCCGCTTGAAACGACTAAATCAAGGTTCTGCCCTTCGCGTTTAGGCGCACTTTCTACGTTGACGCGCATCAAAAGAGCAACCGTTTCTTCCTGTATCCTTTCTATCATATCGTCGAACATTTGGAAGCCTTCCTGCTTATAGGCGACGACCGGATCCTGCTGGCCGTAGGCTTTGAGCCCGATACCGCGGCGCAGGGAATCCATCGCGTCGATATGGTCCATCCATTTATTATCGACAACCTTTAAAAGTATGACGCGCTCGACTTCCTCAAAATCGACTCCTAACGCTTTGGCGTTATCGATCTTGAGCTGATAACGGCGCATCATTTCCTTGAATATCTCTTCCTTGATCTCCTCTAAGGCAAGCTTAGAAAGGATATCTTCAGTCAAAAATTCAGGGTCGCCGGGAAGGAGTTTGCGTTCCATTTCCTTATTGAGCCCGGCGTTGTCCCACTCGTTCCAATCTGTTCTGGGGTCGGTGTAGGCGCCTGCGACGGTTTCGATCTGATCGCGCATCATCTTTTCGATCTGATCGTGAACGGACATTCCTTTGAGCACCTTGCCGCGTTCGCCGTAGATGATAGTACGCTGCGTATTCATTACGTTGTCGTATTCAAGGACCTGACGGCGGATAGTATAGTTACGTCCCTCTATGTTCTTCTGCGCGTTTTCGATCTGGCGCGTAAGCATTCCCATAGCAAAAGGAGTGTCCTCGTCGATTTTGAACGCGTCGGCAATACGCTTCATTCTGTCGCCGCCGAACAGGCGCACTACCTCGTCCTCCATCGAAAGATAGAAAATCGAGGAGCCTATATCGCCCTGACGGCCGGCGCGCCCGCGCAGCTGATTGTCGATACGGCGCGATTCGTGGCGTTCTGTACCTATTATCCTTAATCCGCCTACGGCTACGACCTTTTCCTTTTCCTCGGCTATCTCGGGCTTATATTCGCCCATAAATTCGTTGAACTGCTTTCTCGCGTTTAAAATTTCCTCGTCGGCAGTATTGAAATATGACGTTGCGTAATAAATGCTCTCCTCGCTCATTCCAAGGTCGCGCATACGTTTTTTAGCCAGATATTCGGCATTACCGCCAAGCAAAATGTCGGTTCCGCGGCCGGCCATATTAGTGGCGATAGTTATCGCGTGCAGCTTACCGGCCTGTGCGACTATCTCGGCTTCCCTTTCGTGGTTTTTCGCGTTCAGCACCTTATGCGGTATCTTTTCTTTTTTGAGCATTTCGGCAAGCTCTTCGCTCTTTTCGACCGTTGTAGTACCCACAAGCACCGGCTGCCCTCTTTCGTAGCACTCGGCTATATCGCGCACTACTGCGCGCAGCTTTCCGCCCTCTGTGGTGTAGATCTGATCGTCCTCGTCAACACGGGCGTTGGGAAGATTGGTGGGAATAGTTACGACGTCGAGCTTATAAATGCCGCGGAACTCGGTTTCCTCGGTTTTTGCTGTACCCGTCATACCCGCAAGCTTAGAATACAGACGGAAATAGTTTTGGAAGGTGATCGTGGCAAGCGTTTTGTTCTCGTTTTGGATACGCACGTTTTCTTTTGCCTCGATAGCCTGATGCAAGCCCTCTGAATAACGGCGGCCTATCATCAGACGCCCCGTAAACTCGTCGACGATAATGACCTCGCCGTTGTTTACGATATAATCCTTATCGCGCTTCATTATGAAATGAGCGCGGATAGCGTTGTTTATATAGTGGTTTAATTCGGTGTTTTCAATATCTGAAAGGCTGTCTACCCCGAAATACCTTTCGGCTTTCGTCATACCATCGTCGGTGAGGTTTATAGCCTTTTTCTTTTCTTCGATCTCGTAGTCGTCGGCAGTTAAACTGCGCGCGAAACGGTTTGCGTTCACGTACATATCGCTGGACTTTCCGCCGCGCCCTGAAATGATAAGCGGAGTCCTTGCCTCGTCTATCAAAATCGAGTCTACCTCGTCGATGATGGCAAACGAGAGCTTACGCTGGACCATCTCTTCCTTATATATGACCATATTGTCGCGCAGGTAGTCAAAGCCCAGCTCGTTGTTTGTAGCGTAAGTGATGTCGCAGGCGTATGCCGCGCGCTTAGCCTCGGGGCTCATTCCCGCGATAGCCACGCCGACAGTAAGGCCTAAGAAACGGTGGATCTTGCCCATCCATTCCGCGTCGCGCTTAGCCAGATAGTCGTTGACCGTAACGATATGGACGCCCTCTTCTTTGAGTGCGTTCAAGTAAGCAGGCAGCGTGGACACAAGCGTTTTACCTTCACCTGTACGCATTTCAGATATTCGGCCCTGATGCAGTACGATACCGCCCATAAGCTGCACCTTAAAGTGGCGCATACCCAGAACGCGCTTGCTCGCCTCGCGCACAACGGCGTAAGCCTCGGGCAGAATGTCGTCGAGCGTTTCAAAATTTTCCTTTAAACGGCGCTTGAACTCCGGCGTCTGGCTTTTAAGCTCCTCGTCCGACATCGCGACGTATTTTTCTTCGAGTAATTCGATTTTATCGGCAAGAACGTTAAGCTTTTTGATATGCTTACGGTTATCCGCGCCTAAAATAAAACTGATTAAACCCATATGATCCTCCTACAATGTTACGCAATTATATTTGCCTAAAAATTTCAAAAAATTTGTTTTGGCGGACAATTCCGCCAGCAGCGCCGTAAGCTCTTCTTTTGAGCCGTCAAAATCGAAATCTGTTAAAAAAACGTACCGCCCCAGCTTATCGCCTTTGGGGCGAGACTCTAATTTTGTCATATTGACGTTTTTACGGTATAGCTCGTTCAAAACGCTGAGCAGCGCGCCGGGCTTGTCGGCCGTATCGAAAATCACCGAACACTTAGACCCCTCGAACTGCGGCATTTTGCCGATAACGGCAAAGCGCGTTTCGTTTGACTTATGATCCTCTATTTCCTTTTCAAGCACGGTCGTATACGCGCCGCCGGACTTTCGCGCGATTGCCGCGATTTCCTTGCCCGTCACTTTTTTTAACGCCTCGCTCGTTGACCCTGCCGCTATGATCTCTACTTGCGGGAAATTTTTTGCAAGGTAGTTTTTGCATTGGCTCAAAGCCTGATAATGCGAATAAATAGTCTTAATATCCTCTCTTGCCGCGCCGCGAAAAGCGACCAAAGCCTGACGAATAGGCATATTGACAACGCGGTGGATATAGACGGCAAAGCTGTTAAGGGCGTCAAGGGTGTCGCGCACAGTGCCCTCGACGCTGTTTTCAAGCGGCGTTACGGCAACGTCCGCCCTGCCCGATTCGACTGCCTCAAAACATTCGCGGATAGTTTTACAGCCCGTAAACAAATTTTCTCCGTCCTCGAACGAATATTTCGCCGCGGCGTAGGTATGGCTGTTCTCATCTCCGAAATAGGCAATTCTCATTCAACCATTTTAACACAATCTTACAGCTTTTAGCAAGTAAATTGCATTATCCCATAGTATCCGATTTATTTAAGGAAACGCTGAATAATTAAATATCGACAAATTTTTTAATATTGAGCTTACACAAGTAAAAAGGGTTCCCGCTTTTAAGTAACCGGAAGCCCTTTTTTACGCTATTGTACTAATTTCTGTTTTCGTCGTTTTTTCTGTTTTCTTTTTCTTCTTTGGCTTTCAGCCTTTTCGCTTTTGCGTCGGGCGTGAAATACGTCATACAGAACGTGACGATAAAAATTAAAACGATAACGATAACTATCGCCAGCATTCCCTTCCAGAAAAGCTCAAGAGCGTTCAGCGTGTTTTGTGCGGCTGCAATCAAATTTAATATCATTTCCAATTCCTCCTTTTACGCGCCGATCATCGGCAGCACGAGCTGTATGATGAGTCCGCCGATTATTGCCGAGGCGATCTGCCCTGAAACGTTTGTTCCTACGGCGTGCATCAAAAGGTAG
This sequence comes from Eubacteriales bacterium, assembly GCA_031553855.1. Lineage (GTDB taxonomy): Bacteria > Bacillota > Clostridia > Christensenellales > Pumilibacteraceae > RACS-047. Next base: position 23,777 of record JAVBKW010000030.1, on the reverse strand, counting down.
TTGGTGGGATCCTCTTTGAGCCCCATTTTATGCACAACCCTTGCCGACATCGGGAAAGCCGAGATTCCCGCCGCGCCTACCATAGGATTGATCTTGCGGCCCTTTGGCAGGAAAAGGTTCATGAATTTTGCGCACAGCACTCCGCCGACGGTGTCGAAAACGAACGCGAATAGCCCTAATCCCATTATAAGCAGCGTTTCCCACGTTAAGAACTTGTCGCCCTGCATTTGGAACGCGATCGTGATGCCGAGCAGCAGCGTTATAAGGTTTGCCAATTGATTTTTGGCGGTGTCGGTCATAGTGCCTAAAACGCCGCATTCCTTAATAAGGTTGCCGAACATCAAAAAGCCTACGAGCGCGAGCGATTTGGGCGCGATAAGGCCTGCAACGAAAGTGATGACTATAGGGAAAAGTATTTTGACTACCTTAGGCACCTTTCTTATGACCTCGTTGTCCATGCGGATAAGGCGTTCTTTTTTGGTAGTGATCATCTTTATGACGGGCGGCTGGATTATAGGCACAAGAGCCATATACGAATACGCCACGATAGTAATAGGCCCTAAAAATTGACTGTCAAGCCTTGTGGCGACGAGGATAGAGGTCGGGCCGTCCGCCGCGCCGATGATACCGATAGAGGCGATATCCGCCATAGAAAACTGGGGGAAAAACGACGCGATAAGAATCGTGATGAAAATACCGAGTTGCGCGAACGCGCCCAAAAACATCAGTTTGGGGTTTGATATGAGCGGCTCAAAGTCGATCATCGCGCCTATCCCGATAAACAGCAGTATCGGCATTGCCTCGGACGCTTTTATGCCTACGTCGAACAGCCATTGGATAATACCCGTTTCTCCCTCGGAGCTTAAAACGTTAGTCAAAGGAATATTAACTAAAATACACCCGAAACCTATAGGCAGAAGCAGCGCAGGCTCCATCTCGTACTTGATCGCAACAAAAATAAGTACCGCACCCAGTACCCACATTACTACGTGATACCATTGCACCTTAATTATAGCTTCAACCAAAAAGCTTAATACGTCCACAAAATTCCTCTCCTTGAAAATTTATTCCTTAGTACAGTATCTTTTGTTAAACAAAAAAACGGCGAAACGATACTAATTATGCCTTTTTGCACAATATTAGTATGGTCTCGTCGTTTAAAATTAAAACCGGGATTTTTTTAAATCTCTGAAAAATAATATCACTATTCTCCAAAACAACTAAAATCCGTGTTAGCGGCTTAATTCACAAACTGTTTGCCGACTACTCCCCAAACGTTTAGATTATATACTTTTTATAGGCCTGTGTCAATTAAATGAGGTGTGGACAAATGCCTTCGCCGTTTCTGCCGCACTCATAACCCGTATACGCCCCTTACCTAAGACAGCCCTTTAGTTCAGCTCTTTAAGATAGCAGCGGCGGCGCTTGGTCTGTTTTTTATCTACGCCTTCCCACATCGAGATGACGGAGGAATTTGTTTCAAGCTCTAAGTTTGTTTCTACTATTTTGACGCCCTTACTTAAAAGGCCTTGCGTGATTTTATTAATGATCATCGCGTTAACGCCCTTTTTCATATATTCGGGTATTACGCCGATCAGGGCAAGCTCCGCGGTTTTAGGATGGTTTTTAAGCCTTAATAAACGCAAAACAGAGCGCGGAGTAAGCCTGCCGCGGCAGCGCACAAGCTCCTCGGAAATGGAAGAAAGTACTAGGCCAAAACCAATTATATCGTCTTTTTCGTCTACTACGACCGAGAAAAATTCAGGTATGAGGAACAGCTTGAACTGCACTATAACGTCGTTCATTATTTTTTCCGTGAAGGGGATCGTTCCGTGCAAATGCGCGTAAGTCTCGTTTAAAAGGGCGAAAATTTTGTCGGCATACCTGTCCACGATTTTTGGAACGTTCATACTGCCGTCCACAGCTTCGCGCAGCTTAAAACGTTTGCCCACCATATCCGCGATACGCGAGATCTTTTCATTGGGAACGTCGGGCAAAAACAGCAGATATTCGAGCCAGTCAACTTCCTTAACATAGCCTAAACGGTCTAAATGCTTAGGAAAATAGTCGTAGGTATATGCGGCGGCAAACGTCGATTCATATTCAAAGCCGTCCACCAAAAGGCCCTCGCGGTCTAAATCCGAATAGCCCATAGGCCCCTGTATTTCGCTGAGGCCTTCCGCCCTTGCAAAGTCCTCCACCGCCTTAAAAAGAGCCTCCGACACCGCAAAATCGTCGATAAAGTCGATACGCGAAAACCTTATGATCTTGCGCCCGCTCTTTTCAAGATACGGGTACAGCACAATTCCCGCAATACGCCCCGCTAAAACTCCGTCCTTATAGCAAAGAAAAAACCGCGTCTTACTGATATCTGAATAGACGCTCTTCTTCTTATCGAACAGCTTCATTTCATCGCCGAAAAAAGCCGGGATATATTTAGGCTCATTTTTATAAAGGTCCAGCGGAAACTGAACAAACTCGCGCATCTGACGCTTAGACAACACTTCTTTAACAACAATTTCACTCATTCTATTTCCTTCCTTAGTTGAACGCAACTTTATTTTACCATTATTCTGAAACGTTGTCAAACTCAAGTTTTGTAAAAGATTTATGCTAAGAATTCATCAAGAAGTATTTTCGTAAAATAGCGTAAAAAACTTACAATTTCTTTTTTAAGGAAACGATGGATAAATATTCAGCGTTTCCTTAATTTGTTCCTTCGCCCGCCGCCGGAGGGAGAGCAATCGGCTCCGCCGCAGTCGCAGTCGCAGTCCCCGGCAATGCAAACAAGCGCAATTACTATGCCTATAAGCGCGACTATAAAGTAGGCAAGGGCTAAGCATTCATAAAACCCGCTTCCGCTAAAAACGTAAATACACATTGCCCCGCTAAGGCAAAACAACGCGACTCCGGCAAACGTGAGCGGAACGCCGAGCGGCGGCTCGCCGTTAGTCCAAACCGCTATGCCGGCTATCATAATTGCAAGAGAAATCAAAACCACAAGCGACGTCAATACCCTTTCGAGCCGCCCTGCCGACAAAATCAAAAAGACGATCAGCGCAACAGAGGCTATCACGGCCGAGGAAATTAAAATTCCGTTTAAGACCGCCGCTCCTTTTAAGTTAAGATGCTGTATGACCGAACACATAGCAAAGCTTAAAGAGCCTGCCGTAAAGAAATATGAGATAGGAAACAGAATGCGCTTATTCCGGATCTTATCTTTGCCGGCCGCCCAGCCAAACACCGCCGCCATCCCTCCCAAAAAAAACAGGAAAATTGCAAAGCCTAAAGGCAGTCCCGCGGCAGAATTGCGGAATAAAAGGTGGCTCAAAGGCATTAACGCAGCGGTTGTAAGCAGCACCAGCATAAATATCCAGTTCGTTTCTCGTATCCCCGGCTCATCGCGGCCGTTTTTTGCGCTTTCTTTAAGCGCGTTTTCGGCAAGACTGTTACCCATAATCTATCCCCTTATTTGCTTGTTAACAATATTTATTCATAGCCTTGTTGATACTATTATATTATCCCTTTTTTAAATTCCGATTAGAAACGCATAAATTACCCATTAGTTTTTCTAAAATCTGATACCTAAAAAATTATCTGCTGCAAGCGGGCCTGCAACAGATAATCATTGAATATTGAGATAAATTTTTTTCTACAGATTATTTAACTTAAAGCTTAAATAAAAATAGCCGCACTATGACAATTATTTAACAAGGGGCTGTCTCACGGCTTTAATAAAATCCATAGGGGTGTTTCAAGAAGGGGTAACAGATGGGTAACAGGTGGCAAAATGGCGACAGGAGTGTACTTTATACGTACTCAGGCTAAAGCCATTTTGACACTCTCAAGCCCGTATATGACCCCTTCTTGAAACATCCCCTTATTTAATTATTATTGCGGAAACTTCCTCGTAGTCGAGTTTTTTGCCGTCTTTATAGCAGCGCATATTACCGCCGGATATTTCGTCTATAAGCGTTACTTTGCCGTCAATGAGTCCGAATTCGAGTTTTATGTCGTAAAGCTTGACGCCTTTAAGCGCAAGGTCGTCACGCACGATTGCGCAGATCTTCTTTGTCAGCTTTTCAGCCTGCTTATACTGCTTGGCAGTCATAAGTCCGATAGCTTCTAAGATCTGCTGCGTTGCGGGCGGGTCGTTGCGCTCGTCGTCTTTAAGCGTTACTTCAAATACGCTGTCTAGCGGCGCGCCTTCCTTAATAAACTGGCCGTAACGGCGCATAAAGCTGCCGCAAGCCACAAAACGGCATATAAACTCAAGACCTGCTCCGAATGGTTTTGCCGCTCTCACTACAAGCTCGCTTTTATCAAGATCCGCGCTGATATAGTGTGAGGGTATCTTCTTTGCCTTTAACAGCTCGAAATAATACTTTGTAACCTTTAAAGCGTTAAGCGCAACGCCGTCGACTTCTCCGACAACGCTGTTTCCGCCGGGATCCTTTTCACCGCCCGGGTGACCCGTTACGGTATTTTTGAACTTAAGCGTGTAGCTCCCGTCCGCGTTAAGATATACGTCCTTTGTCTTACCCTTCTTTACAAGTTCCATAGTTTTTCGTCTCCTTTTATACTTAAATTATAGCTTTTTTTGCCCTTTTTGTAAATTATTTTTACCTCGTTACAATAATTTTTTTCTAAAAAAAACTGCGCGGGCCGTTCAAATAATGACTCTATAGGCTCCAAACGGCAAAATTACCGGCAATCTGCCCGTAAGCGGTTCCTTCCAGAAAAAAGCGGCAAGACGCGTATTTTCGCGTCTTGCCGTAAAGCGATAATTCGCTTTTTACCATATTTGTTAACTAAGACGAACGATCATCAGCGTTGCGCCTGCTCCGGATATCAGCGTAGCCGCGCCCAGTAAGCCGTACATTTCAAGCGAAAACTGGCCGTTTGCGGGAATATCAAGGATCAACTCGTTTCTAAAGCTCGATAAGCTCAATAGCGGCGCTATTGTCGAAGCCGTTATTGCCGATCCGTTAAGAGTCAGCCTTGTTCCTAAAAGGAGCGCTAAAGTGGTGTTGACAGAATACGAAACGCGGTACCTGCCCGCATCGGCAACCGTAAACACAGTATTAGCTGCATTGGCGGCAATATTAGGAGAAAGAACCTGCGCGTTCGGCAGGGGAATGACCGTGCCTCCCAGCACGACTGAAATAATCGGGCCGCCCGTATTAGCCGCAAACCCTGCCGTTTGCGTCACCGCCGGACCCGTAGCCCCTGTCGCCCCTGTCGCTCCCGTTGCCCCGGTTGCGCCTGTCGCTCCCGTTGCGCCTGTCGCTCCTGTAGCCCCTGTTGCTCCCGTTGCCCCTGTGGCTCCCGTTGCGCCCGTTGCTCCTGTTGCTCCCGTTGCTCCCGTTGCTCCTGTTGCGCCCGTTGCGCCGTCTACTCCGTCTGCCCCGGTTGCTCCTGTTGCCCCTGTTGCTCCTGTGGCTCCCGTTGCACCGGTTGCGCCCGTTGCTCCGTCTGCGCCTGTTGCCCCTGTTGCGCCCGTTGCGCCGTCTACTCCGTCTGCCCCGGTTACTCCTGTTGCCCCGGTTGCTCCTGTTGCTCCTGTTGCTCCGGTTGCGCCTGTTGCGCCTGTAGAGGCGTATATTTATCCCCAACGCTGGTTTAAAAAAAATCGACTTTAGGTTTGTTGTATTCTGCGAATTTTATTATCCGTTCCAATTCATCAGCGCAACGGAATTTAATCGTGATTTCGTTATTTTCATGAACAAAAATAGTCTCTACCAGCTCGATAAGTATCTTGCGGTCCAGCTTATCGATATTTCCAGCTTTCAAAAATTCGGAAAATATCGCTTTTTCAGAGGCAGCACCTTCCCCTGATTCACGCTGCTCTTCTTCCAGCTTGACTATCGATGAGTTGACCTGAGCGATCTGAGCGTCAAACTTATCTTTCATTCGCCGGTATTCTTCGCGGGATATATCCCCTGATTTCCAGTCAACATACAGATTATCTGAAACTGACCGTATTTTAAGAAGTTCACGCTGTTTATCTATTAACAGTTTTTCTATACGCTTGGACTTTGTATCTACTTCCGGAGCGTCATTTATTTTATCCAAAATTGCGGCAACAGAATCTAAAAGGCTGATTTGTGTTTGAATGGTTTTCAGTACCGCATTTTCCAATATATCAAGCCTAATCGTATGCTTAGTGCATTTTGTTTTAGACTTCTCGGCATATGTTCTGCAACTATAATACACAATCTCTCGTGCAATATTTCTCTGCAAAGCTTTTTTACAATCAAAGCAGCGCAGGAATCCCGAAAATAAATAGACATTGTTTTTCCCGTTAGCCGTTCTTGTATCTCTTTGCAAAATCCTTGCAAGCGTATCATATTCTTCCTGCGTGAACGTCGGCTCGTGCGTATTTTCTTTTACAAACCATTCGTCTTCCGAAACTGCCACCTTGTCGTGAACCTTATAACTGACTACCCGCTGCCTGCCTTGAACCATATGGCCCAAATTAACTTTAGATAAAAGCATCCTTCTAACAGTAGAACCCACCCACATCCCGTCATTTTCTTCACCTTTGGGATTATTGTATTTCCATCCCTTACTGTGTTTATATGCCGTAGGATTAGGAATCCCAAGCTCATTCAGTTTATGCGCGACGCCGTTAAGGCTCATCCCGCCTATAATCCAATTCAGCATATCCCGTTTAATTGTAACGATATCGGGATCTAAAATCAGACGGTTTTTGTTTTCCGGCGATTTCAGATAACCGTAAGGCGGGAACGCTCCTATAAACTCTCCGTTGCGGCGCTTCGTGTTGAATGTGCGTCTGATGTCGCTTGAAGTTCTTGCCGCAAAGCGGTCGTTCATTAATCCCGTGATAGGCACTTCTAAGCCAGTAATAGCTTCGGGATTTTTATATGTATCGATTTTGGGATCGCCGGTTGAAATAAAGCGTACATTCTTTTGCGGAAAATAGTATTCAAGATAATGCCCTTGATCGGAATAATTTCTGAACGCTCTGGCTAAGGTCTTGCATAAAACGCAATTAACTTTCTCAAGCTCAATGTCTTGAATCATACGCATAAAACTCGCGCGGGTATCATCGGTTCCTGTCAGTCCGTCGTCAACGTAATAATCCGCGACTAAATACTGATCTTCAAAAAACTGTTCAAGATATTCGTTAAGTATCTTTTTTTGATTTACTACACTCTCACTTTCGTCGTTTCCATCCTCCCTTGAGAGACGAATGTAAACGGCGATCCGCCAAATAATTTCTGCTTTGCTTTTTTTGACAAATTCATTTGTTTGTTCTTTTCGAACACGAGCCATTATACCTCCTTCTCCATTGATACACTATAATTATACCACAAATAACAGCGTAAATCAAGGGCAAATCAACCGTTTTTCCTTAAAGAAATTAAATATGACAAAAGAGCCTCGCTGAGCGTTTTGCCGCCCGGTGAAAACTCAATATTCACGCTTACCTTCCCGCATTTAAAAGCGTAAGGATTTTTTATTTGTTTTATGTATTCCTGCGCCCGATCTTTTACCGACGCATTTTTATCTATATGTATACAACAAATATCTACTCTGTCCTCAAAAGATAAGTCAGATACTTTCGGGAGTACCGGCTGTTGTATATTATTCAAAAAGTTTAAAGCCCTCCTGCAATAACTTATATATGAACAAGAGCGGCGTCTAGTGACTCTCGTTTTGGGGAAACTTAAAAACTAGAAAAGAATTCATCGCCTCTCTTGCCGCTACGCTTACCTTGCCGCCTTGGTCGAGTATCAAATATACACTCCCGGCGTCGGCAAGGCAACTGTTGCGGCACTGCGGCGCGATTTCTTTTCTAGTATATTATGCGCAGGCAGCAAGCCGGTAGCAGTCAAAAAGAGTGAAATCTTGACAACAAGTATAGTTGTATGGTAAAGTTAACAAGACTGTGAAAAGAGTTGATTAAAAAAACACTGAATAAATACGGTTAGTATTCTCGTAAAAATATAACGGAGGTTTCATGGATAATATAAGCATTATAAATGCCTCTATCGAAAGCATCACCATAGTGATGTGTATCGTTTTATTAATAGGTAATATTTTAAATATTAAAAAAGGCGACAAGCTTAATGCTCTTTTCTTCTGGATACTGCTCAATAATATCCTGCTCCTTGCTGTAGACTTAGTCACATGGTTTTTTCATGGATCGGACGGAGAATATGTGCATACTCTTTTGTATATATGCAACTATTTTTTGGTACTGCTTGCGATTTGCTTAATGGCGCTGATCAATTATTATATAAATCTTTATATAAGCTTCAAATACGGAAAACGCGGAAAAGTTTTCTTTTATTTAATAACAGTGAGCCTTATCGTTCAAGTGATCGTTTTTGTTGTCGGACAATTTTTTCATCTGTTCTTTACTATTAACGAAGATAATTTATATGTGCGCGGCCCGCTGATAATTGCCGGATTCATCTTTCAGGCATTAATGTTTGCAATATTTGTTTTTATCATTATCAACAACAGGAAAGTTTTAAGCAGACGGGAAACGGGCATCCTGCTGACAGTTATTGCTATTCCCGCCTTAGGCCTTATCTTTCAAACAGCTTTTTTCGGCATAATGCTGTGGTACGTCGCGATAGCTATCGCTCAGCTTATAATCTATATCGGCATACAAAGCCAGATATCCAAACTCCTGCTTGTCAAAGAGCTTGAGGTTCACGAAGCGCGCATTGAATTGATGCTTTCGCAGATTAAGCCTCATTTTATTTTTAATACGCTCGCCACTATCAAAAACCTGATTTCAAAAACTCCTGAAGAGGCGGAAAACTTACTGGATGATTTTTCAACGTATCTTAGAAATAATATAAATACTTTGTCTCAAAGAAAAATAGTATCGTTTAAAGAAGAAATGTCGCACGTTCAGGTGTTTTTGAATATTGAAAAGGTCAGATTTAAAGACAGGCTGAATATTGAGCTGGATTTGCAGTTTACGGATTTTAAAGTCCCGGTACTTTCCGTGCAGCCTTTAGTCGAGAATGCCGTCAGGCACGGCATTTTAAACAAGCCCGGCGGCGGAACCGTCAGTATTGGCGCCTATCAAACAGAGCAGACGTATGAGGTCATAATTAAAGACGACGGCGGCGGATTTGATCCGGATACTCTTGACCCAACAGATAATCATGTAGGTTTAAAAAACGTGAAGGAACGCATCGCCACCTTATGCGGAGGCAACTTAAAATTTGAAAGCTCCGCTCAAAACGGAACGACTGTTACCTTATCAATCCCCAAAGGAGTGTAAACAATGAGAGCGATCGCTGTAGACGATGAGTTGAATACTCTTGAAGCCCTTGTTAAAGAAATCAAAAAGGTTCCGCAAATCACCTCGGTAGTTTCTTTTAATGACGGGTATAAGGCTTTAGAATATGTCGGGATAAACGACGTTGACATAGCCTTTTTGGATATTCAGATGCAATTGCACGGCATTGCTCTTGCCAAAAAGATAGGAGAAATCAGCCCCAAAACAAATATTGTTTTTGTGACTGCTTTTACCGATTATGCAATCGATGCTTTCGACGTCAAGGCAAGCGATTATCTTTTAAAACCGGTAAGAAAAGACGACATTTTTAATGCTCTGCAAAAATTGAGAAACCCGGTTCTGCAAAAAAACTGCCCGTTTTACGTTCAATGCTTCGGGAATTTTGAAGTCTTTAAAAAAGGCGTCCCCGTTCAGTTCGCAAGAGCAAAGACAAAAGAGCTTTTCGCTTATCTCATTTCAAAAAAAGGTGCGACCTGCACAAATAATGAAATAATCGCGGCACTCTGGGAAAACCGGCCCGATTCAGATTCTTTGCAAAGTCAGTTCCGCCATCTTGTTTCCGACCTTATCAAAATGCTGAAAGACGCCGATTTACAACATGCGGTTTTACATAAACGCGGAAACATCGCAATCGTGCCGGACGAAATAAAATGCGACTTTTTCGACTATCTAAAAGGGCTTCCCGGTGCAAAACAAGCATATACCGGCGATTTTATGCTTCAATACAGCTGGGCGGAGCCGGTCAAACCAAACTAACCGCCTTGCCCCGCAAATCCCCCCCCCGCCGCGCCCGGTCCGCTCCCCTTGCGTTTGCCTATCCCCATGAGAAAAGTAATTTAATAAGGCTCAGAATTTAAAAGGATCATAGCCGCTACAAAGGAATTTACAGACTCATAAAGCAAAAAGCCGGAACAAACGCGCTCCGGCTTTTTTGCCGTTTTACTTTATATGATATATTTGAAGTTTACTTTATGGTATCGTTCAAGCACACTCTCTGCACGCTTTTTTAGTAAATGCGGTTCGCGGTTTTTATAGCGGGTAATTTAAGGGTTTAAGATGCTCCACAGTAAATTACCTAAAGTATCAGCCTTTTCGTTAAGCTGCATGGACACTCCCGAAAGAGCCTTGACAATGCCGTTGAACTGCGCAAACACAGGTGCGGACATATCGTTGAGGGTAAGCTGGGAGGCGTAAGTTTTTTCGCTGCCGCCGCCGTATGACTTTTGACTTGTAAGGTCGAAGCTGATAAAGACGTATAAGCTGTCCTTTGAAACGATCTTATCGACGTTTGCCGCGCCTGCGCCGAACATATCCGCCGTATTTATCTGCATAACAATGTCTAAAGAGCCGGAAGTATAGTCAAATGAGGCAATATTACAAAAGTCCGCCAGAGCAGGGTTTGCCAAGATCGCCGATTTGAGGCTTGTGGCAATAGCGTAGGCGGCAGGGTTTGCCGTCTGCAAAGCCTCGTCCGGCGCGGTAAAATCAGCTGTGAAAGAGTCGTCATAAAGCGCGGCGATAACGTCTTTAAGGTGCGCGGACGTGAGAGTTGGGGTCGCGCCGCCGTATTCGTATGTGGCTTTCCCTCCGTCCGAATTGACGACTTTATCCAGCACGACGTCAAAAATACTTCCGAGCTTGATCGACGATTCCTCAAACACGATTGCGGGCATTTGCTTATTCATCTCGCTTATCGCTCCGCGCACAGGAGCTTCAAGCTGCGATTTTATCTCGTCTATGCCCAGCTCTACTCCGAATTTACTCAAAATATTCAGTAAATTTTCAACTTCCGCCGAGGTTAAGTCGTTGTAGCTGATCTGCGTTTGGGCATATTCATAGCCCTGCGCCGTCTGGGGCGTGACCTCCATTTTAAAACCGAGCATAATTTGCGCCGGAATTATGCCGTTTAAAATATCGGCAAGACCGCCCGCGCCGCCTAAAGCGGAGGAAATGTCGAGAGCAAGGCCGGCTTCTAAAAATACTTTTTTATCCTCGCCTGATCCGGTAACGGAAATTTTGACCTGATAAACCTGCGGCGCCATACTTGCCATCGACCCGTCCGTTTGTATAAGCGAACTAACCTGCGCGTGCAGCATAGCGCCCATCATACGGTCGGTTATGACCACCCTTGCTTCATCAGTTTTTGCAAGATCGCCAAGCCTGTTTCCGCTCGTGTTAAGAAGATTTTGAAAATCGTATGATACGCCCTCGTCCGCGCCTATACCGAAGTACTTCATAAGCTCGTTAAAGGTGATATCGTCGGAGGTATCGCCGGGCGTGCCGTTTGAAAGGTCGAGAAGGTATTTAGCGGCAAGCTCGTTCAAAAATTCGTCCTGATAATTTATCCACGTGAAGCCCTCTTCAGTTATTTGCGTGTTGCTGCAAATTTCATCGCCGGTCGCGTTTTCTACGTAATTGTATCTGAAATTGCGCTTATCGTCCGGCGTATCGTCGTTCCAGACCGCGTTGTTAAATTCGGAGGTTATGACGTATTTCAAAGCATACATTATATCGGTCGAGGTTAGGATCTGCTCATCCGTCTTACCCTCGTTCAGATTAGCCGCCGAGATCACGGTTTCAAAAAGGTCCAGCTTAATATTGCCGTTTTTTATATCGCTGACGTTGCCGTATTTTAAAATATTATCCGAAACCGGGACTAATACGGGAGAAACCGCCTCGTCGATACTCTTTTCAAGATCGATTGGTTTATCGGCTAGTTCAGTCGCCTTAAAAACAAGTTTATAAAGCCTTGCCATTTTCTCATCGTCCATATTATTGATATAAATATCGAACTCCGGCTCGCCCTGATCGGCGGTCTTAAGCTCCATATCGACGGTAACATAAATGCGCTTAGGCAAAATCATATTGACTAGAAAGCTAAGGTCGATACCAAGAGCTTCCTTGATAAGCGGGTTTGCAACGGAGCGCAAATCCGCCGAAAGCGTAGCCTTGATATGCGGAACGGCAGAAACGCTTTCGCCCTCTTCGTAGAATATTATCTGCTCTAAGGCCAAAAGGTCCTTGATTTCCTTATCTTTTATATAGCTTTTTAAGCCCTCGAGCGAGCTTGCGACCTTCTCTGACTTTAACAGCGTTTCAAACGAGCCTCCGACAAACGCGGCAAGCTCCTTATCCGAGAAATTCATAATGTAGTCGCTAAGCAGGCTTTCGTCAAAACCCCTAAGCCGCTCTTTGTCGATGTTTTCGGGCGCGTAAAGCGAGGAAATATAGCCCATTAAAGGGTTGTCGGACCCTGCGCCTTCGCCGCCCGCCTCTTCGTTTAAAGCGGTTAAAAGATACGGGGACTGGACGGGTTCGTTCTGCGTCCCGCCGTTCTGACCGCCTAACAGGGCTTCAAAAAGCTTATCGGAATCGATAACGACGGACTCCTTAAGGAATAACTGCTTTTTTACCGAGTCTAATATTTCGTCCTTACCCGTATCGGAATAAGGATTTGTAATAATGTCGGAGGGCTTATTTTTTGTAAGGTCGCTTAAGACGCCAAAGCATTCCTTAAGGCTCATATCCAGATTTTCTTTTGCAAGCTTATCGCCGAAATAATAGCCTGCGCCCGCCGCCGCCCCGATGATAACTACAAAAACTATTAAAACTGTAAGAAGGCACGACAGGCAGCCCCTCTTTTTCTTGATTGGCTGCGCGTTATTCCTCACTACGTTCGATTTGCCCGAGGGCACTCTTTTATTTGCCATAACTAAACTCCGATCCGCCTACCTTGCGGCGATTGTTTTTATGCTAAAAACTATGCAATGTTTTTAAAAATGCCCGCTTCCAATAAGCAGGCAGAATATTTTCCTTAACATAATTCTAATCTTAATATACGCAATAGTCAATAATAAGCGGCGATAATTAATACATTTTTAATCTAAACTTAATAAAGCGGACGCTGCTTGATTTATCCAAAACTTATGCGTTTAAGACAGCGTTCAATTCTTCCATTACCTTAGATTCAGGCGGATTTATGCCGTTTAAAGTATACTTGAGCCCCGATTTTTCCCACTTGAAGGCGCCGGCCGAATGATACGGCAGCAATTCAATCTTCTCTGCGCCCTGCGCCATTTTTTTGAGAGCCCTCACCTGCTCCGGCGAATCGGTGAAACCCGGAACGGTCACCTGACGCACCCAAAAGCGCAGCCCTTCCTCTTTTAAAAATTCTAAGGTTTTGAAAGTATTATCCGCCTTAAGGCCGGTAAGCTCAAAAAATTTGTCTTTGTCGGTATGCTTGATATCGAGTATTACAAGGTCTGCGGCCTTTAAAGCGCGGGGCGCGAAAATAACGCCGGAAGTATCAAGGGCCGTATGTATGCCCTCTTTTTTCAAAAGCTCCATAAGCTTCACCGCGCCGCTTTCCTGCATCAACGGCTCGCCGCCGGACAGCGTAACTCCGCCGCCCCGTCCGTAAAAATTCTTGTAGCGGGCGCAAAACTTTGCCAGCTCTTTTTCGCTGCGCGCCGTGCCGCCGACCGGGTCAAAAGTGTCGGCGTTATGGCAATACCTGCACCTTGACGGGCAGCCTTGAAAAAACAGCACCGTCCTTAAACCCGGCCCGTCCAACGCTCCCAGAGTTTCGATTGAATGTATTCTTATCACAATTTTTCAAAGAAAGTGCGCGACAACACTTCCTCTCTGTGTTTCGTACTCAAAACTCCGAAGCGTACTGCGTAGCCCGACACTCTAATAGTTAAGTTCGGGTACTTATCGGGGTTTTGGTGCGCCATTAAAAGCTGCTGACGGTTGTACATATTGATATTAAGATGGTGGCCCTTGTTTTTAAAATAGCCGTCGAGAATCGAGACGAGATTAGCGTTGACCGTATCGCCGTCTTTACCGAGAGTTGAGGGGACTATACTGAACGTGTTGGAAATACCGTCGCGGCAGTATTCGTAGCGCAGCTTTGCCACCGAGTTGAGGCTGGCGAGCGCGCCGTTCTTTTCGCGGTTATGCAGCGGATTTGCGCCGGGCGCGAAAGGCGCCTCCGCTTTTCTGCCGCAAGGAGTCGCGCCGGTCTTTTTTCCGTACACGACGTTCGAGGTTATTGTCAGAAGGCTTAAGGTATGGATTGCGCTGCGGTAAGCTTTCGTTTTGCAAAGCGACTTATAAAAATGCTTTACGATTTCTGCGGCAATACCGTCCACCCTGTCGTCGTCGTTGCCGAACTTAGGAAAATCTCCTTCGGTTTTATAATCGGTTATAAGCCCCGTTTCGTCGGTTATAGGCGTGACGGTAGCGTATTTTATAGCGGACAAGCTGTCGGCGGCGACTGAAATACCCGCCGCGCCGAAGGCCATAAGCCGCTCAACGGACGTATCGTGAAGCGCCATTTCCAGTTTTTCGTACGCATATTTATCGTGCATATAATGGATGATGTTCATTGTGTTGACGTACATCCCCGCAAGCCATTCGATATACTCAAAATAGCGCGCCTTGACCTTTTCGTAGTCCAAAACGCCCTTATTCATAGGCTCGGAAATCGGCGCGATAACCTCTCCGCCCATTTCGTCGCGGCCGCCGTTGATAGCCATCAGCAGCACTTTTGCGATATTGACGCGCGCTCCGAAATACTGCATTTGCTTTCCGATAGTCATAGCCGAAACGCAGCAGGCGATACCGTAGTCGTCGCCGTACAGCGGGCGCATGATATCGTCGTTTTCATACTGGATAGAGCTTGTATCGCAGGAAACCTTAGCGCAGTATTTCTTCCATTCCTCCGGCAGATTTTCCGCCCACAGCACCGTTAAATTCGGCTCGGGCGACGTGTTTAAGTTGTAGAGCGTATGCAGAAACCTGTATGACGATTTTGTGACGAGCGGCCGTCCGTCTAAGCCTATGCCGCCGACGGCTTCTGTGACCCACGTGGGGTCGCCCGCAAAAAGCTCGTTGTATTCGGGCGTTCTGAGCTGTCTGCCCATACGCAGCTTGAGTACGAACTGGTCGATAAATTCCTGTATTTCCGATTCCGTAAACACGCCGTTTTCAAGGTCGCGCTGAGCGTAAATATCAATAAACGTGGAAACCCGCCCTAAGCTCATCGCCGCGCCGTTCTGCTCTTTTATTGCGGCAAGATAGGCAAAATAAATCCATTGAACGGCCTCGTGCGTGTTTTTTGCAGGGCCTGAAATATCCGCGCCGTATAAACCCGCCATTTTTTTGAGCTTATCTAAAAAGTCGATCTGGCGGAAAACCTCTTCGCGCAGGCGGATATTTTCCTCGTCCATATATTTTGACCCCAACGCCTCGAAGTCCTTGTGCTTTGCCTCGACTATTTTATCTATTCCGTACAGCGCGACTCTGCGGTAGTCGCCTATTATTCGCCCCCTGCCGTAAGCGTCGGGCAGGCCGGTAATAATGCCGTGCTTTCTAAGAGTCAGCATTTGCGGCGTATAGACCCTGAAAACGCCGTCGTTGTGGGTCGTTTTATATTTGAATTGCGTCTCTATCTTTTCAGAAATTTTATAGCCGTACTCCTGGCAGGCGGTGCGCGCCATACGTATGCCGCCGAAAGGGTTGACTCCGCGTTTTAGCGGCGCGTCGGTCTGCAGTCCCACAATAAGCTCGTTTTCTTTATCTAAATAGCCCGGCTCATAGGAAAGCAGCGAAGAAACGCGCTCGGTGTCGATATCCAGCACCCCGCCTTTTTCCTTTTCCTGCCTTAAAAGCTCCTCGAATTTTCCGCGCAGCAGCTTAGTTTTGGCAGTCGGCTCGGCTAAAAATCCGGAAGAGCCGGAATAGGGAGCGTAGTTAGACTGTATAAAGCCGCGTACGTCGATACTTTTTTTCCACTGTTCTCCTTTAAATCCTTTCCAAAAGTTTTCCATTTTAAGCTCCGTTCCGCCGTATTTAGCGGCGCACAAATAGATATGAAATATACGGAATTTAACCGTCCCTAATGCATGAAGTTCATCGCCTTCATCGCTTTTAGTAAAATACTTGCCAAAAAGTATGCGCCGAGTGTTATGCAGATAACGAACAGCCAGTCAATCATTACCATAGAATCTCTGTAAATGCCTATAATGCTTTCGGGAATGAAGAATATCGACGCGACAGTCAGCCCCCCGACGATTATCACAAGCACCGTACGCACCGCGTCGAACGGCTCGCAGATTTTGGCAAGCAGCATAACTCCGGTGAGCGAAAGCGTAATGACGAGCATAGTTTTATAAAGCTCGACGCTAGAGCCCATTTTGGTACAATAGAAATACACCGACATAGTTGCGATGACCAGCGTAAGCCCGCTGGGGATACATCTGCTCAGCACGTTAGAGAGGAACTTGCCCTTTATTATGCTGTGGTTGCTTTGCAGCGCAAGCACGAACGAGGAAAGCGCGATGATAAAGAACTCAAGCAGCAGCAGCATATCGGTGGTGTAGGGGTATTCCTTGAAAACCGTACCGGGAATGACAGGCACAAGCAGGAATATCATCGAAAGCACGATGGACATAAACGTCTTCATCAAAAAAAGCGAGGACGATTTTTGGATATTATTAACTACCTGCCGTCCCTCGCGCACAACGTCGGGCATCGAGGTGAAGCTTGAATCCATCAGCACTAAATGGCTCACGTTTCTTGCCGCCTCAGAGCCGGAGGCGATAGAAACGGAACAGTCCGCCTCGCGCATCGCCAATATATCGTTTACGCCGTCGCCGGTCATAGCGACGGTCCTGCCCTTATTTTTAAGCGCTTTGACTATCAAAAGCTTTTGCTCGGGGCTGACTCTTCCAAAAACCGTATATTTGCCCGCCGCCTCTGTCACTTCCTGATTAGACATACCGTCGAGTGAGATATAAAGCTCGGCGTTCTCAACGCCCACGCGCCTTGCAACCTCCGAAACCGTAATAGGGTTGTCGCCGGAAATGACCTTTACGGCAACGTTGTTTTCCCTGAACCATTTAATAGTTTCGGCCGCATCCTCGCGGATATGGTCCTCTATAACGATAAGGCAAATAGGACGCCGCACTGCGGGCAGCTTTCCGCCCGCAATATCCGACGGGGAATGGGCAAGGCACAGCACGCGGAAGCCGTTCGCGGCGTTTTCGTTTATCACCTTTTGTATCCTTATGCCTACGTCTTTAAGTACGAACTCCGGCGCGCCGAACATATACGTGCCCGCGCCCTCAAACGAAACGGCGGAAAGCTTTCTTTGCGACGAAAAAGGCAGGACTTCTATAGCTTTTAGAGCCTGAGAGTAACCGAATTTATTTGCAAGCGCGCGCGCCGTCTGGTTGTTGTCCTCTGTGGCCGACAAGATAGAGCCGATTATGTCTTTAAGCGGATACTGCATTTCCGCGCCTTTTATCTCGATAATCTTATTGACCTGCATAGTGCCGTCGGTTATGGTGCCGGTTTTGTCAAGGCACAGAACGTCTACGCGCGCAAGCATTTCAATACAGTAAAGGTCCTGCACTACCGCCTTACGTTTTGCCAGCTTTACGACCGAGACAACGAGAGCGGTGGACGTTAAAAGATACATTCCCGCGGGTATCATACCGATGACCGCGCCCGAGACTGCCATGATATTTGCGTCAATTGCAAGGCCGTTGCGCGCGTTGTTCCATAGCATTATAGCCGTTATCGGCAATATAAATATCGAAACTATCTTGATGATAAGCCTTATTGAGCTGTTTAACTCCGATTTGGGCTTACGGTAGCGTTTTGCGTACGAGGAAAGCGTTTCGACGTAGTTTGCCGCGCCCACCTTGTTGACGCGCGCATAGCAGTTTCCGCTTGTGACGAACGAGCCTGAAAAAAGCTCTGAGCCGACTGACTTTTTCATAGCGTCGGATTCGCCCGTAAGCATCGATTCGTTGACTTCCATTTCTCCGCGGATAACTATCGAGTCAGAGCATATCTGCTTGCCGGTTTCAAGAAAAACAACGTCGTCGAGAACGACTTCGGTAATGGGTATCGCCGATTTGACGCCGTCGCGCACGACAATCGCAGTCGGCGCGGTCATAAGCTTTAATTTATCTACGGTCCGCTTTGCCTTGATCTCCTGAATTATACCTATCAAAATATTCGCGATGATTATAACTAAAAAGAATAGCTGGCTGCCCTTTGCGTTGACGGCGATAAGAGCCGCGCCGACTGTGAATGTGAGTATATTTAAAAACGTGAAAATATTGGTGAGAAAAATGGAGCTGTATGATTTTCCGCTTTTTTTCCCCGTCACGTTCACAAACCCTTCAGCCTGGCGCATATGCACCTGATCCGCGCTTAAGCCCTGCTCGTAGCTCGTATAAAAACGCTCGGTTTTGGAAAAATCCACCGAAAGGCTCTTGCTTCTTTGGCGGGACCTGCTCATACGGTCCTTGCTGAGCATACCGACGTCTATGGTTTTTGAACGCGTAGAATCCTTAAATTCCTCCTCGAATTTCTCATCCTCAAAAACCTCGCCCTCTGAAAAAACCGACGAGTCTATCGAATGGGAAACGGAAGAATAATCCACGCCCGCAGGAGTGAGCGCGCCGGTCGGCTTAGAGTAGTCCGGCAGGGCTTCCGAATCCTTAGTAACGATTTTAGGCATATTTTTAAGCCGCTGTCCGTTCCTATCGGAAGTAAAAGCGGACTCATTTTGCAGCTCGCGCCTCTTAACGCCCCTGAACCGTCCCGCGCTGCCGCCGTCCGGCGTATCGGGGCCTTCATCCTTATTGTAAAAATCTTTGTCTTTATTATCCATAAGCACCTCAAAGGTTATGGCTTTATGTTAGCATAAAACGACGGGTTTGTCAAAGAGAAACGAGTTGTGCGGCCATTTTGAGTTTATTAGAAGTAAATTAAACTAAGAAACGCTGGATAAATAAAAGGTATTAAACCGCAGGGCAGAGCCCTGCAGAGCTGCGGGGTTTTAAACCTTTTGCGGCGGGCGCATTTAGGGGAATAAAAGCAAGCTTTCATTCCCCCAAATGCTACTTGATAAAACCGGACAAAAGAAAAAAGAACTGCCCTTTTACCGGATTGTTCTTTTCTCTTTCATTTAAAGAAACACTAAAATATAATCTTGTTGATTGCCCGATCGGGTATAAATGCAAAACTTTCTTTTTTAGCGCATTTGCTCTGATAAAACTTCCAGCATCAGACCGTAATCTAACGGCTTACTTAAATATGCGTTCATTCCCGCCTTTATGCAGGCCTGTTCGTCCTCTTTGAAAGCGTTTGCCGTCATAGCGATTATCGGGAGCTTTAAGTCGGGAAACTTTTCACGTATCTGAACGGTCGCATCTATCCCGTCTAAGATGGGCATCTGCATATCCATCAGGATGCAGTCAAAAAACTCAGGGTCCTTACATATAAGGTCTACGGCTACCTGCCCGTTTTCCGCTTCGGTGATCGCTATATGAGTATCTTCGAGCATCATGCGGACTATTTCGCGGTTTACCCCGATATCTTCAACCAAAAGCAGTTTTTTGCCGGCGAAAACATCGTTTTTTTCTTGGCTGCGGTGTTTGGGTTCAGTGCTTTTTAAGTCGGATAGCGCGCTTCTTTGCTCTTTACATTTTTTAAAAGGCATAGTGAAAGTAAAACGGCTGCCTTTTTTCAGCTCGCTTTCAGCCTTGATAGACCCGCCGGACATTTCAACAATGCTTTTGCTTATCGAAAGCCCCAGCCCCGTGCCGCCAAGGCGCGCAGACTCGCTGTTGTCCGCCTGAGTGAACGGCCTAAAGAGCTTAGACAGCTGCTCCGGCGACATTCCTATACCCTCGTCAGTTACGGAAACGCTTAAAATTATCTCGTCAGTTCCAAAGCTGTAAACGCCGATATCGGTCGTAATACTCTTATGGCCGTCGGAAAATTTGATCGCGTTTGAAAGAAGGTTCATCAAAACCTGGCTGAATCTTACAGAGTCGCCTATCAAAGCATCGGGAACGTCTTTTGCTACGTTCAAAACAAGCTTTTGATTCTTTTCGCCCGCGCGGTAGGATAAAATAGAGAAAAGGCTTTTGAGCGTTTTATCGAGGCTGAAAGGCTCGGCGGAGATTTCCATATTGCCCGACTCTATCTTTGAAAGATCGAGAACGTCGTTTATAACGCTTAGCATATGCATCGCCGACGCCTTTGCGGTAGCTAAGCAGCTTTTGATGCGTTCTACATCGTTTGAAGACGACGCGATATCTATCATGCCCAGCACCGCGTTCATAGGCGTCCGTATTTCATGGCTCATTGTGGAAAGATACAAGCTCTTTGCCGTGTTTGCCTCGCTTGCTATCTTAGTGGTTTCTATAAGCTTTTTCTCTTTTTCGTTCAACGCAAAAGCTCCGGCAATGACCGAGGTTGCCATTATCGCAAGCTGACGCTCGTTCTCCGACCATTGGATAGGCTCGGCGATAGTCTCATAAGACATAACCCCTATAAATTCACCGTTGTTAGTCATCGGAACGAAAAATCCGGTTTTGCCGCCGAAGTTGATATTTTCGGTCGAGGCGTAAAGCTCGCCCAGATCCTCATAGTAAACATAAGTTTCGGTCTTGAGCTGACGGTAAAAGAGCTTGCTTGCGTCCTCGAAAAATTCAACGCCGAGCAGACTGCTGAATTTTTCCGCCTTTTGCTCATATATACTTTTATATTTGCCGCAAGAGTATTCAAAAATATTTATCCTGTCTGTAAAAAGGAGCTTTTCAAGCTGCGCCAAAGCCTTTAAAACAAGCGACCCGTAGTCATATGGCGTGAAAAACTGCAACGAAAAATCCGTCAGGAACTTAAAAGCCCTCACGTGTTCCGCCATCATTTTTTCGGCGTTCATTTCCATTCCCGCATCGCGCATATGCAGCGAAACCGCGATCACGCAATTATTTTTTAAAATCGGCGAGGCGATCATCGCAATAGGAATCGACTTTCCGTCTGCCCCCACAAGGTCACCGTAGCCCTTCCATGAATTACCGTTAAGCGTGGTCTTGATGATTTCCGACCTGAACGTATCATAAAAATCGCTGCTGTGCCTGTCCTTAAGCCTGCCCTTTTCCCCTGCTTTCAGCCCTCTGAATCTTGTAAGCGGAGGGTTGTTGTATAAAACATTGCCGTCAAGATCTATGACCGAAACAAAGCTGACCGAGCTGTCGAGAATAAGTTTATCGTCTATAACAATACGCTGCTCGGTTTCGCTGATTTTTTTGCGGTACTTCCGTACTAGTAAAAGACTGATAACTATTACGCAAGCTGCCGCAACTGAAACTGCTATTAAACTGATTATCGCGGGTATTGGCATCATCACTCCTTGAAGCATTTAAGATTAGTATACTAAAATCATAACATAAATATATCTTTATGTCAAACTAAAAAATTTTTTAACTTTTTTTGCAAAAGAACAGCGAAAAATAAGTTTTTTCCGGGCTTGATATGTAAAGTCTGACATTTTTGCTTTAAGAGGGCTGTCTCACGAAAAAAATTCGTGAGACAGCACTTTGTTTTAAGCGAAAATAACGCAAAGAGCGTCCGGGCCTTTGAAATTCCGGACGCTCCTTAAATTCTTATTACTTTTTGGCTTTAGGGCCTGCCGCTACTATGGCCTCGGGCATACTTTCGTATTTTTTGAAGTTCTTTTCAAAATCTTCCGCAAGCTTTTTAGCGAGCCTGTCGTATTCCTTCTTATCCTTCCATGCGTTAACGGGGTTTAAAAGGTTTGCGTCAACGTTCTTGCAGGCTTTGGGGATCGAAAGGCCGAAATACGGCTCGGTCTCGTAATCCGACTGCGCAAGGGTGCCGTCTAAGGCTGCCGTTACGATAGCGCGGGTCGCCGGAAGGCTCATACGCTTTCCTACTCCGTACGCTCCGCCCGTCCAGCCGGTATTGATAAGGTAAACGTCCGAACCGAATTTTTCGATCTTTTCGCCGAGCATTTCAGCGTAGATACTGGACTTTAAGGGAAGGAACGGCGAACCGAAACAGGTCGAGAACGTGCTCTGCGGGTCGGTAATGCCTCTTTCTGTGCCGGCAAGCTTGGACGTATAGCCGGAAACGAAGTAGTACATCGCCTGCTCTTTTGTGAGCTTAGCTACCGGAGGCAGAACGCCGAACGCGTCGGCCGTCAGGAAAATAACCGTTTTAGGATGCCCGCCTACTGAAGGGACAACGGCGTTGTCGATAAAATCAAGAGGATAAGCAACGCGGGTATTTTCAGTGAGCGACTGGTCGGCGTAATCGGGCGAACGTGTTTCGGCGTCGATAACAACGTTTTCAACAACCGCGCCGTGCCTTATAGCCCTGTAAATATCGGGCTCTTTTTCGATAGTCAAGTCGATACATTTAGCGTAGCATCCGCCCTCGATATTGAAAATACCGGTGTCGGACCAGCCGTGCTCGTCGTCGCCGATAAGCCCTCTGTTGGGGTCGGCAGAAAGCGTAGTTTTGCCTGTTCCGGAAAGGCCGAAAAACAGAGCCGTATCACCGGAGCCGTCAAGCGCCATATTAGCGGAGCAGTGCATTCCCAGTACGCCTTTTTTAGGCAGGATATAGTTCATAACCGAGAAAACCGACTTCTTCATTTCTCCGGCATAACCCGTTCCCGCTATAACTACCATTCTCTTTTCAAAGTTGACAAGTACGGCCGCCTCTGAATTGATGCCTTCAACAGCCGCGTTCAGCTTTAAGCCGGGCGCGCTGATGATAGTGAATTCAGGCTCGAACTTTTCAAGGTCCTTCTTAGCCGGACGGATAAGCATATCCTGCATAAAGAGGTTATGCGATGCGTATTCGTTGATAACGCGTACGTTTAATCTGTATTTAGGGTCCGCGCCTGCAAAACCGTCGAAAACAAACACGTTACGGTTGTTTAAATACGCGGTTACCTTGCCGTACACAGAATTAAATTTATCTTCGCTGATCTTTTTGTTTTCGCTGCCCCAGTCGATTTCGTTCTTGGTTGTATCTTCCTCTACGACAAACTTATCCTTAGGACTTCTGCCGGTGTACTTGCCTGTGTTTACAAGCAGCGCGCCTTTGTCCATAAGAACGCCTTCGTCTGCTTTAAGAGCCTCTTCTACCAAAAGAGCGGGCGAAAGGTTACGGTACACATTTTTCGGGTTGAAAATATTGTGTTTTTCTATTCCGTACGTGTTCATTGATTTCTCCTTATAAATAATTATTTTTAACAAAATATTTGCCGGCAATCATTTTTTTCCTGCTAACTTGTAAATCTTATGGTTTGACTATATCAGATTTACAAGGTACTGCGCTTTACGAATCTCCCAAAAAATCACCGCAAGCAAACTCTCACCGAATATAATTATAATACATTTTCGTCAATTTTGCAACCAAAAAACCGCAAAGAAATAGTGAAAAATATAGTCAATTAACTTGATACTCCTCTAACTTGAAAACTCCTCTGACAGCTTTCAATATAATGTCTATAGTAATCGAGTAGGGGCTAATCGCTATGGACTTCGCCCCTCTCACACCACCGTACGTACGGTTTTCCGTATACGGCGGTTCAATTTGTAACTAAATGTACTGATGTGAAGTGGTCTAGCAGTGATGTTAGACC
>JAVBKW010000005.1:0-84976 GCA_031553855.1 Eubacteriales bacterium | reverse complement strand
TGCGTATTGCAGTAATCTAAGGAGCATACTTATTCCCGCAGGCGTAACGTATATTGGGCAATGGGCGTTTTTCGGCTGCGGCGCATTGACAACTGTATATTACGGCGGCGCAAATCAGGCGTATTGGAATTTAATGACGATGGGCAGCTTTAATGAATATCTTACAAACTATGCTAATATTTATTACTATTCCGCTACGCCGTTATATGACGGTAAGCATTGGTATCTTGCTATGGGAGGAACGGGTAATATAAACGGAATTCCAAAAATTTGGGAGTAAGGTATTTGTTCTCTATTCGCCTCCGGACTTGCGCACGCTTTTTGCCGAATTGAAGCAATCCGGAATTGACCTCTTTCCCTGAAAATTGATTTCGAAGTTAAGGCACCGGAGCCTGGATTGCTTCGCTGCGCTCGCAAAGACGCAGTACTCCGACACTTATTGTAGAAATACGAAAAAAATTGATAACCGCTCTTTAAGATAGGTTATCAATTTTATTTTTATTATGATTAAAATTATTCTAACTTATAAATCTTCAAACATTTTCAATCGTTTTGTTATGGGGATGAAGAGCATCGCGAGTATCATATTGATGTAGACGATTAAGGGCTGAAAGATGCGGATAGTAAATAGATACATTATAAAGGATATTCCGTTATTGTCGGGCAATTTGGCGAAGTATTGATACTGAGCGTAGGAATTTAGGCCCATTGTGCATATGAGCATACTAAGGGTCACGCCGATAAGAAGAGAAATGTTTTTATTTTTAAGCGGCAGATATTTGTAGCACAGACCCGTTATCAGGGGGAAGAGCGTATTGGCTACGGTTATAAGCGGATTTATCGCGCCGCCTGTGGGGACTATCAGCATTCCCAGTACGTCGGTCGTAAAGCCGACAACCGCGCCGCCGAAGGGGCCTAGTATGACGGTGGATAATATCCAGCCAAAGTACGAAAAGCTTATCCTTATCGAGCCTGCAATGGTGAACAGTTGCCCCATTATTTTAAATAACAGGGTGATAGCCGTCAAAGTGGCGATGTAGGTTATGCGTTTCGTTGTGAAAACGGCCTTACTTTCTTTTTCTTTGCGCGCTGCTTTGACTGACTTTTTCTTTTGTGCAGAATTAAGTTCAATCGGAGACGCAATTTCCTGTTGAGTTTTACTCAATGTCGGGCACTCCTTCTCTCGCTAACATAAAAGTATTAAACTTTTGTACGTCAGCTTCTATTCATTTGCTGATTCTATTCATTTGCTGATTTTTAGGAAAAGGGGATTTTGCGGATTATTACGGAATTATTTGCAGGCTGATTTTCGGTTTTGAGATGAGCGCGTAGCAGAGCTACGAGCGAAGAGCAAAGGCGGAAATCAGGCACAAAGAAACCGCAATAAACGTAAAAGACCCTTTGAGTAAAAACCTTAATTTAGTATACGCTCTTTTGATTTTTTTTGCAATAGTTTTTTTGCGGGTTTTTTCTTGAAGATGAGTCCGCCGAAGTCGAAGATGCTGAAAACCATGCCGAGAAAGAAGAAAAATGCGAGTCCGGCAACAGAGGCGATACCGATTGCGAGGATGTCGGGCATAAAGCAGATAAGGCGGTAGAGCCACGATATGAGGAAGTTTGTCGGAACGATAAGCGCGGCGCATTTTAAGAGCGTCCAAACAAACGGAGCTTTTGCGCCGGTGGATTTGCAGACCTTGCGGATGTCGAGAATGCTGGAAACGGTCAGGCTTGCGCCCATCGCATAGATAAGCACTTCTATGCGGAAGTTATTATAAAAGCTAAACAGTATTGCAAAAAGGACGATAGAGCCCAGAGCGTAATTTAAAAAGCTGGATTTTTCAAGGTCGAGCGAGTTCATCATAGACGAGGTTATGCTCTCAACCGCGACCGGTATCAAAAGCCACGCGCAGGCGCGCAGGAAGGTTCCTGAAAGCTCGTTATCGTAGACGAGCATTCCGATTTCTCTGCCCAGGCTCAAAAACACCGGCACAAACAGGGCGGCGATGACTATCGCGAACGAAACAGCGGTTTCAACCTGCCTGCAAAGACCCGATTTGTCGTTTTTTGCTATAGCCGTCGATATCGTAGGGATAAGCACGTAGGCAAGCGAGCCGACGACGGTTATCGGGATATAGAGCAGCGGGAACGCCATTCCCACGCTTGAGCCGTACACATAAAGCGAGTCGGACGCGCTCATCCCGCTTCTCACGAGCAGGAACGGCACGGCGATAGCAACTAAAGAGTTAACAAAGCTGTTCGAGGCGCGTATCATCGTTATCGGCGCGCTTTGCTTTATTAAAGGCAGAATGTAGCCTTTGGGATTCGAGAGGCGGCCTTTTTGCGCAAAGTAGCTGAAAATACAGCAAACTGCGGTAAAGGCGCAGGCGGCGCTCATCGAGACTGCCGTCATTTTTAATTTGTCGGTGCCTATCATAAACAAAATACCGCACAGAGCTATGCGGAAAATCTGCTCAAGGCATTCGATTATCGAGACAGTTTTGTAGCGTTGATGCCCCCACAGGCTGCCGCGGAACGCCGCGTAAACCCCGGAGAACACGACTCCGGGCATTAATATAAGCAGTATCGTCATACTTTGGGGCGAGGCGAAAAGATATTTTATCGAGCCGGACAACATAAATATGAGCGCGCATATGAACACTGATAGAACAAGACCTATTATAAGGGCGGCGCTTACTGTTTTGTGTTCTTCAAGCGGCGTGTTTTTTATCTTGTATTTTGCAGTAAGCTTGCTCACTATCAGCGGTACGCCGCTTGTTGTGAGCGTGAGCATAAGAAAAAAGACCGACAGCGCGACCTGATAAATACCCAAAGACACCGCGCCGAGCTGGCGGGAGAGGTAGATTTTAAAAACGAAACCGAGGATCCTGTCTACCAAAGAAAAAATTGTTAATGTAAAAACTGCCCTGACTATATTTTTCATAGTAATACATTATACGGGATGTCCGACAAAATATGACGGATTCCGACACTTTCTATCTTTTAAATACGGTCAACAAAAAAATAAATACCGGATATATCTTTTATCTTTTAATCAGGTTTTAATAAAAGTATCATTGTTTTTTCACAGAAAAAGTGTTATAATACTTTTATCAAGAAGCATTTTGGGAAATGGAAGCTTGCTTACATTTCCATAAATGCGCCCGCCGCAAAAGGTTTAAAACCCCGCAGTCTCTGCTGCGGAATGCGCGGCGTTGCCGCGCGGGTGCAGGGCTCTGCCCTGCGGATTAAAACCTTTTATAAAATACAGATTGTGTGATTTATATAAGCGCATAAAAGCCGGACCTTTGGCCGGAGAGAGCGGATAGCGGCTTTTACGTACGGAGTCAAATTGAAAAGCAAAACTAGGTTTATAGGTAAAGCATTTGTAACATTGCTTGCGGCAGTTTTTATAACGCAGGCGTTTTCCGCCTGCATGTTCCTTTTTTCTCCGAAGGTCAGTTCATTCAGCTTTAAGGACGGCACGCTTGCCCTTACCATAGGCGATAAAATCAATATTACCGAAAACTATTTTGAAATTCTGCCTTCAACGGCGTCGAATATTTCCTACACTTTGTCAAGCTCAAGATCAACGATTTTGAAAACGGAGGGCAGGTCGGTTACCGCCGTTTCAAAGGGCAGCGCGACTCTTACGGCTACGTTGTCCGACGGTAAAAAAGCGGACTGCTCTGTGACGGTGAGCGAAAACGAACCGCGCTCTGTGACGGTTTGCGTATACGGCGACAAATTTCAGGCGGCCGATAAAACCTCATACGTCGATTTTTACGCGGATTTTAACGGCGTAACCGCCGTCAATAAGCAGGTTAGCTGGAGCATTTCAAATGACGGCGACATTCTGGATTCAGAAACTATCGCCGCAGCCTATCCTTATTCTTTTTTGCCGCCGGCTGCGGGCAAATACAGCGTTTCGGCCGAGATTACAGATTCGGACGGCCTTGTTTATTCGGATACGGCGGATATAAATGTTTATGAGCCTTATTTGAGCGCGCCGGTGTTTGAAGCCGAGGGCGAGCTTGTGCAGGAACACGATGATTATTCGCTTGTCAGCTTTACGGCAGGTTTTACCGACGCCGAGGGCAATCCCGACAGGGCGGTGGAATGGTTTATAAACGACGAGAGCGCGGGCGCGTCCTCGCCGGATTTCAGCTTTACTCCGCAAAAAGCGGGAGTTTATAATATCGAATGCCGTATCGACGGAGAAGTGCTGGACGCCAGAAAGATAGTTGCGGGCGGAGCGGCGGTGCCTCAAAACCTGCGTATCGATTACGACAATTGCTATCCCGCCGTATATTTGTACTGGGACGATTTGTCGCAGGGGTGCGATTACCAGATTGAAGTAAGTACGGCCGCCTCGGATTTTATCGGGAGCATCGAGTCGCCGGATAAATTTGTTGATTTAGGGCCGCTCATCGGAGCCGGAAAGGCTCAAAATATTTTTAATACGTCTTTTAAAATCAAAGTCAAATCCTTGGGCGGAGAGGTTTTTGACGCCTCGGATTTTTCCGAGATTTTGCAAACACAAAAGGTCGATTCCGCCGCGAAAGCATATCTTTCAAAGAAATATTATTCTTATGAAAGCGAAAATACGGGCGCAAAGAACTATTACTTGTCCGATGAGGATGAATTTACCGACTTTTTAGGTTATATGTTGATGTGGCGCGAAAATCCGCGCCTTACAAACGGCAAGACCGAAATACAGACCAGCGATATTTACGCCGGTTTTCCGGTTTCGGGCTTAGGGCAGATCGAAGACATTTTTACCGATTCTTATAATACTTTGCATATAACCGGCTCAATATTGCCGACCATATCTATTTTGAACCGCGACAGGACGGAGATACGCTTATCCATCAGCTTTCAAACGGATTCGCTTCCCTCGAAAACGACTGTCGGAACCCTAAAAAAGAACGGCGTCACTTTCAACGGCGGCACAAGCTTCGGCGCGTCAAGGCCGCATGTAGACTATAATGAAAACAACACGCGGCTCTCTCTGCCTATTGAAAACTCATCAAAAATTCCGGTCGTGGTCGAAACAAGCGAGCAGCTTTATTTCGTCGCCCAAAACGGTTATAAACCCGTTCCTAAAACGGGGAGCAAAGCGGAGGAGCTTTACGATTACGCAAAGTACGTCCTTACAAGGATCATTACCGACGCTTTCACCGATATACAAAAGGCTCACGCTATTTACGACTGGGTAATGTGGAAGGTCAACTACGATTATATGCTTACCGGCGGCTCGGCCTATCAGGACATGACGCTTACCGAATCGGTCAAGTACGAGGCCTATTATCTTGAAGGGGTTTTTTCGCAGACGCGCCCGTACGCAGTTTGCGACGGTATCGCAAAAGCATATGCGCTTATGTGCAATATGGAAAATATTGATTGCGTGAGGGTGGCCGGTACGGCGCGCGGAGACTCCGACTGGGGCGGGCACGCGTGGAATAAGGTCAGGTTAAACGGCCGGTGGTATATCGTTGACGCAACATGGGGCGACGCTCTCATGCCTTTTGGCGGCAGGCGCTATGAATCGGCGTTCCATCAGTATTTCCTTTTGACGGATAAGCAAGTGGAAAAAGACCATAAAGAGGACGAGCCGAATAATTATCCGCGCACCGCGCTTGAGCCGTACAATTGGTACGACGAGGATATACGGCAAAAAGACGGTGCTTTTGTAGACTTTTACATCAATGCCGCGGATTATAACAGCGAGGCGGAGCAGCTTGCCGAATATATTGTCGGCCAAATTACCGGCGGCGCAGATATGTATAAAAGAAATTACTACACTCTTATCCCCGATTGCTATAACGTCGGCGACTCTTTGCAGCAGTCCACAACATACGCCGCCTTTGATATTAAAATTAACGGCGCGCTTGCGTCAAGCTTTATGAAAAGGGACAATACAAATCCGCTGGTCAAAGCTTTCGCCGCTTTAGGCTATACGACATGGAACAACAAGGTTTCTTTCGTCTTTTCGCACGAGTATAACGACGGAGCCGAAGAAGGCGCATATGTTTATGTGTTTGTAGCGGCATAGGTGCGAAAAAAACAGCAGCATTCGCTTAATATGCGCATATGCTGCTGTTGAAAATTTTAAACTAATGAATTAATATATCCGCTCTTTGCGATATATTCGAAATCTTTATCCATCGATTCCCTAAAAGCTGTATTAAACTAAGCTTGTCTTAAAC
Source organism: Eubacteriales bacterium (assembly GCA_031553855.1). Lineage (GTDB taxonomy): Bacteria > Bacillota > Clostridia > Christensenellales > Pumilibacteraceae > RACS-047. Next base: position 78,770 of record JAVBKW010000005.1, on the reverse strand, counting down.
GTTTTGAGCCCGCCTTTTTCAATACGGCAGTCAAAGGGCAGGTTGTCGTATATTTCGCCGTCAAGCTCAACTGAAAAATTATCGGGAGAGGTAATGCTTATTTGTTCGCACGAAAAGTAGGTAACGTACTCCTTGCCGATATGGTTGCCCTTTTTGAACTTAGTCAGCGCGCTCATCAGCTTGCCGTTTTGTGGCAGCGCAATAGCGCATACGTTCAGCTTTCCGTCGCTAAGATCCGACTGCGGCGAAATATTGAGCCCGCCGCCGAAATACGCGCCGTTGCAGACCCCGATCATAACGTATTCTTTTCCTTTCAGGCTCTTATCGTTACTCTCATAATCAAGCCGTACGGTCCTGAAATTAGACAGCATTTTTATCAGCGCGAGAAGGTAAGTTATCTTGTTTCCTTTGCCCTCGACCGCGCGCAAAACCTCCACGTCAAGTCCGGTACCCGCTATGTTCAGGCAGCGCCTTTGCCCAACAGAGATAATGTCCATCCGGAACGTTTCGCCCCGTACGATGTCCCTTAAAGCCTTTACAGGGTCCATATGAAGCTTTGCCTTGCGCGCAAAGTCGTTTCCGCGGCCCGAAGGAATGAACCCTACGTTAACTTCCTCATAGCCCTTTACTCCGTTTATCACCTCGTGAAAGGTGCCGTCTCCGCCCACCGCTACAATGTTGTGGGAGTCCTGCTCGCAGAGTGTTTTTGCGATGCGCTCGGCGTGCCCTTGGGCGGACGTTATATGCACCGTATACTCCACCTTATGATCGTAGCAAAAGTCAATAATTTTTTTGAGATTTTTTAATCCCTGTCCCTTGCCGCTTTTAACGTTGACGATAAAATTGAGCATATGTTCCTCCGATACTGTGACCTTAAACATAGTATATAACGGTTTATAATAATTTGCAATCACTTGCAACATAATAAATTAAATGGTAGAATGTCATTATGAAATTAGAAATTCCCGAATCTTTGAAGAATTTAGTTAAAGAAACTCCGTTTCCCGTTTATATAACGGGCGGATATATCCGCAATGCGATTTGCGGCCTTGGCAAAACAGATATCGATATCTGCGGGCCGGTAGCCGCGCAGGCTCTTAACCTGCCGCGCTCTTATATGATCAAGGCGGTAAACTTCCGTTTGGGCACTTGTATTATAAAAGCCGGAGCGGATCAATATGAGTATACCCCTTTCCGCTTAGAGGAATACGCGGCGGGCGGAGGGCATACCCCTGTCAGCGTCAGCTTCACGTCCGACATCAAGTCCGACTGTAAAAGGCGCGACTTTGCCTGCAACAGCCTTTACTACGACCTTAAAAAGGAAGAGCTTATCGACCTGTGCGGCGCTCTTGAGGATTGTAAAAGCGGTATTTTGCGCGCGGTCGACCCTGAAAAAACTTTTTCTTCCGACGGCTTAAGGCTTATGAGGCTTGCGCGTATCGCCGCCGAAACAGGCTTTAAGATAGAGGCAAAAACCGGCGGAGCCGCAGTTAAATACGCGCATCTTCTCAAAGACATTTCTCCCGAACGCAAACGGGAGGAATTAAACCGCATACTTTCAGCCGACGTAAAATACGGCGTCGAGAACGGCCACTACCGCGGCTTAAAGCTGCTTGTAAAGCTGGGGCTTTTAAAATACGTTATCCCCCAGCTTCTTGAGGGGGCGGGTATGGCGCAAAATCCTGAATATCATAAATTCGACGTTATGGAACATATTTTCCAGACCGTCAAATTTTCCGCGCCGGACGTTCGCCTTGCCGCGCTGTTCCACGACATAGCAAAGCCTTACTGCTTTAATAAGTTCGGCAAAATGCACGGGCATGAAATAGTTTCGGAAAAAATGACCTCCGAGATCATGGGGCCGTTCGGGCTTAGGTATTCAAACGACGAAACCGAAGAAACCTGCCGCCTTGTTAAAAACCATATGTACGACCTCGACGGCAAAACTTCTGAAAACAAGCTGCGCCTTTTTATTGCAAAGAATAACGATATCATCGAAAAGCTTGCGCGTTTAAACTATGCCGACCGTTTGGGGAGCGGAATGCGCCAGCCGGACGCGGAGAGCAGATTTTTAAAGATCCGCAATAAAATGCTCGAAGACGGAACGCCGTTCACCGTAGCCGACCTTAAAATCGACGGCGCAAAGCTGATAGAAATGGGCTTCCGCGGTGCGCTCATAGGAGAGATTTTAGACGATATGCTCACAAAATGTATTTGCGAGCCGCATCTTAACAATGAGGAATGGCTTATTTTGCATGCGTCGCGGTTTGAGGCGTAACGAAAAGCTGTTTAAATAAGTTTCTAAATACGCGGGGTGTTTCAAGAAGGGGTAACAGATGGATAACAGGTGGCAAAATGGCGCTCAGCCGAGCGCGTAGCGCGAACGCCATCAGCGAAGCTGTTACCAGAGTGTATCTAAATATACTCAGGCTAAAGCCATTTTGACACACGTAATCCGTATATGACCCCTTACCTAAGACACCCCCCTTATCTTTTCTAAAAAAAGGCTGCTTTTATTTGTATTATTGCTTTTGCGGCGGCGCATAATATATGATAGTATGAAAAAAGGCGGTTTCTACATAGCTCTGTTTTTGGTTGCGGTGGCAATAATCGCAGCTCCGTTCACAGTGAACGGGGGTTTTAACGTTATGTCGAAAGCTGTCGAAAACGAAGAGGGGCAGGAAAACGCGGTTCAAAACTACGAAATTGTCGAAAAAGGCGAAAAAACTAAGAAAAATGAGGATTTTGCCGGGTACTATGACGGTTTCGACAAAACGTCGGATTATGGCGCAATTACAAGGTACTTCGCGGTTTTTGACAAAAAAAGCCAGGATAAGCGCACGGACGCCGCCGGCAGGGCAAGTATCGATTTTTTGTACGGCGGCAAAACCTACAAATATTTCGACGAAATCATAGACGCGCCGGACCACTTAATAGCCGAAACTATCTTTAACCGTAAAATAAATGCGCCGCTTGCCGATAAACTGCGCCTAAGCGAGCGGTGTTTAGGCGCGGGCGCAACGTATAAGGACGCGCTTTCGTACACGTTCCCGCTTTTATATAAAACCGTGGACGCTCTCAAGCTCGACGTTGATTGCGCGCCGGTTGACAGTACGATAAAGTTTGAGCCGGAGGCGCGGCCGATGTTCACAATATCAAAGGAAAAGAACGGTTTCGAGCTTATAGAAGAGCGGCTGTATCAGGAAATATATTACTCTTTACGCCGTAACGCACAAGTGAAAATAACCGTTATCCCTAAAATTTTACATCCCTCCGTCACCGCGCTCGACAATATCCGCGCTACTTCGCTAAGGAGCCGATTTTCCACCGATTACTCTTGCAGTATCGACGAACGCAAACACAATATAAAGCTGGCTCTTTCAAAGATTAACGGCGCGGTTTTAATGCCGGGCGAGGAGTTTTCTTTCAATAAGACTGTCGGCCGCAGAACCGAAAGGAACGGCTTCAAGACTGCAAAAATAATTGTGAAAGGCGAATACGTGGACGGCTTAGGCGGCGGAGTGTGTCAGGCCTCGACCACGCTTTACAACGGCGCGATAAGGGCGGATCTTGAAATAACGCAGGTGCGCAGCCACTCTCTCACGTCCTCCTATGTTCCCGCCTCGTTCGACGCGATGGTCAATTCCGGCTCATCTGACCTTAAATTTAAAAACAATTCGCTCTCTCCGGTTTTCATACGCGCTTTCGGCACGGAGTCGTACGCTCAGGTCGAGTTCTACGGCGCGGCCTTACCGTACCGCATATCGACGGAGAGCGTCATTATTTCAAAAACCGATGCGCCGCCCGATTCGGAGGTAGTCGACACCGCGTATAAATACGTCACTCCGGACGCGATCCCGGGCTCAAAACTGCGCGTGCAGTACAGCCACGGCGGCGTAAAAAGCGAGGGGTATTTGATTTATACTAACTTTGCAGGAAAGGTAATAGAGAAAAGGCTTATCAGAAAGGACTCCTACAACCCTTGCTCGGGGATAATCGCAATCGCGCCGGGCGCGGCTGCGGAGCCCGGCATTCAAAGTGATAACCCTTATTCGAGCGCGGAGTCGCCATAAATAAAAGGCCGGTTCGCAGCAGGTAAAAACAACGTCGGATTTTAGCGAAAACTCCTTTTGCTAAAGGTGAGTTTTTCTTTTTAAAAATCCTATTTGAACAAAAAAACTTTGACTTTTACTGTCCGCTGTATTATAATAACATTTATCATAGTACCGGCGGGGGTTTGATTTTTTGAGTAATTTATCTTTAATAAGCGCAACCGAATTCAACTGGTACGGCTTCATAATCGGAAGCGGTATGGTTTTGTGTATAATTCTTGCATATTTCACCGCAAAAAAAAGGGGTTATTATAAGGATATAGTTTTCGATATCGCTATAATCACTATCCCTCTTGCAATAATCGGGGCAAGGCTTTATTATGTTGTGTTCGATATTATCGGCAATCCCGACCATGATACTTGGACTTTCCGCAAGATACTCGGCCTTGACGGCGGCGGTCTTTCGGGGCTGGCCGTTTACGGCGGACTAATTTTTGCTGCGCTCGGCGGGCTTATCATACACTTTTGGAAGCGCAATAAAAAGCCTGTCAGCGAAAGCGTCAATTTCGCCCAGCTGCTCGACCTTGGCTTCACCTTCATAATTTTAGGCCAGTGCATAGGCCGTTGGGGCAACTTTGCTAATCAGGAGGCGTACGGGCCTAAGGTCGCCTCGGACGTTTGGTATAATTTCTTTCCCATAACGGTGCATATCGAAAACGGCGTCGCCGGAACGGGCGAATATATGGCAACCTTCTTTTATGAATCATTTTGGAACTTCTGCGGCTTTTTCCTGCTTTACTGGCTGTACGCCGGAAAGAGAAAGAGCTTCGACGGTTTCATTTTTTCGTGTTACTGCATATATGAGGGTATAGGCAGGGCGTGGATCGAGGGACTAAGGCAGGACTCTTTGTACGTCGGCCCCGTTAGGATCTCACAGGCAATATCTTTTGCGATGATACTGTTCGGCATAGGCTATATAATCTGGCACTTGTATAAGGCGCGCGAAAAAGGGTTGAAACCGTTCATTTTTATCGAGCAGTCAAAGCTTGACGAGAGCTACTACGGCTATAATAAAACTATTTTGCATCATCCCTGCGTATACGAAAAGAAGGTCAAAGAAGAGACGGACTATTCCGACGAGTTTTATACGGAGGCCGATAAGGGCTTTTCCGGCTCCGATGACGGCGATTTTTATTCTCAAACGCCCGACGAAATCGATTTAAAGGAAATAGTCGATGTAAAAGACGGCGTTTCGGATGAGGACGGCGAAATAAACGAAAACAACGAAACAGACGGCGATTTTTACAATTAAGGAAATTGCTCAAAATATTACTGAAGCGTTTCCTTTTAGTATTCGCACCGGGCTTTTAACGCATAAACGGAGGTCATTAGAGTTATGAGCAATTTGGAAGAATTAGAAATCACGCGCACGCAGCGTTTTGCCGGAAATATTACTGCCGGGACAATGACTGTCTTGTGCGGCTTGTTTTTGCTGCTTTGCGGCGTAGGCGTCATCAGCCTTTCAGTAGGGAAAATTTTGGCTGCCGCCGTACTTTTTACGATAGGCTTTGTTTTTCTCGTCACCGGACTTATCCAGAAAAATACCGTTTCTATCTGGCTGGCGTTCGTATTTTTAATTCCGGCTCTCATTGAGGTGCTGGCAAAATTCACTGAATTGAAGTATTCAAATCTATATCCGCTCTATATTGCTATTCCCGCCGCCGCCTCGCTTGTGACTATGCTGTATTCCCGCGAATGGCGCGCCCATATTTTGCCGATAGTTTTCTTCGGCGCAACTGCCGTATTCTTCGCGCTCAATTCCTTCGGCCTTCTCAAATGGGGAGTCGTTCTGCCGCTTTTGATCGTATTTATAGGTTTCTGCATTATATTTTACGCCGTACGCCTCACAAAAAGCGGTGAAGATAAATGAGCGGGCGCAACCTGACTCTGATGACCGATCTCTACCAGCTCACGATGATGAACGGGTACTATTTGTCGGGAAATTATAAAAATAAAGCGGTTTTCGACCTGTTCTTCAGAGCCAACGACCAAATAAACTATGCTGTCGCGGCGGGGCTTGAGCAGGCGATAGAATACATCAAGGAATTAAAATTTACCGACGACGATCTGGAATACCTTCATTCCTTAGATATTTTCGACGGTAATTTTCTTGCATACCTCAAAAACTTCCGGTTTTCCGGTGATATTTATTCGGTAGAGGAGGGCGAAATCGTTTTTCCGTCCGAGCCTATCATGACTGTCTGCGCGCCTTTGATAGAAGCCCAGCTTATAGAAACCACGCTTTTAAATATAATAAACCATCAGACGCTCATCGCAACTAAAGCGGCGCGGATAGTCTATTCGGCGGAAAACGCTGTGGTAGTCGAGTTCGGCCTGCGCCGCGCGCAAGGGCCCGACGCGGGTATTTACGGCGCGCGCGCCAGTATGATAGGCGGCTGCGGCGGGACAAGCAACGTGCTGTCGGGCAAGCTTTTCAATATCTTAGTAAAGGGCACCCATGCCCATTCATGGGTTATGAGCTTTGACTCCGAGCTTGAGGCGTTTGAAAAATTCGCCGAGATATATCCCGACAACTGCCTGCTGCTTGTCGATACATACGACACCTTAAAATCCGGCGTCCCTAACGCTATCAAGGTTTTTTCTAAGCTGCGCGCAAGCGGGCACAAGCCTGTGGGGATCCGCCTAGACAGCGGCGACCTTGCGTATTTAAGCAAGAAAGCGCGCAAAATGCTCGACGACACGGGCTTTAAGGACGCTATTATTTTTGCAAGCAACGATATCGACGAGCATCTTATAGGCCAGCTCAAGCTTCAGGGCGCGTGTATCGACGCGTACGGCGTTGGAACCAAGCTTATCACGTCGCACGATATGCCCTCGCTCGGCGGCGTTTATAAAATGGCGCAGGTGGAGGTAAACGGCCAAATAGAAAACAGGATGAAGTTTTCCGACAGCGCGCCCAAAATGACGAACCCCGGGTTTAAAACAGTCTACCGTATTTATGAGCCGGAGACGGGCAAGGCTTTTGCCGACCTTATCTGTTTAAAGGGCGAAAAGCTTAAAAAAACCCTGCGCCTCACCCACGAGTTTGAACGCTGGAAAACGACCGAATTTGAGGATTATACGGCGCGCGAGCTTTTAAAACCGATTTTTAAAAACGGCAAGTGCGTTTACGAATGCCCGCCGATAGCCGTAAGCATTGAAAAAAAGAAAACGGAAATGGATAAATTCTGGGATGAGTACAAAAGGCTCGTCAAGCCGCATATATATAAAGTGAACCTGTCCGACAAGCTTTACGAATTAAAAACTGAGCTTATAGGCGCAAAAAAATAGAAAACGGTGAAATATGAAAAAAATCGGAAATTACGGGCTTGAAATAGTCAAGAAAGGCTACGATGCCGTAGCTGCGGACGCGTACATATCACGTCAAAAGGCGGAATACGAGGCTGCTCTTGCCGAGCAAAAACAGAGTATATTAGAGCTGAAATACGCGCTTGCCGCCGCCGAGCAGACTATCTAAGACCATAAAGAAAAGAGCAGCATAGTGTCTAAAGCCATTATAAACGCGGTCACTAAGGCTGATGAAATAGAAAAGCTCACGACCCTCAAATACCGTCAGGAATTAGAGCGGCTCAAATCCTTCCATGATAAATGGATGGGCTATTATAATAAAATTTTGCAGAGCTATCCGCTCGACGACGACCTTACCGCCGCCTCCAGATTCAATATGCAGATGAAAAAGATTCTTGAGGGCACGGAAGAGGGCGGCAGCTCCTCGGAGCTTAGTAAAACTGCGTCGGAGCTTGAGAGGACTTTCGAGGCTGAAAACGAAAGGATAGCAAACCGCACCGTAAAGCCGGGAAAGGTTACTGTGAAAGCCTCTGTAAAAGCCGCACCCGTCAAAACCGAAGAAAAAAAGCCGGCCGCAAAAAAATCCGCTTCAGAAAAGATGAGCGAGCAAAGAAAGTCGCTTATTGAAAACGGATTCGACCCTATAGCGCGTATTTCCCGCTATTTAGAGGATGCGGCCAACATTGAAATGGAGGAGGACTCCGAAACGTCCGCCGCCGCCTCCGCCGTGCCACAGGCTCCGGCCCCGCAGCCGCCCGCCGCTAAAAACGGCGATTATGCCGACCGTTCCGCTCTAGGCTTTTCCTTTGAGGAAGCGCTAAATCCCAAAGAGGACCTTGCCTCGATTATGAAGGAGCTGGGGTTGTTCTCAGACGACGAATAATTTTTGCTGTTTTAAAAAGAGTCCATACACTCCATAAACGGCAGCGAACCAAAAATTTAACAGCTCAATTTTAGTTGACTTATTTTTTCTGTTTTGATACAATAGTCTACGAGTCGTCGAAAGCGGGTTCTTTAAAATGCTTGAAAACAGCTTACCTGTCTTTTACGGAGACATCACTTTAGGGAGGTGCAAATATGTACGCAGTAGTAGTTTCGGGCGGAAAGCAATTCAAGGTCAGCGAAGGCGATATCATCGAAGTTGAAAAGCTTGACAACAACGTAGGCGAAGTGGTAGATCTTGATGTTATTATGCTCGTAGACGGCGAAACCGTCAAAGCGGGATCGGATATCAAGGCTAAAGCAAGCGCTGAAGTTCTTGGCCATAATAAGGCAAAGAAAATCGTTGTGTTTAAATATAAAGCCAAGAAAAACGAACGTAAAAAGCAGGGTCACAGACAGCCTTTTACGCGTATCAAGATCGGTAAGATCGGTTAAGTAAAAAAATGACTTCAGTAAGAATTATCCGCCAAAACGGACATATAACTAAGGTTATATGCGACGGTCACACCGACTACGGCGAAGAAGGCGAGGATATCGTCTGCGCGGCTCTTTCAAGCGTTGTGCAAACGGCGGTTTTAGGCCTTATGAGGGTAGCGGCGATTTCAGTCGATTATAAGACTGTTGCAAAAGAGGGCAAATTAGAGCTTTCTTTGCCGGCAGAACTTAACGAAAGGGACCGTAACAACGCGGATATGATACTTGAAACAATGTTATGCGGAATTGCCGATTTAAATGAAGGCTTTTCGCGGTATATCAAATTGGAGGCGTAAAAATATGTTTATTAATATTCAGCTTTTCGCACATAAAAAAGGAATGGGCAGCTCCAGAAACGGACGCGACTCGCAGGCTCAACGCTTAGGCGTTAAGAAGGCGGACGGTCAGTTTGTTCTTGCCGGAAATATTTTAGTCCGTCAAAGAGGAACAGCTACGCATCCGGGCAAAAACGTAGGCATCGGCAGCGACGATACACTTTTCGCGCTTAAAGACGGCAACGTTAAGTTTGAAAAGAAAGCGGGTAAAAAGCAAGTAAGCGTATACGAAGTAGTAGAAGCTTAATAAGTGCAAAAAAAGCAAAGTAAGAAGGACTGTTAATTTTATAACAGTCCTTTTTTTACGCCGGCATAACTTATGGTTAAATCGGACTGCTTGCGTCAAAAAGGCTCGCTGCTTGCCGCCTCAGAGTTTTTTGATTGCGCGCTGTTGCAAAATATTTTGCGCTGTGATATAATATTCATTATGGAAACCGCTAAGGAAAAGAACAGGCTGACTTTTAAGAACTCACAGTATTTCGACGTTGAAAAAACGCTTGACTGCGGCCAGCTGTTCAGGTTTAAAAAGGTTTCGACCGTTTGCTTTGAGGTGACGGCGTCGGATAAATTCTGCCGCATAGAGACAGGGGCGGAGGAAACCGTCATACATACCGATTCGCCTGACTTTTTCTTTAACTATTTTGACTTAGGCACAGATTACGGGGATATCTTCAATAAACTGTCTATCTTTCCCGAGCTTGAAAGCGCGCTCGTTTGCGGCAGGGGAATAAGGATATTAAATCAGGACCCGTTTGAAACTATCGTAAGCTTTATAATTTCTGCAAACAACAATATTCCGCGTATTAAAGGCATTATTGAGAGGCTCTGCTCAGCTTTCGGCGAAAAAAAGGACGATTATAACGCTTTCGTTTCCAAAGAAAGGTTCAAAAATATGACCGTAAGCGATTTCTCTATTCTGCGCGCCGGTTTTCGCGAGGGTTACCTTTACGCGGATAAAGATATCATAACAAACGAAAGCTATTTAGAGCGGATTAAAACTTGCAGCGCGGCAGACGCCGAAAAGGAGCTGCTTTCTTTAAAGGGAGTCGGGCCCAAAGTCGCGTCCTGCATTATGCTGTTCGCGCTTAAACAAACCGGCAGCTTTCCGGTGGATACGTGGATTTTTAAGGCAAACAGGACGGAGGAGCTCGATACGCCCGAAAAGGTGCGTCGGTTTTTTATGCAAAGGTACGGTGCCCTGGCGGGCTATGCCCAGCAATTTATATTCTATTCCAAACGCAATTTAGGTTTGTAACAATTTTTTTGCATTTTTGTAAGCGGGGTTAAAAGCAATGTTTACTTTTCATACTTTAGGCGAGGCTTTTTCGGAGCTGTTCACGGGAATGAGCGTGAGCGTGTTTATGTGTATCATTACCGGAATGATGCTCGTCATAATCGAGTTCTACTGTACGTCGAAAGGCCTTATCGGTTCGCTGGGCGCGGTGCTGATCGGGGCGGGCGTGCTTATACGTATGCTTTTTAACGGCAGCTTTGCCGTTTTGTTTTCAATGCTTTTCCTTATCATTCTTATACTTTTTGCCGCCCAAATTTTAATGCTTGCTACGCAGAAAAAAAACTGGCTTGTCCATTCGCTCAGCATTGCGCTCCAGTCAAGCGGCAAGGGGAGCGACTATAATTACCTAAAAAACCTGACGGGCGTAGCTACTACCGATATCAATCCTTCGGGGCATATCGCGATAGGCGAAATCAACTTTTTTGTGAGCGCGCCTGAATTTATCGAAAAGGGCAGCTTAGTGCGCGTTGTTGAGGCGGACGGGGAAAAAATAGTCGTCAAGCAGATAAGTGAATATTTTATTTCCGAACGCACGAATTCCACGACGTTAACAAGGCTCTGAAGTGGAGTCAAATTAATTTTAAGCTACGTCTTTTTTGCTAGAAAACCCCTTCTTTTCTTGCTAATAGCGGTGCTATTAGCTGCAAAAACAAGTGTTTTTCTATCTAAAAAATGCTTGCTTAAAATATAATCAGCTCACGTCACAGTCTTGTTGCAAAAATGTAATTTTCATTCACGCTTTTTTAAAAGGGAAAGAGGGGCGTATTTTAAGGAGACGCTGAACAAATACGGTTACTTAAATTGCCCGCCAACTCATTATAACAGCTTATCCGGCATACAATTAGTGTACGGAGGTTTTAAAATAATGAGTTTTTTTTCCGAGGCCGCCTCGATGCTGGGCTTAGACGCCGCCAAAATTTCCGCAGGCTACCAGTTTATAAACTATAACGGCGAGGCTGTGTATATAGAGGGGTTTAAGCGCGTTGTTTCTATTTCGGACGCCGAGATGATTTTTGAGCTTAAAGGCGGCAGGATAGTATTAAAGGGCGAAGGGCTTTATGTTTTTTTGCTCGAGTCTACTACCGTTATTATCAAGGGCAAAATCGTTTCCTGCTCATCGGAGATTTAGAGTATGGGCGGAAAGGTTAGAATAAAGGTTGCGGGTTTCAACCAGTCAAGGCTGATTGGCGCGCTCTCCGGCAAGGGGATATCCATTGAAAAAATAAACCGCAAAAACGCGGGTGAAATGACTTTTACGGTCAGGGCAAAAGACGCTGAAAAAACTTTTGCAATATTGACGGAACTGTGTTATAATTATACCGTTATAACGCGCTCCGGCCCCAAAACAATGTTGCGTAAGGCGGCGTCAAGGGCAGGCCTTATGTTCGGCCTAATAATCTTTACGGGGCTGTTAGGGCTTTTCTACGGCTTTATATGGCACGTCGAGATAACCGGCAATGAAAAAGTTGATTCTTTAGTGATAGAAAGAGCGCTCAAAGACTGCGGTATCGCCGTCGGCAAGCAAAGTAAAAACCTCGACAGAAATTCGATACGCAACGTTGTTAACGCAGTGGACGGCATACTCGAATCGTCGGTCGAGATCATCGGCACGACGGTGCGGGTAGAGGTGGTCGAGGATACGGATTATCAGCCGCCCGTCAAAGACAGCTATGAAAATATTGTTTCAAAATACGACGCCGAGGTAACGCGAATAATAGCCTCGTCCGGCACCGCAAAGGCAGTCAAGGGGCAGGTGGTTGCAAAGGGCGCGGTAATAATAAGCGCCGAACGCACAGATACGGCAGGAAACGTTTTTCCTTCTCCGGCAAAGGGCGAGGCTTACGGAAACGTCGCGTTCAGCGAATCGCAGATGTTTTCTTTAAAAAGCGTCGAAAAAGAGCGGACGGGCAAAAAATACGCCGTAACCGATTACACGCTTTTCGGGCTTAAAATAAAAGGAAAGCACGCCCACGGTTTTGCCGAATTTGAAACCGAATCCAAAACCTCTTATGTTTTCGACAATTTGTTTTTGCCGCTCAAAATGTCGCGTACGGTCTACTACGAAACGGCGACGCAAGAAGTAACGTATGAAAAAGAGTATTTGATCGAACAAATCAAAAACGCCTTGATCGAAAAAAACGTTATAAAAGCGGGCGGCTCGACTGTTGAATGCTCTACACATCTTCAGACGATCGATGAAAACAATTACCGTTTGACCGTTTACATCGTAGCCGAAATGAAAATAACTTAAAATACATATACTCATAAAAAAAGGACTGATAGAAAAAAAGAATGGACTGCACAAAGACTATAGAGATTGTCGACGCGTCGATGCCCGCGCTGTTCGGCACGTTCGATGAAAACGTTAAACTGATAGAAGAAAAAATGAACGTAGGCATTTCGGCGCTTAACGGTATGCTTGTTATCCGCGGGGAGGAGGCGCAGGCAGAAAAGGCCGAAACGCTCATCCAAAGGCTGTTGGTGCTTATCCGTACGGGAGTCGAGGTCAATAAGGCAAAGGTGCGCCACAGTATAGACCTAGCCGAGCTTGGCATGGCCGACGAGATAGTCAATCTTTCACGCGATACCGTAGCCGTTACAGCCCGAGGCAAGCAGATAAAGTGCCGCACTATCGGCCAGCGCGAATATGTGCGAGCGATTTCAGCTAATACGATAGTCTTAAGCGTAGGCCCTGCCGGAACGGGTAAGACCTACCTTGCCACAGCTATGGCCGTCTCGGCGTACAGAAGAGGCGAGGTCGAAAAAATAATCCTTACGCGCCCGGCTATCGAGGCGGGCGAAAAGCTGGGCTTTTTGCCGGGCGACCTGCAAATGAAGGTAGACCCCTACCTGCGCCCGCTCTATGACGCTTTAGAGGAAATGTTCGGCATAGACAACTATTCTAAGCTTATCGAGCGCGGCATAATCGAGATCGCGCCGCTCGCTTATATGCGCGGACGCACGCTCAACAACGCTTTTATTATTTTGGACGAGGCGCAGAACACCACGGTCGAGCAAATGAAAATGTTTTTAACGCGCCTTGGCGAAAACAGCCGCATGGTAGTCAACGGCGACGAAACGCAGATAGATTTACCCGAAGGAAAGCAAAGCGGCCTTAAAAACGCGGTGCGCCTGCTTAAGGGTATTGAGGATATAGGCGTTATAAGGCTTTCGGATAAAGATATCGTCCGCCATGAGCTGGTGCAAAAAATAGTGCTTGCCTACGAAAAAAGCAAGGACGGCGGCAGATAAAAACAAGAAACTGTTAAAATAAAGATTAAAATAAAGACATAGGTAAAAAGGCTTAACAAGCCGTTTTGGGGAGACAAAAGATATTTAACTATGGAACCTTTAAAAATAATGTCGGGAAAGTTTTCACTTACTAAAAAAAGCATTCTTAGCGCAGCCGCATTTTTCTTTACGGCCGTAATAGTAATGTGCACTGTGATGATTTTGAAGTTTGTGTTCGTTTCCAAAATCGTTTTTGAGCAGACTATTTTAGCCTACGCGATGATCGCCGGCGGTATAATTTTGATAATGTCGTCGTTTTTCGTCTACACAGCCAAATCGCGCAAAGCGCTCATCGCCAACCCAAAATCGCTCTATGCGGTTTCTTCTGCCGTAGTTATCGCGTACGCCGTCAATATTTTCGCGGCGATCGGCGACGTTGTTGTTATGCCGGTCTGTATGGCTGCGTTCATAATCGCGCCCATTTCAAAACGCCGCGACGCGTTCATGGGCAATATTTTTGCAAATATACTTATCACGTACACGCTTATCGTCGAAGTCGCCGCGGGCAGCAATATGTCGATTTTCGGAATTGTCATAATGTTTATGGTCGGAATTTCGGCGGGGTCAGTCGCCTCATACACTATTTCGAGCAATACACGCAGAGTAGTCTATATTTTAAAAGGCTTTCTTATCGAAACTGTTTCGCTCGGAGTCGTTATCGCGTTCAACTATATTTCGCCGCGGGTGGTCAGCGACTATTCCGAGCTTTTAGTTCTTGCCGTCATCGGAGTTTACTCGCCGCTCGTTTTCGGGTTCGTTCTTCAGCCGCTTTTAGAGAGCATTTTCAATCTAATAACGAACTCAAAGCTAGTCGAGCTCACCGACCATAATTCGCCGCTTATCAAACGTTTGCGGCTTGAAACGCCCGGCACGTTCAACCATTGTCAGGCGGTCGCGACTTTTGCCGAGATTTGCGCGTCCGCGATCGGCGAAAATCCGTATCTTGCCAAAGCCTGCGCCTATTATCACGACGTGGGAAAGCTGAGCGCGGCGATATATTTTAAAGAAAATCAGGGCGAAATGAACCCGCATGACGAGCTTTTGCCGGAAGTTAGCGCGGATATCATCCGTTCGCATACCACAGAGGGGCTAAAGCTTTGCCGTAAATACAGAATACCGGCCGAAATCAGCCACGTGACCGTGCAGCACCACGGCACTATGCTCATACCCGTATTTTATAAAAAAGCCCAGCAGCTCACCGACGGGTTTGTAGACCCGTACGAATACAGCTACCGCGGCGAAACGCCCGTTACTAAGATCGCGGCTATAATTATGCTTTGCGACGTAGGCGAGGCGGCGATAAGGGCAATGGATTCGCCCGACGGCGAAAAAGTCGATAAAATGATGACTACGCTTATCAACGACAGGATAAAGGCCGGGCAGTTCGATAACTGCGATATTTCGCTCAGAGATTTAGATACTATCAAAAAAATCATTATCAACTCGTACGGCGGCCTTTTCCATAAGCGCGTCGCGTACCCAGACGGCGAAAAAAGGTAAGGACAAGCTATGATCAAAGTTTTTTGTAAAGACGGTATCGACGTTAAAAACTATACTAAGCTCGCAAAAACCGCCTTTAAAATGCTGAAAATTAAGGGCAGGGCTTTTATCGAGCTTGCCTTTGCCGATGAAACTACAATAAAACAAGTCAACGCAAAGTCTCGCGGCGTCGATTCGGAAACGGACGTTTTGAGCTTTCCCGCATTAAACGAAATTAAAGCGCTTAATAAGAAAAACTATCCGTTCGACTTCGACCCCACCTTAAAAATGGTGGGTATCGGCAGTATAATGATTTGCGAAACCGTCGCAATTGCGCAGGCGGGGGAGTACGGGCACAGTATAGAGCGCGAAAAAGCGTATCTGTTCCTGCACGGGCTTTTGCACATATTAGGGTACGACCACGAAAACGGACAGGATAAAAAACTGATGAGAGAGGCGGAGGAAAAAATTCTGAACGCTTTAAACATTACAAGAGACTAAACTTTAAATCGGAGTAAAATAATAAACATCAATGAAAAAATCGGGATTTATTGCAATAGTAGGAAAGCCGAACGTCGGCAAATCAAGCCTTATGAACGCGCTTATCGGCGAAAAAGTGTCGATAGTGTCGCCGCGCGCCCAAACAACGCGCGACAAAATCTTAGGTATTCTCTCAACAGAAGATTACCAAATGATATTTGTCGATACCCCCGGCGTTCACGCGCCTAAATCCAAGCTGGGCGAATTTATGGTCAAGGCGGCAGGAACGGCTACAGACGACGCGGACGCGGTCGTCGTCGTACTGGATTCAACTAAGCCTGTGACGGATTCGGATATTAATTTTATCGAAAAGCTTTTAAAAAGAAATTTGTCCGTATATATCGCGCTCAATAAAACCGACCTTACAGGGTTTGAAAGGGTTTATCCGCTTTTAACAAAGCTTCAGCCGCTTCTTACCCCTAACGCGGAGAGGGCGGCGGTGAAAGAAATAATCCCGACGTCGTGCCGCAGTAAAAACAACGTCGAAAAGCTCAAAGAGTTTTTAGTTAAGGAGCTACCCGAGGGCGATTTTTATTTTCCGTCCGACGATATCACCGATAAATCCGAACGGTATATGATCTGCGAAATAGTCCGCGAAAAAGCGTTGCTGTTTTTGCAGGAGGAGATCCCGCACGGCATAGGCGCGTATATCCAGTCAATGACGGTCGAGGGCAAGCTTGCGACTATCGAAATGGATATCGTCTGCGAAAAAGAATCGCATAAGATGATAATTATCGGCAAAGACGGCGATATGCTGAAAACCATCGGCGAAAAAGCGCGCCACGATATTGAGCGGCTGCTTTCGCTAAAGGTTTATTTAAAGCTTTTTGTTAAGGTGCGCGAGGACTGGCGCAATAAAAGGAGCGTTTTGTCGGACCTTGGCTATAACTAAGGCAACGCCGAACAACACGTTTCCTAAAGCAAGGCTGCGAATTTTTCTATCTAAAAAATACTTCCCTTAAAATATAATAAAGGGTATTCATACCGCAGGATAAATCCTGCACCTCGCGCCTTTGGCGCGCCTTTTTACGCTAAAGCGCGGGGTATGGACCTTTGTCGGTGGCGCAAAAATGCCCTTGCAAGCAAGCATTTTTGCGGTCAGAATCAACTCCAATCACAGTATTGTTAAAAAACCGGATATTATTGTGCCGCAAATGCCAAACTAACAGTACTAGCAAGGGAGGTATTGATAATGGATGGATTTGATGTAAACGGATTCGGCGGCGGCATACCGGCATCTTCGGCGCTGCTTGCATGGCAGATGTTCGTTAATTCCGGCGAGCCGGGAATGTATATGCTGTATAAAGACCTTATGCGCGAAGAGGACGAAAGGTTAAGATAACCAATATATAAAAAAGCCCCAAAAAACGGAGAGAGATATTGTTACAGGAAAACTACACCGCAATACTTACAAAGGCGGCGGACTACCGCGAAAGCGATAAGCTTGTCCGCCTTTTTACCGTTGAGGGCGGAGTAATGACGGCCGTTATGAAAGGCGTCAAAAAGCCGAACGCCAAGCTTAAATTCGGCGCCCAGCAGTTCGCCTTCTGCCAGTACACTCTCGTAAGCCGCGGGGGAATGAATACGGTGACAGGCTGCGTCCAGATAGAGGATCTTTTCGCTTTAGCGCGCGATTATGACGTTTATACGTTCGCATCCCTAATGCTTGAGTCCGCCGACGCCGCAGCCTCCGGGCAGGCAAACCCCGCGCTGTTCGTTTTTCTCTTAAAATCCTACCGCGAAATTTTGTATAAGGATACGCCCCCGCTTCAGGCCTGCGCTGAATTTTTAACAGGCCTTTTAAGCTCGGGAGGCTTCATCGCCGATAATTTTGTTCCATCCGCTAAAGAAGCCCAGATGGCGGACATAAAAAAACTGGCGCGCAAAATCGAGAGCAGCTTTTCCTGCAAGCTCAATTCGCTTAAGCTGCTGTAATTGATGAATAAATTCAGCGGCTATATATTTGAATAGAAGTCAAAAGACCGTCTTTTTACCTTTTTATGTTCACTTAACTTTAAAAGTGCTGCACACTTTTAAAAGCGGCTTTTTAAGCCGCGCAGCGTGAACTCTGCTTTTTGTCCCGTAATGGTGACCGTTTATACCCGGAAAAATGAAATTTTAAGACTCAAACACTTTCATTCATTCCCGAAAAATGTTTGATTTTTTTTATCGTGTATGCTATAATTGCAAAGATATATTGTAATAAATATCCAAAGGAGATTTTTATGTCAAAAAAGTATGTATTTATGTTTGAAGAGGGCAATGAGAAAGATCGCGAATTGCTCGGCGGCAAGGGCGCAAACCTGGCCGGTATGACTAACTTAGGCCTGCCTGTCCCTCCGGGATTCACGGTTACCACTGAAGCTTGCACTAAGTACTATGACGACGGCAAGAAAATAGATAAAGAAATCGAAAACCAGATATTTGACTGCCTTGCCCGCTTAGAAAAGAAAATGGGCAAAAAATTCGGCGATATAGCAGATCCGCTCCTTGTATCGGTGCGCAGCGGCTCAAGAGCGTCGATGCCCGGCATGATGGACACTATTTTAAACCTCGGGTTAAACGATAATTCCGTAGTCGGCCTTGCAACAAAAACCGGCAACGCGCGTTTTGCCTACGACTCTTACAGACGTTTTATCCAGATGTTCTCCGACGTCGTTATGGAGCAGGACAAAACTGTTTACGAAAGAATTCTCGACGAAATCAAAGAAAAGAAGCATTATAAGGGCGACACCGATTTAACGGCCGACGATCTCAAGGAAATCGTTAAGCTCTTCAAAGATAACTACAAAAAGAATCAGGGCGTAGAGTTCCCCCAAGACCCTAAAGTTCAGCTTTTAGAAGCTACTAAAGCGGTTTTCCGTTCGTGGGACAACCCCCGCGCCAACACCTACCGCCGTATGAACGACATTCCCTACAACTGGGGAACGGCCGTAAACATCCAGTCGATGGTTTTTGGTAACAAGGGCGAAACCTCCGGCACGGGCGTCGCGTTCACGCGTAACCCCTCGACCGGCGAAAACAAGCTCTACGGCGAATACCTTATGAACGCTCAGGGCGAGGACGTCGTTGCCGGCATCCGCACCCCTAAATCGATAGACGAGCTTAAAGCGCAGAACCCCGAGCTTTTCGACGAGTTCGTTAAGATCACACAAAAGCTTGAAAAGCATTATAAAGATATGCAGGATATGGAGTTCACCATCGAAGAGGGCAAGCTCTATATGCTCCAGACCCGTAACGGAAAGCGTACGGCAAAAGCCGCTCTTAAGATAGCTGTCGACCTTGTTAAAGAAGGTATGATCGACGAAAAGAAAGCAATTTCTATGATAGAGCCCAAATCTTTGGACGCGCTCCTGCATCCCCAGTTTGAAGGAAAAGCGTTAAAGAGCGCGAAGGTTATAGCTAAAGGCTTGCCCGCATCTCCCGGAGCCGCTTGCGGTAAGGTCGTATTTACGGCCGAGGCTGCCGTTGAAAGGGCAAAGAAAGGCGAAAAAGTTGTACTTGTCCGCCTTGAAACCAGCCCCGAGGATATCGAGGGTATGTACGCCTCGCAAGGTATTATGACTGCGCGCGGCGGTATGACCAGCCACGCAGCGGTAGTTGCGCGCGGTATGGGCACATGCTGTGTTGCCGGAGTTTCCGATATCACAGTCGATGAAGAAAAGAAAGTTTTAATTATCGGCGGCAAAAAGTATACCGAAAATGATTATCTCTCGCTTGACGGGTCAACCGGTAACGTATACGGCGAGGCTATCAAAACTGAAGACGCGTCCGTTTCGGGCGATTTCGGCACGATAATGGCGTGGGCAGATAAATACAAGGCGTTAAAAGTCCGCACGAACGCCGACAATCCCGCCGACACCAAAAAGGCAGTCGAGCTGGGCGCAGAGGGAATAGGCCTTACAAGAACAGAGCATATGTTCTTTGAAGCCGACAGAATTATGCCTATGCGCGAAATGATCGTTGCAAAAACTGTTGAGGACCGCAAAAAAGCATTGGCAAAACTGCTTCCCATGCAGAAAAAAGACTTTAAGGGAATGTATGAAGCGCTTGAGGGAAAACCTGCCACAATCCGTTTCCTCGACCCGCCCCTGCATGAATTTGTACCCCATACCGACGACGAAATAAAGGCTCTTGCCAGTGAATTAGGCCTTGAATTTGAAGAATTAAAGGCAACTATAGAGGGCCTGCACGAGTTTAACCCGATGCTCGGACACCGCGGCTGCCGTTTGGCCGTCACATATCCGGAAATTGCCGAAATGCAGACGAGAGCGGTTATCGAGGCCGCAATCGAGGTCAACAAGGAAAAGAAATACGATATCGTTCCCGAAATCATGATCCCGCTTGTAGGCGATATCAAGGAATTGAAATTCGTTAAGAACATCGTTGTTGAGACGGCGGATGCGATCATCAAGGCGTCCGGCGTTAAGATGAAGTATATGGTCGGAACGATGATCGAAGTTCCCAGAGCCGCTCTGACTGCCGATAAAATAGCCGCCGAGGCCGAGTTCTTCTCGTTCGGAACAAACGATTTAACGCAGATGACGTTCGGTTTCAGCCGTGACGACGCGGGCAAATTCTTAGACGATTATTACACCAAGAAGATTTTCGAGTCCGATCCGTTTGCTAAGGTGGACTTTGAGGGCGTAGGCCAGCTTATCAAAATGGCTGTTGAAAAGGGTAAATCAGTCCGCCCCGACATTAAGCTCGGCATCTGCGGCGAACACGGCGGCGACCCCGCGTCGGTAGATTTCTGCCATAACGCAGGGCTATCCTATGTTTCCTGCTCGCCCTACCGCGTGCCTATCGCAAGGCTTGCTGCGGCGCAGGCCAACATCAAGAATCCCCGTAAATAAGGAACTCTTAGCGCAGGCTTGAAAAACACGCCGGGTTGGAGGCATCCTTGCTTTTTAGGATTTTAGACTTTCATCTTATGAGGTGAAAATGGATTTTTGGGGATATTTTTAACAAGATAATATCGCAAGGGACGGCGCAAAAATGCGCGCCGTCCTTTAGCGGTCTTAAAAAGGGGCGGTATTTATGGACTATGTTGAGCATACTTTAAGGTTTGAAGAACAGTTTTTGTCTGAATTTGCGTGCAAGTCCGTTCAATCAAAAGGGCGGCGCGCAGAGATAGAGAACGACGGTTTGAGAACGGAATTCCAGCGCGACAGAGACAGGATACTGCATTGCAAGGCGTTTAGAAGATTAAAACACAAGACGCAGGTTTTTCTCTCGCCCGAGGGCGACCACTACCGTACAAGGCTTACCCACACTCTCGAAGTCAGTCAGATAGCGCGCACAATATCAAGAGCGCTGCGCCTTAACGAGGACCTCACCGAAGCGATAGCTTTAGGGCACGATTTAGGCCATACGCCTTACGGGCACGGCGGGGAAAGGGCGCTGCAGTCGTTTACGCATTTTGAGCATAACGAGCAGTCTCTTAGGATAGTCGACGTTATCGAATACGACGGCAAGGGCATGAACCTAACCTATGAAGTGCGCGACGGCATTTTAAACCACACGTCAAAAGGCAATCCCGCCACGCTTGAGGGCAAGGTTGTTGCCTGGAGCGACCGCGTCGCCTACATAAACCACGATATCGACGACGCGATACGCGGCGGAGTGCTCTCCGAGAGCGATATTCCGAAAAAATTCATCGACGCTTTCGGCACAAAACCCGCCTTGCGTATCAACAGTATGATTTTGGACATAATCGCCAGCAGCTATAATAAGCCTAAAGTCAGCCCGTCGGACGAATTTATCGTGCTTATAAACGAGCTGCGCCAGTTTATGTTTGAAAGGGTCTATCTTTCCAAGGCGGCAAAATCCGAAGAATCCAAGGCTATCGATATGATAAAATTTTTGTACCGCTACTTTTTGGAAGATATTGAAAAGGTGCCCAAGCTTTATAGGGATTGTTCGGTTAAAGACAGTCAGATAGTCTGCGACTATATCGCAACTATGAGCGACCAATTCGCCGTAAAAACCTTTCAGGACATCTGCGTGCCGAAAAACTGGACAAAGCTGTAAGAGAAAAAGCGCGCTCGAAAAGTATTTCGGAACGAATTGAATTTTTTAGGAGTCAGGCATATAGCAAACGAGGATAACAAGGGAAAAATTTCTGAATGGTACGACGAATTACTCGCCAAAACCGATCTGGTCAAGGTGATTTCCGCTTATGTGCCGCTTCAGAAAAAGGGCAACACCTATTGGGGCTGCTGCCCGTTTCACCTTGAAAAAACGCCGTCGTTTTCTGTGTCGGACTCAAAACAGCTCTATCATTGTTTCGGCTGCAAGGAAAGCGGAAACGCTCTCACGTTCGTTAAAAAAATGGAAAGCGTCGAAACGATCGACGCCGCCAAGATTTTAGCTAAAGATGCGGGGCTTGAAATGCCCGAATTCAAATTTATCAAAAAGGACGAGGGCGAGTTCGTTCAAAAACGCGAAAGGCTGTACGCGCTTATGCGCGAGGCGGCAAAGCACTATCACGATAATTTAATAAGCGGCAAATCTCCGGCTGCATCGGAGTACCTTAAAAACAGGGGCGTGGATAAGGCTCTTGCCGTCAAGTTCGGCCTCGGCTTTTCACTAAACGGCAGCGAGATTATCGAGCATTTGAAAGCTTTAGGCTACACCGAGCCGGAAATGAAGGATGCGGGGCTTGTAGAAAACGGAGCAAACGGATATTATGACGTTTTTTACGACAGGCTTATAATCCCCATTATAAACGGCTTTAAGGAGGTCGTGGCATTCGGCGGCAGAACGCTTAAGCCAAACCCCGATTTTGCCAAATACAGAAACTCCTCACAAACGCTCATTTTCGATAAATCTAAAAATATTTTCGGCATAAACCTTTTAAAAGGCAAAAAGCTGAAAGACAGGAAGATCGAATACATCATTATGTGCGAGGGCTATATGGACGTTATCGCGCTGCACAAGGCGGGCTTTGATACGGCCGTCGCCTCTATGGGCACCGCGCTCACTTTCAGTCAGGCAAAACAGCTTAAAAACTATTGCAGCCGTATCTATATAAGCTACGACGGCGACACCGCCGGTCAAAAAGCGACTATGCGCGGCTTAGATATTTTAGCGGAGGCGGGGTTGTCCGTCAGGGTAGTAACGCTGCCCGAGGGCTTAGACCCCGACGACGTTATCAAAAAACAGGGCAAAGACGCATATCAAAAGCTGCTCGACGAGGCTAAAACCTTACCTGCGTTCAAGATAGACACTCTAAAAAATCAATATGACTTTTCAGACTCCGAGCAAAAGTCGAAGTTTGCGGTCGAGGCCGTAAAAGTCATAAAAAGCCTTGAAAATCCGGTTGAGCGCGAGGATTACATCAAAATCGTCCAAAAGCTCACAAATTATTCGATGTCCGCATTGCTTGCACAGGCCGATATCACAGATGTAAAACCGGCGGCGGAACCGGTTATAGTAATAAGGCCGCAGAGCGCGCAGCAGAATAAAACCGAAAAAGCAAAAATTTTTATTTTGGCGGCTTTGGCAAATTTCTGCCCGTACATAGATTATTCCGAGGATTTTGTAAGTTTGCTTGCCGATGATTTCTATGCCGGTCTTGCCCAGTTTTTCATCATTTGTAAAACCGGGGGCGTAAATACAGTCAGATCCGTGTACAGCAGGTACGGCGAGGAATATAAGGACAAGCTCAACGAGATACTTTATTACGAGTTTTTAGCAGGCGACAACGCCGAGAAATATAAAAACTGCGTTACTACGCTCAAAATGGAAGCTTTAGAAAAGCAAAAGAGCCGATTAGTTGAAGAATTTTCGCAGACGAAAAATATTTCTCTTTTGAAAGAAGTTAAAAACATCGACTATAAGCTAAAATCTCTGCGAGACGGAACGCTCGATGATTAGTCCGCAACTTTTATAAACCCTTTTTAATTCACCTGACCATATAAGACATCTTTAGCTTAGAAAAGCCAGCTGCACCAAAGGATTTTAGATAACGATCGCCCTCGTTATTTCAAAAGAAGCACACCCACGAAAAAAGGCGGAAAGGAAGTAAAAAAACGTGAAAGAAAAAAAGAACGAAAAGAAAAACAGTATTTTCACTCCCGAAGTAGAAAAGGCCGTCAAAAAGCTTATTGAAGACGGTACGAGAAAAGGGCACATCACTATGGCGGAGCTTACAAAAAAGATATCCGACGAATGCCGTGCCGACGCCGTTCAGATGGAGGAGGTTTTCAAGGTTTTAGAGCAGCATAATATTCCCGTCAATAAGGGTACGGGAAAGAGCGTGGAGCTTACGGAAAAAATCCAGAAAGAGATCAGGCGGCTTATCAATATCGGTAAGACGCGCGGTCACATTTCCTACGACGAGGTCGGCGAAAAGCTGGCTGTCGAATGCGAAGCGAACGCCGACCAGATGGAAGAAGTATTCAAGATACTGGCCGAAAACAACGTAGAAATCATCAACACGCAGATCGACCTCAACAAGGACGATTCCATTGAGCGTCTTATTTCCGGCGATATCAATATCGACGACCCCGTAAAGGTCTATTTAAAGGATATCGGCAAAGTCCCGCTCCTTTCTATGGAAGAGGAGATAGAGCTTGCCCAGCGTATGGCGGCGGGCGACCAATACGCAAAGGAACGCTTAAGCGAGGCAAATTTAAGGCTGGTAGTGTCTATAGCCAAGCGTTACGTAGGCAGGGGGATGTTGTTTTTAGACCTTATCCAGGAAGGAAACCTCGGGCTTATGAAAGCCGTCGATAAATTCGACTACACAAAAGGCTTCCGCTTTTCCACCTACGCCACGTGGTGGATACGTCAGGCTATCACAAGGGCCATTGCTGATCAGGCAAGGACTATAAGGATCCCCGTTCATATGGTCGAAACTATAAACAAGCTCATACGCGTCACAAGGCTGCTAGTTCAGGAATACGGGCGCGACCCCACCCCTGAGGAAATCAGCAAGGAAATGGGCATACCCGAAGAACGCGTCCGCGAGATACAGCGTATCGCGCTCGACCCCGTGTCGCTCGAAACTCCGATAGGCGAGGAAGAGGATTCGCATTTAGGCGACTTTATCGAGGATTCTAACGCCACCGCGCCCCAGGACGTTGCCGCGTTCACGCTCTTAAAAGAGCAGCTCCTCTCTATTTTAGACACGCTCACCCCGCGCGAGGAAATGGTGCTGCGGCTGCGCTACGGCATCGACGACGGCCACCCCAGGACGTTAGAGGAAGTAGGCAAGGAATTCGGGGTAACGCGCGAGCGTATAAGGCAGATCGAGGCAAAGGCGCTCAGAAAGCTGCGCCACCCCTCAAGAAGCAAAAAGCTTAAAGACTATATCGATTAATGGACAGGCTGCAAAAAATATTTTCTCTTATTCCAAAATGCGAAACCTTTGCCGATATCGGCTGCGACCACGGAAAGCTTTCTAAAATGGCGGCCGATTCTAAAAAAGCTGCCCGGATCTATGCGTCCGATATAAGCGCGCCGAGCCTTGAAAAAGCAAAAAAGCTGCTCTGCGGCTATGAAAACGTAGAGTTTAGCGTCGGCGACGGTTTTAAAAGCCTTCCTCTTATTCCTAACGCCGCCGCAGTCGCCGGTATGGGCGGGCTTGAAATCATTAAGATAATCGCAGGCTTTACAGTCCCCGTACTTATATTGCAGCCGCAGAATAAAGTTCCGGACGTGCGCCTGTATTTATCGCAGAACGGTTATCATATAGCCGCCGATGAAATAGTAAAGGAAAACGGTAAATTCTATTTTGTTATTAAAGCGGAGTATTTTGCGGCAAAGCAAACTATATTAGAGCCGTGTCAGCTTGAATACGGGGTTTTTTACAAAATTAAGAATCCGCTCTTAAAAGAAAAGCTGGCGATCGATAAGGAAAAGCTGCTTTCGTTCCGGCAAACGGCCGCCAATGCGGCAAAATTAAAAATAATCGAAGAGGTGGAAAAATGGCAACAGTAGCCGAAGCGCTCTCCCTGATCAAGAAATTTGCGCCCGAAGAATACGAATTTAAAAAAGAGTACGACAATATCGGCTTAACTCTGGGCAGCCCCGACGCACAGGTGAAAAAAATCCTTTGCTGTCTGGACGTTACGGGCGCGGTCGTAGACGAGGCGATAGAAACAGGAGCCGATCTTATAATCAGCCATCATCCGCTGGTTTGGTTCCCGCTCAAAAATGTTACCGATGAAACCGTGCAGGGAAGGCTCCTTCTAAAAGCGGCGCGGGCGGGCTTGAATATTTATGCGGCGCACACAAACCTTGATTTTTGCAAGGACGGCATAAACGATTACGTCGCAAACGCGATAGGCCTGCGCAACATCAAGCCTATCGACCCGTATATCAGCGGCGATGTGGGGTTTGGAAGAATAGGAGACCTGGCGAATAAGGTATACGTAACTGTACTAAAAGGCGAGGTCGAAAACGTTTTAAAGGACAACCACGTGCGTATTATAGGCGAGCCGATGACTCTTGTGAAGAGAATAGCCGTCATAAACGGCGGAGGCGGGAGCGATACGGGTTATATAGACGCCGCCCTTAAAATGGGCGCGGACTGCCTTGTCACCGCGGACGTCAAGCACCATTTTGCGATTTACGCGCGCGAAAGCGGCCTCACGGTAATAGAACCCCAGCATTTTAATATGGAGCACGTTTATATAACGCGTTTAGTGCAAATATTAAAGCTGGAAGCAAAGTCGGGCAAGGTGAGCTTTGAAGTAGTTCAGTCCGAGCGCGAAACTAATCCCAGATTTTAAACACAAAGGCAGTTTAAAGTTTAATACTGTCATTTATAGGAGAGATTTATATGGCAAATTTAGATACGATTCTCGAATACCAAAAGTATGATATAGAGCTTAGAAAGCTTCTCGACGAGATCGAAAAGAATGAATTCAATAAGAAAATGGAGCAGGCAAGAGCTGAATTCGCCGCTGCGAAAAACAACGTTTTGGAAAGCGAAAAGGCTGCCGAGAGTATTGTTAATTTCTACAACAGCTCTCTTGCCTACTACGAGGACACTTTTAAGAAGTTTGAAGCCCTCGATAAGCGTTTAAGCGAGGTTTCCGAGGACGACGATGAGGCGCGCAAGGAAATACTTTCACAAATGGAAGTGCTGCGCGACCGCATATCCGAGCTTGAAAAAAAACTTGCGGACAGGAAAAACAAATCCGAAAGCGTCATCCACGCATACCTTGATTCACAGGAGCGCGGCAAAAAGCTCAAAGACATTTTCAACAGCTTTAAGTTAAAGTTTGAAACGTTCAAGGCCGAAAAAGAGCCAGCTATGAAAAAGCTCACCACGCATTTGGACGAGCTGAAAAAGAAGATCGACCCGCAGCTTTTCGAGCAGTATCAATCGATCACTAATGAAAGAAAATACCCCGCGATAGTCGAGGCAGGCTCGGCAGACGGCGGAAAGAATTATTCCTGCAACGGCTGCGGCTTGTCCTTATCGCAAAAGGCAAAAAGCGAGCTTGCGGAAAAAAGCATTTGCCGTTGCGAAAACTGCCGCAGGATCATATATAGAAAGTAGTACTCTGTTAGTTTTAAAATTTTAAAATTAACAGAGCTGCAGCGGCATAAAAAATTTTTTCAAAAGTACTAAACCGCAAAATATTTTGTAGGAGTTAACTAAAACAGATTTATGAAAATCACAAAAGCTGTCATTCCCTGCGGGGGCCTTGGGACGAGATTTCTGCCTATCACAAAAGCTGTGCCTAAAGAAATACTGCCCGTTATCGACACGCCGGTTCTAGGCTACATAGTCAATGAGGCGATGAATAGCGGTATAACCGATATAATGATAATTTTGGGCAAGGGTAAGGACGCTATACGCAATTACTTTACGCCAAACCCGGAGCTTGAACAGCACCTTGAAAGCACCGGAAAAAGCGAATATGCTGAAATACTCCGCAAAATCAGAGGCTCTGTCAATATAGTTTTTGCCGAGCAGAAAGAGCCTAAGGGCAGCGGCGACGCGGTACTGTATGCAGAAAAGTTCACAAACGGCGAGCCTTTCGCGCTTGCCTGGGGCGACGACCTTATGTATTCTCAAAATCCCGTTATGAGCCAGCTTATAAGCGCGTACTATGAGTGCGGAGGCACTATTCTCGGCGTTCAGACGTGGCCGGGCGACGATATCGTTAAATACGGCGTAGCCGACGTTGAGCAAAACGAGGGCAGGCTGAAAAAATGCCGCGGGATAGTTGAAAAGCCGCCGCTTGATAAGATACCCTCCCGCCTTGCTGCGCTTGGCCGCTATGTTCTCACTCCCGACGTTTTCGACGCTATCCGCGCTACAAAAACGGGCGTGGGCGGCGAATTGCAGCTCACCGACACCCTGAATGCGATTTGCAAAAAGGGCAACGGCTACGTTTACGACTTTGAGGGCAAACGTTACGATATGGGCGATAAGTTCGGCTCCGTTCAGGCGATAGTCGAATACGCTTTAAGAAACGCTGCATTTTCCGAAAAAATGAAAGCTTATATCAAAGAACTTTCAAAAAACCTATGATCAACGCTTTCACCACTGATCCCGATCTTAAAAAAATCCGCGCGGGCGGGGCGGAAGCCGCCGTCGTCGCGGCAAAAAACGAATCGCTTTTAATAAAAGACCCGTCTTTAAAGACAGTTTTTTATCAGCTTTACGAGGGCGGAGAGGATAAGCTCATCTCTAAAAAAGTCTGTCTATCCTCTCTTTTGCTGCCCGATAAGAAAATCGATTATCTTATAGAATATGTTTTATCAAATAATGCCGCGTTTATGGTAGAGGCGTGCCGCACGCTTGAAGAAGTCGGGCTTATTGAGGCGCGCTTTCGCCTTAGCCCTGTAATGCTTCTCAATAAACTGGGGCTATTGGCTAACTCCGTTATCGTGGGCGGAGTGTACCTTGACAACGACGACGTCGATCTAATGGTGCAGGAAAACGCCTCCTTAGTGCTTACGCCCTCGTTCGACTGCGGCTGCGGCCACGGGATCGCAAGCGCGGCAAGCTATTTAAAGCGCGGACTTAAAATAAATATCGGAACTGCCGATAACCGCTTTAACAAAAGCGCGGACTTAAAACTTGAAGCAGATTTTTTAAAGCTTCTTACCTGCGGCACGATGTGCGACCCTTCCGCTTTGAGCGACGCGGACATTAAAAGGATATTAGGATAGCGCTTAAAGAAATTAGCGCCTCATACAACCTTAGATATGATTGCGTCAAGAGGCTAGGTAAGTATAAATTTGTAATTTCTTAAAAGGAGGCCGGTTTTCAGGCCTTCTTTTGTTTTTACAATTTTTTTCAAAATAACCGCCCCTTTTTTTTCGATGTCTATTTACAAAAAGCCCTGATTATGTTAAAATATTACTACAGTCAAGGAAAACTAGAAAAGAATTCATCGCCGTAATGCCGCTACGTTTGCTTTTGCCGCCTTTAGTCACGTATTAAAGATACGCTCGGTCGGCGTCAAAACCAACTGTTGCGGCATTCCCGACGCGCTTAGCCGAGCAAATAAGCGGAAGCGAATTTGCGAACGCCAACAGCGTAGCTGTTACATATCTTTCCTAGTAAAAACATCCGGCGGCAAACCGACAGCAGTCAAGGAAAAGGAGGGCAAAAAAATGCGTAAAAGCGTAATAACTCTATCAAGGCAGTTCGGAAGCGGCGGCAGCGAGATCGGCAAAGAACTGGCAAAAATGCTCGGTATCAGGTATGTAGATAAGGCTATAATCGCCGAAGCGGCAGAAAGCAGCGGCATTTCAAAGGAGCTGTTTGAAAAGGCGGACGAGAAGCGCACGTCCAGCTTTCTCTATTCTTTAGCAACCTCCTCATACGCCGGGTACGTTTCTCCCATGCAGCTTGACGACATTATTTCCGAGGATAAGCTTTTTCTCTATACCTCGCAGGCGATAAAAAAATTCGCCGCAGAGGAGCCTTGCCTGATAGTCGGACGCTGCGCCGACGATATTTTGGATAAAAATAAAATCGTAAGGGTTTATATCTATGCGGATATGGACGACCGTATCAAGCGTATAGCGCGCCTGTATGATATCAACGAAAAAGCGGCGGCCACCTTAATAAAAAAAGCCGATAAAAAGCGGGCGGGCTATTATAATTTCTACACCGGCAAAACCTGGGGCGCGGCGGAAAACTATGATATTTCCCTAAGCTCGTCTAAATTAAGGCGCGAGGGGACGCTCGAGGTTTTAAAAAACTTTATCGATAAATTCAACAACGCCGAATAGAGCAAAAAAAGTCAGATCAAAAAACTGCCAACAAATCCGTTTAAAACCTCAATGAAAGGGAAATTATTCATTTTATTGTATTTATAGTTTATTGTCAAGTCATTTAACGAAAATATTTATATTATATTTTTTCTAATTAATTGACCGTATAGCCGCAGTATGCTATATTTTATTTATTAATTTCAAATTAGGAATAACAATGATTATACGAAGTTTTAAGCCCGAAGATAAAGAATTATTTTTCGGGCTATGCAAGGAGTTTTACGAAGCCGAAGCCACTTTACGCGCCTATGACCAGGGCATAACGGAAAGGACCTTCGCAAGAGTGTTGGACCGTCACGAAAATTCATGGGGCCTTCTGATGTTCGATAAGGAAGACGGAGAGGTTGTGGGCTATGGGCTGCTCACCTCATACTGGAGCAACGAGGACGGCGGCAACGTCATAGTTTTAGACGAGCTCTACATCAAGCCCAACAACCGAAATAAGGGTTATGCAAAAATCTTTATGCAGTGGATCGAGGACACTTATAAGGACGACGCCGTATCTATTACGCTTGAAGTGCTCACCACCAATATCCGCGCGTGCGAGCTGTACAATAAAATCGGTTACCGGCCGGACGGTTTTACGACCTACACAAAACCGATCAAAAAGGAACCGGTACTATAAAATAGCAGAAAAAAAAGACTTTTTCATTAAGCTTTATGCTAAGCCGAAAAAGTCTTTTTCTGTTTTGCGGAAAGGATTTACCCTTTTTCCGTTTTAAAGGCCGGGATGAGCGGATTATCTTACTTCTTCAACGAAATCGATTTTTCCGCGTGATGCAATGCTGGATAAAAGCAGCCATAAAGCCGAAACGCCGACTAAGATGTAAGTAATAACGCTTCCTACAGCACGATAGCCTCTGAATATCATCGAAACTAAGTTGAAATCGAAAATTCCGACTAAAGCCCAGTTGATACAGCCGATGATAACGATAACAAAAGCTATAATGTTAGCAATCTTCATACACATACCTCCTTTTAAAAGTAGTTTGATGTTTTTAAGGCTCTTTTATGCAAAATGTACGATTTTGATATATTTTTTTCTACCCTCGTCCGTACACGTTTATGAATACTTTAAAAAACAGCTTTAAAAAATCACAGTTAAAATAATTGACTTTTCTATTTATATAAAGTATACTCTTTGAGTATCCTCGAAAAGCCCGCAGGCAATATATGCGATGGTGGCGGAACTGGCAGACGCGTACGTTTGAGGGGCGTATGGTTTCACCGTAAGGGTTCAAGTCCCTTTCATCGCACCACTATGTTTAATATTTGAACCTTAAAAAGCAGAGTTAAATCGACTCTGCTTTTTGAGTTTTTGCTTTAATCTTGCCGTATGGCAGGCCTGCAAAAATAACGGTTATAACGGTTTTTTCTTTTTCTTTAGAAAAACCCTGTTTTCTTTGTTTGCAATCGGAGCCGGTGTGGTATAATATAGTAAAGGGTATTCATACCGCAGGATAAATCCTGCACCTCGCGCCTTTGGCGCGCCTTCTTACGCTAAAGCGCGGGGTATGCACCTTTGTCGGTGGCGCAAAAATGCCCTTGCAAGCAAGCATTTTTGCTTTTGGAATCAACACAAGTCAAAAGTTACGAAATAGGTCCGTTTGCCAGCAAGAAGGCATCCGATCGATATGATAATTTTCTTTTTTTATTTCCGGCAGAGCCATATATTACTTCAAATCTTTTACTTAAGAAAACCAGTTTTTTTTGCATAATCTGACGGCAAAACCAAATAATATTCCGAAAAACATTTCGTAAAATAACTCATATTTTCAAAGCCGATACTGATTGCAGTCTGGGTAACATTATATCCCTGCATCAAGTATTTTGCGGCTTTCTCCAATCTTGAGCGCATAACATATTTATTCGGAGTATAGCCGGTGAGAAACTTGAATTTTCTAAAAAAACTGAATTTATTAAGCGAAAAAATTTCTGATAATTTATTCAGGGTTAAGTCCGAATTCAAATTTTCATTAATATAGCTGACGGCATTGCGGATTAACTCATCTTGAGTTCCTGCACTTTTTTCATAGCGCGGCAGACCGAGCCAAAGTCCGATCAATTTAAAGTATTCCGAAAGCAATGCCGGAACAAGAGGCGATTCCTGCATGTTATACAAGGACTCATAGATTTGTTTTAGCTCATTATATATTGTATCTATAGGGTTTATGACCGGACAATGTAAACGGCTTATATAAAACGGCGACATCATATCGGTATATTGTTTATTCGATGAATTTAAGTACTGCAGAGTGATAATTATTGCACTGAATCCACCCTCATCGGCGGCGTAAACCGAATGAAGAGTGTTGAAATCTATCAATAAAAAATCTCCGGAATCAAAAGAAAACTCAGCACCGTCAATATTAAGGATACCTGATGTGTTGCAATAAACAATTTCTATACGATCATGGAAATGTGCAAGCACAACGCGCTCTTTATGACAAAACTTTATTATAAGGTTTGCCGCGCTGCCATTTAGAAAAATTTCTCTGTTTCCGCTTTTTTCAATATTCAATTTTGCTTCCAGATCCCCTCGCATTTAAGCTTTTTGTGGCGCAAGTGCAATATATTGTTAGTTTTGACCAAAAAAATTGTAGAAAAAACTTCAAATATAGTTTATAATAATAGTATTAATATATTTGAGGATAGAAAATCAATGACAAGCAGAAAACCGGCGTTTTCACGCAATTTATTACAAGTGTTAAATAAAAAGAAACCTGAAAAACCCACTCTTTTTGAGTTTTTGATCGATCCTAAAATCAAGGCCGCTCTGGCAGGTTTCGAACCTGATCATACAAACATCGAAAGCATAGCTAAATTTAATATCAACGCTTTTTCCGCAGCCGGATATGAATACGCCTCGGTTATCGGTTCAGACTTTCATTTCAACCGTAACAAACCTGAAAACGTCGTATCGTACTCTATAAATGACGGCGGACTTATAAAGGATTACGAAACGTTCGAAAAATACATATGGAACAACCCTGATAGTTACGACTATTCTATTTTAAAAGTCTCTGAAAAATTTATGCCGGACGATTTCAAGCTGATGGTTTATGGACGCGACGGGATTCTTGAGAACACTATCGGAATCGTCGGCTATGAAACTCTATGTTTTATGCTGGAAGATGAACCTGCTCTTGCCAAATTGGTTTTTGACAATGTAGGCAGCCGCCTGCTTCGATATTATGAAAATTGTCTCAACTACTCTTCAGTAGGCCTCATCATGAGCAACGACGACTGGGGATTCTTTTCGTCTACCTTGCTCTCGCATGATCAGCTCAAAACATATGTTTACCCCTGGCACAAAAAAATCGTTGAATTAGGCCATAAACACAACGTTCCTGTAGTGCTGCACTCCTGCGGAAATTTCACGGGAATTTACGAAGATATTTATAATCCGGCATTGCTCGGATTTGATGCTAAACATTCTAACGAAGATAAAATTTTACCCGTCGAACAAGCCTATAAAAATTATCATAAGAATGTCGCTATCGTAGGCGGAATAGATCTTGACTTTATTATACGGAGCCCGCTAGACGAAATTACAAAACGCTGCTCGGCTATGCTTGAACAATCTGCGCAAGACGGTGCTTATGCGCTCGGCAGCGGCAATAGTATTGCCAATTATGTGCCTGCCGAAAACTATTTTGCTTTGCTTAAGGCAGCCGTTCCGGATTTTAAACTGTAAATTTAGCAACGCGTACAATAAAATCTGTTCCGTAATAAAATGGCTTCTTTATAAAGAATACTCTTTCATTCTCACAATGGTATTCCACCTTTTCGCCGTTATCAAGCCATATCGCCGCTTTAGGCTCAGTTATGTCAAGACATATCTCACCGGAAGTTTTAAGAAATTTTGCGACATTGGGGTTTGCAGCCATGGGAACATCATGAACGAATACATAGTAATTATTTCCGTCTTTTAAAACAAAATCTTTACTGTCCTTTACCGCATCATAAGGTTTTGGCAGATATAATGCCTCATTATTGCTTCTTACCCACTTGCCTATCGCTTTCAAAAATTCTCCATCCATTATTCTTATAGATCCGTCTGCAACCGGCCCTATATTTAAAAGAAAGTTAGCGTTATATTTTCTGCATGCGCAATAATCCCCGAGTATTTCTTTGACGGATTTATAGTTTATATCGTTTTCAGCATACGCCCAATGTTGATTGAAAATCTGGCACATTTCAGACGCCAGCCTGTTTCCGTCCGCGCCAGCTGCCGTACCTTTGATTTCGCCGCGCTCAAAGGTCACAGAGTCTATTTCTTTGTGCCCGACCTTTCCGAGCTCCGATAGACCGGTGTTATTGACTATCATAGCGTCCGGCTGATATTTTCTGATAAGGCTGTAAAGCGCGTCCTCTTCCCAATCGTTTTGTGGATACTCCCACATCCCGTCAAACCAAAAACCGCCGATTTTGCCATATTTTGTGAGCAATATTTCCAAACTATCCCGCAAATATTTCATATAATCGGAAAACTTTGAAAATCTCTTTTCCATTGTCCAGTCTATCAATGTATGGTAGAGAAAAGGTATAATGTTATATTTTCTGCATGCATCGGTAAATTCCCGAATCAGATCGCGCTTTGCGGCAGAATGCGGCGCGTCAAAATCATTGAGGCCTAACGTGTCGAAAAGAGAAAAGCCGTCATGGTGCCTTGCGGTGAGAACAATATATTTTACGCCCGTTTCAAAAGCCGTTTTACACAGTCTTTCAGCCCAATTTTTATTTACTTTAAATTTCTTTAAAAGTTTTGAATATTCTATATCAGGAATATTCTCCAATTTTTTAACCCATTCACCCCTGCCCAAAACGCTGTACAAACCGTAATGAACAAATAAGCCGAAGCCTAATTGAGAAAAGCTTTCTATTCTTTCTGATTTAATCATATAAAATCCTTTAGGCTATAAAAACCTCTGAGGGTTATCTTTTATAAAACCGTTTATTTCTGCGTCTGTAAAACCATTTTCCCTTAGCATAGGGACGATCGTATTCAATATATGCCCATAACCGTTTCCACCGTACTCGGTCAGCATACTTTTAAGGCAAATATCGTTACTTATTAGAATACGCTGCTGAAAATGCTTACTGTGATTTGACAAACGCCTGATCATCTCTGCGCGCTCTAAATCATAAGCGAAACGTCCGTTTATTATTGATCCCTTGCGTTTTTCGACATAAAATTCCTTTCCGAAATTGTCAAATTCCACATATGCTCCAAGACTCAATAATTGCTCAAGATAATCAAAGCGTAAATCAACATCGACATGATTGATACAGATTTTTTCTGCTTTAAGACCCGCTTTTTTCATGCGTTCTATAACAAACAGGCCGTTTCTTCCCCACAAAGAGGTATGGACGTGAACCGATAACCCGCTCTCTACTGCAGCTAATGCCGCGGCATCAAGCGCCTTGATTTCGTTTTCCGTTATAGGCTCGCTTGTTCCTATCTCACCAATTACGCCAGGTTTTATACCGGTACCGCCGACGCCGAAGTTTATTTCCTTTAATAAATTATCTGCTAATGCTCTTACAGTAAGCTTTTCAACTGATTCTGAATGAGTTACACCTAAATATTCGCCGCACCCCATTATTATTTTTACGCCCGTTTCTAAAGAAAACGATTTTAATGCGGCAGGATTACGTCCTATAGAATCAAGAGTGACGTCCACAAGCGTACCACCGCCTGCGTTTAAATACATCAAAAGCTCTTTCTTCAATACTTTTTCATCATTTATTTCGGCATTGTCATAAAGAGCATATGGATCATTATAAATCAAATAGCGGTTATTGAGGGCTAGCGGCTCATAAAAACGTGCCAGTTTTATTTCATCAAAGGGTGGGTTAACCAGGCTTTTTAAAGATATAAGAAGGTGTTCATGCGGTAAAACGACGCCTAATTCATTCTTTTTGACCTTACCCGTTACAGTCATGACCGACATAAAAATACTCCCGTTTTAAATAAATATGAATTTATCTTTTTCCATTGATTCATCCGCGGCGTAAACGATAAGATGGCTATTTACCGAATCCTCAAGCCGACTTGTAGATAAAGACGGTTTTTCCCCGCGCAAAACTTTTAGAAAATCAGCCACTATCCTGCTGTCTCCGCCGTGATGGCCGTCATCTGAAGCTGCTTCTGTAATCTTAACCGTTTTCTCGATATACAGAATATTATCCGGATTATAATGCCTGACAACAAAAAAGTTATCTTCAGTAAACCCTTCTATTTCACCTTTTGTGCCATATACTTTAATTCTGCGCCCGGCACGCATCGCCGAACTGAACAGTAAATGGCAAGCCGTAGATCCGTTATCAAATCCGACCATAACAGACTGTTGATCGATTAAGTCCGCATCTGTTTTAAATATGCAGGCTCCGTGAGGGTTATCAGTCTTTAGCGAATTTATGCGCTCTTGCATAGTAACTTCACCGGGAAGCTTATTAAGTCCGCGCCATACAATTAACGGTATAGGATTATTATCCAAATGCATGGACTTTGCGCTATACGCACATGTATCGACATGCGGACAATCGTTCAGGCAACGCGTTCCGGCACCTTCCGGAGCGTTTTGGGCAATAAAATAGTTACGGCTGCCCATGCTAGCGACTTTAACAGGAATAGTGCCGGAATTGAGCCAGCAAAGAAGATCCGTATCATGACAGCATTTTGCCAAAAGATACGAAGACCCGCAGACTGATTTTTTGTTCCATTTCCCGCGTATATATGATACAGACGCATGCGCTACGCCTACATTTTCCGCTGTTTCGATATGCCGCACTTTTCCGATATCCCCAGCATGAATAAGCTGTTTTATTTTATCATAAAACGGCGCATAACGCAAGACATGACATACGACGATTTTATTATTATAAAGCTTTGACGTTGACATTAGCTCAAGAAGCTCTTTTTTATCGGAAGTTATTGGCTTTTCAAGCAATACATCATAGCCAAGCGGCAACAAAGGCAACGTTGTTTTGATATGCAGATTGTCCATTGTACCATTGATCACAAAGTCTGCAAGTTTTCCTTTTTTTATAAAAGAATCAACGTCGCAAAAGCAATTTCCATCCGGTATATCAAATAATTTTTTTGCTAAATTACGCCGTACCGCGTCAGGCTCGACGACAGCTGTGATTTTCAATTCTTCCGGATGAGCAAGCGAATACTTGCTGTATATTTCGCTTCTGTCGCCGAAACCTATGACCGCTGCACTCATTCTTTTCATAGTTTTTCTCCAATAAAGTCCGCTTAAATCTTAAATTTCTCTATTCCGAGAAGATCGCATACTATTTCAAGCTGTTTTCCCATATGGCCTATTCCCAGAATACAATGATGGGATACGCCGTAGTTGAGTACATCCTCTAGATATTCCCGCACCGGCTTGCGCGTGCGAACAAGAGCGTATATCTCATCATAGTTCATAGCAGGAAAATCAATAGTTTCCGCCTCAGAGATTATCATACGGTAACCGTCCTGACCCTCAAGAATGTGGCTCAACGTGACGGCAGACGACTTGACGCACAGCTCATAATTCAGCCCTCCGCCTTCCATCCCCCATTCCTCGGGAGTTCTAGAAAGCTTAATCGATTCATTATTTTTTGCCAAATCCGGAGTTGCGATGCCATGCCCCATAATAAGGCAGGAATTAGAAGCGAGGTCATACTCACCCCATTCTCCCATAAGCGGCGATTTACCCGTAAGACTTTTCATTAACATCATCGTAACAAGACCGCCCAAATCCCCTTCGCAATTGACGGACATTCCTGTTCTTTCCATTAAAAGCGACGCGCCGATACGGGCGGATGTGAGAAGCTGGCGCTGCACAAAATGCTGATCTAAGAAACAGAGCGCGTCTAGCTTGAACTTCTTGGATATTTTTTCCATAGCAATAGCAAGCTTGCAAGCATAGAAAACGTCATTTTCAGTAACATTTTTAATTTTGAAACGCTTTAACAGAGCATCCGTTTCTATTTTCGTTTCCTCGTTCGTGACCCCTTTCCAAGTTTCAAGCAAATGTGAGCTTTGAATAGAAATCACATTTACGCCGAATGTGCTTTTTAAAAAGGTTTTAGAGAGTTCAATGTCGTACATACCTCTAAAAACGTGCCCGATTATGCCTATATTGCTTTCACGAATATCTTCGATAGCCTGACTTGCCTTTATGTAATCATTCATTTTTTCATACGCAGATTCGTCATTTTTAGAACCGACTACAGTTTTAAATTTACGGCGCAGCTTGACAAGTGTGCCGGTAAGCTGAGAAGTTCCGATGAGTCCGCTGTTTCTTAGGCTGTTTGCATACGTTCCATTTAAATCAATATTATCTCCCGACTGCATAGAAAAGAGGATAAGAGGCTTATTTTTTACATAGTCGAGTGCAGTTAGAGTAATAAAGTCGGCGACATACGTTCCGCATACTGCTATAACAATATCCACATTTTTTTCTCTGAACATTCGTCCTGCAGCATCGGCGGTGTCGAGCGTATCGACCATACCCGAAAAAACAACGTTTTTATATTCTTTCTTAAACCGAGTTTCAATTTCTTTAAGATCTTGCGCTACGATCGGCAGAATATCGGGAAACATGCGCCAATATTCAAAATAACCCAGCGTCAAAAGTCCGATTTTAATATCATTTTTTCCCTTACCTGCAGTAAGTATATCTCCTACTACATCCGCGCCTTCTTCGAAAGATTTAATAATTTTTTTCATAATCATCTCCTGTCATTAATGTCTAACAATTTTTTTGCGTTATTATATAATATATCGCTCATACTTTCTTCAGAAATATCTGAATATATGACGCTTCCCAAGCAATACGAAGGATCATACCATGGCATATCCGTGCCGAACAAAACCTTTTTTGAACCTGCCCCTTCGACCATTTTTTGAACCATTCCGCTATGGCGGTGGATATCGCAAAGGTCAAGATACGCGTTTTCGTAATCGGCAGCTAATTTTATCGCGGCATCCGCTTCTCCCGGTGCTGAATGCCCCATAATTATTTTTAGCTTTTTATAACGTTTAAGCAACAGCTCAATTTCTTTGGGCGAGTTATAGGGACTTCCTCCCCATGTATGGATAAGAATGAGAAGGGAACTCTCGTCGGCAACATCAAAAAGAGTTTGGTATGCCTTAGCAGATAGAGGCGTTCTATGGTATTCAGGCAAAAGCTTATAGCCTATAAAACGCTTATCCTTTGGAACATTTTTTATTTCCTTTGAATATTCACTTTCATAATTCGGATTAAAACCATAATAACCCTTTATGCGTTTCGAATAAAATTTTAATATCTCAACTATTTCGCTGTTGACTGATAGCGGACTGAAAAGATCTGCGTGCGGCGAACAGAATAACCACTCGATATTTTGTTCATCCATGATCTTAATGCAGCCTTCTACATCGTGAACAGACAAGCAAGTTCCGTATACATCTCCCATATGCGTATGGGCGTCTATGATCTTTGTGCTTTTGAGCATTGAGTATTCTTTCAATTCGGCTTGATACTTGTTCATACCCTTATGCCCTCCATTAATCTTGTTATGTTTTTATACGCGATTTCCTCTTTTTGTTCATCGCTTATCCTCGCGCTTAAAAGTGTTGCGATAGGGCCGCCCATATTATCCATTGGAAAGTTTGTACCGAACAGCATGCGAGAAGAAGATGCTTTTGAGACAAAATTTTTCAGTCCGTTCAAAACCTGATAATCGCTTGAATCGACATACGTATTCGGATACGCTTTAATAAGCGGAAAAAAATATCTGTCGCTTCCCCACAAACCATAATTATAAATTATTACGGTGAGCTTCGGAAACTCTTTTAAAATTGAAAATATATGCTCCCAGCCGGCATACGGCGTTAAATATAACGGTATTGAATATTCTGTGAGCATATCAAACAAATCCCCGCATGTGATCCTATCGGGCATAAACCTGTTTTGCTCAGGAAATATTCTTACTCCCACAAGAGAGTGCTCTTTAATAGTTTTCAGTATCAGGTCCGTCGAGTGTAAATCGTCGGAAACGGAGGGAAGTACCGTGATTGTCCCTTTAAGCCTGCCTGTAAAATTTTTCTTATCGGCTAAAAATTTCTTATTGCCATAATCGGGCGCGACGTCGAACATATCCTGATGGTAAACGATCGCCTCATCCACGCCGCAAAAATCCATTTCCTTTATCAGCTCGTCCGCATTTTTAGCTTGTTTGACCTTTTCATACACAGGATAGTTTTCATGGTTTGTTATGAAACGGTTTACTGTGCCGTAGCCGATACAGGCATTACAGTCAATCAATTTAAGTTTTTTCATATCTATTAATTGCCTCCGGTTGAATTTTCATGTAATAAAGGGTATTCATACCGCTGGATAAATCCTGCACCTCGCACCGTTGGCGCGCCTTCCGCACTAAAGTGCGGGGTATGCACCCTTTGTCGGTGGCGCAAAAATGCCCTTGCAAGCAAGCATTTTTGCTTCTAAAATCAAAAATCAAGTTCAATAACCTGTACTCCTCCCGGCGGTATTTTAACAACACAGCCTTTGGCGCGCTTAATATGTTCCTCATATTTTTCGCTGTATGCGCGGATCCCTTCCTCAAGAATGAGTTTTAACGGAATGATCGGAAATTCCATAACGTTGATAATCTTTTTCACAGGGCGTTTAAACATAATGTGAATATGACGATATGTATTATATCGGTCATTTTCCAGTATTATTTTTACCCGTCCGCTCTTTGTTTCATGTGCTGAAAATATCTCAATATTATCAGGAGCAGTTTTAACAGGTGAAAACAAATCATAAAATTTCGGTACAGATTCTAAATAAAAATACGGGTTGCCCTCTCCGATAATCACCTGAGCAAGTGCTTTTATAAAGCCGTCTGAAACTTTGTTGAACGGAATATCATAAAACCAAAAATCATTATCTACGACTGCAGCCGTATCAGTTATTTCGGGCATTGATCCGTCAATATTAAGCAAAGCCTGAATATCTGCTTGATTATCTTTTGAGCGGTTGAGTATTCCCGCGCACATGCAATATGCCGGATTTTTTACAAAACGGTCTTCAAATATGTCCGAATTGTTTTTGAAACCATTAAATCTGTCTTTTTTACCTGAAACGGAAGTGAAAATCACCGCTCCGTTTTTATAGTTTAAAATAAGCTTTTTTTCTTCCTCATTCAACAGGTCGGCGTTAGGTACTAGTATTGTTCCACTAACGGACGAAATATCACTTATGCGCGCGACGGCGCTGTATTTCGCTCCGTTTTTTGAAAGTTCCGATGCTATTTTATGCAAAGACCATCGGCGCGTTTTTATATAATCCGGCAAAAAGTCAAAAACCATAGCATCCGACCACATAAGCGTATAGGTCAAAGCGCGCGCGCCGTCGCCTGATAAAGCTATGCGGTAACGCTGATTGAGCCAGTTCCATTCATGCTTTCTCACCCCGTCGCCTAGGCACACAAAATATCCGTCAATAGCTCGTTTCGAACCTTCTTTATCGGTATAAAGCGTTGAGGCCAATGCATAAAGCTCACGCTCGGTAGGACAAGGAAAATGATCAAGCGCGGAATTTTCCTCTGTTGAATCACGGGTAAAATTAAAAGCTAGGGTTTCCATTTTCGGGGCATACGCTTTCATTATTGCGGGCATCAGCATATGTTCGTGTATTTTATATCGTCCGCCGTCGGAATTCATTTGCGTCGTCGCTTGATTTTCGACACAGATAATATCTATTCCGGAACGTTCCAATATCTTATAGTCGATACCGAATCTGTAGAGCGATTCAAACGGTTCACTCGTCCACGAATTGTTTACCATAACCTTTTTGCCGGCTTTATGCAACACCGAGCAAAGCTTAGTAAAAAACTTCCCCCATCTTTCTGCGTAAAAGGTTATCCAGTCAATACGATGGTTTTTCCAAATATATTCCGCCCTCGCGTTTATACCCGGACTGTTTTTGTCTTTTAAAGAGAGTCTCAACTCCTTAGGAATATTTAAGGAAGGATAGCAATCTATAAATGAATTCAACATGAAATCCGAAAAATCTCCGTTTTTTACGCCAATGCACGGCGGAAAAATCGAGTCGGAAAAATGGATCCCGTCTATATCATAATCGATCAGTGTTTTTAACGCTTGATTTATAAAAAAATCCTCAAACGATGTTCCGTCGTTAAAATTTTTAAATAGATTTATGTAACCTTTTTCCAGAGTACTTTCATAAGTTAGTTCCTTATGCTGAAGCATAAAATCTATTTTGCACGGATACCCCATTATTCCGTTAGGCACAGTCGAGTCATCGTTTTCATCAAGCGGACAAAGATGCGTGCCCATAAAACCCAAATATGTTTCTACGCCGGCTTTTTTCAAATTTGCGCCAAGCTCTTTGAGATCATAATTTGTCCATGGCTGAATTGCGCGTATCTCGTTGACCAACGCACCGTAATAATTGCAGCAGTCACGCGGCAAAAGGCGTTCTTCATCCATATCCTGATGAAACAATAAAAGATCCGGATTTTGCACAAATAACGATATTGCCGAAGGCGTGAAGCCTAAGTTCGACAAATATTCAGACGCGCCCTTGTCCGGTTTGTCCCTATCAAATCCGATCAATGCCATCCATATAGCAACATGTGCCGCGGGCGCCTTTGCATCAGCAAATTTTTTGTTAATATTCATTATACCCTCACGTTTTAAATTATTAGATCATCAAATTAATAACATACAGATTTTTTTATTTACCCAAGCTTATGCCAAAGATCCGGCGGACTTGTGAAATCCGGAGCAGCGGGCAAGCGGCTATCAGGATTCATAAAAATGTTGTTTGCGCACAGTTGCTCATAAAACGCTTTATTTTTTTCAATATACGCCTTTTTCTGCTCCGGCGTACCGTTTAAATATTTTTGGGCATGATAATAAATTTGTTCATAATACGTAACTTGAAGTCGCGCTCTTTCCAAATTTCGCTTCTGTTTTTCATCAGCAAGCTCTATGGCGCGGTCAAAGCAATAATTTCCGAAATCAATAAACTCAGCTGCCTTTTGGGGAGGGATGATTTTTAGCGGGTGAGAATAAATATTAATGTGATTATCCTTTGCAGACTCATTTACCTTGTCGATATAACGTTTGATATAATAAAAGCCTTCGCCGTAAAAATATTCCATAAACTCAAAATAATGCACCGCGAATTCCTCAACATCCATATCCGGCTTAAAAGCAAGTTTTGACAAAACGTATGCCCTCAGCTCCCCGAATTCGCCATACCCAAGATCGCGCTCTAAATTGCTAAGGCCTTGAATAAACACGCCTTTGACCTTGCAT
This sequence comes from Eubacteriales bacterium, assembly GCA_031553855.1. Taxonomy (GTDB): domain Bacteria; phylum Bacillota; class Clostridia; order Christensenellales; family Pumilibacteraceae; genus RACS-047. Next base: position 35,402 of record JAVBKW010000005.1, on the reverse strand, counting down.
TTATGAAGAAAATTCATATTCGCGCGCAAATTATTAAAGTTCGGGAAGGGCGTCAAATAGTGGTGAAAATTGATTACGTAATCCCATACGTATATATTGTCGCAAATTTCAGACCACTCTTTTAAATCGATTTGAAAATTTCTGTTGTTGTCTATCTCCATCCACGGCGCAGGCGAAGGAGTGTCGCAGGCTTCAAATGAATGGGAAAAGCAGCAGTCAATAGAACAAACCATAACGCAGACGTTTTTGCGCGGTCTTTCTTTTTTCGGCGGTGTACGCGTATGCTGATATGCATAAGTCAAAACCTTTAAAGCCGGGAAGTCTTTTTCAAGCGCAGCCGCACATTTGTTTACAAAACGCAGAAGTACTCCCGACCATCCCCCTTCTTCTTTGGCCGTCTTTTCACACTCAGGGCACCTGCAATATCTAAAATCGTCATTCTCCGCAATACATACATAATCTCCGCCGGGATTGTCCGCGAGTCTTTTATAAAGATTTTTCATAACAATCTCGAAAGTCTTCTCGCTTGACATACAAGGCCCGGGACCATTGTATCCCGTTTCGGTAAGCTCGCCTAAGGTATGAGCGTAATAACCGGCAAAACGCAGGCTTCCGCCGAAATTTTCAGGAATATACCTGATATTAAAATGCGACCGGTTGATGCGGTGACGTAAAGCTGTGGCGGCGTCATTTTCGCAGGCAAAAAACAAATCGCGCATTTCAAACGGCGGACGATAGAACATATCCAAAGTTTCTGGTAGTTTGATTGACGAGTTCTTAACAATTTTCTCACAGTTTTTTGTGAAAAAACGGCAGCCTGAGTAATCCTCTAAAAACTGCAGAACGGCGTACAATATACCTCTGTCGCCCCCGCCCACTAAGAATACGCGCTCTTTGTCGCATAATATCCTGTAGCCCTCGGGGCCCATTACGTTACGGTCAAATTTGCCTTTTTTTTCACGGTTGGTTTTGCCAATTACGATTTCTTTTTTTGTTTCAGGCTCCGAATCGCTAAGCACAGGAAACTCTTTTTCAGTAGAAAGAAATATATAACGGCAAAATAGTTCTGCCGCGTATTTCTCACTTTCTGTTGCATTTTTGCTTATGATGACGCGATAATCCGGCGTTATAGTCATACTTTTACTCCCGTCAGAAAAATTTTCATTTATTGTTTTCATTTTATCAATTTCTGCAGTCAAAATCATTAGGATAATATCTTATTTTCTTGGTAGTTTTTATTTTTCAATAAACGTATTCATACCGCAGGATAAATCCTGCACCTCGCGCCTTTGGCGCGTCTTCCGCGCTAAAGCGCGGGGTATGCACCTTTGTCGGTGGCGCAAAAATGCCCTTGCAAGCAAGCATTTTGGCTTCTGGAATCAAACTGTTTTAACTGCAAGGATTTTAGCAAAAAAAAGCAGTTGTCTGATCCGTCAGACATTCTGCTTTTCTTGATTAAATTGCCGGTTACTACTCGCTGTAACCCATTAGGCCGATGTAAGAACAGTTTGGCTGAGTCACATCCATTCTCCCAAATTGCGCCACAATAGGAATTTCCGACCTTATCCGCAGCGAATACTGATACAGCCGTCCAAGCGTCACACCTCCGATTTCCTCCGGTTTATCGAGCCGGAAACAGCGCACCCGCTTTGCGGCGACCTCAACAAGGATTCCCTCGATGGGGTCCTTATCTTCAAAATAAATATCTAAATAAACCTTTGCGGGCTTATCGTTGCAATTAAGTAAAATTAATGCCTCATGCCCCTCGTAGCCGCTTTCATTGTTCATTTTTGCTACGGGAATCCAACCGTCCGCAATATACCAATTCTTTTTACCGTTCTGCATTGTTCACCTCAAAATTTAAATATTACAGGCAGGCATTTATCGTTATATTCGGTAATACGCTCCGCACCTTTTTTAGTTATAACATACGTATCCTCAACTCTGAAGCTGCCCCATTCCATACCTTTAAAATAAGCGTCTATGCACATGGTCATATTTTCTTCTATGACACGGCCGTTTGCTTTAGAGAAAACCGGGGCCTCGCATTCAAGCATTCCCGTGCTGTGCAACGATCCGTACGGGCAATATTCAATATATCCCATTTTCGTTAAATAGTCGGTATATGCATCCATAATAACGCCCGCGGGAGTACCGGGACGCATTTTATCGGCTGCTATGTTTAGAGCGTCATACGCGCACTTTACTGCGTCTTTTATCTTTTTCGGGATTTCGCCCACAACATGCGGCGCGCAGATCATACCGTTATAACCTTGATAACACGAGCCTGCCGCAAGATTTAGTATTTCGCTTTCCTTTATTTTTCGCGAAGTGTTTCTGCACATACTGATATGCGAACGCACTTCCCCCGTTGAAATCATAGGCGCAAACGCCTGAACATAACTTTCCGCTCCGTTCCTTAATATCTCGGCTTCAAATTCAGCTTGTATCTCAAGCTCAGTCATCCCTAGCTTGATACGGGGAACAGCAGTTAAAAAAGTGTCGGAAATAATGCGGGAGGAGCGCCTCATGCAGGCTATCTCCGACGCTGATTTTATGATTCGCAGAGAATAAAACTCATTATCAAAATTAACGATTTCACAGCCTTTGAAAGTATCTAACAGCTTAGCGTAGATGACCCAGGGAAAAATCAGTTTTCCTAACACGGCAATTTTTTTAATTTTTTTGTCGGCCTTGATCTGACGAAAATATTCGCCGAACTCAAGCTGCCCTTCAAAATCGTATTCAAAGCCGGAAACCTCGCCTATCTCGGGAAAAACTTTGATCACGGAGTTTTCAAGGATATTATCTATTAGCGCTAAATCATAAGACGCCTGTCCGCTGCAAACGGTTACTTCTCCCTCAAGCGGGATTATAATTGCCGAGCTTTCGTTAACGGGCGCGAAATTGCTGAAATATCGTACCGTAGAGGGGTCTAAAAGATTAGAAAACCCGACTGCTAGATCGACGTTGTTCTTTGTCATAAGCGCGCGGAATTTCTTGATGCGCTCAGACAGCTCTTGCTTTTCAATTAATGGCTGCATTATCTTCTCCTCATCCTGCATTAAAATTTTATGTTTTTTAAAATATTAATAATATATTTCCCGCCGTCCGTTTTAAAGAACGGCGGGAAATATATTTATAATTATGGCTTTAAACTGCCGGCGGCGTTATAACTAAATCGCCATTAACAAGTATGTCGCCTACTAGTAGGTCTAAATCAGCGGTTGAGCCATCGCTGGCTTTAACTAAAATTGAAAAATCAGATAAATATCCTTTCGAATCAATAAGCCCCAACTGATAAGGAGAGTATTGCATGCCGCGGTAGTGATAGCCATACGATTTTGCTTTAATAGTACCCCAAACACCGGAATCAAAAGTATAATCAATATCTACGTCGCTGTTATTATACAAGAAAACCATAACCGAAGTCAGATTTGATTTACCTTGTTCTCCTACAAATACGTTCTTTTTAAGCGAACCGCCTATCTGTCCTGCGTCCTCAGCTGAAATTCTCATAATATTGTTGCCTAAAAGGCCTTTTGCTGTATCATACAAATCTCCGGATGAAAGAATCGTAAGATAATTAGACACGACAGCTGTATCAAATTCATCGGGATAATATTCATCAAATAAGGATACGGCATTATAAACAGGAGTTGCTAAATGAGTAGCTGCTATAAATTGTTTACGTTCTAAAACTACGCCTTTGGGGCTTGTAAGTTTATAGGTAATTTCAAGCCCGAAAGATTCATAAAGCCTATATCCATTAGTACCGTCCATTACAGGAGGATTTCCGGCCCATAGATTTCCCGCACCCCCGGACAATGTTGCGGCTATGCCTAACATCAGCGCGGAATGCGTTAATGTACCTTCAGCATATGTGGGAAGAGGAGTATTGTATTTTTTAGAGCTGTCTCCGAGATAAACAAAGAAATGGCCTGCAGGAATATCCATTCCTGTAATCCGCATATCGGACGGGAATGTTAAAAATTGTGGCAAAGTAAGCGTTAAATCGTTAGAAACCGCAATTTCTGAATCGGCAAAACCGGCTCCGGCCGTTGCATATACTTCTATTTTTAAAATGCTTGAGGCTGAATTCAAATCAGCATATAAGAGCTTATTGCTTGTTGCATTTGTTGCCGTCCATGCAGTCCAGGCACCATTTTTGAAGAACCTGTATTCATATCCGCTGGTATCAGTTACAGCATCCCACGAGAACGTATAGCCGTCGGTATTATTATCCGCTACTGTTACGTTAACCGGCGTAGCCAATTTCTGACGCAAATCGATCGTATACGACGCCGCGTCACTCTCTGCTTTAGCATTAACAGCTTTAACCTTTATAGTTATATATTCCGTACCATCATAAGTATAAGTTTTTTCGGGACAATCTGTCCAGGTAACTCCGCTGTCTAAGCTTAATTTATATGCTGAAGCCCCGGCAACGCTTTCCCATGTTACAGTCTTACCGTCTGCCTGCTTTGTTAATACGGGCGAAGGCAATTTCACTTCGGCATTAGCGTTAAAAATAGGCATAGAAATATAAAAGCTTAATTTGGAATCGACTCCCCTTGAACGCACGTCGAAAGCGAAGCCGTTTAATAAACCGGTAGTAGGATTAATTATTCCCAATCCATAGAAATCACCGGCATCATAATAGGCAAAGCTTTTTGCTTTGATTACAGGCGCAGCTCTATCAGCCTGATCACCGGTAGCATAGGGAATCCATTGCCAATTTGTTCCCGCTTTAGTAGCGAACATAACAATCGCGTCGGTATCGCTGTCGTTATAAAGTATGAAACCTAGCTTTGTTAAGGTTGCACCGCTTACAGGCATTTTGTACGACGGGAAACTAACTATGCCTTCATTAACTTTCGCCGCAACTAATCCGGCCGGTTCATAAGCAAAACCCTGAGTTGCATGAACGAGTTTGCCCTCGCCTAAATTATTGCTCAAAACTGAAGCGTTAACCATATTCAAAACCGATGCGGTATCGCCGGTAAAAGCAGCAGCCGATGTATTAACCGAAACGTCGGGATAAAACTCGTTAATATGCGTCATATCCGAATTGAATACAAAAATAGTCTGTGATTTTTCAACTAGAAATCCATAATTATTTGTAAATTTATATTTGATCTGATAATAGTTTCCTGCCGAAATATCAAAAGTTTTATTTTCAACCGCTACATTTTCATGTAAAACTTCTTTACTTACGACATCTTCTGCCTGACCTGTTAATTTCTCCTTTATTATGCTCATCGTCATACTGTTGTTTAAATCAACGCTAGAAGTGTCGATGACAGGCAGAGGCAGCCCAGAGCCGCCGAGCGTAAAGCTTTCTGTTGTGCCAGCATCACCGGCAACAGTTATAAAGCGTCCGGTTCCGTCGAATGACGTAGGCTCGGGCGAGGCAAATGTAAACGATTTGCTGTAAATAGTTCCGTCTCTATGGTCTTCATCACCGATAGGAATAATTTCAAACGACGTTGTTTCCGCTTTTGCCGGATAACTATAATCATATGAAGTTACGTTTCCTATTTCAACCCAGGCGTTTTCGCTAACGCTGTTTATGCGCACCTTATAATCCTGCGCGCCAAGAGCGGCTGTCCAGGTGAAGGTCAGCTTCTTTGTGGAATGATTGGTCGAAGTAGTGATATCTCCTGTCATTTCCACAGGCTGGCGGTTATCAGCCATAGTTTCGCCCGCAAGACTATCCATATAGTTCCCGCTTGCTGAATAATTTCCAAGCGCTACGACTTCAACACTAATAATTCCGGACATTGAAGATAAATCATATTCGCGTGTTTGCGCAGTTGTAAAACTGATTGCCTCACCGCCGTCTAAATATAACTTATAACCGGTTGCGTTAGCTACCTCAGTCCAAGTCAATAACATACTTTCAGTATCAAAGGAAACGGTAGGCGCGCTGAGCCTGTTTTCAACAAAAGTCGCCGTTACGCTTACCGCCTCGCCGGGCATAACAAACGTATTAGCGGCACTGTTAAATGTGACGCTGCCACCGGAACCCTTGCCAATCGACACTCGGGACAGCTTATAGCCCCTGTCCGGAGTGATGGTGAGAGTAACGATATCACCTTCGTTGGCTCCGGTCGAGGATGCCGTAACTGTTCCGTTAGATGAAGCTATGATAGTTACATCATATTCAACAAGCTTGAACGCGGCAGTGACTGAAACATCTTTGTCGACGTTTTTCAGCACATACTTATTCCCTGTTGTTTCAACGGCTTCCCCGTTAATTTTCAACCAGTCCAGAGAATAGCCGTCCGAAGGCTGTGCCTCTATAGTCGCGGTATCTTTGCTTGTGACAATTTCTTTATCGCAAACAACAACCCCTCCGGTAAGTCCGATCGGAAGCGTAATTTTGTATTCAGTTTCTGTCTGACAGGCGGCAAAGCCTGCCAATGCAAAAAGCATACAAAGAATAAGCGCTCCGAATTTCAAGAACAACTTTTTATTCATTTTTCCCTCCAAATACTTTATTTGAATCTTTAGGTAAAATAGATTTCATCAATATAGACCCTTGCCGGCTCACTGCCGGTCAGAACAAAGTTTAAAGCAAACGTATTTATCTCTCCGGAAAATTCAGCTGTACATTCAATCCATTTTTTCGGCTCAATTTCTATGCTTGCCAGGCTTTGTCCGTCAATGACTGCAAAATGATTGATGTTTTCGGTCCAATCATTGTACACACTGTACGCAATCTTGTTTTTTTCGCTTGGATTTAATTTTCCTGTAAACAAAATACCTTCTTCATGATCAGAATTAAAGGGTCCCCAATAACCGGTCTGAAAGGCATTCTCAATATAAAAACTTCCCATGCCCGATTTTTTAAAGGCAAAACTGTAATTAAGAGTACAAGGCCTGTAAAAACCATCATCCTCGCCGATAAGTACCCATTCTTTTAAATACTCGGGCCTGTCGGCGGATTCAAGTTCGTTTTCAACGCGGTATTTTTTTGAAGCATCGCTTTTATTTGCGCCTTTGAGCGCACGCAGGTTGTCTATAAAGAAAACGCGCTGCGGCTGCATATACTCGGTTTCATTTTCAAATAAAAGCCTTATTTGTGTTACGCGTTTAAGATCAAGGTAGTGCGAGATAAATTCACGATCCAGTTCAAAAACACAAGTTTTATAGGTTTTGGGAGCTATGCTAACGGTTATAGGCGTAGTAAGCATATTATACGGCTCATTCTCGGTTTGCAAGCAAAGACTTATTTTCTGTTCGGAATCGTTTGCGTTATAAGCTTCCATTTTCAAGGCTGAAACGCCGCTGAAGTCGCTTTTAGTTACAAATCCGTATTCCTCATTCGTTGAGCGCCTGCTCATAATAACAGTATCGAGCACCATTGCAGGCATAGCTTTTTTAGTATAGTCGCCTTTGACCTCGACTTTCAGTCCATACTTGCCCTCGGAAATATAAGACCCCAACTCCCCAGATTTGTCCTGTTGCGAGACTTTGCCAAAAAACGTCAGGTAACGCACGTTCACAAGCTCTTCATAGCTTTCAAACCCGCAAAGCAGCTCCTCACCGGAATTTCCCGCCTTCTCACCGCAAGATACGGTAAAAAGGCAGGAAACTAATATGAGGAAACAGCATAAAAGTTTATTCGGCTTCGTTGGTTTCATGTTCAGCCCAAAATTCATCCATATAGATTGCTACGCTCTTCGTATTATCTACACCGTGGAAAGAAATCGCGAAATAGTCGAAATTTTTTATGTCAATACCCCAATGATCAAGTTCTGTGACAGGAATTTTAATGTTGACCCAGTTATCATCTATATTCCCGCTCATTGCAGGCAGATAGAATGAGGCGCTAGCTCCGTTAAAATGCTGATCTGCGTAAATTATTCCGTCTGCAGGCCAACTTGCAGGACATTTACCGTCTTTAGGTTCATGTAAATCGCAGCCTTTATTAACGCTTGTCTTTATATACCAACGCAGCCATACGCTTTGAGAGCCGGTATTTAAGAACCACATTGACAGATGATCATAGCCGCTGATATCGGTAACCTGAGGCTTGAATGCCCAGCCCATGGCGCAAGTCGATTCAGGCCTTACAAAAGGGCTGTTTTCCATTTTAAACGAACCTGCTCCGCTTTTTACATACCGTTGATCGTCATTAAAAGAGAGCTTACTGGGAAACCAGACCTCATTTGCAAAGTTTGACCAGATAGATAAAAACTCGCCTCTGTCAAAGGATTCCACCTCACCTTCTTTTCTCACCTTGACCGATTGATCGATCGGATCTGTTGTAGTCTCATAGCGGAAATTATCGATTACCATACGGCGGCGCGGCTGCATATATTCGATTTCGCAGTCGAAAGACAATCTTAACTGCGTTACAAGGTTTATGCTTAAGAGCTGGGATATAAAATTACGCTCAATAACAAATTCGCAAGTTTTTGATTCTTTCTTTGGAACTACAACCTTAACGGGACTTGTAACCTTATTGACGGTAGTAGTTTTTGTCTGATACTGGAAATAAACTGTAATATCGAAATCATTATCGTTGTATACGTCCAGCATGAGTTTGCCTACATCTGAATAATCAAATTTTTCAAAACTTCCGAAAACCATCGGATCAGTTTTGATCGTGCTAATGGTCGTATCTAAACAAAGCGTAGGCCTTCCTCCGTTTACGTAATTACCCTGAGCTTCTACAAGCAGCGCGGTATCGCCCTCTGTAATGTAATCAAAATAGTTTTTATACGCATTGTCCGACTTTGTGTACTGTTTGATCGAACCAAAATAATTTAACTTACGCATATACGCAAGCTCGTCGTAGCTTTCAAAGCCTGTTATAAGCTCGATTTTCTTAGCCGGTGTTGTGTTATCTTTTTTATCATCTTTTTCTTTAACTTTGCAGCCTGTTATAAGCGGAAATACAAAAGTAAGGCATAAAATTAAACAAAACATGAAACGGATAGTTTTTTTCATAATTTTCTATCTCCTATTTCTTACACAAATATACATTATCCAGATAGAATGTATAATCTCTGGGATTAGCCTCTTTGGTATTATCTATCAGGTAATTCTGGCGGTGATCTTTGATAGCAAATTCAAGCTTGACGTTTGTTATATAATCCATAGCGTTCATATTGAAAAGTTCCCATTCTATGGCGTCAAAGTCCACGATTTTTACCAGATTCCAACCCTTGTACAGGAAATAATTGCCTATAGTATATGTGTAAGTATCACCGGCAAGCTCAGCTTCTAAAGCAAAATCAAGGCGTATTTCAAAGTCTGCATCGGAATATATCCAGAAAGCGGCATATTCTATTTCTTCTGTTTTAAAGGTACCAAAGAAATCCTGTTTAGAAATATATGCCGACGGAAAGTAGTTCGTTTTATCGTTTTCTGTCCATGCCCTGCCGTTTATATCGACTTTCATCGAACTGCCATCTGCTCCAATCCTGAAACGTGCGTCAGTATTCTGGGAAATAAACATATGGTCGCGATCAGCATAAGAAGCGGGAGCCTTACTGACTTTCCATTTAGCGGCGTCCAAAGCGTAATCGGTGAACGTAGAAACAGCAACAACAGGCTTAGAAACATATACGCTGATATCCGTTTCTATGCCGTTTTTAACAAGAGTTCCTTCCAAAGAAGTGCTTTGCGTAAGGTCTAGAGTATAGCTTATTTTCTTATTACTAAGCGTATAAGTCTGCGTGCCGACTTTGAGTGACGTCCCTTCCGTTGCAAAAATATCTACTACGGCCTTGTTAGAACCAATGTCTATTTCGTTGACCTTGATTATGGCTTTCATATCGCTTGAAAGCAGTTCTATCATTTCCGCAAGCATTTTGCGTGCTTCGCCGACTAGTTTATAATCTTTCTTGGGTACTACGCCTGAATACAGCATATCGTAAAGGTTCTGCATAATAGAATCAAACTGCTTTTCATTTATACCGTAAGTTTTGCAGTTCTTTTTAAAAAGTTCTTCAAAGATACGAATATACTCATAGTCTTCAAAACCGTCTCTTACGCTCATTAAACGCAAGGAAGGGATAGGACCGTCGATACCATAGCGCGCTCCGGGATATAACAGATAACCGTCTCCGTTCGCGCCGAAATATGCTCCGTTCGCTTCTTGATAAACGTTGTTGCTGGTCCAGCCGTTTAACGTATCCTGAATATTTAGGTTATAGTGATACGTTGCCGTTCCCCATGTAAGGACACCGTCGATCTTGTAGTTGTACTGCATCCATGAAAGCACTCTGGGCGCGGCAAGCTCCATATCTATGTTATAGTTTGCAAAAGGTTCATACGGGTGAACACAAACATACCAGTGCGTTGTGGCATAGTCTTTCTTCGGGAACATACTAATAAATTCAGGCCACCAAGCTTCATCTTTAAACTGATTATCCGCGTCAAGCCTGAGCTGAGCGTATTTATCACGCTGCCCCTGGCTGTCAAAATCAGAAACAAGAGCGCAATAGGTTCTTAAGCCCTCGATTTTTTTAATACTTGCCGACATAGAAATCAAAAGTTCAAAGCCCCAGATATCCGCTTTTGTAAGCCCGCGGTTTTCTAAATACGACGTATGATTAGCTTGGTCTTTGCAAGACCCGCCGGCGCAGGATGCTTCGTCGCAGCGCGCTTCGTATTCATTGCCCATACTTATAAGTGCCAGAACCTTTGTGTTGTAGCGCTGTTGGATTATGTTGAAAACAGCATCATCATACGGTTCGTCTCCGACATATGTAAAAGCTTTTTCCAACAGATTCAAGCCGGGCTCTGAGTTTTCAATCAGCAACCTTATACGACTTTCCTCAAAAACATCATAGCAAGTCACTCGCTCGTCTTTAGCGTATTCGATTATCTGCTCAAGCCAATCTTCATCATTAAGCCTGCCTGATACAGGATTTGTGGTGCTGATTCGGTAGTCCAACAAATAATCAACAAAGGTTTTATAGGTTTCCGGAGTATTGCTAAGCTGTGCGCCCATAATACTTTCTTCAAAAAGGTTGAATGTGGAACGGATATTCACCTCATCCGGAATGTCAAAATCCCAAACATTAACGCTGACGGGAATACTTTTGTCTACACCATTGATTTTTAGTGTAAAGTTGCCTTTATATACGCCCGCGGGAGTGTCGTGATTTGTTTTGACCGTGATCCAGATACCCTGATTTTTATTCGCCTCTATCTTGTTTTCCTTGTATTTGACAAAGCTGCTCATAGGCACAAGAGCATCGGGATAGTAGCCGAGCGGCCTGTTGCTGGAAGGATTAGTATGGCGGATAAGCTCTACGTAATGCTGCGCGAATACTTCGATATCAGACGTACTGATAACACCCCCGCCGCCTTCTCTGAGAAGGTTTTCAACCTTAAAGTCAAAGCTAGAAACTTTCTGTTTAGGGCGGATAATTAGCTGCGCACCTTCCGCTTCGTTCTTTGCAAGATCTATGTCCAAGCTGTAACCTGAGTTATAATATGGCGAAGTATCCTCAGCTTGCAGGATTTTAGTCGTTCCCGGTAAAGAAAACAACTCGTATGAAACCGCCGTTTGATCAGGGGTTTTATCATTATCATCGTCATTCTTTGTCCCGCATCCGGCCAAAGACATTATCAAAATAACCGACAAAAGTAATGCTAGTATTTTTTTCATTGATCGTCCTCCTGACTTTAATAACCTTGGAAGTTAGCAACGTCATTCAAATAAGTAGTCCACGCGCTGTTGTTTGACGTGTACAGATACTGCAGCCATCCCGAACCTGTCATTTTATCAGACGCAGATGTGGTGGCTATGCTTGTCGCCATGAATTTTTGATCAGAGAAAAATCTTAATTTAGTTTTGAAAAACAGCGGATTCTTTGAATCAAAAGGAGATACGAACGATACTCCGTCAAGCAAATTTTTCAGATCCTTCTGCCAAGTCGTAGCATCACTTTTCACAACGATATTTTTATTATCGAACGGCAGGAAGGTTCCGGTTGTATCATAATAAATCTGCAAAGCCTTGTCGCTTGCTAAGAAAAGCAGGAATTTTTTTGCAACTTCTTTTGCGTTTGCATAAGACGGTATAAAAGTGTTGTGCGAAATACCTTGTGAATATGTTACACTGCGGATCTTTTTGAATTCGTCATATTCGGATTGAGTGAGCGAGGAAAGTCCCGAACGGTTTTTCGCCGTTGCAAGAGTTTCTTTCGCATCGACAGCTTTTATAACTTCTCTTAACGCGCTTTCACTGCGGACACAGTCAAAGCGCCAGAAAAATCCGATATTTCCGTCGAGGTCGTTTCCGTCATGTACGCAATTGTTATGATTGTTTTTCTTGCAGGCTTTATATATGACCTTGCTCGATACGGGGAACTTCATAAAGCCTATGTCTCCGGTTACATTGCCGGAAGTTTGGTTAGCGTGCAGGCCTTCTTTTGCCATTTCATTCTCAAGCCAGTCGCCGTTGGGCATAAATACTGCCTTTTTTTCCGTTAAATAAAGCTTTGTTTGAGCTTCTTTATGGGTGTATTCAACTGAATATTTATTTTGTTCTCCAAATACATATTTTCCATATTCATAGCTTTTTGCCTGTCCTGAAACCGTAGTGTCCTTAGAGCCGATAAAGGTTTCAATAAGCTCGAAAGCCTGTTTACGTTCATAAGAATTCAATACCGAAGCCTGATTGGGCGTAACCATCGTACCGTCTGCCGAACGGATGTTTGCATTCCAGAAATCATCGGTTTCCTGATCGGTAGTACATTGTCTCCACCACGTCATAGCCGCATAGTCAAAATAATTGCTATTAAAAACAAAAGGCTTGTACCCTTTCTCGACCATAGCGTCGCAAAGCACGACCATCTCATCTGTAGTAACGGGTATCTTCCAATTCGAAGCAGAATTATTATCAAAATGCGTTTTATTATATGCAAAACCCGTAACGCCAGAAGCCCAGTTTACGCTGTAGTATTTTGCCGGAACATCTTTTTCCTTAAAATATGTAGTAGCTGCGCTTGAACCGACTACTTTATCGTAGCCGCGATACGCATTATATTCTTTATAGCTGGGTATAAGCTTTTGCCCGAACGGAACGCTTTCGCCGTAAACATTTGCATTATAAACATCCGTCAGATCCTCAAGCGCGTACGGCTCATCCACTGAAGAAACATAATTAGGACCCTCAAACAATATATATTTAGGGTCGCCAATCCCCATAAACATGTCTGTTTTAGAAAGCGAGGGGCCATAGCCTATTTTTGGATACGTCTGTGATTCTACAAGTATCGGATCGGGAATGATCGTCACTTCATACGCATTGCCGTTCTTTTCATTTTCTTCTTTTAAAAACGCCTTAGCTACGGCGTTCATACCTTCGACTCCATAACCACCCTCATACATTTCAATGATCAGATGATTTTCCGTATCAGGCAATTCCTTACCACCACCGCATCCGGCAAGCGTGGGCATTGCAATTGCCACAGCCATCAGCAAGCAAACGATCAACTTTGTTTTTCTCATAACATACTCCCTTTAAATTTTTTTAGCTATTTTTTTTCTTATATTAATTGATCTAACGGCATCAGTTTAGCCTTTTAATCCGCCGAGATTTACAGAAGTCATAATTTTATCGGAGAATATAGCAAACAATATAAACATAGGCAGGGCCGACCATAATACGGCGGCGAAATAAATCGGCGTCGGCTCGTTGCCGCTTCTGGCGTAGAATAAATGCAAGCCTGTTGCCAGCGTAGGATTGTTCTGCAAAAACAGGTACGGCGTCATATAATCCGCCCAGGAGCCGATACAGCCGATGACAACCATTGCGCTTATTATCGGCAGTGCCTGAGGAACCATAATTCGTAAAAAAACTGTTAGATGTCCGCCGCCGTCTATAAAAACAGCTTCAGCGTACGACCAAGAAATGTTTTTAAAGAAGCTGTAGTATATCATAAGCGACGATCCACCTATCGCGCCCGCGGCTGTTAACAGCATCAATGGATTATTACGTATCCCTAAGGCATCGTAAAGCTTCATTTGTGAGGGCAGCGCACCGACGATCGGTATAGCCATAATAATCAGATTAAGCGTGAAAAGGAATCTGCAAATCAGGTATTTATTATATTTTGCGATAGTATAAGCCGCCATAATAACTACGCAATTACTTATTAACACGGTTCCGAACATCCACCATAAGCTGTTAAGGATCATTATTTCCATATTTGCTTTTAAATAAGGATTGCTCAGCAGCGGGACTTCCGTAGCTTTAAACGCCTTTACCCAATTATTAAAATGAAAAATTGTCGGCAAAGCGTTAGGATCGTTAGTAAAATCAATATTGGTTTTGAATGAATTCATAAGGATCCATATAAAACAGTAGATAAAAGTTAAAGACCATAAAATTAGTATCGGAAATGCTATACCCAACACTATTTTTTCCGATTTTTCTCTAATAATTTTTGATTTCTTCTTAGTAAACACCGTCATAAGCGCAAGGATAATGACAAGGAGCGTGCAAGATAATCCTAAAACCTTATCAATATAGAAAACGCCGATAACTGCAAGTATCAAAACTACCGATAATATTGAATAGAAACCAATTTTTTTATTCTGATTACTCATTATCAATACTCCACATTGCTGTCAAACTTATTAAGTACCCACCGCACAATAAGCATAATCGGTATAGATATAAACGTAAACACAAGCCCAACTGCGGAGCCATAATTAAAGTTGGGCGTTGTACCTTGAGTTTGCGAAAAAATCCAGTAAGGCAAGGTATACGTACCGTACCTACCTTGAGTCATAACTAATATAGGCCCGTCGGCACTGAACATACCAACTACTGAAAGCAGCAGTATGACGGCCATTGTAGGCCAAATGAGAGGTATTATCAAATACCAAAGTTCCTTAAAAAATCCTACTCCGTCTATCTTTCCGCTTTCTAACACCTCAGTAGGTATTCTTGAAAAAGCACCGCCGTATATAATCATATTAGCCGCGATACCAAGCCATATCAAATATACCAACACCGATTTAAAAGCATAATCTGTACTCATGAAAAACAGGGGTTTGCTGCTTAAATTCCACATTTTCTGCCATACGTTTGATATTACGTTTACCATAACACTGCGGTACATTGTAACTAAAACGACAGCTGATAAAATCCCCGGAAGAAAGAAAATAATACGGAAGTATTTATAAAAAGGAATCTTTTTGTAGAGCAAAAACGAAAACATTACGCTTAGCGGAAAGATTACTATAATACTCATTGTAAATATGATCAAAGAATTTTTAATACCTTCGACTAACAATACACCGTCAGAGGCACCCATAAAAATTTCGTTGAAAGCTTTTTTGAAAAAATAAGTATTGATCTCGCCGTTATATGTAAAAGACATCAAAATTGAATTGAAATTTGTTCCGATGTAAAAAACACAAAAATGAACAATAGGAATAATAAGCATTCCAAAAACAAAAACTTTTTCCGCAATGCTAAATTTGTTTCTTTTTTTTATCATCTTTATCCCCCATTTGATCAATGTACGGTTTTTACTTATGTTTAGCTTATCAAAAGAGTAGATTTCTTTCAATGGTAAATTTTACTTTTTGATTGGTAAATTATATTTTTTAAGTTTTTTCGAACAAAAAACTGTTTACCGATTCTTGACGGAAAACAGAATACACTTCAATGATATATAAGGATATTTAATTGTTCACATCATATTATATACACCATCTTAAGTTGGTCTGTCAATATACAAACCAAATTTGACAAACTTTTCTAAAATATAAAGTATGCGATTTTAATGTGAATAATAATGGAAAGCATAAGAAAAAAGTATAAATTGCAAAAAATTGCTTAAAAATAAAAATTGTTCTTGAAATTTGTTTCGATTTGTAATATACTTAATTCATGGAGGTCTACAAAAATGCATCCTATTTTGAGTAAAAATGATTTATTCCGTAAAGGCGAATCTATTTATATACAAAAATCAACTAATTGGCCGGAATTTATTGAAAAAATGCATATGCACAATTTTATAGAGATCAGCTATATAATATCCGGCGAATGTATACATTATGAAAACAATAATTCATGCTATGCTAAAAAGGGAGATTTGTTTATAATTAATTTCGGAACACCGCATTATGATAAGCCAGTTAAAGAAAGTGCTGAACCTTTTTTATCCTATGACTGCACCTTCACCCCGGATTTTTTAGACGAAAACTTGATCGATACTCAAAATTTTCTTGATATAACTTCTTCCTTTTTATTTCGTTCAATGCAATTTTCAAATAATGACGCATCGCCTATATTAAAGCTTACCGACTCTTCCTTCAACGAATTTGAGCAACTTTTTTCAATAATGCACCAAGAATACACTGCTCAAAAAAAGGGTTATTACGATTTTATCCGCAGCTGTCTGATACAACTGGTTATTAAGCTTTTTAGAAATATGAGTTCCGATAATAATTCGGACCAAAATGATAATCAGGAGCATTTTATTAATTTAGCGACAGAATATATACATAATAATTATAATAAAAAAATAGCATTACAAGATATTGCTTATCGTTCAATGCTGAGTAAAAGCTACTTTTGTCAACTTTTTAAAGAAACGACAGGTATGTCATTTTTGAAATATTTGCAAAAAGTGCGAATCGATCACGTCTGCGACAAACTAAAAAGTACCGATGAATCAATACATAATATCGCTGTAAACTCCGGCTTTGAAGATATTAAGTTTTTTTATACGATATTTAAAAAAGAAACCAATATGACGCCCGGAGAATACAGACAAGCTCACAAACTCTAAACTAAATTACAACTTTCACTTACGCCGTATTCTTTGTTTTTATCCTTGTAGTGCAGAGGCGAAAGAGAAAAGTTTTTTTTGAACAGTTTGCTGAAGTACAGAAAATCTTCATAACCGCAGAGATTAGCTATTTCCTGTACGGATTTATCTGAATAAATCAATAGTTTCGCGGCATTTTTCAGTCTTAGTTCGGTTATCATACGCACGGGCGTCGTACCGGTCGCTTCCTTGAATTTATCAAAAAATACAGTTTTAGACATATTCGCGATTCGCGTTATAGTTTCTGTTGTAATTTTTCGAAGATAGTTTTTCTTGATATAATTTACCGTATGGGCGATATAGCGGTTTTCCATATCTCCGGATATATGTGTGGCGAGCGGCAGCAGCAATTCAAGAATAAGTATGCTGTTTTTTTTGTGTTTTAATATTTTTTGTATATCCGAAAGTTCCTTATCGCGCGAGGTTTCTATTGCGTCTTTTAAAAGAGAATAAAGCCTCTCTCCGGTATCCGAGCCGACGGTAACGGGAAAGGAAAATATTTCTTCTAACGAAAATATTTCGTTGACAACAGCATCTATAAAGCAATATTGAAACTCCATAAATCCGTTCTCGGGTTCGTGGATTATTCGCTGCTGAACAAACGCAGGCGCTATAAAAGCTCCCATTTTTCCCGTTGAAACTAAATCGCCGCCGTTTAATCCAATTTTATAGTTTCCGGAAATGCTTTGAGCAACCGAAAGCCAAGGCAGAGTCTTATTATGTTCAAGAACTGTTCTCACAGACGAAAAATCGGCGGCGAAATACCGTATATCGATACTGTCTATTTTCATGATTTGATTCTACCATTAAAATCCAAAAAAATCAACCGCTTGCGGAAAATATTCCATATAATCGGGACGTTTTTCCATAGCGCAAACAACGCATTTTTATTATAATTTTATTATGGATAATTCAAAAACAAAAACTTTTTTTAAATCCTTTACAGGATATGAGCGGCCGGTACGCTTACGCGAATCAACGCGCAAACTGGCGGCGGATTATTTATCGGGGCGTTACGGGAAAATAAAGCTCGATAACCTAGGCTACTATCACAACGGCGGTGAAGACTTTGATCAGATGAGTGATTTTGACAAATACGATTTTGCGCTGCAAAAAATCGTTGAAACTGCTCCCGTCTCTATTTACGCGCACGAGCTTATCGTAGGAAGTGCATCTTACGGCGGCTCGGTTTGGCACCGTGTGCCTTTTTTCAACGACGGCGACTACGTTTTTAACAGCGTCAGCCATACTACTATCGGCTTTGACGAAATTCTTTTATACGGCGTCGATGAAATTGAACGCAGGATAAAATGCAAAACTCCGCAGTCCGAATCCGAAGAGCGATATAAGAAATCGCTCATTTGTACGATCGAAGGACTGCGTATCTGGCATAGCAGGTATATCGGCGAACTAAAAAAACTTATTAAGTCGTCGTCGCAAAAAGAAGCTTGGTTTTACAAAGACCGGCTCACTCTATTAAAAAACGTGCCTTTAAAGGCCCCTGCAAGCTTTAAAGAGGGAATCCAATCTCTTTGGTTTTTGTTTGCTTTCGTAAGGCTTCTAGGCAACTGGCCCGGCATAGGCCGAATAGACAAAATGCTCGGAGGGCTGCTTGAAAAAGATTTAAAGGACGGAACTATAAGTCTTGAAGAAGCGAGAGAATATGTTGCACATTTCTTTATAAAAGGTACGGAGTGGTGCAATGGTATCATATATGAAAACAGCAGCGGCGATGCCCAGCACTACCAAAACCTTATCTTGGGCGGCATAGACGCGGCCGGAAACGACGTTGCTAATCAGCTCACCTATCTTATTTTAGAAGTGCTTGAAGAGCTGCCCATCAGCGACTATCCCGTTGCCGTGCGCGTCAGCGAAAGAACTCCTGAAAAACTGATACGCCGGATTGTCGAGGCTCAGAAATTCGGGTCGGGGACCGTTGCCGTATATCAGGAAGACGTTGTTATTGAAGGATTAAAAAAAGCAGGGATGGCGGAAGCGGCAGATTTTACAAACGACGGCTGCTGGGAAGTTCTCATACCCGGAAGAACGGCTTTCATTTACATTGCGTTAGACGGGTTGATAATGCTGACAAGAGACGTTTTGAATATTGACGGCGCAGAAGAGCCGGCGGACTATAAGACTTATGAAGAATTATATGCCGCCCTGACGCGCAGACTTTCACAAGTGCTGGATGAAGTCAATGATTCTTTCGACAATTGTTTTTTAAACGGCCCGCCCTCGTCCGCTATTGATATTTTTCAGAAAGACTGTATTGAAAATTTACGCGGCTACCATAACCGCGGCTGTAAATACACTAATGTTTCGCCTCATTTGGGCGGATTCGCAGATATAGTCAATAGTTTGCTTGTTATTAAAGAACTCGTGTATGAACAGAAAAAATATACTTTGCGCGAATTTTTAAAAATCGTGAAGAACGATTATGAAAACGAAGAAACACTAAGGCAGGAAATTTTAAACTCTTTTGTTTTCTTTGGCAATAATTCAGATTATGCGGACGAAATTGCCGTCAGATTTTTTAACGACTATACTGAAATGGTCGGAAGATGCAAAAATCGTAAAGGCGTCAACAGGCTTGCGGGGATCAGTACTTTCGGACGGCAGATAGAGTGGAGCAAGGTCCGGCCTCCCTCACCTCACGGTTTCAAAAGAAACAGCATTCTTGCAAACAATATCGGCCCGACTCCGGGTACGGATAAGGAAGGCGCGGCAGCTTATATACAGAGCTGCTGTAAGCCCGACTTTACCCGTCTACCCTGCGGCTGCGCTATGGACGTCAAGCTTTTAGCCCAGCAAATCGAGGGGGAAAACGGAATAACTGTGCTTATGAGCTTAATAAAAGCTTTTATACAGCTCAAAGGTTTCTATATGCACACGGATTTAATAGACAATGAAATTTTGAAAGACGCGCAGCTGCATCCGGAAAATTATCCTAACTTGTCGGTCAGATTATCCGGGTGGTCGTCAAGGTTTGTCACGCTTTGCAAAGAGTGGCAGGACATGATAATAGGAAGGACTTAAATATTTGCAAACGCCATATATAACAGACATACAGCGTTTTTCAACAAAAGACGGCGACGGCATTCGTACGACTGTCTTTTTTAAGGGCTGTACGCTGTCGTGCAAGTGGTGCCACAATCCAGAAACTATCGATCCGCTGCCGCAATTGCAATATTTCAAAACTAAATGTTTCGGATGCGGCAAATGCTCGCAAGCTTGTCCGAATACCTGCCATACACAGGAAAACGGACTGCATATTTTTGACCGGAATAATTGCACAAACTGCTTTTTATGTACCTCGTCCTGCCCTTCCCGCGCTTTAGCCGTTTCGGCGAAACAGTACTCGGCGCCCGCTCTGTGCGAGCTGCTCTCAAAAGATAAGGTCTTCTATTCAGGCTCCGGCGGCGTGACCTTTTCCGGCGGGGAACCTTTACTATATCCTGACTTTTTGCTTGAATGTATTCGCCGTCTTACTTCTTTAAATATCGACTGCAATATTGACACGAGCGGCTGCGTCCCTCAAAAAAATATAGCGGCGCTAAAGGGCACAAACGTCCGCTTATTATACGACCTGAAGGACACAAATTCTGCAAGATTGAAAGAAAATACCGGCGCGGGGCTTGATACGGTTTTGAATAATTTATTTTACGCCGACGGTCTCGGACTCAAATCCCGTTTGCGGCTGATAATTATTAAAGGAATAAACGACAACATTGGACACATCGAAAAAGTGCGTCTAATAAAAAGCAAGCTTCAGTTTTGTGAAGGAATAGACTTAATTGCCTACCACCCTTATATGGCATCTAAGTATGAAAGCCTGGGAACCGCCTGCCGAATGTGCGGAGCAGAATTTGTTCCCGATAAAGAAACTATACAAAATTTAAAAAAATATATAGGAGTGTGACATGATCAATTTTGAATACTTTAATCCCGCCAGAATTATTTTCGGCAAGGACACAATTGCAGAAACGGGTAAACAGGCCGCAAAACTCGGAAAGAGGGTCTTACTGCATTACGGCGGCGGCTCGATAAAGAAAAATGGCATATACGATATAGTGGCCGCTTCGTTAAAAGCCGAAAATCTGATCGTTTTTGAGTTTGGCGGAGTGCGCCCCAACCCGACGGTCGAACTTGTGCGCGAGGGAATCGAGCTTTGCAGGAAGAATAATATTGACTGCATTTTAGCTGTAGGCGGCGGCAGCGTTATAGATTCTGCAAAAGCAATTGCCGCCGGAACATTGGCGCAAAAAGATATTTGGGAATATTTTATCAATGAAGAACCCGTATTTTCCGCGCTCCCCATAGGCGTAGTGCTGACTATCCCCGCGGCGGGCAGCGAGAGCAGCGATTCAATGGTAGTCTCAAGCGGCGAGTTAAAGCGATTCACAGGCGGAGACTGTATCATACCCAAATTTGCAGTACTTGACCCGCAGGTTTGTTATTCGCTGCCCACATACCAGACCGCATGCGGAGCGTCGGACATTTTGGCGCATTTAATGGAAAGGTATTTCACAAACACTCCGGACGTCGCCCTGACCGACAGACTGCTTGAAGGCGCAATGATAACAGTACTTGAACAAGCCCCGATAGCCATCCGCAAGCCCGACGATTATAAGGCAAGAGCAGAACTAATGTGGGCCGGAACATTAGCTCATAATAATATATTAGGCACCGGAAGAATCGGCGACTGGGCCAGCCATTCTATCGAGCACGAGCTTAGCGCAGAATTCGGAGTTGCCCACGGAGCGGGGCTTGCCGTAGTTTTTCCGTCTTGGATTAAGCACGTATACCGTGAAAATATCTCCAGGTTTACACAGTTTGCAACAAGAGTATTCGGCATAAACGAAAAAATAAGCGATGAAGAAACGGTTCTTTGCGCTATTGAATCATTAAAAATGTGGTATAAGCAAATCGGACTCCCGCTTTCCATAAGCGAAATATCAAATAAAGCTAAAGATTTGCAAAAACTGGCAAAAAGATGTTTGTATTTGCGAGACAGCGTCGGCAACCTCAAAAAACTAAACGAACAGGATGTTTATGAAATTTTAAGCTGTTTATAAATACATAAAACACATTAGCACAACCAAATTCCAAAACCGCCCCATAAATCAGATTCTTCCGACTATAAGGTGCAGATTTTGAGGTTTACGGCGAAATAATTTTCTACAAGCAAAACTAAGCTTTTATTTCACAAAATGCATATAACAAATTTCAACTTTGATAATATACAACTATTTTTTAAAATAATCCCGATCTTTCAATGAATCCGGCAAGTATTGCTGCTCGACTACTCCGCCGGGATAATCGTGAGGGTATTTATAAGTTTTGCTTGCTTCGGTGTGGTTTTTTAAGTATTCGGGAATGTTGTCGTCGGAGTGATTTTGGGCGTCGTCTTGAGCTTGACCCATTGCAACTACTACCCTGTTAGTTTTTGGAGCCTCGCAAACTTCGATTATGGCTTGTGATAAGATTATGTTACCCTCAGGCATTCCGAGATTATTTAATGCAAATAAGGCGTTGCAGGCTGTGTTTAACGCAGACGAACTGCAGCAATCCTCGATTGTGCACCCCTCTGTTCCAATGGTATTAGTATCTCAGCGTCGCATAGATGAGTCAAATTGATCTTGTACGCAACAGTAATATTATCTTTCATAATTACAATTTTGTCAATAATATTCAACTGTTCATTCTTTATATGCTCTTGATCATGCAGTATTTTCTTTTGAGCCATACATTAATGTGAGTATATCCGGTTCTGATATAAATTTTTTTACGTCATCAGATATAAGATATTCAAGCCTTTCAGCATTATTAGGTTTTGCCTTGCATTGTCCTTCTTTGGGAAATCTATACGCATTGCAACGATAAACCGATCGCTCATAATGCCATATTTTCCCGCTCATCCTTTGCTTTGAACATTTGTACGTTTGGCTTGTAAATTTTCTTCCGCACTCACAAAAAAGCAAACCTGTTAACAGTCTTGAACCTCGGATTGTAGGTCTTTGACCTGCACGGCAGTTTGAATTTTTCTCTAATAATTCCTGGACCTCATAAAAATCCTGTTCTGGAAGAATACACAAATGCTCCATAACTGGTGATGTCATGCGCACCTTAGTTGTTTTGCCTAACTCATATATTCCGATATATAATTTGTTTTTAAGAATATTTAAGATTTGTCTGTGTGCCCACATTCCGCCCTTGCAAGCCGGATTTTTTTTATCGTTGAGATATTTTGCTATACCTTTTATACCGTAATGTTCTTTATATAATTTAAAAATATCTTTTACTACTTCAGCAGCTTCAGTATCTATCTCAACATCCAATATTGGCCTGCCTTTAAAATTAAGTGTTCCGTTACTGACTGTCTTATAACCATACGGCGGATTACCGGCACGCCATTTGCCCTGTCGCACGTTTTCTTCGCCGGCATCAGTTACACGTTTCGATGTCTTTAGACTTTCTCCCTCCGCCTGCCAATAACGAATATATGTCAGCAATTTATCCGTATGAGTTTTTGAAGAAATTTCACCTTCACTATAAGAAATGACTTTTATTCCACGTACATTAAGATATGAAACAATAAGCGGACTAGCCATTTGTTTGCCATGCATTTCTCAGGTATTATTTCATCACAAATATATTGGGCGAACATACCCGCTTTATTAGAAACTAATATCCCTTCGTATTTTATTTCCTGAGTAACAAAAAAGAAAGTAAAAATATTTTTTATAGTTTTCAAATAATAATCTAAAAGATCGATTGCTATGTCTTCCTGGAATATAAATGATATACGATTCATGTCCAGACTTTCAAAACTATATTTCTCATGGTTTATGTACTCTATCTTTACTTTGCATTTATTTTTATTTATGCTTGTCTCAAATTCATTAAGTTGAATCCCGTTCATGAAAACTCTTTTAACATCTTCCGATATGTTTACATAATTACCTGACGTTCTAAACTTAGCGTCTACTAATTCGTTAGTGACACCACCATAAAAGTCTAATCTATTAAAAAAAGAGTAGTCAAAAAGTTTTACTCCATAACTACGACTAACTAAAAAATTAATATTATGATAAGTTCCTACAAATGCATTTTTTTATCAGATACATTAATAGGAATGGCGATTTGTTCACCTGCAAATGTTGCAAATATTGTCTTTTCAGCTTTTTCAATATTATCAAAAGTAAAATTTTCTTCTTTGCCAGACTCAGATTTAAAAACTCGAAACTTTCTTCCTGCTATAACAAAGTGATGATATGTACCATCAAAAAGTCTTACAGTACCATTAATAATATCATTCAAATAACTTTCTTGATGCCACAACATTATTACTACCTCTAATCGCTTTTATAAATCAAAAAGGCGAAAACTACTTTTTATTTTTTTTAAAATAATCCCTATCTTTCAACGAATCAGGCAAATATTGCTGCTCTACCCACCCGCCGGGATAATTGTGAGGATACTTATAATTTTTACTTGCTTCTGTGTGATTTTTTAAGTATTCTGGTATATTATCGTCGGGATGATTCTGCGCATCATCGATTGCCATACCCATAGCAGCAGAAACGCTGTTATCTTTGGGGGCGTTGCATACAAAAACTATTGCTTGGGATAATGCTAAGTTGCCCTCTGGCATGCCAAGGTGATCTATTGCGTATAACGCATTGCAGGCAACTGTCAATGCCCCCGAGTCATATCGACAATCTTCCGCGGCATGACAGATTGTGCGTCTTGCCAAAAGCTGGCTTTCTGCCCCAGACTCAATTAATCTATTAGCATAATACAGGGCCGCTGTCGCGTCGCTGCCTCTAAGGCTTTTGCAAAAGGCACTTAAGATATGGTAAAAGACATCTTCATCGAGGCTCAATGCCTTTTTCTGCAAGCACTCTACGGCTATTTCTTTTGTAATAATTGTTTCACCGTTTACATTTATGCTGGTAGTTAATGCACCGACTTCCAATCCGTTTAAAGCGCTTCTAACGTCACCGCCGCAAGCTGTCGCAAAATAAGTCAATGCGTCATCGTCAATTTTTATGTTAAAATGTTTTAGACCGTTATCTGCTATAACTGCTCTTTGCAGGGCTTTCTTTATATCAATTACATCAACCTTTTTAAACTCGAATAGCGAACAACGGCTTACGATAGCGCGTGTCATATTATAATTTGGATTTTCCCACGCTCACCCCTCTGTTCCAATGGCATTAGTATCTCAGCGTCGCATAAATTAGTCAGATTGATCTTGTACGCAATAGTAATATTATCATCCATGACCACAATTTTGTCAATAATATTAATAAGCATAGTCTTTTTTCCCATTGTGTCTTGCATATCAAAACGATCTATCCAACTTTCAAATCCATCAGTAAAAACACTGTGTTTTGCAAGTGCCGATGTAAGTTCGCTGACCGCGATTTGTGTCTCTTCATGTTTTACGCATAAATCATTGAGTTCAGCTTGCTTCATCTCAATCAGTTCTGAAAGAAGCTCTTCAGAAAATCGCATCTTGCCTAAAATTATTTGACATATTTTTTCTTTTAATTCATATAGATCTTTTTCTTTTTGAGCTTTTTTTTGAACAATTTTGTTCAGCTGTTCATTCTTTATACGCTCTTGATCGTGTAATATTTCCTTTTGAGAATACATTAATGAAGCAATATCCAGTTCTGATATAAATTTTTTTGCGTCATCAGTTATTAGGTTTTCAAGCCTTTCAGCATTATATGGCTTTTTGTTGCATTGCCCTTCTTTGGGAAATCTATATGCGCCGCAACGATAAACCGATTGCTCATAATGCCATATTTTCCCGCTCATCCTTTGCTTTGAACACCTGTACGTTTGACTTGTAAATTTTCTTCCGCACTCACAAAAAAGCAAACCTGTTAACAGTCTTGACCCTCGGATTGTAGGTCTTTGACCAGCCCGACAGTTTGAATTTTTCTCTAATAATTCCTGCACTTCAAAAAAAACCTGTTCTGAAACAATACGCAAATGCTCCATTATCGGTGATCTCATGCGCACCTCTGATGTTTTACCTAACTCATATATTCCGATATATAATTTATTTTTAAGAATATTTAAAATTTGTCTATGAGCCCACATTCCCCTCTTATACGCTAGTATATTTCTATCATTGAGATATTTCGCTATGCCTTTAATTCCATAATGCTCCTTATATAGCCTAAAAATTTCTTTTACAATTGCAGAAGTTTCAGGATCTATCACAACATCCAATATTGGTCTGCCTTTAAAATTAAGTGTTCCATTACTGACTGTCTTATAGCCATACGGTGGATTACCGGCACGCCATTTGCCTTGACGCACTTTTTCTTCACCTGCATCAGTTACTCGCCTTGATGTCTTCAAGCTTTCTCCCTCCGCCTGCCAATATCGAATATATGTCAATAATTTATCCGTATGGGTTTTTGACGAAATTTCACCTTCGCAAAAAGAGATGACTTTTATTCCATGAGAATTAAGATACGAAACTATTAGCGGTGTCTCATCTGCGATACGCCCCAATCGGTCTGACATGTATATACCTAAAACATCAAACTCCTGTCGGTCCGCCATTGCTTTAATTTCAATAATTGAATCACGCTTGGATGCAGATATCTTAAACCCGGAAATTCCACCTTCGACAAATTCGCGAACAAACTTGCCTTGCAAATCTGCCCACGGCCGCAAGATATTTCGCTGCAGTGGGATATCATTTTCAACGTCGGTCTGCTTTTTTGTCGATGCTCGATAAAGCAATACTACTCTTGGCTTATATTCTTGTACGGTTGTCAAATTTTTCATTGGTTAGACTCCTTTTAAAAAAATGTACAAAAGGAGTCTATATAATCCGTAAAGAGATACAAAAAATTTCTGAATAGTTCATGACAAGATGATATAAATAGTTTATATCACAATCTCGGATCGACGGGTTCGCTTTCTAATGCCAATACGCCGAAAACGCATTGATGGACGCGGTAAAGAGGCTCGCCATCCACAAATCGTTTTAAGGATTCTACGCCCAGAGAGAATTCACGTAAGGCAAGGCTGCGTTTACGACTTAGAGCACGTTTCTTCAATCGTTCCATATGCTGGGGCAAAGTGTATTCCGGACCGTATATAATTCGGAGATATTCCCTGCCACGGCACTTAACGGCGGGCTGCAAAAGCTTACCGCCGTCCTTTGCGATGTAGTTAAAAGGCTTGACTACCATGCCTTCGCCGCCGCTGTTGGTAAGGCTCATCCACCATTCTACTCCTGCGTTTACACTTTGCGCGTCGTTGACGTCAACTACAATATAATCGGTCGCCATAAATATCGCATCGTGGATACAATATTTTTTTATTGATTCCATATGCCATATATGGTCTTTATCTGTATGCAGTGCACCTTCTGTAGCAAGGATATGAAAGGGCGCAATCCTAATGTCTTTCAGACTTTTGACGGGCCAGCAATACTCGCGGTACGCATCGATATATTTATCTATTGCATCGGCTTTTTCTTGATAGGATATCAATACCTCATTTAAATCCACATTCTTTCCGGATGTTATTGCGCTGACTTCTGTTGCTTGATTTTCACGCTTAGCCGCGGGCTCAAGCGCTTCAATTGCCGCTTTTAATGCTTCTTTACCCGCGCGGCCTACCGGCGCGTATTGCTTCTCCAGTAGCCCTTGCGCTTTAACAGACCATGGCATAAGTTCAATGTCGAATGCAACCCAATCTGTTTTGAAATCGTTCCAAAAACCGGACTCTGTCAGCACCTTTGAAAATTTCTTAATGATTTTATCTTCCAAAACGCTATCATCAAAAAAGTGCCTTCCGGTACGTGTATAAATGATGCCCTGCTTGCCGTCACTTACCCCAAAACGCTTTTTTGCCGCTTTCGCGTCTTTTGCTACGATGACTACGGCACGCGAGCCCATGTGCTTTTTTTCACAAACCACTTTGTCTATCTTATTATCCCGAAAATATGCGAATGCTTCCTCCGGAAATTCCAGATATCCGTCCTTACTGCTCGTTTCGCAGGGTGACATTGTGGGCGGCAGATAAATCAGCCAATGCGGATCTGCGGCAAACCTGCTCATGATTTCAAGCGCCGCCGTAGAATTCTCCTCGTTGATCGTGATCGCCGACGTCAGCTCCGTATTGATAAACATCTTGCCGCTAACGTCTTCGTATGACAGCATATCGTCTTTTTCTGCCACTGCGTCAAATTTCGGAACAAGCGGTTTCGCGGATTCATAATATGTTTGTTTCGCGGGCACCGATACGATTTGTCTTTCCGGATAACGGAACGCGGAAAGCCTGCCGCCGAATACGCAGCCGGTATCTATGTTATAGGTATTGTTGAGTATTTGCGGCTCCATATTGGGCGTATGCCCATATACAACAGTTGCCCTTCCCCTATATTCCGCCGCCCAATTGAGGCGCACAGGCAGACCGTATTCGTCGGACTCGCCTGTTGTTTCTCCGTATATGCAGAAATCGCGAATGCGGCTGGATCCCCTGCCTTGGTATTGCTCCTTGATACCAGCATGGGCAACAACCAGCCTTCCATTATCAAAAACATAGTGGCTTCTAAGTCCGTCAACAAATTTAGCGATCTTTTCCTTAAACTCCGACGGCTGTGCGTTGATTTCCTCAACAGTCATATTAAGCCCATGCGAAAGCTGCACATCTTTACCACCGAGATATTTATTAAGCTTGGCGTCATGGTTGCCGAGCACGCATAATGCGTCGCCGGATTCAGTCATTGCCATTACTAGTTTTAAGACTTCGGCGTTCTTTGGGCCGCGGTCGCAAAGATCGCCTAAGAAAACAGCTTTTCTGCCTTCCGGATGCGAATACCTTTCGCCGTCTTTGATATATCCTAAAGATTGGAGCAGTTCACTAAGCTCGTCATAACAGCCGTGAACGTCGCCGACGATATCAAACAGCCCGTGCATATCTTTTTTATCGTTCCAAAGCTTTGTGCGAACAATTTCAACTTGCTCCACTTCCTCAGGGCTGTTCAGCACATAGATAAACCGGAAACCTTCTTTTTTAAGAAACTTTAAAGATTGCCTTAATTCCATCATATGCCGCGCGATTACGCGGTCGGCAAGGTTTCGGTCAGAGCGCTGCTTGTTGCGTGCTTTCAAAACGCTTTCCGGCATATTGAAAACAATTGCCGCCGCATGACAGTCCTGACCTCTTACGCATTCTACGACTTTTTTCCGCGCATTGCTTTGGATATTAGTCGCGTCAATAACCGTCAGCTTCATGTTTTTCAGGCGCATGTCGGCGATATAATACAGCGAGTCGAATGCGTCCGCTGTGCTTTCCTGGCTATTTTCGTCATCGCTGATAAGCCCGCGGAAATAATCCGAGGACAGCACTTCGGTAGGCTTAAAATGCTTTTGTGCAAAAGTCGACTTACCGCTGGAACTCGCGCCTATCAATGCCACAAGGCAAAATTCAGGTATCTCTATCCTCATTTCTTAAATACTCCCATCTGCGTCGGCGCGCCGTGGCTTTCATCTTGCTCGCCAATATCCGAAAACTCTACCGAATATCCAAAACGCTTGCATATCCCGTTCGCCCAATCTTGAAATTGTTTCCGTGTCCACTCAAAGCGGTGATCGGAATGCCTTAAGCTATCGGGCTGCATACGCTCATAATTTATGTTATATTCCGCATTCGGCGTTGTTAACACAATGAGCGGCGGCGCGGCAAACTCGAATAATACGCGCTCAAACGCGGTAAGACGCGATATATCCAAATGCTCCATGACCTCGACCACACACGCCGCATCATACCCGGCAAACCGTTTATCTTTATATGTCAATGAACCCTGCAGTAATTGCAGCTTTTCTTTTGTTTTTTCCGGCATACGCTCTAAGCGCAGGTTTGAATTTGCCCGCTCCAACGTCTGTATGGAAACATCAACGCCTGTTATTTTGGTTATTTGTTTGTTATTGATAAGCCGCGCTATCAGCTTGCCTTCGCCGCAACCGATATCAATTACAGTTTTTGCGCCGTTTTCAATTACGGTATTTGCAACGGTTTTCAGACGCTGGTCGTTCAACCGGATTTTAGGCTCATTTTTCTCAGGTTTTGCTTCTTCCGCATCCGAGTCGTCCGCCGACACCGCGTCTTCCTCGACAAGCTTTTCTAGTGCATTATTGATAAGTGAGCGTTTGCGATTAAGATACCGAGCTGCGATTACATTCTTTTCCGGATGCGAATTTAGCCAGCCCTCGCCGTGGCTGATCAGCTTTTCAACTTCTTCATTTGCAACCCAATAATGTTTTCGGTTATCGAAAACAGGAATCAGAACATACAAGTGATTCAACAATTCGCAAAGGCGAACATTGCCTTTAATCTTTAAATTTACATAATGGCTGTCGCCCCAATCTTTAAACTTATCATCCAGGATATGGGTTGAATATTCCACGGCATACCCAAGCGGCACAAAAATCTTTTCAATTAGTTCCTTGCTCCCGGAACACGGCATCATGATTACTTCGGCTTCCAAATCAAGCTTTTGCTCTGAAAGCTCCGGCCGTTTTTCACATTTGCCGGACATAGCGGTATTATAGACTTTGCTTATCGCCGTACTCATGAAAGATGACGAAACATACGGCCTGTCGTTGACATAGTCAAACAAGCCGCCGTCGCGGCTGCCCAGCTTGCCCCTCGCTAAATCTATAGGATTGATATCCAATAGCAATGCCGCCGTAGTTTTCGTATCCGTCGCTTCAGGATAAAAAACATACGCCTTACCGAAAGACATTTCAAACGCCTGCGTCCTATTGGGATTTTTGTGCAACAGATATCCTAAATCTGTGGCGCTATTTCCTGTATAAGTTATTTTTAATAGCATTTTTTTACTTCCTAATAAGTCCTTAATTCTTCTACTGTTAAGATAAATCAAGCGTTGAAAAACCGGCTTCGTTTATTTTTCTTTGAATGTCTGAAAATTGCTTTTTAGAATTATTTCTGATTTTCTTAAACGGCCCCTTTACTGTGTTAATGAATAGTAATCGGGTTTTTACATATGGGGTAGAAAATTCTATATATGGCGGATTTGAGCAAATATCCCTTTCGCCGATACACTTACGCATTTCTTTAATATTATTGCTATTCATATATTGCTTAGCGCATTGTTCAAAAACAATCTGGCAATCACCGCTAAGCGTTTTATATTTAATTCCTTCACGCATTACATTTATAATATCGGAATTTCTCAAAAATATTATTGCTTCAGAACTTTTAATGGGAGAAGTTAAAAGGCTCTTTCCTTGGCTACTGAAAATTAAATAATTAAGGAATTTGGCATGTATATATTTCGCCGTGCTATCTGCATTTTTTAACTTCACTACATGATGAAAATACCAGTCAGCAATTATTAAATCGCCTAAATCGGCTATTTTTTCTAAAAGCAAGGCCGCTTTTATTTTATCCTTTTCTTCATAGACATCTAAATTCAGCCAAATTTTTGCGACAACATTGTTTTCAATTTCATAAAACAATCTGATGTTTCCGGATACGTAAGCAAATGTGTCTTTGCAAATTTCCCTATAACTACTATACCCAGAATATATTTCTTTGCATTTTTGAAAACTAGAGGATAATACCTTATCTAGTTGATCTTCAGAAATCTTGTACTCCACAAGCTGCTTAGGCGCGGATTCAACCATATACACATCCGTCCATCCAATTCCGTTTTCAGCTTTATGCTGTTCACTGAATTCAGTTGCCTGCCCTGCCTGATTACAGCAAAAATCATAATTGTCTGACGGAAGAACTTCTATCATACAATAATCATCTTCATGAAAATATATTGAATTATCCATCAATCATCCTCTTATTTGTAATTTTGCCGTGTAGATTTTCATAATCATTTCGTCAATTTTTATTTCATCAATATACAACAATCTAATTTACCTCTTAATAGAAAAGTCATTTGTATAGTTTTTTACTATTTCTACACCTATCAGTTTAAATTGTTGCAATAAAGTAGTTAACTGTATAACATTGTTGTAATTTTCCGGTTTTACTGCATTCATTGCAAACTGCCTTATATTTTCTTTAAATTTTTTAAGTAGTGTAGGCGTCATTATTCTTATCTTCAAATTTGGCGAGCAGGCATTTTCAAAAATATCACTATTATGTATCATGATCGGATGACAAGTTCCTTGCACCCCTTTATATTGTGTTACAAACCAATTGATTGATCCATTTAGCTGATTACAGTCATGTTTGTTTATCATCTCGGTAATCGTACCGTTTTTACATTCAATTACAAGATAATTCTCACTATCTAATATCCAAAAATTATCAGGCCCTTTTCCATATTCATTTTCGGGCCGGCTAGATACTATCCCGATGAAAGGTGAAACTTCTTGTATAGCTGCCTCAAATCTCTTAGCACTATCTGGCTCAAAATCTAGTTCCTCTAATATTGAATTAAGCCTTAAAATAAATTGATTAGGAGAAAGATTCTTTGACATAACATAGTCGATAATAGTCTGCGCTTGTCCGCCAGCCTTGCTAGTCATTTTTTCAAATTGTATGCCCTGCAATGGTTTAATAACTTTTTTATTGTCTTTTATGGCTGACAATAATATTTGTTGGGCTTCTTCTGGATTATAAAGATTTACATATTCGGCAATAATTTGCTTTAAAAATCCTCTTAATTCACTATTTTCTGCTTTATTTTTTTCCACAGTCAAAACATCGACAGCATCCTGAAAGCAACGTGATTCTGCAAAATCAAATGCCTTCCGCAAGGCGCATTCTATTGGGTTAATATTGGGTTCTCTCGAGTATTTTACCATAGATAAGTTATCTTTACTGATAGTTACCCATTCAATATTACGTTTTAAAGAATATTCTGTTAAAGAAAAAATCTCATCCACATCTGGATCTTGCATCTGTTTCCATAACTGCTCTGATATTTCGATTTGCTTTTTTGTCGCGTCGCTAAAATATTTATAGCCATCAAAACCATAAATCAAATTTGCTAAGCCCTCTCCCAATAATGCAACAACACAATAATCGCTATTTGAACGAACGCCTCGCCCCATACCCTGTTCTATTTTTTGAATTTGTTCACAAAGAATTTGCTCACTAGTTGGATTAACATTTTGTTTAAAAACGTCGTATTCACTTCTCATGTTAGGAAGGCCATCAATAACCAATATTCGACAAGCATCATTTGGCAAATCTACACCATCATATTTATTGATTAGTACAGTAAGCCCGACATGTGCTTTTTTCAAAATCGCAACGCCTTCCTCAATATTGGAATAGTTTAAGATTTGATTGGCAACATCTTCCCATCGCTTAGCACGATAATAAGATGGAACGATAACTACAATATTATGGAACTCTGACAATTCGTTCAGTTTTCGCTTGATTGCATCAAATTTAACTTGCTTATTCATTACCTGCGGAAATATAATTAACCTATCGCCTATATCATTAGCTTTTTCAGGAGAAATGATATTGTTTATGCCTTCTGGTTGAAGTCCTAATGCCGATACAAAAATACTATCATCCGCAAGAGTTGCGCTCAAAAACACTCGTCTTTCTGCCTGCTGGAAACTTGATATCTTATGAATAGGAATGCTTTTAGGCGTAATTTCAATTTTCTCTGCCGAAATTACGCAATTGCACAAATTTAAACAATCTTTAATTAATGGGAAATTAAACATCACAAATTTTTTTTCTTTATGAGCGCTTATGATCTTATAGACTTGCTGAGCTTTTTCTTGCCAATCCCAAAAAGGCAACACCATGCTTTGATATTGCATACATGATTCTACAATATCATAATATTTTTCTTCAGATTGCCTTTTCATTGCCTCTGAAAATATATCGATCAGTTCTTTATATATTTCATCATCTGCGGGAATATCAACCGTATATTGCGTTTCAATTGATGCCATACACGCATGAACATCATCAATAACAATGCTACCTATTTTAACGTTGCTCTGTTCACGCATACCAAAAACACTCTTCCCGTTAATCAACTTCTGAACATTGATAACTAAAATTGCTTCTTTTCGAATGAACGAATAATCGTTTTCATCTCTAGTTGTCAATATGCCCAATTTTTCTGCCTGATGCTGGACTTGTTTAACAAGAAAATCATCGGGGACTACATACACTGCAGGACCTTTACCCTCATTTAAACAACTTTTTAAAATCACTAAGGCAACAACTGTTTTTCCACTACCAGTATTCATTTTAATGATATTATTCTTATTATCTCGATGTTCAAACCACTGCTTCCAAACTTCACTTTGAACATCGCGCGGATATTCATACATTTTATCTTTTGATGGTAATGACATGAATATATCGCGCGGTTCAATGTGTATATTTGTTCTCGAATTACTCAATTTGCTAAAATCTATCATTTAGTTTCTCCCACGCAATTATGTAATTGCTCTTAAATATGAAATCAATACTTTGTTAATTATTCTTGAATTTTAATTGTTAATACGAATGTTTGTGCGTATTTCGATAGCGTTATGCACAAAGTTGAATTGATTCAACTTTTGCACCGTTCCATCATAAACATTGGCCACATTAGACGAATCCCTTAGTGTTATCATTAAACAAAAATCTTGGTTAAGTATAACCCCATCATCAATCGCTGTCAATTCGCTATTTTCACGATAAAGGCCATCTATTTTTAAATACCATTTTTTATCAGATGTTAAATACTTTTTCTTATTAGTCTCAGTCATTTCAGATAAATCAACAGCATATTTTTTCACCGGATAAAACTTATCATTATTATTTATTAAATTCCGTTCTGTTAACGCTGATTTCGCATTTTTTCGTATAGCCCTTCGCGAATACTGCGTTTTATTTAATATATTTTGAGAACCATCCCTACCAATCGGATTTTTTAACATATTTGAATCTTCTATGTGTCTATTTTTTAAGTTATCATATGTACCGAGATATAAATCGATTTGAGACTGGCAGTATTCTCCGCCTTGCGTCGAATCAATTATAGGATTACTTACTAATGTAATTATGATTTCACCAGTAAAAAAACCATCCTTAATAAGACAGGTCGGCATTGGAAAATCAAAAATATCAATATATTTACCTTTCTCTATCGTATCGTTCAATATTAATGTTATCTCATTATTTGCATTATTCAAAATATCCGAAACATTTCTTGGTATACCATACCCCATTTCCTTGACCTTTTCAGCTGCATCCAATTCAATATTTGTGGGATAATGTGCAGAATGAATTAACAATGCCTTCAGAAGCAGTGGATCAAATTCGCCATTTATTTTGTTTGACAATGTTCCTAGCATTCCTGTGGCTCTTGGCGTAGAAAAGCTTGTTCCGCAAGATTTTACCTTCTCGCCATTCACACCAATAGAGTTAACTCCGACAAGTTCCATCTTTTGATTTACATTTCCACCCATATGTACTATATCAGGCTTAATTATTGCAGCCGGACCTCTACCAATCCTTGAAAATGGTGACGGGTAATTTCGCGCTACTACACCGTTCACATGCGCCGCAGAACCAATTACTAAGCTT
>JAVBKW010000004.1:0-158059 GCA_031553855.1 Eubacteriales bacterium | reverse complement strand
GTTCGTCAGGTCAAGATTTCGCTACACCCTTTCTTCACCTCACACCTCACGATGTGCAGCTTGGGTTTCACTATATGGTTGGTTATGAGTACCTCCATCCGGGACTTCCACCCGTTAGATTTGCGACATACTCGTCGCACCGAAAAAGATCCCCCGGCATCTAACCGGGGGCCTTTTATGTAAATAGTTAGTATATCTTACTTATTATGTAATATTAATATTTTTTATTAAAGCGTCGTATTTATTTAGCAGAGACTGCATACGCAATATGCTCCACCGCATGGCGCTCTTTTTATTGCGCTTTTTCCATATTTGTTTATAGCGGCCAAGGAGATCGGCTATGTCGGAGCGCAGTCCATATAACGTCTCTTCTTTCTGAATATTTAAATCAGTTTTGAACTGCCCTAAAACGCAGCCGTGTATGAGGTAACTTATCGCCCACAAAATTTCGTCCTTTACAAGACCGCCGTCCACGCACTCCGGCGATAATTCTTTTGCGCGGGCAAGTAAAGCACGCAGATAAGCCTCCGTTCTTGAATATTCGGCTGAAGTGAGGAGCTTATAATCCTTTATCATAAATAATGGCTCGAAATTGATGCCGAAATTGAGGTTATCGGTTTGTTGGACATACAGCATTTTAAATATTTTTGTTGCGTTACAGTCGTCCGAATCAGGAAGCTTATAGTAATTTCCAAGGTCATAAATGAGTTTAGCCGTATTTTCTTCTTTATCTAAGAAAGCAAACTTATCGAGATAGTTTCTGAGCAATTCGTCTTGCTCGGCAGCTGCGTTCCAACTGTAAGCCGCGCCTGCGCCGTAGGGAAAAAGCGTAAGAGCATATTGCTGACATGTTCCGCCGTCGCCCCAATCTGTATTAAGTAATCCCTTCGCGCCATGCTTTGAGCCGTAATGTGCGGCACCCTTGATGTTAGCAAGCATAAAATCGCTTTTACCCGCGACCGTATTCCACATACTTGTGCCGGGGCATACATAAAACGCCACATTCCGATCGGAATACAGCTTGCAAACCTCGTCGTTAAAGCTATTATCGTTGTACCCCCATTCCAGCGCAATTACATCGTCGGGAAGCGCATCGATCGTTTCGGGATGGTTTTTCAGCACGTCGCCAAAAAGCATAATTTTAGTTTTATTGTGTTTGCGGGCAACCTCAAAGACCTTATACATAAAGTCCATGTAGACCTTTCCCTTGCCTTTTTCTTCGCAAGCGTCGCGACTTGCGCCCAATCCCAGTTCAAACGGTTCGTCGCCGCAAACATTGAATCTTTTGGAAGTAAAGTTCGGTAATAAATCTTCGCAAAGCTTAGAAATAAGTTCAATACTTCCCTCAGCGTATGGATTAAGCGTAGAAGGGAGCATTTTTGTTACGCCCTCATAAAAAAACGCTTCCGACAACTCGCCCAAATGTTTTAGCTCGTCCTTATGCAGCCACTGGGCAAAATGGCCGAAGCTATTCTGATTCGGAACAAGCTCTATAAACCTGTCCGAGCAGTATTTATCCAATGCCCGTATATCTTCAGCAGTTAAAAAGTCATTACCGTTCTCATAGTACTTATCGAAGCTTTTATAATAAAATGATAACCCTTCGATATAAAGCTGCAGCTGATTGATTTTAATTTCCGACAAATAGTCGACAAGCTTTTTAAGCGTCTTAAGAGTGGGCACTTTATTACGGCTTATATCGAGCATAAGCCCTCTGTCTTCAAAATCCGGGCAATCGTCTATTTTAAGGCAAGGCAAGGCATTTTCAGCCTGACTGGCAATCTGAATAAACGTAAGAGCGCCGTAATATGCGCCGCGTTCATCGCTGTGAATAATCTCTGCCGCATCGGAAAAAATATTGATCCGGTACCCTTGAGAAGCAATACCGGAATCAATTGAAAAGCGTAACGCAGGCATAACGTCATTTTCTTTTCGGCGGCAATACTGCAAAACGCTCTTTAGCTTGCGTTTTGCCTTTAATGCTAAAGGATTGCCGTATACCTTTAATCCGCTTGAAACATCCAAGAAGCCTTTATCATAAACCAGCATTTTAGGCGCAGGAAAAACAATAATTTTTTTCATATTTTACCCAAACATCATCCTTTCAGTCCACCGGCAACCATATTCTTCATGATCGTCTTTTGGAAACAAGCGAAAACTATTATAATAGGGATTACGGCAATGATCATACTCGCAAACATAAGCGGATAGTTGTTTCTGTCTACGCTTGATCTTTGCACTTCGATCATAATGCTGTTTATACCGACGGAAATAGTCGGGAATTTTTGCAGGAATATTGCGGGAGTTTCGTAGTTATTCCAAAAGCCTATCGCCGTAATAATAGCGGTTGCCGTAATAAACGGCATAGACAACGGCAACATTACTTGGAAGAATATTCTGAAGTGTCCGGCACCGTCTATCGAAGCGGCTTCGGCATAGTTCCACGACAAATTTTTAAAGCTGCCGTACAATAATAAGAAGTTGAAACCCATCCCGTTAAGAAATAAAAATAGAATACCGGGTACCGTATTAAGTATCTTAACGTCGCTCATAAATTTAAACATTGCGGGCAAAGTGCCGACAAGCGGCACAACAAGCGTAAATATAACGATGCCGTAAAATACGCGGCGAAGCGGGAACTTATAAAAACATACAGTATAAGCGGCAAGCGATGAGAAGAATATCTCGCCTAATGTTGCGCCTATGGTGAGAAGAATACTGGTAACAAACATACCTACCATATTTACTTCTTTAGATGCTTCGCCTGAGCCTACAACAATTTTAAATTTAAATAAAGCATTGGAAAAATTTGACCATTGCGCATTTACCGGTAAGCTGAAAACACTATTATTAAAAAACTCGAATTTAGTTTTTAAGGCGTTGATCGCCATCCAAGCGAACGGATACACTAACGTAACGGCATACACAATGAAAATAACAAAAATAATCGTTTTCAACGCTATTATCTTTGCACTCGGTTTTATAAGCCTTCGCTTTTTGATTTGTTTTTTTGTTATTTCCATCATCAATATGCAACCTCTTGAAAGAACCGGTTCATAAACCATCTTGCCAGCATGATAAACGGCACAAAACATATCGTGCAAGTCAAGCCGAACGCTGCCAAATAAGGCGTTTGCTGTTCATTTGAGTAGTTGTTGAATATATCCATTGATATTGTCCGCCCGTATGTTGGCGCCGAATTAGAACCCATTAAAAAGAACGGCTGCAGATATACCGTTAAAACGGACGACATTCCAAGTATAAATGTTGTGACGATCGTCGGCCAAACCAGCGGCACCATAATCTGTATCAATTCGCGGAAAAAGCCGACGCCCTCCAATCTTGAATATTCGGCGATCTCGCCGGGCACCCGGCTCATAGCCCCCGAAAAAAGAACGATATTAAATCCGAGGCCCGCCCACACGCAGTAAACAAAAATCATGATAGGCGTCAAGGTTGAGCTGCCGAGCCATAGCGGCGGCTTTACTCCTATCGCTTTTAATATCGGATCGATAAAACCGTCCGGGCTGAATGCGAACCTGAACGACATCGCAAGTACCGCGATCGGCAAAATGGACGGCAGATAAAAAATTACCCTGAAAATAGCTCCGCCCGGGATTTTTTTGAATAAAAAATATGAAAATAAAATAGACAGGGGCAGCGAGATAAAACATGTGACCGGAAAGTACATAAACGAATTGAGCAGCATTTTTCTTGTGCCCTCATCGAAAATAACTTTGCGGATAAAAGTTTTATATTGAAAAATACCGACAAAAATGTTTTTATCTGAAAAATAATCGTATCGCGTAAAAGACGATATGACCGCGCTTATATTGACATAGCCCCACACCACTAAAAAACGCAGAACGGGATAAGAAAGCGCAACTATGACGAATATAATGTATCCCGTTTTGCGCCTCTTGCGGCGGTGCGACAGTAAAGAATCTGCCGCACCGCTTAAATTGTTTTTCATATTATTCATTCTTAAGTCCTAAAAGTCTCAAAATTTTAACTTAAACCTACGGCCGTTCTCATATTTGCCCACTCGCGGTTGATCATTGTCCATACATTGTTGAAGATATAATCAGGGTTACGGGTTGCTATAGGGTACTGTTCATACGCCTCTCCGTAGTAATTACCTTCAGGATAAGCCGAAAGCGGAGAGCCCGCCGCGTATACCATCGGACTTGCGCTGTATGCTGTGAAGCGTTTTGCGTCCCTGATAATGGCAAACATATCTTTTTCCCATGTCAGTTCGGATTCGGAAATAAGCTTGTCATAGTTGTAGTTCATTGCCAGCATCAATCCGTTTGTGTGCTTAGGGAACAGATTTGCGTTTTCCACTTCAGCCATCCATGTCATAAATTCAACTGCAACCGCCTTATTTTTTGCCTTTGTTGCAAGAACTATGGAGTCTTTGCCGGCAAGGTCATATGCTACACGGATGGGGTTGCCATCATCGTCGGTTTTAGCATCCTCCACAAAAGGAGTGGGTATCAAACCGATATCACAACCAAATTCTTCTAATATATCATAGCCGATCTCGTTAGCCGTCCAGCATGTTGCGGGCATCATAGCTGCCTGCCCCGCTGCAAAGGACATATTGGCCTGTGAGTGGTCAAGCGCCAATGATTGAGGATGCGACCACGATTTATTCGCGCACAGCATATCGTACCAGTACGTCCACGCTTGTTTGAGGTAAGGGTATTCTTCAGGATTAAAGACGTTTTTATCCTCGAATGCCATAAATCGGTTATATTCAGCCATACCGGCAAGCTGTACCCACCAGTCAAACACAACGCTGTCCCACATATACGCAACGGCATTACTCCAGATAAAAGGATAAACAGTATCACCGCTGTCGTTTTTCGCGCCTGATTTAGATATCGTATCGCATAAAGAAATAAGCTCGTCATAGGTCGTGGGAATCGTCCAGCCGTTCTTATCAAACAAAGCCTTGTTGTACGCTAAGCCGCCCATTCCCTGAACCTGAGGGATTTTATAATAACTGTATTTTTGCAAAGCAGAATTCCAAAATTTTGCACTGTTTAACGATGAAGAAACAATACGGTTTTCAAAACGTATTATGCGCTCTTCTCCGTCATCCTTTTCTACTTTATAGACAGGCGCGGCATATACGTTATCCAGATTCATAATTTTTCCTTGAGTCGCTAATTTTTCCCACGGAATATTATGACAGATATAAATATCATCGGGAGTACCGTCAAGCGTAGTGCTGAGCAGCGTTGTAAACTCCGCCTCATTTTTTGAAGGGATCAGCGTTATCTTAACCTGAGGATAATCTTCCTCAAATTTTTCTTTCATGGCGTCTATCCACGCACGCCCGTACCCGCCGTCAAAAAATTTTATACGCAGCTGACTTCCTTCGGCGAAAGATTCCTTTTGACGGATGAGTTCCCAATCGTCAGACGGAATATCACCGGGGTCTGTATCCGGTGGAGGCGGGGGCGGAGGAATTACGGGGCCGCCGCCGCCGCAAGCCGCCATTGAAAATATTAAGATAAAAGCAAGCGACATACAAACTATTTTTAATAATTTTTTCATTAAATCCTTCCCGATACTTCGCGCATTATCAAAAATATGAGTACGCATGTATCATTTCCTTTAATTATTTTATATCGGTT
This sequence comes from Eubacteriales bacterium, assembly GCA_031553855.1. Lineage (GTDB taxonomy): Bacteria > Bacillota > Clostridia > Christensenellales > Pumilibacteraceae > RACS-047. The sequence goes on along the minus strand of JAVBKW010000004.1, from coordinate 152,414 downwards.
TAAACTTAATATTTGCAGGGGACGCGAACAAATATTTTTGATACGTCCCCTGCAAACATTATTATATCATATTACTTTCTTTTACGCTTAATAAACATAGCTCCGGTTAAAGACAGCATTACAGCAATTGCCGATGATGCGCCTGCGGTACCTTTACATCCGCCCTTATCCTTACCGGGGTCTGTGGGATCGGGATCAGTCCCGGCTGCGGTAACTGTAACTACGCATGTTGCAAATTCACCGCTTCCGTCGTTTGCCTCAACAGTGATTGTCGCTGTGCCCACTTTTTTAGCCGTTACCTTACCGTTCTGATCAACACTTGCAACCGTACTGTCAGAAGACGACCAATAAACCGCTTTGTCGGTAGCATCGTCGGGTTTGACATCAGCCACAAGCGTTTCGTTTGCATCGACTTTAAGAGAAAGCGTCGTTTTATTTAAAGTTACAGAGCTGACGGGAGTGGGTATAAACTCAGGTTCGCTGTTCATAGCCCATAAGCTTACGCCGGTTATATCATAGCTGTCGCCGGTTACAAATCCGGTTCTGTTTGCGCCGCTGGGGAAGCCTATACCATTATCGTCAATTCCTGTTGCAGCCGAGCCATAAGCATAAATACGTATGCAGCCCCAAGCAAGTGAATTGCTGGCGGGGTCTCCGGGTAAATTGATGAGCGTGTTGCCTACAGATTCTTTTGCGTTTGTCGCTTCTTTACTTGAAGAAGAGCTGTTGCCGGGGTCTGTGCCGTTGCCGTTAGAACGGAAAGGCAGATAGTTGCCATCCCCGTCTTTACCGATTTCCGTCCAGCCCATTTCCGGAGTTACCTTAAATTTACGTCCAAGGTCATAGAACTTTTGGCCTTCATAATGTTCACCTGTGTAAACAGCATTAGAATATCCCAAAGTAATGTCGAACCACGTTGTTTTTTGCACCTTGACCCATGTAGAGAAATAATAAACATGGTCGTCTGCATCTACGCCGTAAACTGCATGTAAACCTGAGAATGTAAGCGAATCATATAAAGGAGTTGTTGTATTTCCGTTGTTTGTAATACGTAATGCGCGGGTAGCAACCGTTAAACCTTCTGTGTCAACATGCTCCCATGTTGCCAATAACGATTCACTAAACGATCCTATTTCAGCAGTATTCGTAAATGTCCATCCGGGCGGAACATAACTGCGTCCGGTAATGTTTGTTTCAGTAAAATTACCGTCCATCATAACGTTTGTGCCTCTTTTCGTCATCGGATCTAACTGGTCGGGCGTGAGATAAATTTCCTTATCGTCATCATAAACGGTAACGGCGATAGTATGAGATACGCCGCTTCCGTCCGCCGCCGTGATTGTTACGTCACATGTGCCGGGAGCAACCGCTGTGATAACACCGGCTGAAACGGTTGCGATCGAAGGGTCTGAGGTAGCCCATACAAGATCTTTATTCGTTGCGCTGTTCGGCGTAACGCTCACAGTACCGACAGAAAGAGTATTGTAGGAGGAGCTTTGAGTACTGAGGAAAGCACGTGAACGTGCGTTTATGCCGGTAACCTTAACAGGCGCCGTCCATTCTTTTTTCCACATCCAGGCGTTTGTCATACTATAAGACGCGCTGCCGGTCAAGCCGCTTTGCGCGGGATTGCCCGTTTCGGTCGTATATGTATATATCCTGAGGTAATAATCACCGGCAGGTATAGCGAATTCAACGCTACCCGCGTCTTCTTTGGCGTTATGCGCTGCGTCTCTTGATGAGGAATTGCGCGCATGGACCGTACCGTTTCCTGTTACTAAAGTTTCGGGTTTCCTAAAAGGCAGGTAGTTGCCGTTTGCGTCTTTGCCAATCTCTTTCCAGCCGTCTGCAGCTTCGACTTTAAACCTGCGGCCTAAATCAAAAAACGTCGTTCCGGGGTTTATATTTTCTATTGTAATATCAAACCACGTCGTTTGCTCTACTTTCACAGAAAGAGCGAAATACAAGATGCATGTATCCATGCCTCCAAGCTTAAGCGGGCTGTCGCCGCCGGTAGATTTATAGTTAATAATGTTTTCTTCGACATTATTAGCTACGGCGTTTGTAAGCTGCACCTTAGCATATGTAGACGTATTATTTTCTACTGAACCCGCAGCCAACCCTGTTTGCTTCGCTATGTTTATCTGACTGGATCCGGCGCCTGTTTCGCCTGACGCAAATTTTGCCCAGCCGAGGGTTTCATTATACCATCCTGTAGTTTCCTGAACGCCCGTACCGATCATCGTTGACAAACGGTCAGTAGCGCTTCCGGCAGCGCCTGCATACGCGCCCGCTCTTAACAGATTATCCCTGTTGGTCGGGTTGTCAGAAGGCTTTGCGGTTACTGCCGCAAACTTAGAGGGCGCATAGTCGCCGGCCGCAGCATATGCCGCCCCCGCGCCGCCTCCCAGTGCCGCCGCTACGCTGCAAAAAACTGCAAACGCCAGCACAAATCCTAAAATCTTCTTCATTTTCTTACTCCTTATTTAATTTTGCATCTATATTTTATTGGCTTACTTAAATAATTTATCGCAGACAATTTTAAGCTTTATCCGAGCATATCTTTCTTCAAAAACATTTGCGCTTTTGTAACTGTTCCCGAAGAGCCGGTTGACTCGATCACTATGCGGATGTTATTGACGTCGTTTAACGCCCCTGCCGGCCGCGTAATGTCTTCATCCGCCTGAACGGTAAAAACAAGATTTTTGGTAGTTGATGCTGCCGAATCGAATTCGATCGTCTGAGATTGCCCCACCTTTACGCCGCCGTTGATCACGCTTGTTTTGTTTGCATTGCTGCCGCTGTAGCTAAAACGGTAATATTCGGCATAAACCTTGACTGTGCCGCCGACTCCTGCGGAAGCTGTGACCGAAAGGTCGAAAGTATAGCCTTCGTACTGCGCCGAAACCAACTGCGACATCTTTCCTCCGCTTTGCAGTTTTATTGATTTCCCGGAGCGGGCCGCGTTAGTTAACGACCAACCGAGCGCTGCGCTGTCGCTTGCACCGGCAACCGAAAATGTGCCGTTGGAAATATAATTGTTTATAGGAAGCGGATTACCCGCAAGCTGCTTTGCGGTAGAGGCTGATAAACATCCGCCCAAATCGGGTTCTCGGTAGATAAACGGATCTTCGTTTTCGGTTATGCGCACCCAGTCCACATACATATACGCCTCGTCGAAATCGGCAATGCCGAGCCAGTCAGTTGCGTTGTTGGGGAACCAATTGCCTATCCAGAGCTGTGCCGAATACTGGGGGGTAAGTTCGGTAAACGCAACTTCTTTACCGTCCATATAGTAAGCGACTCCGTTATTGCCTGTCTTAGGGTCGGTACGCCATTCGGCCGCATAAATATGCCATTCACCGTCGTTGATGGGGGATTCCGCAGTTACTGAAACGCCTTTTGAAGTACGTTTTAAATTTGCGTTGGTTTGAGTAGTATATCCGTTTTGTTCGTAAAAATATTTTGTATATGTAACTCCGCCGTAACCGTTGAAGCCTCTTCCTGTGGCAGGAGCCTCGATAATATCGATTTCCGTATACTCCTGTTCCGCTTCAGTATTCCAGCCCTGCTCGCTGTTTGTATAATAAGGCCATATTGCCGAGCAAGGCCCGAAACGGGGAACCACCTTCATCCGGACCTCGTAAAGGCCGGGACCGTAAGCGTCGGAAGAGATAAGGCAAGTACCCTGCCCTCTCTTATTGGCCGCCGAATAATAATCGCCGTAGGAGGGAAGCACAACTATTCCGCCGGACGCGTCATATGCATTTAAAACGCCGGGGCTTCTGCTGTACATAGCGTTTGATGCAAGTACTCCGTTTTGCCCCCACCCGTAATTAACAAAATGCCATGTATCGCCGGTAAATTGGCTGAAATTATCATAATAAACATTTTTTACTTCAGGCGCATCCGCCCAACGCTGAACAGTGACCTTAACTGAATCGGTTTGTCCGTCTTTTTCAGCATTGACTATAGTATATCCATACTCTTTGGCAGTTATAACGCCATTTTGAACGGTGCAGACAGACGGGTTATCCGACGTCCAGACAGCGTCCGTTACTTTTGAGCCGCCCGCAAATGCGCTGACTGTAACGCTTCCGTCCTTTTCAGTAATCGTTACTTCGTTTTTATCCAGCTCAAGCGTATCCGTCTGCCCCGAAATACTGACCGTTACGTTGACCTTTGCAGTTTTACCGTCTTTTTTCGCGCTGACTGTTGCCTTACCGTTTGCTACTGCGGTGATCAATCCTGCCGATACCGTGCATACGCCGGTTTTATCCGACTGCCACTCAGCTTCCGAAGTTACATCGGTTTCGCCCAAAAATGCGCTTATTTGTATAGTGCCGCCTTTTTTTGTAAGCGTTACAGAAGATTTGTCAAGAGTTAACTTTATGCCGCCGGCGCATCCTGAAAAACAAAACGGTATCATAATGGCGGCTAAGACAAAAGCTAAAATTTTTCTCATTATGCTGCGTTCCTTTTAAACATTTCCACTTTGCTCACTTCTGCCGTTGTACCGGTTTCAGTTTCTATTACAATCCTGATATCGGTCGCCTTTACAGTTTTAGGGATCGTAAATGTTAACGTCTTGGTCGAAAGTGCTGCGGACTCAAAAAGGATTTCTTCTGATTTCCCTCGTGATACCGGCCCGAACATATACTGAACATAAGCTTTTAGCTTTCCTGTGCCTGCTGTAATGCGCGCATCCACCTTAAGATCAAAAGAGTAGCCGGGATATTGAGCCGAAATAATTTGCGTAAGCTTAGCTTCGGGAGATAATACAACGGGTTTGGTTCCGCCTGCCGTTACCGTCCCGGTTTTTTCCCAGGCAACATATGTGTTATTGTCAACTTGATTAAAGACCGGATTTGCAACGTATTGATTTACCGGAAGAGGATCGCTTCCAAGATCTACCGCGCTGCCGCCGGGGGTGGTATTACGGACAAGCCCAGTTTGTACAGGGTCATCATACTTTGTGATGCGTACCCAGTCTAAATACATATACGCCTCTTCAAAATTAGGAACGCCTACCCATCCGAGATCTTCAGGGAACCAGTTACCGATCCAGAACGAAGCCGTATATGTCGGAGTGTAATCACGGATCTCAAACTGCTTTTTACCGTCAAGGTACCAGACCACCGCGTTATCGCCGTTTGTATCGTCTGTACGCCATTCAAATGCCCATACATGCCATTGCCCGTCGTTGACGCCGTCTTCCTTCTCGGTCGTGACCGTGCCGCGCTCGACAACCGACGTCCAATCAACAAACTTTTTATATGTTGTGCCGCCCCATTTGCGGTAATCGCTGGCCATCGGCATTTCGATATCTATTTCACTGTACCTGTTGGTTTCGGCAGTAGTACCGCCGCCGTTCCAATATGTCCACATTGCAGAACATTGTCCCACTCTCGGCACTACTTTTATACGAACTTCAAAGAGCCCCGGGCCGAAAGTATCTCTTGTTACCAGTAATGAGCCTTGACGGCGTTTAGCCGAATCTTTTTGATAGTCGCCATAGGTGCGCATTGCCAAAACTCCGCCGGATTCGGCTCCGGACGCGGCAACAACCTCGGCGTCTGTGGAATAAAACACGTTGTTAGGGCTAGCACCGACGCCCGAACCCCAACGCTGGGTACTGACTTCCCAGCGGGTCGTATCGACGCCGGTTGCGAAATCTTCATAAAAAGTACCTGTAACGTTCGGCGCATTATTCCAAATAGCCTCAACATTTAATGTAAAGCTTAAAACCGCGCTTTTTCCGTTTTTTGTTCCCGTAACCGATACCGGCAATGATCCTGTTTCAGTTAACGCTATCGTTAAAACATCGTCGGAAATCGTGCCCTTGGTAGACGTATATACCGCACCGTCGGCATTCTTAAAATAATCTGACATTTTTAAAGTAAAATCACTAGTCACGCTGTAGGACGCGTTCGGACTAAAAGACTTTGCAGCGATATCAGCCGACGTATTAGTTGTAACTTTCAGCGTAAAAGTCAATTTCGCGCTTTTGCCGTCTTTGGCCGCCGTAATATTTACAGTCACAGTTTCAACAAGTTTCAGCGTAAACACGCCGTCCGTTATTGCGCCCTTATCCGCGGAAAACTCGGCGCCCTCGGCATTCTTAAAATAGTCCGCAACGTCTAATGAAAAATCTGTTCCGCTTTCATAAGATGCTTGCGGATTAAATTTAAGCGCTTTTATTCCACCGGAGCCTTGGCACCCAATTGCACCAAAGCAAAATAATGCGGCCAAAAAAAACAAACTGATCCTCTTCATTATTCCTCCTCACACCCTATACACTCTTAATAATCCCGGATTGCATGAATTTTGCTTATTCTGTTGATTTACACAATACTATAATGATGCAATATTCAATTAGTATTTTCAGTATGTTTAACAAACAGTCCGGCTTTTAGTTTTTTAATTTGACAGTTAATAGTTAGTTTTATTAACAATTAACTATACTATAACCTATAAATGCATAATTGTCAATAGACTTAATGAAAATTTTATATGTTTTTTTTAAAATGAAAGTTTTAATATTCTCTTTTTAAAAAAAAATAGGTTTTATGGCGAGAAACATTTATTGACATTCTATGTATTAAATGATATAGTAGTAAATAAAGTTAACTGTTAAATAATAAGGAAGTACATAATGCATAGAAAAAAAGTTTATTGTGCGATACTGGCGATGCTTTTCGCATTTATGACCGGATGCACAGGTGCCGGCAGCGAAAATAAAGACATGCTGATATGTTCAGCCGGCGGAGCAACAACTATCGAACAAGGCAAACAGCTTCAGTTTTCGGCCCAAGACAAGGACGGGGAGCTACTGGACGGCGCAATTTTTTCTGTTATTTCCGGATCCGCCGAAATTACTGCGGACGGGTTGCTGACATGCAAGGCAGATGCCGTGGTTGATACGGTGATCAAAATCAGCGCGACACTGAAAGGTTATTCCTGTGAAAACTTTTTATTGACTGTTAAAGAGAAAAAAAATAATGAAACGGAGGAACCGCCGGTGAAAGAACCTGAATCTGTGTGGAACGTACAACCTACTGTAAAGAATGAGTTTTATGAGGACTTTTCAAAAGGAATAAGTAACTCTGTTTGGGAAGTCTCTAATCAAAAGTGGGGAGCAAATAATAACGGAACCAGTTCGCAAAATGTTTTTTATTCTACTGATCCGGCTAATGTAGAAGCTTTCGGAGCGTCAAAAGGCGTCGCGGTGCTGCAATCTAACGGCGATTTTTTTAAAACTGAAAACAGGCGGCGGCAAGGCTCATGCTTGATCACAAAACAGGCTTACGGCCCCGGAAGATATGAGGTCCGCCTGAAAGTAGTGCCCCGCTTAGGCCAATGCTCTACTATATGGACATATTACAACGGCGGCGGCGGAAGAAATTTTCAGGACTATCTGCAAAATAAATACAGTGAAATCGATATCGAAACCGCGCTTTGGGCAGATTACCGCAATATTTTAGGAGTCTCTTATCAATATTACAGTGATGCGTGGACATGGCCTCAGGTGCAACAGCGCAGAGACTCAAAATACCTTGAAAATAAATCGCTCTCCCCTTATAACGACGGCAAATGGCATACACTTTGTTTTGATTGGCGCACGGACAAAAAAAACAACGACCGCGCCGTCATTTGGTATTTGGACGGGAAGGAATTCGGGCGCGCGACAAACTGGGTGCCTGAATACAAGGCGACGTTCTGGATCGGCAACTGGTTTCCCGACGATGTGAGCTGGCTCGGAGATCCGCTTTTCGACACCGCCTATATGTATATAGACTGGGTAAAAATCACCGAATATGACGATCCTGTTTCCGAAGGCGCGCGCGGAGGAAGCGGAGGAACAGCCACCGATTTAGGCAGCGCGCCTATTCCGCAAAATAATTACATTACCAACGGTAATTTTTCACAGCCTCTTACCGTGAAAAATACAAAGGGCGCGGATATTACTTCCTGGGTAACAGAAAATGCCGCAAAAGTTGAAAACCGGCTCGATATTTCATCGGGCGGAAAAGCCGCCCAAACAATAAGCGCGCAGTATGACGGATATACCTTTAGTTTAGACGTGGATGCGCAAATTACCGGCGGCACGGGCAAATGCAAAGTATATGCCGAATATCTTTCCGGACAAACGAATGTCGTAAATCCTGCGCTGAGCGTCGTTGGTAAATCCGACGCAATTGAATTCACTTCACAAGACAGAATAGTGAAGAATCTCACCTTTACTGTTAAAGGCGGATTTTCAGTCCAATATGTGCGCATTATTATCGAAACGGAAAGCGGAACTGCCGCCTCAATATATGACGCAAAAATGTACCTGCAATAATTTTTTATTTACGATAAACACTTTCAATATTTAAATATTTAATATATAATAGTATAATAGAATTAAATAAAAACTATCCGTAAACTTAACTCATAAAAAAGTTTTTGCGTTAATTTATATACGACGGATAAAGGAAATTCGATGCAGACAAAAGGCCAAAATCAGACCGTTACGCGGGATATGAATCTGTCGATCATAATGAACGCCATAATAAAACAGCCGGCGTCAAGGGTTGACATTTCCCGCAACTTTAAGATCAGTAAACCGGCAGCCTCAAAAATCACCGCCGAATTAGAAACCTTGAACCTCATCCGGCCCGTAAAAGAAGATAAAGATAATTCATGGCACAATATGCCCGGCGTTAAGCCTATTCCGTATGAGGTAAATGCAGAGTTGGGCATTATAGCCGTACTAGATCTGTCTACAGTCGAGGTAAAAATTCAGGTATGCAATTTTGCAGGGCATATATTATCGGAAATCAAAGTCCCCGGATTTGAGGTTATTTCATACGAAGACATTTTATACTTGTGCAGAATGCTGGAAGAAATGCTTAAAAAGCCCAGCTTTTGTGATTTACCGTTATTGTCGCTATGTGCCGCTATACCATGCGAAACAAACAAACATAACGGAAAAATATATTGGTCGGCTCGCTTTGATATACACGCGGATTTCAATTTAAAGGAATTTTTAGCAGAAAAATTTAAAACAAATATCATCGTCAAAAACGACGTTCAGCTCTACCTAATGGGAGAAAAACACAAAGGCTACATTACCGACGATATAAAATACGCAATACTGCTCTACATTGACGCCGGTACCGGGGGCGGCTTTTACATGAACGGCCATCTTGAGGACGGAGAAGAAGGAACAGCCGGAGACATCGGAATTTATCCGATATCAGATAACGGCGAACCGACCTTGTTTGACAGCGTTGTGTCGATAAACGCTATCAAACGGCGCATAAAATCACAGCTGGAGGCGGGTCAAAGCTCATCATTAAAAAAAGACAAAAGCTTGCATTTCAGCGATATCAAGCAAGCTTTTCTCTATGATAAAGATCCTTTGACTATTGAGGTGATCAATGAAACCGCCTTAAAGGCAGTCAGCTCCCTTGCTTCTCTGACCTCTCTTCTTAATATCAATCTCGTTATTATTGCAGGCAGAATTATCCAGTTAGGCGATGGTTTTATTAACGTCATAAGCGATTCGTTTGCAAAAATAAAGCCCGCCGTAAAATTCTGTTACAGCAGGCTTGCCGACACCGCAATAAAAGAAGGCGCCATGATATTGTCAATAGAAGATATCATTCAGGATAAAATCAAGCACCGTTCCCAACTTTCCGACTGATTTTTTATAGTAAATTAAACAGAATATAAAAAAGCCACCCAGTACAACAACCGAGTGGTTTTTTTATATGGAAACTTTTGTTATATAGTCAATTAACTTGAAAACAACAAATGACCAACAAATGAGCACTTTTTTACGAAATCGCCAGCATCTCGGCATGCTCTAAAAAAGCCAGCTTATTTTTATTGATAACGTCTTTAGATTTGTCTGAGATCCCTATTTCTTCAAACGCCCACAAAACGGCACCCAATGCAGGCGGAAAATTGAGTTTTGTAAAAACTACCTTTTTATCGACTAAAACTGAAACAGTTTTTTCAAACTCAGATCGCATAGAATTAAATGAGCCCTTGCTCCATACAGAACCTGCCAATATGATTTGTATCTCTGATTTAAAATTAAGGATCTGCGCACAGCCCGCCGCTGTAAGGCCTAGCTCGCGGCCGATCTCCCGCATAAGATTCATCACGGGTACATCACCGAGGCTTTCAGCCTTTTCCATTAACTGATTGATGGATAATACATTTTTTTTGTTGCGCAAAAGCTCTGTGATTTCCAAAGCATAATTCTCACGATGTAAATTGAATGCATCAAAGAACATATTTTTTAGTATTGTATGCTCACCACAGCGAAACAGGTGGCTATATACCAGCGATGCTCCGCGGACTGCTATATAATTTGCGCCAGCCATATCGCGGCTTATTTCACCTAGTCCGCCCAGTTGGAACCTTTCTCCGTTCTCGTTTATTCCTACCGTAACCGTACCTGTGCCGTTGATGCTGCAAATGCCCGTTCCGGTCATACTGCCCGCTTTTAAAGGAAGGTATCCGTCATTATCGACAATAAAACGCTTAAATCCAAAGCCCTTGATGATTTCGCTAAGCTTTTGCTTTTGATAGTCAAAGTCGGCGCCAGCCAGTCCGAAAACTGCAAATTCGATATCGGCTACAGATATTCCGTTACGTGAAAGCAACAAATTGATTTGCCTGCCCATCTCAAGCCGGCTACCTTCAAAGCCGTCGCTTAACGCCTCGTGGCTGCAGCTTCCCGCTTTGACATAGTCGATAAATTTCCAATCGCAGCCGTACAGAAAATAATGTGTCTTTGTATTTCCTCCGTCTACGCCTAATACATACTTATACATACTCGCCGCCCCGCTCTAAATATTGCTTATTCAATGCATACATTTCATCATAACAAGATAACGCCGCGTTATAGTCTCCGCAAAGCGGATTTATTAAAAGCGCAGCTAAAGCATCCTGTTTGTCGCCGCTTATCGCAGCGCGGACCGCGGCCTTTTCGTACGATTTCATCACGCGCATCATATCGATCACATGCCGGTTACCAAAATTTTTGATTTTAACGGGCGTTATTTTATTTTTTCCGACAATGGCCGCAACCTCGACTATATCGTCCGCTTCCATAAAATCCAACGCGCCGCCGTTAGCGACATTGATAATGTGCCTTGTGTTCCTGTCATTTTCGATTGCGTCCAATAGTTCAATGGCAACCGTTGAATAAAATGCGCCGCCGCGCCGCTCAAGTGCCTCCGGCTTTGTTACTACGGCGGGATTTTTATATGTCTCTAACAGTTCGCTCTCAATGTCACGGCAAACCTCGCCTCTTGACTTTACCTCTGCGCAAAGCTTCTTATATTTTTCCTGCTTAAAGTAATAGTATTCCAAATAAGTTGAAGGGATCCCCCTTACGGTATTCAGCACTTCCCTGCTAAAGCCGTTTGCGGGGATGTTTTTCATAGCGGCGCTGTTGAGCCCCATATCTAATGCATCCTCTAAATAATCTTTACCGTCCGCCCTGATCGCCGTGATCCACGATAAATGATTAAGTCCGACATATTCAATCTCTGCCATGGGGAGATTTAATGCGTCTTTAATACTCTTTTCCATAGCAAAAGGACAATTGCACAAGCCTATAGATTTGATTTTCTTAGAATGCAATGCATGCGCCACAATACCGGAAGGATTAGTGAAATTTATCATAACCGCTTTGGGCGCCAGCTTTTCAATTTTGCCTGCTATCTCAAACATAACGGGAATTGTGCGCAGCGCTTTAAAAAATCCGCCTATCCCGCATGTTTCCTGACCGATTAAGCCATATTTCAACGGGATCTTTTCATCATTTATTCTGGCTGCAAGCTTGCCGACCCGAATTTGAGTCAACACATAATCCGCCCCTGCCACACAGTTATAATCGCTATAGTATGTAACCGGCCAGCTTAGCCCGGCGTGCCTTAACATCCGCTCGATCATTTTTCCGACGATCTCTAACTTTTCTGAATCAATATCCATTAACGCAAGTTCGCCCACATTCAGTTGGCTGCTTTTGGAGATTAATCCATCGACCAATTCAGGGGTATACGTGCTGCCCGCCCCGATCACGACAACCTTAATTTTCTTTTTGTTCATGCGCTTAGAGTCCTTTATTCTAATTGTTAACTTTAGTTACTAATATCATAACACACAAACCCTGCTGTGTCAATAGAAAAAATTTTTTATTTGCAGGTTTTTATTGAAATGAAAGCCGCTGGCTAAAATCCAGTTGGCAATGCCACAAAATACACTGAAAAAGGCTTAAAAAATAGTTTCTATTATTCTAAAAAAAGCCGTATTCGTGAAATTATCACTGAATACGGCTTTTTATGGGGTAGCAGTTTTTTTACTTTAATGATTTTACTTTGTGATAATTCTGACTACTTTTCCGCCGGGCAGGAGGATCATATTGATCGCGCCGGTGGTATAAACGTCGGCTTCGACCGTTAAGGCCTTGCTTATCGTGCCGCCGGCAAGAACCTTTAGTTTGTTTGAGGCGGCGGGGATAAGTTTTTTATCCTTTAAGGTTTTAAGATTGACAATATCGCCGCTGTTGAAATGGTCGTTTAAGACTTTAGTTGTTATAGTTGCTAGCTTGATAACAAAATTATTTGGCTTTACGTATTTTGTTATTATTTTTGCGGAATCAATGTCGCCGTTTAAAGGATTTTCTGCAGAATTTGCGCCAACTTCTTCCGGGGTCGAGTTTTTAGCAACAACTGTTGCGGCAGTTTCAGGGAAAGTTTCAGCTTTTGCTTTCTTGGGAACAACAGTTTCCGCTTTCTCTTTTTTCCTTGCAGGCCCGTCCGTTTTTTCAGCACTCTTTGCAGGCTCCGCCGCCGGAGTTATTGCCTCTTCGGTTGCAGGCGGTGACGTTTTTTCATCACTCTTTGCAGGCTCAATCGCCGCCGCCGGTGCCATTGCCGGTTCGGTTGCCGCCGGAGTTATTGCAAATTCCGCTTCCGGAGTTATTGCCGCTTCGGTTGCAGACGGCGCCGATCCTTGTTCGATTAATTCTACTCCTTCAACCGGAGTTTTCTTTTTGAATATTGATTTTGCCGTAGATTTTACGCCTTTTACAGTTACAACGCCGGCATTGATAACATTGCGTTGAACTTTGATACATACTGAACCAAACCCGTTCACATTTTTGCCTGCCGCCGCCATTTTCTGATAAATATAGCCGGGAACAAGCAGTATTGCAAATATCAGGAGTATTGCGCCGAGGATAATAAGGGTAAATCCGTAGGGCTGAACGTTTGTATCTGTTATTGCGTATACGCTGAGATGGTCGGTAGTGAATACCATATAACCGTCTACAAGCTTAGCGTTCATATTTTTGGCAAAGCCGTTATCGTCGATAAAAATAACTTCAAGGTGCTTGCTCTTAAGCAGCTTTTCACTAACTTTCAGGCGCATTGTAATTTGATTTTCGGGCTGAACCTGAGCGCTGCCGTCAAAAAGCTCGATTTCATAGATTTGCTTGATAATTCTGTTTCTTCCGACTGCTTCCGAAAGCTTAACCTTTCTAAAGTCCTTTTTGTCGAGCGTTTGGGCAAGCATTTTATAATCCGGATCGAGTCCGCCGGCCGATTCCATAATTATATCAGAAGAGCTGTTTTCTTTTACCGCTATAATTATCTGCGTTACCGTTAAAACGCCGTCGATCACAGTAATATTATAGTTTTGCGACACATCAATGCTGCCGGACATAATTTTTGCCGTTACGCTATTCGAAACAACGCCCGGGTCTGTGATGCCGTTCAAGAAAGTTAGATCAAAAATATGATCCGACGCTAACGTGCCGACGGTCAAAGCAAACGATTCATTCTTTAATTCGCTGCCGTTATACGTCCTTTTTGTGCTGCCGGTAGTTATAGTGACATCGCGTTTATCGACAGTTAACGTACCGAAAACAATGGTAACGGTATAATTTGACGACACGTCTGTGCCGCCGGAATTCTTGATAATAACGCTGAAAGCGTTTTCACAGCTGCCCGCTTGTGTAATCGTGCCCGTAAAAGACGCAAAAATATTTTGGTTATCGGCGAGCGTACCGCTTGTAACAACATAACTGCCCTTTGTTAACGCCGCAGCATCGTATATTTTGCTGTCGCTGTCGGAGGTAATGGTTAGCTCGCGCTTATTTATAGTTAAAGTACCTGCGATCTTTGTAACCGAGTAGTTTTCCGTAACGTCTGTCGAGCCGTTCAGTATACGGTATGTGTAGGCGTTGTCAGCCGTACCGCTGTTTGTGATAGTGCCCGTATAAGTGATCTCAATTTCGTTGCCGTCAGCCAGCGTGCCGGAAAAAGAGTAAGACGATTTTGTTAACGCCGTACCGTCATAGGTTTTGCTGTCGCTGTCGGACGTAATTGTTATTGCGCGCTTATTGATGGTCAAAGTGCCTACGTTCTTTGTAATAACATAGTTTGCCGTAACGTCTGTCGTGCCGTTCATTATACGGTATGTGTAGGCGTTAGCAGCCGTACCGCTGTTTGTGATAGTGCCGGTATAAGTGATTTCAATAACATCGCCGCTAGCTAGCGTTCCGGAAAAAGAGTAAGACGATTTTGTTAACGCCGTACCGTCGTAGGTTTTACTGTCGCTGTCGGAGGTCAATGTGAGCGCAATGCTTGACTGAAGTATTGTAAGCGATCCGTTTACCGTAGTGATATCATAGTTGTCTGAATTTGTGCCGTCGCTCAATGTGTATGATACCGTGTTAGTCGCTGAGCCTACGTATTTAATTGTGCCCGTAACTGAAATAGTTGCGCCTTCGCCTTCAATAAACCCATCTCCGGTAACGGTATAATTGCCGTCTGTAAACGCTGTTCCGTCATAATTCCTTGAAACGTTTCTGGCTGTTATCGTAACGGTTCTCTTTTCTATCGTCAGATTACCGGACGTACAGGAAGCGATATTGTAGTTGTCGCTTTTAAGGCCGCTTAGAGTGATAGTATAAGGAGTTGCGCTTGCATTGATTCCGGCGCAAACATATGCCGCGCCTGACTCGTCGATTGCGGTGGCGGCAGTTTCTCCGTTTACAAAGCCTGTTGCAGTAAAGGCAAATACAGGAGTTTCACCGTATTTAATTGTTAAATTGGAAACGGTAACGTTGATATCCACTTTAGAAATGTCAACTTCAGCATAATTTGATACAGTCGTTTGAGAAGATATCGCGTCCGTAACTGTTGCTACGCAGAAATAAATCCCGTTATCCGCGACATTTTTTCTGTCCAGCGTTTCGGAAGTTTTTCCCTCAAGCTTTGTAGGTTCAACCTCTTCGGTAACAGTTTCTTTTGCGCCGGTCGGGTTGCCGTCGTTATCTAAAACGTCTATTTCAACATCCCGGTAATTTGCCTTATACCACTGGTACGTAACAGGCAGCGTATGAGTTGCCGCAACTGTAAGCGTGCCGGTGCCGTCGTAAGCTTTTTGGATTTTAACAGGCTGGATGCCGATAACGGCGGGGATCAAGGAATAGTCTGCCACAAGCGACAAATAATTAGCGCCGGTTGCAACGTCCGTCAGAATTTCATCTAAAGTGACGGCTTCGGCATACATATCCCAGAGCATTCCGTCATTTTCTCCGCCTACGACCTTCCAGCCGTTAAACTGGTAGTTTTCTATTACATAAGGAGTAGGGATTTCCTCGTTCAATGCATCGTTCTCATCCTCAGACAGGTCATTCCTGTAAACTTTTGTGCCGAAATCTCTGGAGCTTGTGCTGAACAGACGCTGCTGCCCTGCAGTTGCAAACCTGCCGAAGTCGAAGCTTACCACAAAGCCCTTTTGCATCGTAGCAAAGACTGCCTTAACCGCAACTTTGCTATTAAGACTTGCTGCGCTGAACGTAGTTGTGTAGGTTGAGATTTTTTCAGGTTCAAGCGTGATATCGCTTCCGCCGCCTAAGTTCTGCGAGCAGATCAGCTTATTTGAGTTGTCATACAACGATACCTTCATCGCCTGAAGCGTTTGCTGATTGAGTGAATTATTCGTCGCAATAATGTCTACTGTAACGTCGCCGTTCGTTTCATGTTTTAACTGGGAAACAACAGACACAAGCGACCCCGAGTTTTGCATGCTGTTGATGATGCCGAAGGAGGCGTTGTTTGAGGTGTTCTGTTCCTTTAAAACCGACCCTGCGTCTTCGATCCATACCTTGATATAAATGCGTAAGCCGGAAACAGGGATTTCAATAGCAGCATTACCCGGATACTGGATCGCGATAAGCTCATTTACGTCTATAACGCTTTGAGCGGTATAAGATCCCGCATCGATCAATTCGCTGACAGAACCGGCCTCTGCCGTAAACTCTTCGCTAAAGAGTAAGCTGTCGCTATCGCAGGCAGGTTTTCCGTAGAACCCGACATGAACTTTTTTCCCTGTGCCGCTAAGCGGGATATCGGTATTATTGTAAAGCTCGTAGCTTACCGTTCTCTTTCCTTCGCCGGCTTCAATCACCGTTATATTCTTAACGCCGATATCAGGCATATCAAGAACTATCGTTCCGCTAAAAGTCAATTCCGTCTGATTTTCCGTGAACGCGGATAACGAGTATTGGACGTTTTCGACAATTGCGTTCGGAGCTAAATCGAAATAGTAAGTAAATTCATAGTAGGCGTTTGGCAGAATAGTCAGATTTTCAATAGTTTCCGACTCTTCCCCGATTGTTAAAACCAGTTTTGTGATCGTGTTAACGCCCGTATTCCTTAACGTGAACGTCATCGGCAGGCCGAATCCGCGCGTTATCTGGTTTGCTTTAAACTCAGGAGCAAAAACTTCAATCCCGTCTGTGAAATCGAACTGCGCGAAAATAATATCCGAGCGGCTATAGGACGCAAAAATATTGAGTTTTTCCTGATTATATTCCACCTGCAGCCTTGCGACTTCCGCGTCGAATGCCTGCTGATAGGCTTCCTGCGTTTCATAGTTTTTGCGTAAAACCGTTTTGGAGACTATATCGGCAAAATCAATAGTTCCCGCAAGAGCGACGGCGCCCGCCGCATAGTCGTCAACGATAGCCGCAAAAGAGAGCTTGCTGTTTTTGAAAATAGGGCTAAAGCTTGATAACTGAACATAATTATTCAATTCCACAACCTTATGCGCGGAGGTTATGCCGATATATTCGTCGGCCGTCTGATATAACAGCGCAGTCTTAATGATATGATGTGCGCCGAAATTAAGCTCGCCTGAATCTTTAGCATCCTCATACCAGACGATTGCAAGTTCCCCGATATCCGCGCCTTCGGTATAAGCGAAGCGGAAGTTCTTGGAAATGGAGTCTGCGCCGAGCTGCGCCGCGCTTTCAGGGAACGTCGCGCTGATCACGCCCGTTGAAGAGATCGAAATAAGCTTAACGTCCTTTGAAAGAAGCGCGTCTTTTACTGTTCCGTTATCCTCGACAAAATCATGCTTTTCCGTATACCAGCCCAAAATAAACGCTTCTTTTTCCTGCCGGTTTTCATTATATTTTACTACTGCGACGTTCAGGCTTTCATCAGGATTGTTGTCGTTTGTAAGCTTTGTCGAATATACTGCGCCCTCTGAATTTACAACAGAATACATAACTTCACTGTCGTAATTGTAGTCAAGGTCATCCTCGCTTGCGATAGTGTAGCCGATAATAAACGTTCCGTCCGCCATTGCAGCGGCTTTGATTTCCAATATATGTCCGCAATTACCGTCGTAGGCAACCTTTGCTTGCGACCAGTTCGAGCCGTCGTATATGCTGTACATTACATAATCCTGAACATCAAAATCAAGAAGATTTTCGACCTTGCTTGAAATTCCGTTCCTCCAGGCAACTATAGCTTTGTTACCGCTGCTTGCTATTGCCGGAGTCAAGTCGGCATAACTGTTGTCGGTTAATTTTGTAGTTTTCCAGCTGTCGGCGGTTTTATCATAAACCGAGGCATAAATTTCACTGCTGTTTAAAGTGAATGCCAGTTCATCCGGAGTCAGCTCTGAGGCGGGTTTGATTTCCTCAACCTGGTTTCCTTCCTTAATCACCTTATATTTGACGACTTGGGTTTGTTTTGTCCATGACGCGAAGTAGTTTCCGTTTGCGCCGGAGGTTGTAAGGTACGTGTCGCCGTAGCCGTTCTTTTCGCTTTCGACTGTTTTAACGGCGTCAAACGTATTATTTCCGGCATTATACTTTGCGTAACTGACTGACGTGTCGAAGTTTGAGGCGCTGTTGTTATCTGAAACAAACACCAGCATTTCGCCGTCGGAGGTTATGGACGGAGTTGCGTCGGGGTAAGCCGTCTGAAGCACGGTAGAAACTTCAATATTATCATTCAACATATAGACGGGCATTCCGCCGCCGCTCATCCAAACCCTAGAGAAAGCATGGAGGTAATCTCTGCCGGCGTCGGCATTTTCTACTGCGAACAGCATTCTGCCGTCGGCAAACATTGTTGCCGTATACCTTGCGCCCTGCTGCGTTTTACCCTCCCAATAATCTGTGATGTAGTCATAGCTTCCCCATGATTTAGTGTAACCAAACGATGCCGACGCAAAAGTATACTCATACTTGAGCATAAGTATCTGCGCTGTAAACCTGATTCCTATTTCGCCGTCTAAAGTAAACTGCGTTCCGGTTTTGGTCGCGTCCTCACCTTTGACCGCTTCCAAGTACTGCGAATTTAAAACCTTAAAATCCAGCCCTATATTAACGCTTCCGAAAATCCCGATTTTGAGCGCGATAACGCTGTAATCAATGCCCACTCCCGCAAACGCTTCAATTCCGCCCTCTAGGCCGATATTGAACATCGTTTCCTTATAAGCGTCAACTGCGCCGGAGGACTTTGTGTTATAAACTGTATCGAAATTCAAATCGATATTGAGCGCCGCTTCCGCCTTAAAGTTGATAGTTACCGGTACAAATCCGATAAAGAAATTAGTCTTATATTCATATTCAAGGCCTATCGATGCGCCGAAACCGCCGCCCGACATTACAAATTCCCACTGATCGTCATCAGGATCGTAGAATGCCGTCATGATTATAGTTCCGCGGAATTTTAAAGTGAACGGAGAGGTGGGCGAGTCTTCGTCGTCATCGTCCTCGTCGTCGTCATTCATTCCTGCAAGTTCCTGCAGGTATTCAGTGCTTTCCTCGGAATATTCCATACTGACGCCGTCACCGCCGCCGCCCTCCTGAGGCTTTCCGACTGAAACGATCATCTTATAGATATACGGATTTTCTGTGGGAACGGTAATGATATTTATAGCGTAATCGCCGCTGCCTGTAGCAAGGCCTGAGAAAAAGCTCATTCCAAGGCTTAAAATCGCGCCGCCGTCAATACCGCCTAATGCGCCGCCGATGTCCATCTGGCTTCCGACGTCTTCTAATATGCTTTGGCCGATATTGCCTAATTGCCCGCTCTGCTTAGGGTCGGCTACGCCTATCATATTTGTTAAGCTGAACGGCAGCTGGAACGCTTTCTGCTGAGAGCCGTTCTCATAGATATAGAGCATTGCGCCTTTTTTATCTTTGGGCTTTAGCCAATCGTTTGTGGTGGTCTGCTCGTTCATATTGTAGCGGTTGATAGCCGTGGGATAGGTTGAGAACGGATAGGTGTAAATGTATGTGTTCTGCCCGTCATAGGGTTTAGCAAGGTCTACAAGTAAATCGTCCAGATTAGTGATGATTCTGGCCTCGCCCGTTCCCATTTGGCCGTTAAGCGGCGTGCCGTCTAACTGCGTGAGCATGCTGTCAAGCTTGTATGCGGAGGTGTCCAGCTTTGCATAGCCGGTTGTTTCATCTTGCCCAAGAGCGATCTGCGTATAGTTGATGTATGTGTTTACATAAATATCCTTATACCCGATCGTTTCAGAGGGGCCGACGATATCTACATCTATAGTTTTTGAGGAATAACCGTTATCAAAGGAATAGCGGTCAACGTAAACGCCGCCTGCGGACGCGTCCTTTACCGTGAGGTTGACAGTTGCGCTTAAAACAGACTTATTATAAAGCGACATTGCTTTTGAGCTTACGCGCGCTACTAAAGGATAATAGTTTGAGTCGGCGGTTATCATTTCAAACACATAATCGATGTAGGTGTCGGGGAATAATTCCGTTTCCTGCCCGATATGCTCAAAATCATAGAATTGCGCCGAGTTGAAGTATAATGTAAGACGACCTAAGGAATCGGTCTTAGCGGTTTGGGCAATACGTCCGTTAGTTCCAACGCTGTCACCGGCTTTTAAGGAGAACCCGGCTTCAGGGCAGTATAAGCTGTCTAAATAAACGCCGCCCTTGATCGAAATATTTTTATTTGCATACGGCGTGCCGTTGGGGTTTTTGATATAGTAGGTCACAGAAGAAATTTCCGCAAGCTTGACCTTGTTGATGGGGTAAACCACCATGCGGGAAATATCCTGCTCGGAGGTCAAAATATTGTGGTTAGCGATACTTCCGACGTAAGTAACGTCGTTTAACTTGCCTAAAAACTTGATATCCGATACGATTCCGCTCGGCTCATATAAAGCAAGCTCGCCTTTATCGTTCGTCCAGATATTTTTTATCTGCTCGCCGTTGCCGTTAGTATACATTAGCTGGGCTTTCATTTTCGGATAGGTCTGGATAAGGAATAATTTATCCTTCAGCGTTTTAACTGTGACCTCAAATTCACGGCTTACGCCCGTCTGGACGTGAGTTGCTTTGATAGTCGTTTTACCGTCGTTCAAGCCGACCAGCATAAAGTCTGCTATAGGCATATATGAGGGCAGGTTATAGGACTCGATATTAGCATAAAAACCTGCGCGCTTATAGTTAAGCGAGGCTACGTTGTAATCTGTTGAAACCCATGCGATCTGGTCGGACAATGCGCCCCAGACGTATTGATTATAGTTGATCGATACAATTTCCGACAAATGCGTATCTTTACTGAGCTGCTCTAAGCTGACAGAGCCGCCGCCGAGGTTGATTGTCTTTTTATCCGCCGATAATAAACTGATGATGTGCGCTTCGTTGTCAAGCACCAGCGGCGTGCTTGAGCTGCCGTCCGCCTGAACGTTGTCTCCGACTAAAACCTTTAGCGCATCGTGATTATAGATGTAAATGATTTGTGCGTCTATTGCAAAGGATTCGCTTGCGCTGGCTCTTACCTGAATTTGGACGACGTAAACGCTCTTCAAGCCGTTTAAATCGCTTAAATAAAGGCTTTTAGGGATATTGATCTTGCCGCTTGAGGCAATACTTGCGCCGCTCTGCCTTTCGGAGACTATAGGAGTTGACGAGCCTGAACGGGTCACCGTTATAATGATTTCAGCGGTTTGGGTTGCCTTGCTCAAGCCCTTTATAGACCAGTCAAGATTGATATCGTCCTTTGAAACATATGCGTTTGTCGCCGTTTTTGCCAAAGCGACTTTTAGCGGAGTCGATTTGACGTTGATAACGACTTCCGTCTTATGGGTTTTTAAAACTGAATATCCTTCATATTCGTCGGCCGTAAGGATTGCCTTGTATGCGCCTGCGCCGATCGCGGTCAGAATATTTTCAGGAATTGAAAATCCACTTACCGTATTTTCCTTTGTTGAAACCTTAGTTTCCTCATAAACGGCGGCTCCGGTTGTATTGCCGCTTGCATCGCACCTGTAAACTTCGAGTTTAAAGTTAGTCGCACTCGCAGGGCTGCTCTTTTGCATTGCGTTATATGCCGTTAATGAGGAAGTAAAGGAAATGTCTAAAGCTTCCCCTTCAAAAATTGTGCGGTCCTTAGACGCTACCGCAAAATAAGGGGCGTTACTTTCCTCGATATTGATAGTTTTAGTAAACACAAGCGAAGACGCGGCAGTTACCCCGCCGCCGTTGGTTGCGGTAAGGGTGATGTCTACAGAGCCGGTTTTGCCCGTAAATTCAACGACTGCTATTTTTATAGGCTTATTGACCATACCGGAAATTATGGCCTCGTTCCATGAACCAAGCTGTGTTACGCCGTCTTTGTCGGTATAATAGAAAGTTCCGGTATAGTAGCCCCCGCCCATTGTTACGACTTGAGTCTTGAGAGTTGCGATAGTTTCGTCGGAGGACTTCCATATAAAATAATCCGGGTCAACAAAGTCTGAATCCTTCTTTAAACTGCTGATATCATAGGCAAGGATTATTCTGTTGTCGTTTTCAATATAACCTATCCACTTATTAGTCGATTGCTCATTTTTCTTAGCAACATAAGTATATGTGGCGATTCCGTCCTTATACATATCGCCGACGTTAGGCGCAGCTGACGTGAAGTCGGGATATAAAACATTATCTCTGTACCAGCCGCTAACGCTGTTTATTGTTTTATATTCGTATTCAACGTTGGCGTCAATATAAACGTCAAGAGGAAGGATGTTATTATCAATAACAAAGTTACTTTTGGGGAAAATTACAGGCTCCCAGCAGGCTTTTGTTCCGTTGTAGCGGAAATATAAAGCTGCCGTCGGCTGAGATCCCGGCGCCAACGAAATATAATTTTCTACTCGTATACCTAAATAGTCGCCGTCGGCAATCCCTGGATTTGCAACTATTCCGCTATTATTTTCCCAATTATGTTGTTTATAGCCCCAAGAGTCAAGATAGCTATCCAGCCTGTGCCGCAAACCGCTATTGTAAAGATACGAATGTTCAGTTCGTAAATTGTCGTAAGCTTCAAACGATCCTTTTTCAAGATCAGCAGCTTTATATAATTGGGTTCTTATACTAAAAGACAGATCTAAATCCCAATAACCTTGAATACCATTGTAAACTAACCAGGATGAAACAAATTCGTTGCCGTATTTGAGTACCCATTCTGAACCGTTATATTTGAACGGAATGTTCTGAACGACGAAAACCTCATTCTTTTTATAACCGCCGTCTACTTTTGCGATATCCTTTATGGGCGCATATTTTTCAAGCCCGTAATAATAATAACCGTCTTTGTTTGCGGTAAATGTTACGAGAGTTTCCCGCTTGTAAATATCTCCGGCTCTGCCGCTTTCAAAGAAATTTTTCGGAATTGTAAGCTCATTTGTGTCATTGATAAATAATTGCCGGTCATAATCAAAATAGTATTCAATTCCGTCTCTTGCAATTATTTCAATATTAACGTTTTGGTCAATCACAATTTGTTCATTAAAGTTTAAAAAGATATAATTTTTTCCGTAATCTGTAAGCAGGGTTTCTGTTCCGCCTGTTTTGAAATACCAACCCCAAACTCCGTCAACTGATTTATACTCGATCTTATCGACAGAAACGTTGACATTTACTACATTCCTGAATAAAAATCCGACGTCCCTGTATTTTTGATATGTGTCTGCAACTGTTTTTCCCCACGTTGTTTCAACGCGACCGTGTTCGGGCGATATTTTTAATTGCCAGCTGCCGTTTTCATAAACATATTTGAAAACCCTGTAATACTCGTCGCCCTCTCCCGGATTAAGAGTTAAAGACACATCAGCTGCGTCCGGGTCATTCGCCGTTTTATTATGCTCCCACGCGTTTTCATCGTAGTTTTTAATATATGAGTCCTTAGGAATTATGTATTTGTCGCCGGTTTTGGGATTGGCAAAATTATAGGCCGTCGTAGAGCCTGCGTCCGAATTTCTTGTTCGGTCTATCAAAGCAAGCTCCTCGGCCGTATATTCGGGATTCAGGTTTTTCATATAGTTGTCAAGCGTGATGGTTATAGAGTCCGCAGTGTTTGAATTAGCGTATCTCCACCATCCTCCGGATTTAAAACCGAAGCCAATCAGGCTGACGTCTGCTGTGCCGAGCGTCTTTGCAGACGGCGCGACAAATTTACAATACTTTGTAGTAACAGTATTGTTGTTTAATTCAAACCCTCCTCCGCCTGCCTCTATCCACGCCTCAGGACGCCCGTGTTTATATGTTCCGTCTGCATTCTTATCATGATAATTAGTTATTGACGCTATATCGGAATCATAGAAAACATTTAAAAACTGATAAATTCCGTTCGGATAATCGCCTTCACTTAAAAAAGAAGCGGGATTAAAGCAGGAAATCAAAGCTATAGGTATTTCTGCGATAGTTTTGCCGCCGATTGTGCGCGGAGCTTTATCGACTAATAAATATAATTTGTAACGGTTCGTTTCTCCCCCGTTAGTGCTTAAAAATATGCTCTGAACATAATTGCTGTAAAGCTCAAGCGAAGAGCCTTCATTGCCAAGGCCATATGTAGTTTTTAAATAATCCGTTAATGCGGCGTCCTCATCCAAATTAAAATCCGGATCCGTATCCTGAGAGGTTGCAAGCAGCCATTCATATAAAACGTCCGTGCCGTTAAAAACCGTCTCGTTGATCTTTATATCTGTGATGATCCTTTGCTTTGTAAAATCGCCGTGGAACTTTTCAGTAAACTTAATGCCTGAAAACGTGCTCATTTTGGACGGTGTTCTGAGCTTGCAATTTATATTGACGTTTTTCTTGATTTCATTCTGGTCGTTTGCAAGCGTTCGCATATTGCCGTATAAATCTCTGATGCCGCCCGTTCCGCCGTCTTTATCGAACAATCCTCCGATAACGACAGAGCCGGAGTCTATTATCTCATTGACCCTGTAATAATAGACGACTTTTTTAGAAACGTCGGCATCAAAGCCGGTTGCGCCCATGGGATTCGCTAAATACGCCCTGTCTGTGCCGACCCTGCCGATATAATCCTTTCCGTTAACAACAAGCTTAGTCGAGGACGCAACGATATAATCGCTGAACGTTGCCGTGATAGGCACGATTTCTCCGGGATAGAAAGTCCCCGTAGGAATATCGAGTTTATTGTCTATGAGGTTAATAACCGTTTGTACCGTTTCATCTACAAGCCTTAATTCTGCAACGTATGTGCTGGCCTCGGCAATATCGTCCTCTACCGTTGTGCCGCGCCAGCCGTAGGGATCCATATTTGCCGCATGAACGCCTTTAGTTTCAACTCTAAGCTGTTGTCCGATGATTTTCTTAAAAGCTAAACCTGTGAAATTCTGCTCATAATATACGGCGTAATTGTCGGTGAATCTGCCCCAGTTTGTATCGCTGAGCTTTTTCATAGTTTCGCCGCCGGGCAGAGACCCGTAGTTTGCGTATTCCGTTTTTGCAGCCGTTTTGCTTTCAAATAAAAGCTCGTTCCCTAAATAGACGCGGACATAAGACCCTGCATCGTAAGTATGCTTGATCCTTTCGTAGTTGCGGATATTGTTATTATTCTTATCCTTATATGTTCCGTTGTAGGGATATAAAATCAGCGTGGCGTTATATCTTGCCTCCGGATTATAAAGCGCGCTGTTTGAGGGCTGGCTAAAAATAGAGTTATAGTTATAAACCTCTGTTCCGGTCGTATAGTTGCCCGCAGTATACTGGTGCGAAACGCTCCAAAGAGTTTCAAGCTTGGCATTGCTGTCGTTAGCTATCGTTTTAGTTTTCCAGTCGGCCTTCCAGGCAGAATCGCCGTCTTTAACGCTAAGCGGGGATTTGCGCGGAATTTGAACAGACTGCGTAAAAATATTTAAACCGTTTGAAAAGCTTGCGCCTTTAAGCTTAAATTGTATGACAAAAGAGCCGTCCTCGCTGAGGTTTCCGTTTGCAAAATCCGGCGATGCGGTATAGCGGAAAGAGTATTGCTGCCCTTGTATATAACTGCTATCGACGATTCCGCTCGCAGGCCCTGAGCAATTGACCATACCCGTAACCTGATATTCTAATTTCACATCGTCAGGTATTTTGCCGCTGCCTTGAATCAAAAAATGTATCATTCCGCCGCCGTCGGCCGACGTTGAACCGTTGTTTGTTAAATTACTTATCTGATATGTAAATCTGTTGACGCTGAACACAAGTCCCTGAACAAAGCTTTTACTTGCGTTGGGGTCGTTTGCAGGCGTTGACGTCGCGTTAAGCGATATACCCGTATACTTGATGTAATTCATCAGGTTATTTAAGCTTGTTAAATGCGTATCAGTTAATTTTGCATTTGAACCGATACATTCATTCACAACAGACAAGGTGTCGTTCATGACGATCAGGTCCTGAATGTCGCCCCACGTCAAATCAACGCCGTCCACGTTTACGGGCGCCCATTCGTCGCTTGCAGAAGCCAGCGCATAGAGCTGCGCTTTCGTCATTTCAACGCCGTCTACGATAAACATATCGTGTATAACGCTGATATTGCCCTCATCGTCAATGAGTGCGTTAGCGCGCAACGTGTTAAAAACTTCTTCAGCTTTTTCACTGCTTCCATATAATTCAGCCAATGCGGAAATTATTTTATCACGTTGTGAAAACGATGCTTTTGCGTCATCAGTCTTATCAAAATTAAAAATAGAGATGACCGAAGTAACCACAAGCGCAAAAATAATAAAGCACATTGCAATTACTCTGAATTTCTTGACGTTCTTGTTCATAAACTTCCCTGTTCCTTTATAATTAAACTTTAACAGTGCTTAATTTTTGCGCGCACGTATTGTAAACAATAATAAGTGAGATATCTTCCGATAAAAACAAACATCATCTACACTTCAATCAACAACCGTACAGCCGCTTTAATCCGCACCTTTCCTTATAATGTTTAATTATAGATTAACAACCGCGCCAAAAGTGTGTCAGATAAGACTTTAATAATATACAATTTAATGAAATTTTTATTATACTTTTTAATTCAAAAACAGCAAACATCCCGATACCGTCTGCCCCAAATTAAAAAACTGCCTCACAAATCTAACTTTGGTAAGACAGTTTTTTATTGATAAAAGTTTTATGTGTATTTCCTGGCAAAAAACTAATCGTTTGCTACATACGCGCCGGTGAAGCCTGTTATTCTCCAAGCTCCGATCTCAATTCCGTCTGCATCGGTAACAATCAAGTCGCCCTTGTCATTCCTTTGTCCGCTGATGTAACGGTAAGTCAGGTTATAATCGTCCAGGCCTGAAAGCGTTTTGCCCGCTACGAGATATACGACTAAATCAGAGGGTGCTTCGTATTCTTCTGTTTCGAGCTGATAAAGAGAGTCCTCATCATAGGAAATATCGTTAATAATAAATATATTTTTTGCAGTTCCGTTGATAAGCGTTCTTGTGAGCAAATAAGTATTCGTATTAGCAAACGAATACGTCGCGGCGTCTTTAGTGCTGTGCCCTGAAGTTACCGCGCCTGCCGCGCCCTGTCCGCAATGAAGATCAATAAGTTTTATTGTGGGATTTCCTGCGTCAACACTTATTGCTGAGTATGTGTTTGTTATCGGGCTAGCGCTGAAATTGCGGAAATTCCACGTTCCTAAAGTTCCGAATTTAAACGTCGGAACGGTTGCGCTGCCGGCATAAGTATTAACAGCCGTGATGTTTTCTATGACGTTATTATAGAATTCTACAATAGTTCTGTCTTTAACCGTAAGATTTTCGTCTGGCGAATAAATATGCCCGATCAAGGCGCCTAAATAATCGCAGCCTGTAATATAATTGTTTGCGACAATGCAGTTTTTGATTACAGTTTTATTGTATTCGGTATTAATGTCCGCGCAGCCCGCCGTGCCGATAAGCATACCGACTTTCCTTGTCAAAGCCGATGCGATCATCGAGCTGTTTACTACCGATACGTTATCAAAAACTATCGTCTGATGCTTGCCTGTATACTCATAAATATTTCCGCCGTGAGCGTAACCGATTATTGTCCCGATATTCTGGAAGTTGTTCGCGGCGTTTATAACTTCAGTGACAGCGCTGTCGAAAACCAGATTTTGAATGGTCAGGTCAGAGCCTACTATGTTGGCTATAAATCCCGCGCTTTTCATGGCAGATACGACTAAAGCGTTTGTGTTGACCAAACTGCCGGAATCGATAGCAATATTATAAAGATTCTTGATTATGCGGTTATTGCCTTCAATGATTGTGCCGTGCAGGATATAGCCTGCGTCAATGATTGGCGACCAGGGCTTATTAGCCAAATCGATATTAGCCTCTATGCTTACCGTCCAAACATTGTCTGTAAAAGTAGCGTTTTCGCGCGCTGTTTTTTTCTGATCTTCGCTGGGAGCTCCTTGAGTGTCGTTAATATACTGACCAAAATGGAACTTGGAGTATTTATAATTCGTTTTGTCGGTTCCCTCCGCAGACGCGCTTACCTTGTTTGCCCAATAGGCTAAAGCAGCCGCGCTATTGATACGGATAGTTTTAGTTTCGTCGTTTTCAATATACGTTTCGGGCGCGGATTCGGGATATGTACCGTCCCAAACGCTGTAATTTGAACCGTATTGCGCCGTGAGCGTGACGTCCTTCGATGCCGTGAACGTATAGCTTGCCGACGTTGAAAGCACAGACGCGCCGTCGCTCCAGCCTGTGAAATCCTGTTCGATATCGGCGCTTGCGTCAGCGTTGACAGTTACGGATTCGCCCGCTTCGAACCTTTCGCGGTTTACTCCGTCCGTTCCGATAGTGCCGTTTACCGTAGTTACCGTATAGTATGTTTTTTCGGTTACGGGAATTTTATCTTCCTCTTCGGGTTTTTCTCCGCAGCCGACAAAACACAGCATCATACATATTGCAAGTACTGCAGCAATAAGCGTCTTCATTTTTGTCTTCATCAATTTTTTCTCCTTTATATTTTTTATAAACATCCGCATTTTTGCAGAAATGTTCCTAAATTAGCTTTTCACGATCTGGATCCGGCCGTTTGTGAACGGCGCTTTAATAATGACTTTGCCGCCGCTAACCGAATAATCGGTATCCTTAGTCAGAACACGGTCATGCTGCCGAACGGTAAATTCACTTTCAGGCGCATCGAGAGTCACTGAAACATAATAACCTTCAGCCCCGCTGCCTACATTATTAAGCTGTACAAAATCCGGGCCTATCGAAAGATCGTATTCAATTGCGGCGAACATAAGGTTTTCCATTTTCCAGAAAGAAAGAGCCGGGGGAAGATTCGGAGTCACGTTCAGAGTTTTGTATTCCGTAGAGCCCAGCCCGAAGAAAATCACAGGGATCGCCGCGGGAACTATCGCAGCTTCAATAAACTCCTTGTCCAGGCCTAAAACGCCGGAGGAATTGCCGCCCTGCAGGATTATGCCGCGTTTTGTATAAAAAGTCCTGTAAAAATTCGTGCCCGTCCCGCCTGCCGCTTTGACTTTTTCATACCAAGCCTGTATATTTTTAAGCTTTGCAAACGACGCGTCAGGGCCGTTGACAGCGTTTTCCGCAGCCAGATCGTAATAAGCGCAATGAACCGCCGTCCCGCCGTTCTGAATCTGCACGTCCCACTTAAACGCCGCGGACGTCCCGCTGAAACGGAACCAATATTGATAGTCGTTTTGCTTAGTAGTCCAGCGCGGGGCAAACTCGTAAAGATATATACTTTTCTTAGCCGTAGAGTTATCGGCCGTATCTGTTTCAACCTTTCTGCCGCCGTTTATCCACGACATTATCGATACTGCCTGTTCGTCCGTCGCAAGTTCCAGTTCGACCGCTTTTTCGTTGAACGTCGTAAAACCGTAATCTACGATTTCGTCAAGCACTCCCGCCGTCACGCCTTTATCCGAGGCTGATAGATATCCCAAATGAAAACGTCCGGTTTCTTCGTTCCAAAAATAATCCTGAAATTTTGTTTTAAACGCCGCTTCTTTACTTTTAAGCGTTTCAACGGTTTCTGAATATTGACTTAACCCGCTCATATCCGCGGTTTTGACCACTACGGTATTTTGCGAGGAAACCTCGGCCGCCCGAGCCATATCTTCAAGATAAAGCATAGCTTTAAGAGCTTTATAATAGTAGATATTGCAGTACAGGCTGACTGCCGGATAGCTTAAACAATCCCAATAGCCGTCGCCAATACCGCTGCCCGTTCCGGTATTCGTATAGTTTCCGGCAAATCCGTTTTCGTCCTTCCATGCATAATAATCGTAATTGCTGGAGCCGTCGTGCCCTACGAATTCCTCAACTGTTATAAGCTCCTGAATTTGCCCGCGGCAGTATGTGAGAAGGAATTGCATAGTTTTCCTGAGCTTATCAAGATTTTTTTCCAGCCACGCGGTATCCTGCGTATACATAAAATAGTATGCCGCCGCCGCTAAGTATACGCTGTTATTGTTCACCTGGCGGCCGTCGAACGCAAAAGTAACTTCCTCAAGCTTGACTTCGGCATTGATACCGTTTTTAAACTGTATAATAATCTTCATATCGGTGACCGCGTCATCTAAGCCGGCCGATTTGCCCCAGTTTCTATGCGCATACATCGGAAAAACGATATGTTTTGAAGATGCAAAAAACGGATCATAGTTTGAGGAAAACTCCGAATATTTCACCATATGCTCGTTATCCCAGCTTGTATTTTTTATACCGCTGCCGCCCTTCCAGTAAATATATATATCCTCTACCTGATTTGTTTTTCCGAGCGAATCAAAATCGGTAAGAGAAAGGTCGATTTCCAGAAAAGGTGAGCAGAAAGGCGTCGCCATATAGGGTTTGGCATAGCTCTGCGCCTCTTCCTCCGCAGCGTCCTTACTGCTTTGAGGAGTTTCATAAGTAAACGTGACCGAGCGCATATCGCTGCCGTTTATGACCATATAATCATAATAGTCGGTCGTATTTTTCTTCAAGCATCCGTTGATACCGGTATTGCTTACGCCTGTCCAGAGCGCCGTCAGCTCGTTACTTCCGTTATGAGCCCCGCCGATATTATTGAGGCCGTTAAAATAGGAAGTGTTGTAATATTCTTTACTGTTTGCGTTTCCGGAATGAGCCATATTGGGAAACTGCCAGCTTTGCCCCCACGAAGTTGCCGGATCGCTGCCGTTGTCTACCCAAATATATCCGAAATCATCCTGCACTATATTCGAAAACCAGTTTCCTATGCTTTCCTTAGGGCTGTATCCGATACCCGCCGTGTTCATCCATATGACCGACATCGCTTCCCATTCCTTCCATACGCCTTTTGATTCGCCTATCTTAAGATCGTCCACAGCATTATCGCTGTACCGCAAATGCCGCTCCATATATTCATTAATAAAGGAATCAAGGCTTTCATCTGAGCTGTAAAACTGCATAAGCGAATCGTTATTCTGCTTTTGATAAACATAATCGCGGCTAAGGTCAGGAACTTTGATTTTTAAAGTTTCATCGGCGCCGTCTTTGCATCCGGCAAAAAGAATGGACGTCATAACACAGGAAAGAATAACGCAAATAAGCTTTTTAAATTTCATCGGATCCGCCTCCTTTTTTTTCAGTTCCTCTAATAGCCGCTTTACGGCCTTTAGCAAAAAGAAGTGCCGCAAAAAAGGACGTCAGCATAAATGCGACGGCTCCCCGAACCCCCGCAGCCGCTTCGCAGCCTGCCTTATCGGACGGAGGATTTAACGCTTCAAGTTCTTCAGCACTATAGCCTTCCTGATTAGACAGCGTATCGTCCGCGACCTTTTCCTGAGGAGACGCGCCCGCCGCCATCCAAGTCTTTTTCGCGCCGTTATATGTAAACGAAACGTCTTCTTTTATAACCTTGCCGTTCGGGAACATCAATCCGCTTTTAAGGGTCAAGGCCATATCTTCCCTGCTTGAAGGAGCAATATTTTCGTTAAATGAGGTCTTCCCCATAGACGTCCCCTTTGCATCAAGCACGGCCGTCATATCCTTGTCGCGTGTTGAATCTCCTTTCATTACAAACTGAATGTGATTTGCGTCTAAATGCAATTGAACCGAAAGCGGCTGAAGCGAGCTGCCGTTACCGACAGTTGCACCGGCTTTATTTATATAATAAAGCGACGGGTCGGCAACCTGCTCCTGTATCTGATAAACCGTGTAAACATCAATACCGGCGAGCTTATTTTTCGGAGTCATATCATACAAAATACCGTTATTATTTCCCGGAAAAGCCTGAAGAGAATTGAAACTTTTGCACCCGTATTGCAGATTATACAAAATGCTCTGCGGATTAGTATATCCGATTATGCCATAGCTGTCGTACAGGTCTATCTCGGCATTGGAGTATTGCCCGTCGCCTGTTTCGCCGTGATAGCCTTTGAGTGCGGCGGGAGTCCTTACCTGCAAATCGATAAGCTTTCTTGAAGTTATAGGCCCGGAAAAATATATATAAAACACAAAATTCGAACTTTGTATTTCCGGAACTGATACAGACGTTACGGTTACAGCGTCATATCCGCTCAAATCGCCGCTGCGGTATACGCGCGTACCGGCACCGGCCGGCGAGTTGAATTTATACATATGCTTTACCGTAACGGTATCGCCTAAAGCCGAAACGAAGCCTTTCTCTATATCAATGTTGTTTGTTCCGTTATTGAGCGTTCCGGACGGCAGAAAAGCTTTGAGCTTATAGTCGGGAACTCCCGACAAAGAAACGTCCGAATATCCTAAAGCCGCTCCGCTGACAGAATTTAAAGCGGTGCCGTTGATTATTATATATTGTCCCTGCGTTTGTGTTACGTCCGCGGCACAATCAGCCGCGGCTTTATTAAAGGTAAAGCTTACGTTCTTCCCCCCATCCGTTTCATCTATCCAGACATCGCTGACGAAAATCGCGTTGCTCGGCTCATCTACGGGCGCAGCATCAGCTAAAGTATTGTTTTTTATTACGATACCGCTTAAAAATAAGCCTAAAGCAATAATCAATACGGCTGCAATTCTTAATGCTCTTTTCATACTCCCTCCATCTTTATAAATCGCAATTTTTCAGCACATTCGTTATGAGAACACGAGTTCTTTTTTTGGTTAATATATCAAGTACTTTCTTTTTTAAGGAAAACTTATATTTATTTGCGAATTTTTACAAATCTTGCGAACACGAGTTCTAATTTTTTTATTATAACTAAAATAATATCCGTTGTCAATATCAAAGCTAAAAAATTTTGTGTTTTTTTCAAAATTTTTCCTTAAAATTTTGCGGCTTTTTTAATTTCGACCTTACAATCGGCAAACGGCAGGTTAAGAGTTATTTTGCCGCTGTTTAGGGAATAGTTCTGCGTTTCTTCTCCGTTTAAATACACATTAAATTTCCAAGCGGGTTTTTCCATTACAATACGGAGCTTTGCGTATTCATTGCCTGAATTTTTCTTATACTCTCCAACTCCGGATATTTGCGTAAAGAATTTACCTACGGCGGCATCGTAGTAATATCCGCCGAACACAAGGTTTTCTAAGCGCAAAAATTTAAGATCGTCCGGAAAAGAAGGAGCTATATTTAAAGTTGTATCATAATCTGCGCTGATACCCAAGAATGCGTCTTTTACCGAGACAAACATTAATGCCGCTTCCAAAAACTCAACGTCTACGCCTATCGTTCCGCCGGAATTTCCGCCCTGTATCCCGATATCAGTAAAATTATCATAATATTGATGATAGAAGTTTTGCCCCGAGCCGCCTGCAGCTTTGACCTTTTTATACCACTCTTTCACCTTCATCAGCCGCTTGAAGCCTTTATTTATATCTAATGATGCCTGAGAGACGATATCATAATATGCAAGGTGCAACGCGGTCCCGCCGTTCTGAACGTTGTTATCGAAGCTGGCCGTGTAGGCAAAATAAAAATCCGAGCCTATTTCGGCAGTATTGAATCTGGGCGCAAATTCATACCTATAAATATCGTTTCCTTTACTTTGGTCTGTACCGACTGTACGTCCGCCGTTTATCCAGGATAAAATTAGTTTTGCCTGAGCTTCGGTTGCAATGCCGGAGGCTATGACCTGCTGGTTAAACATTAAGTAACCGTGATCCTGGGCTAATGTTCCGCCGTCGTAAATACCGGCATGAAACCGGCCGGCAGGTTCATTCCAAAATTTAGTCTGTATTTCTTTTTTACATTTATCCGTAAGCTCCGTCAGTGAATCAGAATCAAGCGAATAAGTGTTTTTCCCGTTGAATAACGAATTTACAGTCGTTATCCCGTACGGTCTGACTTTAAAATATTCCGCCATATTTTCAAGATATGTCATTGCCGCAAGCGCGTTATAATAAGAAATATTACTATACAGGTTTACTTTTGGGAAAGCGAGAACGTCCCAATAACCGTTGCCGATACCTCTTCCGGCAGAATGACTGCCGTCGTTATCGTGCCCCACAAAATATTCGGTGCTGATAAGCCCGCCGCTGCCGCCGAGCTGATAGTAAAGAAAGTTCATCGCCTGCCTTGCTTTAGGAAGTATTTGAGCAAGCAACGCGGGATCTTGCGCATATTCCAATATATTTTTTGCGGCAATAATAAAGTTGCAGGGATTATTTGAATGCCGGTCGTCATAATCGGTGTAAATGTAATCAAAAGCCGCGCTGCCGCTAAAGTGAGCTTCAGTATCCGCCTTTAAGACTATTTTAATACCCGTAATTTTATTGGTTCTTGAAACGCCGTATTTTGAGTTTATGTACATCGGAAAGAAATAGCCTTTTACGCCGCTTATATCCTGCCGCCCTATATCAAAACCCGTCAGGCAATGCTCGGAAAAAGATAGTTTTTTATCCTCAGAAAAAAAAGTTTCATCCTCAGTTTTAAAATAAATATAAATATCGTCTATTATTCCGGAAATATTTACAAGCTCGAGACCTATTTTGAGAAAAGGTGCGTTAAGCGCTCTTACTTCAAAATCCGGCGGTGAAACAAGCGATATTTCTGACGCGGCTGCTGAGGAAACTTTCAGTAATGAATCACTAACGGACACGCTTCCGCCTTCGACCGTCCAATTTTGCAGATTGCCGGAAATGTCAAATTCATAACCCATACCGGCATTTTTCTTGTAATTAGGAAATTCCCAGCCTAAGCCCCATGAATCTGAGCTGTCGCCTTCATCTGACCATATATAACCTTGTTTGTCTTGTTTTGCGTTTTTGAGCCAATCCGTTACCCATTTATTTGTGGCGTAAAACGGCGACATCGTTCCGTTTTTCTCACAAGCGTCCCAAAAATTTCCGATCATCGATTCCCACTCTTTCCACGCCGATTGTCCCGCGCCTACCGGGTGAGTATGTATACGGTCTTCGGTATCCCGCATATGCCGCTTGCAAAAGTCATTCAAAAAATCATCAAGTTCCTGATCTGAACTGTAAAATTTTAAAAATCTGTCTTCGGATAAATGCCCGGACCGGTAATCGAATTCATAGTATCCGTCATTTTTTTGGCCGTCTTCTCCATTGTTATTAAAAGCGCAGCCGGAAATGAAAAACATTATTACCGCAAGCAAGAAAATATATATTTTTTTGATATTTTTCATTATTTCTCCTTACAGCAAGCAGATTTTACCCTTTAATACCGGTGAGCGCAACTCCGTCGAGCAACCAGCGTTGAAATATGAAAAACAATACCGCGCAAGGCATGATCATAACAACGCCCGCAGCCATAGCAGAATTTGCCCTTGCCATGCTGCCCGGGCCAAAATCATAAAAGATTCCGAGCGCGAGCGTTAT
Organism: Eubacteriales bacterium; assembly: GCA_031553855.1. Classification (GTDB taxonomy): domain Bacteria; phylum Bacillota; class Clostridia; order Christensenellales; family Pumilibacteraceae; genus RACS-047. The sequence continues at coordinate 117,038 of JAVBKW010000004.1, read as the reverse complement.
CTTCGGCGAATCGCCGGAAAGATAAGTGTACGGCGTCATAAAGTCCTTCCATGTTCCCATAAACGACATAACCGCGACGTAAAGGCATATCGGCAGACAAAGCGGCATGATAATTTTCCAATAAATCAAAAATGAATTTGCTCCGTCGAGCTTTGCCGCTTTCATCATATCGTCCGGAATGCCGCGCATATACTGCCGTACCAAAAATATGTTGGTAGCGCCGCCGCCGAAAAGAGACGGGACCCACATGGGATATAATGTGTTGACCCAGCCGATCCGCGAATAGATTGCGTACAGCGGTACAAGACAGATCACGGCGGGGATCATGAGAGTGGAAAGTACGATGCCGAACATCAAGTTTCTGCCCTTAAATTCAACTTTGGCGAACCCGTATGCGCATAACGATGACACTAAAGGAATGCCGGCCGCCGTAATCAACGAAACTTTTAAGCTGTTGAAAAAATACGACATATAATTTGAACCGGATTTTAAGACAGTCAGATAAGTACCTATGTTGACGGTGCGCGACGGCGAAAAAAGCACCTGAAGATTGATATCGCTGTTTGGCAGCAGACTTAAGCATATCATTACAAAAAAAGGAAAGATAAAAAATGCCGCGATAATACATAAAGCCAAATACCGTAGGGTTGTGCCGGCAATTTTATTTCGGCGTTTAGATTTATTGAAAGCGTTACTCCTTACTCTTTTAATACCTATAAGCGTATCCATTTTCAACCCTCCTCCGCATAGTAGACCCATTTGCTTGTTTTCATGGAAATAAAGGATAATAAACCGATGATAGCGAACAAAATGAAACTGAGCGCGCAGGAATAGCCGAATTCCGAAATACGGTTGTCGTAAATGTTGAACACATAAAATAAAAGACTATAGCCCTTGCCCGCGCCTCCCGTAAGAGTTACTACCTGCTCGTAGGTTTGCATAACGGCTATTATACTCATGATCAGATTATAGAGGATCATAGGCGTACAACACGGTACAGTTACAGAAAAAAGCTGTCTTATTTTTCCCGCCCCGTCAAGCTTCGCGCTCTCATACAAGGATTCGGGAACATTTTTCAGCTGCGATATCCAAAGGATCATACTTGTTCCAATTGTAAATAAATTAATAAAAATAAACGACGGCATACTGGACGGCGCTTTATCAAACCACGAGTAAGCCTTAAGGCCGATAGTTTCAAAAATTTTATTCATTATACCGAAATTTGGATCGGTGATCCTGTTCCAGAGTATTCCGCTGCTGACTGCCGGAATAATGACCGGCAAATAAAATATCACTCTGAACAGCCTCATCCCTTTAAGCTTCTGGTTTAAAAGCAATGCTAAAAGAAACGATAAAACCAAAGAAAGCGGAATATAAATGACAGCATATAAAAAAGTGACTTTCAAAGACTGCCAAAAACGCGTACTGTAGTAGGTTACAGTAAAGCTTTTCGTATAGTTTCCAAAGCCGATAAACGTTCCCCAATCGGCGAATGAAAACGGGCGCAACGCGGTATCGAAAAAGCTGCTTATAAAAGCGTATACCACCGGCAAGGCTGTGAAAAACAAAATACCCAATAAGACCGGCAAAATATACAGGTATCCCACAATATTGTCTTGGACTTTCTTTTTGGATTTTTGCGTCATAACCTTACACCTTAAATACTAAATAATCGAACTCAAGTTGGTTTTAAATTTGTCAATAGCCGCGGAGTAACTTTTGCCGTCGCGCAGATTATTCCAAAACATTGCGTAGCCAGCTATGACATTCTCGTGAATTCTCGCGTCGATCGGCGTGAAATAGTTTAAAAATAAGTCGTTTGTATCCGCTGCCGTAAAAGCGGCGCTGTCCACGCTTAAACCGCCGTAAGAATAATCTATCCAGTCTCCCGATCCGCGCATTGACGTTAATGCAGGAACTATATTTCCCAAGCCGGCGACTTCGTTATATCCTTCCTCAGACATACACCATTTCAAAAAACCCCAGGCAGCTTCTATCTTTGCCTTATCCGTACAATATTTGGTTATCGCGTAACCGCTGCATCCGGTGCCTACAAAACCGTTTCCGTTATCCGGCTGCTTAAAATTGGGGAAAGAAACTGCTCCCAGTTCCCAGTTTGCATCTCTTGCCGCCTGTATATAAGAGGTAAGCTGCGGCCTGACGTCAACGATCATCGGAACCGTACTCTGGATCAGACTTCCGCCTCCCGAATATATCTTAAAAGACGCGCCTTTTCCCTCAATAGTATAGTCTTCATAAAACTTATCCAAATAATTATAGCAAGCCTTTGTTTCATTTGATTCCAAAGCTATTTTCCCGTCTTGCGTGAACACTTTTCCGCCGAAATTATAGAGCATTGTTGTATTGAGCGGCTCCCAATTCGGCCACTCGACGGCCTTTTTGACATTCGCAGTTTTTAATGCGGAGCAGGTCGCAATAAAATCAGTCCACGTCCAACCGCTTTGAGGCTCGGCAACACCGGCCTGAATAAACGCTGTCTTGTTATAATAAACAACCAACCGGTTATAATCTCTGGGCACAAACCATATTCCTTCGTCTGAACTAGAATAATGCGTTGAGTCCATAAGCGAGGGATAAAAACCGCTAAAAAACTCTTTGCTTCCTTTAAATTTAGTTTCGTCGGATAAATCCAAGAAATATCCCTGGCTTGAATAGAACGTGTGTTGATCGCCTGCCGTCCATATGATATCGGGTTTGTTGTCGGTTCCCGATCCGAAAGTGACTATATCGGACATCGCGGACATAGATCTGGGATTTTTAAATCCTACCTTCGGATTTTTCTTCTGGTAGGCGTTTATCCATTGAGCCATAAGGTTTTTTTCCGTTTCCTTCCCCAGAACGGCAACATTTAAATATATTTCGGCGTCCTTATTTTCCTCGACTTTTATTTTATCTTTTTCATCGTCCGTTTCTGTCGAAAAATTGCACCCGCAGATTCCTAAAACAACAGTAAAAACAAGGATAAATGTTAAAATAGAATTAAAAATTCTCTTCATTTTACAGCTCCTTCCGCTTCAAAAATATTCGGTTCAACTATTTCGATCCCGTCAGGTACTGAAATATCGAATTTACCGTTCTTATAGCTTACTTTTATTAAACCGTGCGGAGTAGGATAAGCCGACTCATACCACTCAAACCCCGCGGCTTGCGGCGATATACTCATTTTAGCGCAACAAGGCTCAAGTTCTTCAATACCGCATATCTTCTTTATGAGAAAAGCAACCGGCCCGCAAGACCACCCATGACACAAGCTGTGCCTAAAGCCTATATAACAGTGCTTTCCGAAATCGCCGTGGATATCGGCCTCGCCTTTTTCGGGGAACCGGTCGAGAGGGCAGGCGTTTTTTGTCCAGTCCAAATCAAAATCCTCCCAAAAGCTCGTCGCGCCCATATCAAGCATTCCGCCGTAATATTCCTTCATAAGCTCAACAGCCTTTTGCGCGCCTGCTCCGTCCGATATTGCCGACAAAATATAATAGCTCATAAAAGTACTGAATCCGCGCCCGCCGTCAGCGGTTAAAAATGCGGCTGATTTTTCCGCGTCCTTTAAACCCGCATAAACCTGAAAAGCCTCGCACTGCTTCCACTTTAAAACAACGTAACTTTTTTTATTCAGTTTTCCGATAAGCTTTTCGCACGCCGCCGCGCTCATATTTAAAAACTTAAAGATCGCCGCGGCTTTACGGGCGGCCAGCAAAAATAAAGCACAGATACCGGCGGCTTCGTCCTCAGAACCGTGACTGGGCCAATCAAACAGACAGCGCTCTTCTACTAATATACTGCCGTCGTCATTGACAAGAGTGTCGAGCAATCCGATACAGCCGTAAGCATACTCCGCATTTTCTTTCAAAAAAACATTATTACCGGTATGCAGCCAATAATCGTGTAAAATTATGATCCACCAGGCAGTATATGACGTCGTCCTGTTGATAAAGCCGGGAAGCGGAGTGTGGTTTTTAGAATATGTAAGAGCTTTTTCGATCGAATCATCGCCGGAGTAAAGACTCAATATACCGAGCATTTCCGGATGAAGATCGCCAATCCAGACTAACCGGTCACGTTTTATCCCATCCCAGATATAATCCTGCATATTTAATGAAAGCGTATGCCTGGCCGTCTCAAAAATATCATTGACCCGTTTATCGCTGCATATAAAGTAACCGTCTGCCTTCAGATCGCGGTGGATATAAACGGCGCTGACCGATTTTAAGGTTACCTTTTTGTCCTCCAATATGTCCAGTTTTAAAAATCTGAACCCGGTTTCTAAGAACGACATATCTGAATACATTATTAAGTCCGTTGTGATATCCCGTAAGGTATGATGATTACCGGCGTTTTTCTCTCCGATTTGCGCACAACACTCGGTAAGCGATTCCCCTGTGCTTATGCGTACTTTAACAGACCCACCATCAACCGTTTGCGTCAATATGCGCACGCTGCCGTTTATTTCTTTTCCAAAGTCCAGTATAACGCTTGCCTTCCCGCCGACTTGCACTAAATGCGTTTCGTCTAAACCTATCTGAAGATCGGTCGGCGTCAAAAAAATTTCTGCTCCGGCGATCGGTCCGGTAGTTTTAATTATTGCCCTCGGAAATATCTGTTCCCTTATTTTGGTATCCGTCATATTCTCAACCCTTTTTTGTAAAACATTACACAATCTTTAAAGAACACGAGTTCGCGATTTGGTAAAAAAAAGAGAATGTTTTAGTCGCTTTTTTGCGAACACGAGTTCTTTTTATAAGTATAATCTAAAAAACCATATCTGTCAATATGTTTTTAAAAAAAATATGCAGAAAATTTAAAAATATAAACCCGGCCTGTCATTTGAGATTTTTACAATCAGCCGTTGACTCCCGAATAATAAGCTGCGGAGTGATCTTTTCTCTGCCCACTATCGATTTATCCGTTATATTGGCATAAAGTATTTCAAATATTTTATTGCCGTATTCTTTTGAGCAATGGCTCAATGTCGTAAGCGCGGGAAATGCAACTTTAGAATATTCGATATCGTCTATCCCCACAACGGATACGTCTTCCGGAACTGAAAGGCCGCTCTTATTGAAAGCGCGCATCGCTCCTAACGCCATAAGATCGTTCGTACAGATTACGGCGGTGAAATTTTTTCCGGATGCAATCAATTCATTAGTCAGGATTATCCCTTGTTCGATATTGCTCTCGTATGGCTCTTTTCCGGTAATAATTACCGGATCATCCTGCCCTAAAAGGTTTTTCATGCTTTTGCGGAAGGCGTTCAAACGATTGTCGCAAACATAATTATCATCAAAACAGCTTATGTACGCAATTTTGGTATGCCCCAAGCCTTTAAGATGCTCTACGATTATATCCAAGCCTTTATAAAAATCCAGCTCAAGCCCGCACACCCTGTCGTCGCAGAATCCGCGGGACGAGGTAACTATAATGCTTATATTCCGGTTCAGCATTTTTTCTATTATCTCATTCCCTATAACATTAGACGGGACTGATAAGAACGCGCCGTCTACACGCCTTGATATTATGTGTGAAATATAGTTTTCAAGCTTGACCGTACCGCCGCAAATATTCACAAAAAAATCTTTTTCAATCGCCGAAGTCTGGAGCGCGCGTATAACTTCCATCTGCAACGGGCTTGTGATATCGTTTGTGATTACGGCAATCGTATTTGTGAATTGCTTTTTTAATGACGCCGCTACCATATCGGGATGGTAATCCAGCTTTTTAGCGGCTGCTATTACGCGCTCTTTAAGCTCAGGCGAAACAAAACGTTTTTTAGAAAAAACAAACGACACCGTTGTACCCGAAACGCCCGCAAGCGCGGCAACGTCGTTTCTTTTTGCTTTATTCTGCGCAGACATACTCTGCTCTGATTTGTTCATAATTATTTCATTACCTCCATAAGACACGTATAAGAACGTTTTATCCTATAAATCCGCCATCAATAATACCGCGCTGTTTTTTAAAGGCAAAAATACGTCTACCCTGTCTTTATACCGCTTGACGAGGCTGCCGTGATCCGGATAAAGAATGCTAACATTCCCCTCTTCGGGCAGGAAAAAAGACGTTTCTTCTTTTTGAGTTTCACGCCGCCAGACCGCGATCAGCGTCTGCGAACCGTTTTTAAGCCCTTGCGCACAAAAACCGTTTTTGTCCTCAAGCTTTGCGCACTCCAGCGGATAAACCGGATAACTGCTATAAATAAACTCTCTTAATTCCTTATATAGTTTTACGGCCTCACATATAAGACTGAAATTGCGCTCATCCGTTTTATCGATCGCGCCGGATAAATACATAACGCCCATAAACGAATTTATCATATTAAAAGCCGTTTCTCTGCCGTCGCTATGTTTTACAATATACTCATCGGTCAAAAAAGAGTCGCTTTTCATATTCCAAAAAATGCGCGGGTACGGGTACGACCATATACCTACCTGCTCGGGCAGCAAATTCATCAGCGTTCCGTTGATGATCGAGGGCATCTTATAATATTCTTCGCAGTCGGATATGCTTTGAATATTGAAATTTTTCATTGTGTTCGCATCGGCGCGCATAGCTCCGGAAGCGCAATTCTCCATGATCAGATCAGGAAACTCATTGCGCAATTCCTTATAAAAAGCGTTGACTCGCCGCGCGTGCATCTCAAGCGAGGCATATGGCGAGGCGTCGGGATGATCGACGCCTGCGCCGGGATGGCCGTTATAGTCGTTTTTTATATACCGGATCCCCATTGAATAAATGCGTTTGACGCAATTTTTTAAATATATCCAAACTTTCGGATTAAAAAAATTAAAATAAAAACTTCCGCAGCGGTAAATACGCACACCGTCGTTTGTCAGAAAATAATCTTCAGGTAAATTTGCGGCGCCGGATTCCGCCGAGCACACCTCAAGCTCCGTCCATAATCCAGCTATCATATTACGCGAGGTTATTTCTTTTATCATATCTTGAAAGGACATTTGACCGAATCTTTCCGGATCAGGGATCCAGTCGCCTAAATGCGATGAGCCGTGTTCGTTTCTGCCCCTGTACCAACCGTCGTCAAAACAATATCCTTCCGCACCGGCCAGCTTTGCCGCTTTGATCAGCGGAATACAAGTCCTTTCGTTCAAATCCGTCCAGAGACAATTCATATAATCGTTAAACATAAGCGGAGCGGCACTGCGCTTTAAATTATTCCGTCTGTACACTGTTAAAAGACGGTTCACTTCATCAAAGCTGTCCGCGCAAGAAAATATAGTTGATGCGGTTTCGTATTTTTCACCTTTTTTTAAGTAAACTCTGAAACCCTGCTCTGTGTTTGTTCCCGCTCCGAACGCGGCGTAAAACGAACTGCCTTTCACATTTTCAGCGTCAGTAAGTCCGATATTCATTGAGTACGGACCATCCGGAAAATGCTGAAATGCCCACACTTTTTTCGTGATCTGATCCTGAAAATACAAAATCGGCGAAATTTTTCTGGTAGTGTATTGAGCGGAAGAATTAAGCACAGCAACGTTTGATGTCCTATGCCCGCCCGCGCGAACGACCCCGAGTAAATCAGGCGGGTTCCAAGAAAATTGCCCTTCTGCCGACCATTCCCCCCGAACAACGCCTATCTTCACCCTTTCGTTATAAGCGTATTCCGATTCAAAACAATCAATATCTATTCCTCCGAATTTATTATAAAGCCGGTTTAAGCAAAGAACGCCGCCGGATAAGTTTTCTATATCCGCCTTTTGAGATACGGCTTCACCGCTTATACTTTGATGGACTGAAATACGAACAAGGCCGTCACGGCTGATATAAATTAATTTTCGGTTTTCTCCGTTTTCAATAACTGACGAGAAAGCAAAATCTCCGTCTGAGCCGTAAACTACGCCGGAGCCTGTTTTAATATTATAATCGGCGACAAACGGCAACGTCATATAAACAGCGGGGAAGCTGTTAAATTGTTCTTTCGTGTCGATGTACGCGACCGCGCCAAAACTATTCTCAGCAATAAAAATGCGGCCTGCCTTACAAATCTTCAATTCATCTAAAGGCATATCCCGTCTTAATAACCATTCCATTAAACAATCTCCCCAGACTAAAAAGTCAGAACACGAGTTCATCTGTTATATTTTACAACAAAAACAAAAAAATGTCAATGCAAAAACTCTTTTAAGATTTTTGCAAAAACCTTTCTATGCAAGTAGCGGATATATTGCCAAAAAATAACCCGATAGCAGGAATATAAGCTACTATCGGGTTTATTATAATGTTATAGATATTCGGGGTTTGATTAGTTTTTTAAATGGCGCCGTTGATTTTTTCGACGCGCAAAATTCCGTCGCGGTGAAAGAGCTTACAATATCTGGCCGTTCTGTCGTCGCCAGTTAGGCCAGAATCGACGTCGCGTCCGTGATAAAATACATATAGCTGGCCGCCTTCTTCGATCACGCTGTTGTGACCGGTGCTTATTTCCGTGTTATCGGAACACAAAAGCGGCTGATACGTTGTGCTGAAAGGATATTTTTTAAAATCAAGCTCATTGAGCATATCGTTTTTATCTTCACACACCGCATAACCGATATGATATGCAGCTTTTTCAAAACAATTGCCGCTGTACATACAATAATGATAGCCGTCTTTTTTAAAATAAAACGCGCCCTCAACAGTATGCCAATGCTGACCCTTTTTAAAGCGGTCGCGCTCGAAAATTTCTTCATCAAGCGTAGGAGCAACGATTTTTCGGGGATTTGACGACACGCTCAAAGGATCGTTCATTTTATCTGCGACAATCAGAGTTCCCGCTCGGACAGCGTCATAATCGTTGAGAGAGTAAAAAATAAACAATCCTTCTTTGTTTTCAACAACGTGGGGATCGATCGAAAAAGGCGGTAATATTTGCTTTACAACCTTGAACGGACCCGCCGGGCCGTCAGAAACCGCGACTTTAATAGCCTGCGTGTGTACATCGAAGGAAGATGATGGCATGGATGAATAATACATATAGTATTTATTATCGATCTCGATCACACACGGCGCCCAATATTCTTTCTCGCCGTCAACTTTCAGCGCAAGCCCTTTATAAGCCCATTCACCGTCGATCGCTTCGCTTTCGTATAAATGGACTCCGTTATTTCCCGTACAGTAAAGATAAAATTTGCCTTTGCTTTTGATTACATACGGATCAGGTTGAGCTTTCGGCCCGCCTCCCGTTATATTAAGTTTCATAAGGTCGCTCCTAAATCTGTAGTGATTTGAATATTGCAAATTCGCTTGCTCATTTAAGCTACACCTTTTTTACGCTATAGGAATCACCGCTTTTTAAAGGCTATGAAGTTTACGTTAGCGCGAAAAAAGCCGAACCACAAGATGAGGGAAGTGGCGCGAAGCTACACCTTTTTTATATAAGGTATTTCGGCTTTTGCGCTGGGCATTCTATTTTTTACCTGACACCATCCTTGCGCATTCCATAACAAACGGTCCATTGCAAGATATCTTCCTTTTGCCTCACCGTTTACGTCCTGATACACATGGTAGACAATAAAGTAATCATTATTATCGTCAATAAATACAGAATTATGCCCGGGGCCGATCATCGTTGCGCTGCTTGTCAAAACCTGATGTCCCACGTTGCGCGCTTTCATGCTTGCTCCGTTGCTGTCAATATATTCGCCGAGCGGGTCCCTTGAGCGCGCTACCCTTACGTTATAAGTGCTTCTCAAACCCTCGCAGCATGTGCCGCTGGAAACAAACATATAGTAATATCCGTCTTTATAGATAACATAACAGCCCTCATAAGTCGAACCGTCCCATGCGCCTACGACCCCGGCTATAAGGACTTTGTTTGTTTTGGCGTATTCAAGCCCGTTCTTCAGAGCAAGCCCGTCCTCGTCGAGTTCCACTCCGAAAATGCCCCGGAAGCTGCCCCAAATCATATAGACTTTGTCGTCCTGACCTATAAATACAGTGGGATCTATAGAATTATCCACCCCTATTTCTTTTGAAAGAAATAGCTTTCCATGATCCGTCCAAGGACCTTCGGGATGATCAGCATAAGCTGCGCCGATACCCGGATTTTCATCGCCCCAGGTTGAGAGCGAATAATATAGCACAAACTTATTGCCTATCTTCACAATATCCGGCGCCCAAAATCCGGCCCCGTTGCTGCCCCATTTAGGCTTGATATTAACTCCGCCTTCTATTTTAGTCCATGAAAGAGTATCAGCTGATTTATGGATAACCCCGCCTGTGCTAAAAACGTAAAAATAGCCGTCGTGTTTAATAATGTGCGGATCGGCCAAGTCCTTTTCAACAAGAGGATTCCTGTAATATACTTTTTGTACAGGCTCTTCTTCAGTTTCCTGCCCCTCGTCACCGCAAGCCGAAAAAACACAAAATGTAAATAATGCAATAATGACTAAAAGAAAACTTTTTATACGTTTAAACATACTGACTCCTTAAAGCAGAATTTCGCCCGCCTTAAATTCTATAGGACACATACAAGCCTGCCTGTTCTGACTCGGCTCGTCTTCAAAGGTATGAATATGGAATACGCAATATTCCCTATTATCCGGCCCTTTTACTACACAATTGTGTCCCGGCCCCGATAACTCGCCCTTGACCGAGCTGAGTACAGGATTGCTTTCATTTTTTATAAAAGGCCCCAGCGGAGATTTGCTTACCGCATATCCTAAGCTGTAAGTGGGCGCGGCATAAAAACCGGACGAGTACATCAGATAATAATATCCGTCGCGTTTGACAACGAACGCGCCTTCATTCCAGCGGTAATCTCCGGAAACTTTTTCCCATTGTTGATCCGGTTTGGCTACCAACGCAGGCTCTGTGACAATTTTTGTAAGTGTTTCGTCCAACTCGGCAACAAAAATATGGCTTTCGTTATTTCCGTTAACAACATATTCGGAACAGTCGCGGTCAAAATAAAAATATCTTTTATCTCCATCAATAAAAACGTGGCCGTCGATTACGGCATACCCTAAATCAAACATAGGCGCTGCCGCATAAACGTCAACAAAATTCCCCATAGGAGTGTCGCTTACCGCGACGCCTATCCTAAGCGAACCGTTATTATTACGCGCGGTGTAATGCATTATATATTTACCGTTCCATTCCACCACTTCAGGCGCCCAGAAATCAGTTATTCCGAAACTCCTTTCGCTTTTTTTATAAACTTGTACCGGCTGAGACCAATTAATTAGATCCTTTGAATGCCAGCAATTGAATCCGTCAATAAAAGACGTTGCGTACATATAGTATTCGCCGCCCGCTTTTAAAACAAAAGGATCACCGATATTTGTTATTCCGAGTTTAATTATATTCCTTAAATTCATTTCATTCCGATTCCTTATTTATTGCATTAATTTTATGATTTTGAACCTGTGAACGCAACGCTCTCGATTATTTTATTTTGGAAAATCAGGTAAACTATGAACGTGGGAAGCATAGACATTACGGCTCCCGCCATAGTCATTCCGTAGTCGGTATTATTGTCGCCGAGCATTTTCGCTATCCCGAGCGGCAGAGTAAGCTGCTCGCTTGACGCGCCCGCCATAGCTATTGACGGCCATAAATAGTCGTTCCAGCATCCAATAAAGGTTAAAAGCGCGGTCACCATAAATGCCGATTTGGAAAGCGGCACGACTATTTTGAAAAATACTCCGACAGAATTCAGCCCTTCTATCTTCGCGCTTTCCATAAGCTCTTTAGGCACGGCCATAAAAAACTGACGCATAATGAACATACAGAACACTCCGCCTAGGCCCGGCAGAATAAGCGCGAGATGGGTTTGATTTATATTTAAAGTTTTTGATAAATGGAATAGCGGCACAAGATTTATAATGTTGGGTATCATCGCCGTAGAGAGCAAAAGCCAAAAACAGATGTTTCTGCCCCTCCACTCCAATATACCGAACGCATACGCCGCAAACGAGGCTATAATAAGATAAATCACAGTATGGACTGCAGATATATACGCGCTGTTTAAAAACCATTTCCCTATAGGAAGATTTTCGTTCCCGAACAAATTTTTATAATTGTCTAAGGTAAATTGTCTGGGAATAATGGACAGCGGGTCGGTCAGGGCATTGGCCTTGAACGAGGTGCCGAACGCCCATAATAACGGAATAAGGCACATAGCGCAAATAATAAACAATATGACAAAACTGATAATTTTCCGGCGACTTGACCCGCGATTCAGATGTTTAGTTTTTCCGAGTGCAACCATCATCTTTTCTCCCTCACTTTAACTATGACCGCCTGCCCTAAGCTGATAACGATCATGATCATTCCGAGCATCAGGGACATAGCGGATGAGATATGCGGGCGGTCATATAGATATTGCATAATAACCATCAGCAGTACGCGCGTTGACCTGTCCGGCCCTCCTGCAGTCATAAGCTGCGGTTGACCGTAAAGATTGAACGAGGCTAAAACAGTCATAATAAGCACAACAATAAGCTGCCCTACAAGCAGCGGCAAGGTTATAGAAAATACAGACTTTATAGGCGAGGCGCCGTCGATTGCGGCCGCTTCATAAACTGATTTGTCGATGTTTTTCAAGCCTGCGCCCAATATAACTATATTTGTTCCCATCGTCCACCATATAGTGACGACGAGAATAGATATCCACGCCCATGGCTGCGACCCCAGAAAATCTACCTGCTTTATGTTCTGAGCTTTTAAAAACGCGTTTATAAAGCCTGTTTCAACTTCTAACACCCTGCGCCACATAAGCACTATAGAGGTAATGGAAAAAATAGTGGGCATAAACAAGATAGCTCTGAAAACTTTATATCCGGGTGGTTCTAAATTCAATAATAACGCTATTATCAACGGCACTATTACTAAACACGGAACAGAAATAACCACCCACAACAGCGTATTTTTTAATCCGCGGAAGAACTCTTCTTTGTATATAAGCTCATTGTCGGTCAAAATTGCTTTGTAGTTTGTAAACCAGACGAATTCTCCGCTCTTGTTTAAAAAACTCTGACTGATACCCTTGAAAAACGGCCAAATAAAAAATAATGCGAATACCGCTAAAAACGGCAATGCAAAAGCCATTGCAAGAAACTGCTTACGAATTTTAGCCGACATCCTTTTTCTTGCGACTGTTTTTGACACGTCTTCGGACTGCTTTACTCCAGGGTTCAGAGAATATGCTTTATCCTGATCCATAACATCTCCTTGTCCGAAAATTCTGCGGGCGGTTTAGGGTAACGGATTTATTCATCGTTACCTTAAATCGCCCGTCAAATCGATTCTTAAATGTCTTTTTCGCTTTTTACAGCTTTCTTTGCTTCGGTTTCAGCAGTCGCAAGCGTAGTCTTTATAGCGGCGTCGGAAGTATTGTCTTTCATTATAGTTGTGATATATTCAAAAACCCTTTCATATCCGGATTCAAAATACACTGCCGAGGCAGGAGTTCTGAAATTTTCGGGATCGCCGAAATTCGGAAGGAATTCGGAGTTTTTGTACGTATCGGATTCATATGCCTTAGTATAGGCGGGTATTTGACCGGCCTCCGACCATTCCGCGCTGTTCTCGCCCATCCATTTGATAAAGGTTGTGATGGCTTCCTTTTTACGTGAGCTCATAGCTTTTTTTGTTTTAGTTACAGTAAAAACATGGGATCTTGCCATTACGTCGTTATTTGCGCTGTTGGAGCTTTTAGCGAACATATTAGACATACTCATCGCGCCCAGATCGTCGCCTAAAGCTTCTTTAAGCGCAAATAGCGACCATGAGCCCTGAATATGAAAAGCCGCTTTTCCGGATGTGAATAAATTAAGATCCTGATCCGCTTGCAAATTATTAGGAGAAACCTGATCTTTATGGATCAAATCGCGCAAAACCTGCGCGGCGGCCTCGCCTGCGGCGGAATTGAAAAGCGGGTCGCTTTGAGCCGTTATTTCCTGCCCGCCGTTTTGATAAAGCGCGGTCGTAAACAAGAATTCCGACGGCCACATTGTAGATACGGGCAGGCCGTATACAGTGCCCTGCGTAAGCTTTTTGGCAAGAGCAATAAGCTCGGAATAGTTTGTGGGCAGCGCGTTTGAGCCTACTAAAGATTTATTGTAGTATAAAACAATGGGATGAACGTCGAGCGGTACGCCGTACATTTTATTTTCATAATATAGCGTATCCATAACTTTTTCTAAATAATCGTCGGTACTGATAGATTCTTTAGTAAAAAAGCTGCTGTCGATAGGCACGATATAACCGTTTGCGGCATAGTTCTGCACTAATTGGCTGTGAAGTATCGCCATATCGGGGCCCGTGCTGGGAACGTTGTTTTTTATATTTTTATAATGGTTTTCACGTACCTCGGACTGATGCGCAACGTTAATGGCTCCGTTGTACTGCGTATTGAATTTTGTGATCAGTCTGTTGAAAATAGTCGCGTCTGCTCCTGAAATAGGAGTCCATAATTTGAGATTAATCACGCCTGTGGGCGTTTCTTCTTCGTTATTGTCATTCCCGCAGGCAACGCAAGAAAATATCATTATAACGGAAAGAATAAATATAAAAAATTTTTTCATTTATACACCTCTGCTTAAAAAAGCATACTTTTAATACACTATTACTTCTTATTGATAACCGGAGCCGACATATCTTTTCTTCCGGCAATTTTACCTTCGACCTCAGGCCAGCCGTCATTCCAGATAAGCTTATCGATGAGCAGCGAACGGCGGTTTGTAACTCCGTATTTATCGGACGAAAGTTTTCTGTCGAAACCGTGGTAAAGCATAAACATATTTCCGCCGTCGTCGGCTGCAATGGAGTTATGGCCTACGCCGACAAAATCAGCTCCGCCTTTGACAACAACGGATCCTTTATTAGTTGCGCGCATATCCGCGCCGTTATGGTCTATGTACGGGCCGAGAGGATTTTGCGATCTTGCGACGCGTACATTATATGTGGAATTATATCCTTCGCAGCAGGTGCCGCTTGAAACGAACATATAATAATATCCGTCTTTTGTTATTACGTACGCGCCCTCGTATGTGTCGCCGTTCCATGATGTGGACGTATCTAACCCCGCAATATGCACCTTATTATTTTTGGCTGCCTCAAGGCCGTCCTTTAATCCTAAGCCGTCGGAGGTCAATTCTATGCCGTACAAGCCGCGGAAACTGCCCCAGATCATATAAAGCTTATTATCACCGTAAAAAACAGCCGGATCGATGGAATTATTGACGCCGATTTCAAGCGACGTAAACAGCTTGCCTCTGTCCGTCCAAGGCCCCGCGGGATGATCCGCTACGGCAATGCCAATACCCGGATCAGGGTCGCCCCAGGTGGATAAAGAGTAGTACATAACAAACTTTTCGCCGATTTTAACTACGTCAGGCGCCCAAACGTTTGCTCCCGCCGTGCCCCAGCTCGGTTTTGCCGCGCCCCTGAATGCCGGGCCGGCGTAGTACCATTTTATGAGGTCATCTGACTTTAAAATCGGGACCGACACGACCATAGAAATATTATTCAAAGGGTCGTCGTCCTTTTTCCATTCGCCGTAGTCTTCAGTCGCATAAGCGTAATACGTACCCTCATGTCTTATGACCGCAGGGTCCGCAAATACCGGCGCATAAACCGGATTATTATAATACACTTTTTCTTCAGGGGTCACCGGGCCTTCGCAGCCCGGCAGCCCCGTCAGTAAAAATGCGATCAATATGCTGAGAACTATTTTTTTCATTTATATTCTCACTATAACTTTTAAAATTTATACCGCAACCTTAACAACTTCAAACTGGTAGAAGGTAATTGTCGTATCCTTGAACTGTCCGCCAAGCAACAGTCCTACGCGGATTCCGTTTTCATTTTGAGTAGGCGTAAACGGTAACTCAAAAGTCTGTACGGTATCAGCAGCGGTAAATGTTAAGTCGCTTGCTATAATGTTACGTTGCGCAGCAAGATTTCTTATTTCCGCTGTAATACTTCTGGCAACTGACGATTTTGCTCTGACAACAAGTTTGTAAGCAACGTCTTTTTCAAAGGTGAGGCCGTCTTGTCTGAATTGGATTCTCCAACCGGCGTCTGTATTATCAGTAATATTTGCTACAACGTACTTATCGTCCGTGCCGCCGGAAGTATATGTGACCGCACCTTCATATCCCCAATTCTTCATGCCGGAATTGAATTCGGGATTTATAAGCTGCCAAGCCTGATATTGCGTCTGATCCGGATCCAACTCGACAACTACGTCGTCTATATAAACTTCGCTGTTGATGTTTCCGGAACCGCCCCCGCCGAGTAAGAAGCCGATCTTCGCGTTTCCTGCTATTTTTGAATTATAAGCAAATTCAAAATCCTTATAAGTGTTTGTTAAGCTCATAGAATAAGCCGCCGAACCCGATGCTCCGCCGCGTACTTCTAAGGAGATAGTTCTGTTTACGCTGGCTTTTGCTTTGGCTTTAATAATATAGTTGACGTCTTTGGCCATAGTAATGCTCTGATGAAGCTGGATATGCCATTCTGCACCGCTCGGAGTTTTGACAGTAATTTTAGCCGCTTCATCTTCCGTCGTATAGGTGGCGTCTCCGCCCTGTCCAGCCGGAAGATCCTGCATCCAATAATCCAATCCGCTGCTGAAATTGCCGTTAGCTAAATCGTACGCGTTTACTTTATAAACTCTGACTGTAACTTTTCTTACAGCAAAAGCTATAGGGCCGTTGTCGTTTTCGATAACGTAAAGAACGTCGTGCGTAGCGTTTTCGGTAACGGTTTTAGGAACCTCGCCGATGATGCTGATCCTGCTTGTTAAATCTGTCGTGCCGTCGGACGCAGTAACGCCTTCGGATAAGTCTAAATCGTCAAGCGTTGAAGAATCAAGGCTAAGAGTTGAAAGCCCTGTAAACGTAACGTTGCTGCATTTTTCGATTTTTTCTATTTTAATGCTGTCGATAACAAAGTTATGCGCGCCGGAATCTGTAGGCAGAAGCTTTCCAAAGTACAGCACCGCCTTAGCGTTAGTATAATTTGCTCCGGATGTAAAATAACTTACATACGTCTCATAATCGGAAGTTAGCTTATGGACAGTTAATCCGCAAAGCATTTTGTAGCCGTCGCTGGGATTTTCAAATCCGAAAGCAAGAGCTTTACCCGTTTCGCTCTTAGCTTTAACGCTTATGCGGTACGACTCGTTTGCGACGAGGTCTACATTATTCATATATTGCAGCGCATACCAAGCGTTTCCGGAATTTGTAATATTGAATTTCGGTTTCTGTTTTGAGCCTTCGGTCGCTTTTTCTAAAGTTTCAGAACCGCCCGGCGTGTCTAACGACCAGCTATAGAAACCGGTAGCGTTAGTCATAGAGAAGTCTCCGTTTCCTACATTGCTTCCCTGAATAACATTGATTTCTTTAGATTTGATTTCCGACTTGCCGTCGGAAGTGATTTTATAATATACCGTATATTCGCCTAAAACATTATAGTTAAAATCTTCAAAGTCTTCCCAAACGCCCAAGGCCGTAAGATCGGTTTCGTGATCTTCAGAATTTAATACAACGATACTGCTTGTTAAATCAGTTCCGCCTTTTTTGACCGTAACGCCTGTGAGCGGATCGGTCACGTCTCCTTTGCTGATCGTTGCAGCCTCAAGACCCGTCCATACGAACTTTTCATCTTTAGGTCCTCCGCAGGCAACAGCACTAAACAATAGAGCCAAGATCATAATACTTAAAACTGCTACTTTCTTCATTTACTTTCCCCTTTTAAATTTTTTGTCAGGTTAACGTTAATCTATATAAGTTAACGTTAACCTAATCTATATTTACATTATAATACATAAATTTATGGTTGTCAATACTTTTAAAAAAAATTTTTATATTTTTTTTAAAGGAACGGCAATAACGTTTTGCCTCGTTCAGCGCCCCGGCGCGACATAAATATGATTCTTTCACTTCCAAGCTTTAATAATAGTAATATTCCCTGTTTATTAAAGAATTATTTTTAATATTTATTATATTTCGTATAAGCTGAGTTTGCATTTTAAACTAATATTATATATAATATATTTTATAAAATACTGATTATAAGGAAAGTCTCGTGAATAATAAGGCAAAAATTAAATTAAAGGATTTAGCAGAGTATACCGGTCTTTCTATAAATACCGTTTCTAAAGTAATCAACAAAAAACCTTATTACACAAAAGAGGTGGAAACAAAAGTTCTCAATGCCATAAAGGAACTGGGTTATATTCCTAATTCTATAGCTAAAAGCCTTCGGCGCGGTTCAAGCCATACTATCGCGATAGTTTTTGACGACCTGATAAACCCGTACTATTCTTTAAGCACATTAACGCTTGCCCAAAAGCTCTCTAATTATAAATACGACGTAATGATGTTTTCAAGCTTCGGTAAATCCATACTTTTAGATTACCGCCTGCTTACAAAAATCATTTCACGCAACGTTGACGCCATTATATCCTTTCTTGAACCCGAACCTGAGGCGATCGAATTAATTAATAAGCAAGACCTCCCTTTCCTTCTTTTCGGCAGAACGACGGACGTTTCCCAAAACGTAGTTTCCGTTTGCGCTAACGATTTTGAAGGCGGATACATTGCTACCCAACATCTGATCGATAAGGGCTATACCAAGATTTCTTATGTCGGCGCCGATCCTTTGATTTCCGCCGATAAAAAACGCTTCGAGGGTTATAAAAGCGCGCTTAAAGAAAACGGCATTGAATTTTGCCCCCAATATATAGGTTATTTTTCTCAATATAAATCTACGCAGGCAATATGCCATGAATTGATATTAAAAAACGACGCGAACGCGATAGTCTGTTTTAACGACATTTTCAGCTGCGGTATTATAAAAGAGCTTAATACTCAAGGATATAATCTTCCGGGCGATTACGCTATTGTCGGATACGATAATATTCAGAAAAATGTGACGTTCCCGTTTAATTTAACTACTATTGATTCAGACAACGAGGCTATGACGGACTTAGTGGTTAAAATCATTCTGGACAAAATCCAAGGCCGGCCGTACCCTGAAAGCCGCATCAATTCTTTCCCTGTCAGTCTTATTCCCGGCTCAACAACTTAAAATTGTTTTTAAGACGTTGCAATATGCTGCACTATTAATTCTAATAAAACAAAAAACTTTAAAAGCAAAAAAACTTTTTTAACACTAAAAATCCCCCCGTTTATTACGGGGGGATTTTTAGTGGCACCACTCAAGGGGAAATTGTTCCGCAATGCTTTTGCATTGCTCCCGCGCAGGTTAAACAGTCGAGCAACTTGAAATTTACCGCAGCAAAGATCCGGGATGATTTTTGCGGGCAAAAATGGCTGAAAGCGCAGAGCATAGCATCGCTATGGGCGAGCATTTTAGACGTTTTTACACCAAAAAGACCCCGGAGATTGCGGCAAATTCGAAGTTAATCGACTATGCAGCACACTGTGCTGTTTTCACGCGAAACATATATGTTTCGCTAACGCTGCGGGTTCAATTCCCCTTTTTAAGGCGCCAAAAATCCCCCCGTATATTACGGGGGGATTTTTAGTGGCACCACCTAGGGGAATTGAACCCCTGACTTCGGCGTGAGAGGCCAACGTCCTGACCACTAGACCAAGGTGGCTTATCAGCTAAAACATTGTAGCATATTATGAATGTTTTTGGCAAGTAAATCACAGAATTTTTTAAGGCAAATATTATAAAATTTATATTTATTGAGCGATTTTTATTTCTGCTATTATTGGTCGGATTCTGCAAGCTCGTTGAAAATGTCGTATTTGAACGGCAGCAATATTTCCTTGCAAAATTCGGAGTATTCTAAGTTGACGTTATTTGACGAATAGTATTTTTGGATAAACTTTAAAAGCTCATTTTGCCTGGAGTCGAAAGAATAAAACAGCGAAAAAACGTATGCGATACGTTTACGCCTCGGCAAAACGTCGATAGCAAGCTTAAGCCTGCCGTCGATCGTGCGCATAAGAGAGGCCGTTTCTTTTTTAAAGTCGAAACCGTTTAGGCATTCGCTGATAAACTCATATAAAATACTGCTGCCCGCAATGCACTGCAACACGGAAGATATCCTTTTTTCGGCAACGATGAACTTACTGACAGCCGCTTCCTCACAAGCCTGATCGAATTTAATAAGGCTTTTTTCTGTTCTGTCCATAATATCGTATACGGTTTTCATACGCACACACCTTTTAACAATTGATTATAAATATAATTATATCATATATAAAGATGATTTTCAAGCAATTTAAGACGGATAGCGCGACCGCTCAAGGCGGCAGTTATTCAAAGCTATTCAAGAACGTTTACATTATTTAAAGGCTCTCCCAAAAAAAAGATAAAAGGCCGCTGTCGGTTTTTCTTCCGATGCGGCCTTTTAGTACTTATTTAACTATGAACTGGTCTAGCTCTGCGATAAGAGCGTCGCATTTGTCGCTGTATATCTCTAAGACGATAGGCTTTGACAAATCTAAGCTGAAGATACCCAAAAGCGATTTAGCGTCGATAACGAACCTGCCGCTTCTTAAATCGATTTCGAACGGATATTTGCTGACGACGTTGACAAAGTTCTTAACACTTTCCGCCATTCTTAATGAAACCTGTATTGACTTCATTTTATTTCCTCCCTTTTTTTAAACTTTATTAATTATATTATATACTCTTATAAAATAAAATGCAACTTATTAAGATGAAAATTATTTGTTGTCAAGGCACGCGATACCGGGAAGGATTTTGCCCTCGAGATATTCAAGCGACGCGCCGCCGCCTGTTGAGATATGCGTGACTTTATCGGCAAATCCGAGCTGTTCGACCGCAGCCGCGCTGTCGCCCCCTCCGATTATAGTGATAGCCTTAGGATTATCGGCAAGCGCCTGAGCGACCGCTTTTGTTCCGACGGCAAACTTTTCAAATTCAAACACGCCCATAGGCCCGTTCCAGATGACCGTTCCGGCCTTTGCGATATTTTTGGCAAATATTTTAGCCGATTCAGGCCCGATATCAAGCCCCTGCCAGCCGTCGGGAATTTCGCCCGCTTTGCAGACTTTAGATTCAGCCGTTGCCGAAAACTCTGTGGTGATGACGTTGTCTACCGGCAGCAGCATTTCGATTTTTTTAGCCGCTGCTTTTGCGATAAGCTCTTTAGCAAGCTCCACCTTTTCAAGCTCCACCTTGCTTGAACCGACCTTGCCGCCCTTTGCGAGCATAAACGTGTACGCCATTGCGCCGCCGATGATAAGGCTGTCTACCTTTTCCATGAGCTGGTTGATAACGCCAATCTTATCTGAAACCTTCGCGCCACCCAGTATTGCGACGAACGGACGCTTGGGATTATCGAGCGCGCCGCCCATAACCTCGATCTCTTTCTGGATAAGGAAGCCGCAAACGTTGACCTTACAAAAATCTGCTACGCCCGCCGTTGAGGAATGGGCGCGGTGCGCCGTTCCGAACGCGTCGTTGACGTAAACGTCGGCAAACTGCGAAAGAGCTTTGGAAAACTCGGGGTCATTCTTCTCTTCTTCTTTATGGAAACGGACGTTTTCCAAAAGGACTGCCTCGCCGTCCTTTAAAGCGGAAACCTTTGCTTTTGCATCGTCGCCGATAACGTCGTTAGCCAGTGTTACTTTGTTGTTAAGCAGCTCATTGAGCCTGTCGGCAACGGGTTTTAAGCTGTATTTTGCTTCGAAACCGCCCTTAGGACGCCCTAAATGCGAGCAAAGAACAACTTTTGCGCCCTGCTCCATCAAGTATTTAATTGTAGGAAGCGCACCGATAATCCTGTTTTCATCGGTAATGCGTCCGTTTTCGTCCTGCGGAACGTTGAAGTCGCAGCGGACTAAAACTTTTTTGCCCTTGACCGATACGTCTTTGACTGTCTTTTTGTTCATAATGTAACTCCTTAAATTAACTTAATTTTCCTCTTATATTTTACCTTTATCAAGAAATAAAGTCAAGGATAAGAGAGGCTGATTTTTTGTATTTTAAATTTTGGGAAAGCTCTTAAGAAGCTACTTTAAAAGGCCTGCTTTCTCAAGAAGCGACTTTACATAAGCGTAAGCTGCCTTGATGTCGTCGAGGGTTTCGTAGTCTTTGGAATAGTTTTCGATCAATACCGCCGCATCTATCCTGTATTTTGAGACGGCTTTAAAAAATTTACAGAAATCAAATTCGCCTTTACCGGGCAAGGCGGTTACGTTGCCCTCTTTAATGTCGCAAATATGGATAGTGGATATTGTTTCCTGCATTACATCTAAATAATCGAGCGGGTCAAAACCCGAAAGCAGCGCCTGCTTAACGTCGAGAGTAGTGCGGATATCGGGGCACTTTTTTAGTATTTCCTTGAAAAATTCAGGATTGTTGCTAAAAGCCCAATGCACGTTTTCAAACGATATCGTTATTCCGTATTGGTTTGCAAGAGCGTTTATCTCGTTTAATCTTGCGCAGATAAAATCATAGTCAGTTTTTAAGGCAAGCTTTTTTAACTGAAGCGGGCCGTGGAACGTATAAAATTTTGCTCCTAAATTTTTGCCCGCTGAAATAAAGTTTTTAAATAAAGCGACAGCGTCGTTAAACACTCTTTCGTTGCGGTTGAAAAGCTCCGGCTCAAACTGGGTGCTTAGCGCGTGGACTGAATGGACGGTTATTCCGTTTAACTGCGAAGCAATGATATCTGTGAACTCTTTCCTGTATTCGGAATAGGTGTTCAAAAATATCTCCGTAGTTTTTATCCCTAAATCGTGAAGAACGCTTATTGCGTTTTCCGTCGGGATCTTATTGAAAAACGTCGCGGTCGAAATTCCCGGTTTCATAATTTTTAGCTTTTCACCTCGGCTTTATTTGTTTTTAAGGGGGGCATATGGCCCCTTACCTTAGACACACTCTTAATAAAAGCATAAAAGAGATGCTCTAAAATTACGGCATCCCTTTTATGCGTTAACAAGGCTTCGCCTTTTTAATTTAATTTTATAACTCTTCCAAAGGATTTGCTTTCGGACATTCCAGCTTATCTACCCGGCGAACCGGAGCCGCCCATCTGACCGCGTTTGCAATGACCTTTTGTATAAGGGGGTCATGATATATAGGATATGTTTCGTGGCCGGGCTGAAAGTAGAAAATTTTGCCGTTTTCGCGCCTGAACGTTACGCCGCTGCGGAAAACGTTGCCGCCCCTAAACCAGCCGATAAAAACTACGTCCTCAGGGCTTGGGATTCCGAACGGTTCGCCGTACATTTCCTCATGCTCCAAAACGAACGATTCCGGTATGCCCTCGGCAATAGGATGCGCCGGAGACACAGTCCATATACGTTCCTTTTCGGCGGCCTCGCGCCACGAAAGCGAGCCGCTTGTGCCCATAAGCTCCATAAAAGCTTTCGCCTTATGCGCCGAGTGCAGGAATATCACGCCCATTCCGCGCCTGACGTGATCTGCAACGCGTTTAGCAACCTCGTCGCTGATCTCGTCATGATAGGCGTGCGCCCAGTATACAAGTACGTCCGTATTATTTAAAAGCTCGTCGCTCAAGCCAAACTCCGGGTCCTGCTGGACGGCAGTTACCGCTTTTAACCCTTGAGTTTTATTAAGCATGTTTGCAATAGTTTTATGGATCGTATCGGGATATGCTTTTTTGATTTCCGCGTTTGCCGTCTGCCTGTCGCCGTATTCGTTCCAAACCGTTACCCTTATCATATATTGTTATCTCCTTATTAAGACTGTGATTTAACAATATTATACGATAATCTAAAATATAATTCAAGTCAAATAGAGGATACTTTTTTGCCAAAAAATACGATTTAAGGGTATATTAAGCAATGTTTTTTAGTTTATTCGATAATATAATCGTGTTTTTTAACCGCCGCTTTGATTTCGGCAAGCTTTGCTTCATATCCGTCCCTGTTGAACATAGCAAACGTAGCTTTCTTTCCTTCCTCGACGCCGGGCTGGTTGAAGGTGTCGATATTCATCATCGCGCCCGCAAAAGCCGTCTGGTACATAAAGTACATCAACAGCTCGCCGACGGTGTACTCGCAGGCTCTGGGAAGTATGATTGTGAAGTTTGAACGCTGCGCTTTTTTGAGCGCGTAACGGGTTGCTCTGCGCTCGAACTTGATAAGCTCGTTCATCGTCCTGCCTTTGAGGAAATCGCACGCGTCTATCGTTTCGTCGTTTGTGATGACTTCTGTAGTTTTATAATTATCTACCGAAAGGAAAGTCACTACCTTATCAAAAGGGCCTTCGGTGTAGAGCTGAACCTGACTGTGTTGATCCGTTACGCCGAGCGCCTTAACGGGAGTTTGCCCGACGTTGACGGTTTTACCGTTCAGATCCTCGGCCTTTCCAAGCGATTCGCCCCACAGCTGGCAATAGAAATCCGACATAAACTTAAGGTTATCGGCGTACGGCATCATAACGCTCATATTTTTGCCCATCTCCATCGACTTGACCTGCAAATAAGCAGTCACAAGCGCGGGATTTTTCTTAACGTCCCATATAGCCGATGCGCTCGCCATATCCGCCGCGCCCTTTAAAAGGTCTTTAACGTCGAAACCCAAAACCGCGAACGGAACAAGCCCGACGGCGGAAAGAACTGAAAAACGTCCGCCTACGCCCTTGCCTAAGCCGTAAATTTTGAAGCCTTCTTTAACCGCGATATCGTAGAGCGTGCCTTTTCCTAGTGTCGTAGTAACAATTATGCGCTTTCTTGCCTCCTCAAGTCCTACGGTTTTCTTCAGAGCCGAGTAAAGGATAAGAAACTGCGAAAGCGTTTCGCTTGTTTCGCCGCTCTTTGTTATAACGTTGAAATATGCAGTGTTAAGGTCGATAACGTCTAAAAGCGCGGTCATGCGTTCAGGGTCCACGTTGTCCTCGACATAGAATTTGGGAGCTTTCCTTTTTTCTCTGGGAAGCTCGTTATGGTGTAGGTGTAAAAGCGCCGTTGCAACAGCCAAGGGGCCTAACGCCGAGCCGCCGATACCCAAAACAACAAAGCTTTCCGCTTTATTTTTGATCGCGGTGCCAAAAGAAATAATTTCATTCAGCTCATCCTCTTTTATGTAGGGAAGCTCCGTCCATTCCTGCCAGCCCTTGCCGCGGTTTGCCATTACCGTCTCATACGCGCTCTTGATACGCGCAGAATCCTTGACAAAGTCGGAATCCTTGATCCCCTTATCGCCGATTGCGTACTCCATCATATTGTTGTAGTCAAACTTGAGATTCATAAATATCCCTCCGATAAAATTTAAAATCTTACAATTTCATTTTAACACAGGTTCAGCCCGACATCAAAATGTTTTTATAAGCATTTCACTAAAATATTACAATGCTTTCCCGCCCATTAAAATATTATATGCGGCTTGTCCCGTTAATTACATAAAAAATTACCGCTTTTAAAAAAATATTCCGGAACGGTTTTTTCGAGCCGTTCCGGAATGCAGGTGATTTAGTTAATTTTTTTACAAATCGATTAATAATGCGGCTCTTTGGCGGCATATAATACGCGGCTTTTTAAGGAAACGGCTTGCTTTAAGAAACGGTTTCAATAAGCCCGTAGTCGCCGTCGATCCTTTTATACAAAACGTTTACGTTTTTCGTGCCTTTGTTTAAAAAAACATAGAAATTATGGCCGACCAGCTCAAGCTCCTCTATCGCATCCTCAACAGTCATAGGAGTCAGCTCATAGGACTTAGATTTAACTACTGTGCGCTTTTTTTCCTCAGGCGCGGAAGTAATGGCGGCATCAAGGTCTTTTACGCGGATCTTTTTACTTTTTGTTATAAGCTTTGAGTGATGACGGATGATTTGCTTTTCAAGTTTAGGCAAAGCGGCGTCGATATTGTCGTACATATTGCCGCTCGACACCTCCGCCCTCATAACAGCCCCGTCAATTATTGTTATTTCAAGCGTATGGATGTCGTTGGATTCTTTGAGCATTATCTTGACTTTAGTATCATCCTCAAAGAACTTGTTGAGCCTTTCGACCTTTTTTGTGATAAGGTCGCGCAGCTTCTCGCTAAGGGTATAGTTTTTAGTTAAAAAATCGATTCTCATAAATTGCCTCCTTATATTGTCTTTAGATTATTATACCACGGCAGGAATTTATTGTAAATACCAAAACTAAAAACTTTTGTGAGTTTTTTTTCCCTTAGCTGCCTAATGGCCATAAGGTAATTTAATAAGGGGTTTTTAAGAAGGGGTTTTATTCTTTAATAGGCGCCTTTTTCAGCAAAAGGAATATCGCGCCGGACTGAACGGCGGCAAGCAGAATGAAGAAGGCTCCGCATATATACGGCGCGGGAGACGCGGCTTTAAGATTGAATATGAACGCAAAAAATGAAGCGATCGAGCTAAGCATTGCGCCGCGGCTTAAAATACCGGCGAGAGTCAGAATAGTTACTCCGATAAATAATGACGCGCAGATAATAAGCATTGTCCTTTTGCTGCAACGGTAGAAGAGTATGCGTATGAATAAGCCGAACATACTGAAAAAAAGCGCGATCGTAAACAGCCATATAAACAGGTGCCAAACGTTGAAGCTGTATACAAACTGGTAGATGTTGAACGATTTTGCAAAGAAGTGATTGAGCGTGGCAAAAATCAGTCCGATAACCGACCACGCGAGCGACGTTGCCAGATTAGACAGCATTATTCCGCAAAAATAAGTTTTCCGGGAAACGCCGTTTATAAGCGCGAACTTGAAGCTTTGGCCAAAAAACGCCAGCCCGAATATAAACGCGAATAAAAAAACTGTGCTGTCGGGGCTGCCCGAGCCGCTGGAGTCGGTGAAATGTGAGACTATGGCGGCAATAATGGTATTTAAGAGCATAATGCCGGACGCCATAATAAACTGCGGAACAACGTTCATAAAAAAGTATCCGCTTGTAACTAAAAGTTTTCTTCTATCCATAATTCTTTATGCCTCCGGGTTTGTCATACTGACGAACAGGTCCTGAAGCTTTGGCGCGAACACTTCCAGACTGTTCTTTTTGACGAATGCTTTGTCCGTCTCAGAGAGCGTACCTAAAAAAGACGCAGTACAATATGAGCCGAGCTTTTCTGTGCGTACAGCCTGCTTACCGCTTGAAAATTCCTCGATTTTTCCTGCCTCCCCCGCGACGGTGTAGGCGTTCTTTAAAAGGTCCTCGACGGGAGAGGACGCTATCACGCTGCCCTGCTTTATTATAACCGCGTGTTCGATCATATTTTCAATTTCGCTTATAAGATGTGTGCAGACTATGACGATGTTCTGCCTCTGCTCAAAA
Source organism: Eubacteriales bacterium (assembly GCA_031553855.1). Taxonomy (GTDB): domain Bacteria; phylum Bacillota; class Clostridia; order Christensenellales; family Pumilibacteraceae; genus RACS-047. The sequence continues at coordinate 89,811 of JAVBKW010000004.1, read as the reverse complement.
TTTTTCAAAAGCTCCTTATAAAACAGGTCGCGGAAGCCCGCGTCCAATCCAAGCACAGGCTCGTCGAATATCACGACCTCCGCGTTTGAGGCAAGCGCCATGATAAGCTTTAAAATCGAGCTGTAGCCTGTTGAAAGCGCCCTGATCCGTTTTTTCGTGTCGAGAGCGAACTTCTTTATCAGCCCGTCGGCGTAAACCGTATCAAAATCCGGATAATAAAGCTTGACCCATTTGAAAGCGTCTTTAACCTTCATATCCGAGGGATACCCGCTTTTTTCGGTCATGCAAAAAATTTTACTTTGAACACGGTCGTTTTCCGTAACGCTTTCGCCGTCGATATTAATATAGCCCGAATCGGGAAACAGCCTGTTTGTCAAAACGTTTATCAGCGTTGTTTTTCCCGCGCCGTTGCGTCCCAATAAGCCATAAATTTTGCCGGACTCAAATTTTAAGTCCACGTTTTTGAGCGCAACAGTTTCTTTAAAGCTTTTAGTAAGGTTTTTTATTTCAATACTGCTCATTAATTGCCGTTCTCCTTCTTTCCTTTATTCTTAATAAGATCAATCAACTCGCCTTCCCTGATTCCGAGATTATTCGCCTCGTTAATCAGCGGAACAATATAAGCTTCATAAAATGCTCCGCGCCTCTTTTGAGCTGCTATACTTTTAGCGTTTTCCGACACAAACATACCTATACCGCGCTTTTTGTATATCAAGCCCTCGTCCACAAGAAGATTGATCCCCTTATTGATTGTGGCTGGGTTTATCCTGTACATCAGCGAAATTTCCGTCGAGGAAGGTATTTGAGTTTCTTCGGCAAAAATCCCCGTTAAAATCCCCGCCTCGATCTGCTCGGCAAGCTGAATATAAATCGGCTTTTCTATTTCGTTGTCGAATTGCAGTTTCAATACTTTTGCTCCCCGATCAATTATTTATTAAGGAAACGCTGAATAAAGCGCAGCCGTTTTTTTGGGTTAACTGGTTAGTTAGCTATGTAACTAACATAACACATAAATATTCTTGTGTCAAGAGAAATTTTGCAAAAATAAAAAACGCCGGACAAATACCTTGATCTAAAGCTGGTATTTATTTCAGCGTTTCTTCTAATTAAATTTTTCCTACGCCCCGACATTTGACGTCGGGCTAATTTAAATAAATGTCGGTTGGGCTGGTTTAATAATTGCCGGTTTAACGACATCACTAATCACAATTAGTTTTCTCTGTTATTGATAATGGTTTTTACTTTCATCAGGCGCACAAGCGAGGCGCGCTCATTTTCGTCCATTTTCATAAGGATATATTTAATTGTTTCCTCTAATTGCGGGATCATCACGTATTCGAGCGCATTGACGCGGCGGCGGTTTTTTTCTATTTCGTCGGAGAGCATATTGCAGGTTTTTTCGACCTGCGCTAAAAGCAGCATTTTTTCTAAGAGCGCGGAAACTTTAAGAATAGCCTCGTCCAGCTCATAGGGTACGGAGGAGAACGCGTAGGGAAGAAGAGAGCCGGAATCCGACGGCGTAATAGTGAGCGAGGGAACGTCTACGCCCATAACGTTTTTCGTACCCGTTTCGATTGCAACTGTTGCCGAGGGCATCATTAACGCCTGCTCTATTTGCTGAGAGGAGGCTACGGCGCGCGCCAAAACAAACGACTTTAACGCTCCCGGCAGCTCGGTTTCAATTTGCTCGCGGAGCGTCTTGTTCTGCTTGATGTATATCATAAACTGCCGGACCATTTCGTCCGACTTATCCTTTAAGAGCTTATGCCCCCTAACGGCGGTTTTTAAGCGGGTTTTGAGCCGCCGCAGCTCCATTCTGGTAGGATTTACTGCTAACCTTGCCACGATGTCTCCTTAAAGTACTTCTGGATATAAACGTCCTTGATACGTTTTAGTTCGGATTTAGGAAGGATGCTCAAAAGCTTCCAGCCCAAATCAAGCGTTTCCTCGATAGTCCTGTTTACGTCGAAACCTTGAGAAATATAGTTGCGCTCGAACTCCTCGGCAAAAAGCGCGTATTTTTTATCGACCTGCGTGAGGGCAGCCTCGCCTAAAATCGCGGCAAGCTCTTTTGCTTCCTTGCCCCTTGCGTATGCGGCGAACAGCTGATTCATAGTGTCGGCGTGGTCTTCACGCGTTTTATTTGCGCCTATGCCCTTATCTTTGAGCCTCGAAAGGCTGGGCAGAACGTCGATAGGCGGATTGTAGCCTTTTTTATACAGGTCGCGCGAGAGGATTATCTGCCCCTCCGTTATATAGCCGGTAAGGTCGGGGATCGGGTGGGTTTTGTCGTCCTCGGGCATAGTTAAAATAGGTATCTGCGTTATTGAGCCTTCCTTTCCCTTTATTCTGCCGGCTCTTTCATAGAGCGAGGCAAGGTCGGTGTAGAGGTAGCCCGGATAACCGCGGCGGCCGGGAACTTCCTTTCTTGCGGCGGAAACCTCGCGCAGCGCCTCGCAATAGTTTGTGATATCCGTCATAATTACTAGCACGTGCATTCCTTTTTCAAATGCCAGGTATTCAGCCGCCGAAAGCGCCATGCGCGGCGTAGAAATACGCTCGATAGCGGGGTCGGAGGCCAGGTTCATAAATAAAACAGTTCTTTCTATCGCGCCGGTGCGCTTGAAGTCGGACACGAAAAAGTCCGCTTCCTCGTACGTTATTCCGACGGCGGCAAATACTACGGCAAACTTCGTGTCGGCCGCCAAAACCTTTGCCTGACGCGCTATCTGCGCCGCTAAATTCGCGTGCGGCAGCCCGCTTGCGGAAAAGACAGGGAGCTTTTGCCCGCGCACAAGCGTGTTTAGTCCGTCGATTGCCGAAACTCCGGTTTGGATAAATTCGTCGGGGTAGTCGCGCGCGGCGGGATTGATAGGGGAACCGTTGACGTCTACGCGTTTTTCCGCGATTATCTGAGGGCCGCCGTCTGAGGGCCGCCCCATGCCGTCGAAAACCCTGCCGAGCATATCCATAGAAACGGCAAGCTCTATAGACTTACCTAAAAAACGGGCTTTAGACGTTGACATTTTAAGCCCTTGGCTCGCTTCAAAAAGCTGCACAAGCGCCTTGTCGCGGTTGATCTCCAGCACTTTTCCCTGCCGGACCTCTCCGCCCGCCTGTTCTATTTCGACAAGCTCGTTATATTTGACGCCGGTAACGCCGTCTACAAGCATAAGCGGCCCTACGACTTCTTTAATGGTGCGGTATTCTTTAAGCATTTATCTACCCCCGTGATTTGCGGCATATTTCTTAGTCTATTGTAATTTTACAGCCTAAAACAGATCTTTAGCTGAAAGGCTCGTTAATTCCGACTTCATCTGTCTGTATATTTCGTCGAACCGAGTAATATTTTCTTCCGTTATATACTTGCTTCTTCCGATACTTTCCCTGGAGGGAATGTCCAAAATCTCATCGAGCGCGGCGGATTTTTCGAGCGCGGATAGGCCTAGCTTATAGTAGTCGATAATGAGCTTAAGCATTTTATACTGCTTAGTGACCGACGTATAAGTATCGGTTTCGTGGAAAGCGTTTTGGTGAAGGTAGTCCTCCCTGATGTTTTTTGCCGCTTCCATAGTTAAACGGTCGCGGTCGGAAAGAGCTTCCACTCCCACAAGGCGCACAATTTCATCAAGCTCGGCCTCCTGCTGCAGTACGCGCATAGCGTCGCGCTTTAAGCCGTTCCATTCCGGCGAAATGTTTTCGCTGTACCAGTCCGAGAGTCTGTCTGAATAAAGAGAATAGCTAGCAAGCCAGTCGATAGCCGGGAAATGACGCTTATATGCTAATGACGCCGACAATCCCCAGAAAACCTTGACTATCCTGAGCGTTCCTTGTGCTACCGGCTCGCTCATATCGCCGCCCGGAGGCGACACCGCGCCTATCGCCGTGACGGCGCCTTCGCGTTTATCCGAGCCTAAAAGCCGGACTTTGCCCGCTCTTTCGTAAAATTCGGCAAGCCTTGACGATAAATATGCCGGATATCCTTCCTCGCCCGGCATTTCCTCTAAGCGGCCTGACATTTCTCTTAATGCCTCCGCCCAGCGCGACGTTGAGTCCGCCATTATCGCGACGGAATAGCCCATATCGCGGAAATATTCGGCTATCGTTATACCCGTATAAATGCTTGCCTCACGCGCCGCGACCGGCATATCGGAGGTGTTGGCGATCAAAACCGTACGTTTCATCAAAGAATGGCCGGTTTTAGGATCGGCAAGATGCGGGAATTCGTTCAAAACGTCCGTCATTTCGTTGCCGCGCTCTCCGCAGCCGACGTAAACTATAATATCCGCGTCCGCCCATTTGGCAATCTGATGCTGAACGACGGTTTTGCCCGAACCGAACGGGCCGGGAACTGCCGCCACTCCGCCTTTTGCGACGGGGAAAAGCGTGTCGATAACGCGCTGACCCGTGATAAGCGGCTCGGACGGCGCCATTTTTTCCTTATAAGGCCTACCTTTGCGAACCGGCCATTTTTGAAGCATCGTTATAAAGTGGCTTCCGCCCTTTTTATCCTCAACCGTCGCTACTATTTCGTCGATCGTGAAATCGCCGGAAAAAATCTTGGTGAGCTTGCCCTCGACGCCGAACGGGATCATAATACGGTGCTCGATTATCTCGTTCTCTTTGACCGTTCCGATAATATCTCCGGCAACTACCGCGTCACCCGTATTTTTTACGGCCTCAAACCGCCATTTTTTATTATGGTTTAAAGCCGTGACCTCGATGCCGCGCCCGATACGGTCGCCGCTTTTGCGCACAAGCTGGTTAAGAGGCCGCTGTATACCGTCGAAAATACCCTCTATAAGCCCCGGCGCAAGCTCGACGGACAGAGGCGCGTTCGTGGAAACGACTTCCTCGCCCGGCCCCAGCATACTCGTTTCCTCGTAAACCTGAATCGACGCCTTATCGCCGCGAAGCTCAATAACCTCGCCGATAAGACGCTTTTCCGACACGCGTACAACGTCGTACATTTTAACGTCGCCCATACCTTCGGCGACGATCAAGGGACCCGATACTTTAATAATTTTTCCTTTCATATTACCGTTTTCCTGTTAATTATACTTTGTGCAAAGCAGCTAAAATGCAGCTAAAATATAGCAGAATTATTTATTGAACAATATATCTGCGCCGACTGCCTTTTCAACGTCCTTTTTGAGCCCTTTCATAGCAAAACCTGTCGGGCCGGACTGCGACGGTATGGGAATGACCGTCGGGTAAGTGCGCGTTTTAAGCTTACTTAAGGTTTCTTTGACTTCTTCTGCAAGCTGCTCTGTTATAAAAATAACGGCGTAGTCCTGCTTTGAGAGCGCGCGCAAAATGTCGTTTGCCTCAAAGCCCGAATAAGCGGCAAAAACCTCCGCCCCGACCGCCTTGAAAGCTAAAATGCTGTCTTTATCGCCGATAACCGCTATGCGTCCGTTTTTACTGATCATAAACCGTTTTGAGCCTCCTGCCTATCTCGGCGCGGGCGTTGTTCTTTAAGCATACAAGTATCGTTTTTACCGTCTTTATTTCAACGGTTTTTGCTATAAAATAATTTATAAAGGGGCTGTATGAATTCATATCGTCGGAGCTATTGGCTATTATTGAATTCAGCGTATCGCCGCTGTCGCGCTCAAACAGCACAAAATCTTCGGACTGATACAGCCTATCCACCGCTTCAAAATACTGCGTTGACATAAATTCTTTTATTATAGCCGTCTGCTCGCCCGTGATTATAACTGATACGGTTTGCTCTTTTAAAGTGCCGCCGCCGATAAATTCGGCTGTAAAATCGTTTCTATCCAGTTTCAATTTGCGGCAGCGGAACGCCGTTATAATATTTAAAAAATCTATTTCCGTTCTTATATACTTCTTTAATGAGCGGTTGCGGCTCATATTGGCAGCGTCTAGGCTGTCGGAGTACATAGCGTTTACTAGGGTAATATCTATTTCCTTAGGCGAGGGTTTTTTATCGATGTACTTTTCTGATAAAAAAATCAAAGCGTCGGATAAAAATGCCGGCAAGGATTGATAATCGCCGCACTCTACCGCGCTGTTCAAATCGTCAAAACAATTATACAGCGCGAATTTTGTGTCTGTGCTGACGTATTTTGCTTTAAACAGGACTTTGGCGTCGGAATAATAGTACTTATTGAGTAAAAACCTTTTCAGCTCCTCTCCCGGGCAGTCCTCGTTCACAAACGCGATAAGGCGCGACGTTTCTTCAGTCAAAAAAACGTCGATATCGTAACTGTTTTCATTTAAAAGCCCGCCGCCGTAACCGTAGTCGGCAAGCATTTTAACGGCGTCGGAAAAATCGGCGTCGATAAGCCGCCTTAATTTTTCGGACGAAAGCAGTTTTCCCGAATTGTATTTAGCGATTGCGTTTGAATATATCTTACTGTTGTACATTACCGTTTTTATTAATTCTCTCCGAATACCTTTTTCGCGACTTTTGTTTCCGTATTCTCACGCAGGTCCGCGATAAGAGTTTCGAGCGTGAGGTTTTTATCGTATTTTGCGCCGGAAAGTATTATTCCGCCGCGCTTTAAATGAAAGTCAGAATCTAAAAACAAGCTGATACGCATTTCTTCGGCGGTTTTTTTGATGAAATCCGCCGTTATACGTTTTGAGTCGCGCTCGTTTACGATGACGCGGTCGCCGTTTTCGGCGTATTTTTTGATAAGCGTGCCGATAAATTCCCGATATATATTATCGGACATATTTAAAATTTTCTGCATTACCTGCTCGTATACGCTTTTTAAGACCTTCTGACGCGCGCTGAGTAAAGCTTTGTTTTTTTCTAAAGCCGCAACAGAAAGCTTGCGGGCTATCAAAAGCTCCGCCTCTTTTTCCGCCGCAGCTAAAGCGGCCGTTCTCTTTATATCCAATTCCGCCTTGACGCCCGCTTTCGTTTCTTCGCTGTCGTCCTTTGCGTTTGCAATTATCGCCGCTGCCGAATTTTGCGCGGAAACGATAATATTGCGGATCAGTTCTGAATTTTCCATTTATCCACCGTTAAAATTTTTTTAGTTATAGCCGTATTTGGATCTAAAGGAAACGCTGAATAAATCGTTTCCGTGAAATAAAACTAAGCCGTTACAGGCAAGCCTAAAACGCCGAGTATCGAAATAATGAAAGCGAACAGCGCGAAAATTTCTACCATCGCCGCCATAATGATGGCTTTTGAAAGCATTTTATCCTGTTTGCCGATAAGGTTTATTCCGGCAACGGAAACGTTTCCCTGCATTATCGCGCTGGCACAGCCGACAAAACCTATTGCCGAACAAATCCCGATAAGCGCGTAGCCTTCCTCGACCGTAAGGTGCGCCATTGCGCTTCCGCCTAAAACGTTGATTTTGACGAAGATCGCCAAAAACGCAACGACGAAGCCGTATAAGCCCTGCGACGCGGGAATAAGCTGGAGCACTAAAACGTTACCGAATTTACTTGTGTCCTTACTTAAAAGCCCTGCCGCGGCCTGACCCGCTCTTGATACGCCGATTGCCGAGCCCGCTCCGGATAAGATTACGGCGATAGCCGCGCCTAAAATTCCGTATACATTACCTAAAGTCATTGTCTTTTTTTCCTCCGAATTTTTTGTTTATATTTATTTTTACATATTGATTTCAAGTTAATAAGAATGTGAATAAGTCACTGGCTTGCAATGGAAACTGCGCGTTATCTGAAACGCACGTACTTTGTATTTTCGCCCATCGGCGAAAACAGCCGTCCGCCGCCGTCGTAAAATTTGCCGTAGAACTCTAAATATTGCAGCCTTATATTATGTACGTACGTGCTTAAAAGGCTTAGCCCCATATTGAATGCGTGAAGCACAATAAGCAGCGCGCCGCCAGCTACATAGCCTATGACGGGGATAGAGAAAATCATTGAGCCCAGCTGGTTGAAAGCTAAGCCTATCGCTCCGGACGCAAGCGCAAGGCCGAATATCCTGGCGTAGGAAAGTACGTCGGAAAACAGGTTTATAAGGTTGTATATCCCGACAAGCCCGCCCGCGATTTTCCCGCCTATTCCCTTAGCATGCCTCCCGTTTGTAAGCAGTATACCGGCTAGCGCAACTATAAGCAGAATCATACCAACTTGGCTTAAAACGGCGTTTGAAGGCGTTAAAACGGCACCTAATGCTAAACACGCCACTCCGGAGAAGATAAAATAGATGAAAATATTGTCTAAAATGCCGTCGGCGATTTTTCCGCTGCGTATCTTTTTATATGCGTTCAGCCCGTACCCCGCGGCCAGTTGCAGCACTCCTAAAACCAGCGAAACCACAAGCATAAGAATAGGCTCGGACATCGGATTGAACCATATCGCGGGCACGGATTCGATAGCGAATACGCCGCCGAAAAGCAAGCCCCACACGACCGCCGAAATACCGCATATCCCGAACATCGCGACCATATTTTTCATGCCCTTTTCAAATTTGAACAGGCGCAGAATTATAAAGCAGCCAAGGCTCAACACCAACCCGTAGCCTGCGTCGCCGAGCATTATCCCGAAGAATATGAAAAAGAATACCGCCATAAAAGGATTCGGGTCGACCTCGCCGTAGGAGGGAACGGAATACATATTCGTAGTGTCCTCGAACGGGCGGAAAATCCTTTTATTTTTTATAAGCGTCGGCGGCTCGTCGCCCTCATCAGGCAATGAAACTTCAATAAAAATGTTTTTTGTTTTTGATTTCAGTTTTTCCGTTATGATATCGCAGTATTGCTCAGCCGTCCAGCCCTCTAAGAGAAAGGTTGAATTAGTCTTGACAAACTCCAGCTCATAGCGCGCCTTTTCCGTCTCAAGCCCGAAAATATCGTAAACCGCTTTAAGCTCGCCCAAATACTTCGTGTAGGAAAGCGCGGTTGAAATGCAGCCCTCCTCCGCGGTACGGTTAGCCTCGATCTCGGCCTCGTTCTTTTCGATTATGTTTTTTGCCGTATCGTCGTAAGAGTAAGGACAAAGCGAAAAACCCGACGCAAAAAGCTTTTCCGCAACGCTTTGACGCGTTTCTATTTTAGTTATGAGCGCGGCGATAACGCCAGTTTGGCAGGGGTAGGTTTCAGTATAAACGTCCGGCCCAAAATCCGGAAGAAGAGCAGCGGGCGGGCCCAAGGCAAGCAGCGCGGCGGCGGTTTTAGTGTCCTTAAAATCGGAAAACTTAACGTCTACGTGTTCATACGGCTTTAAATTTCTGTTCATTGCCGCAAGCTTTACGTTCGCGCTCTTAAGCTCCAGCCTTTTGAAATTGATTTCCTGAAGCTGGTCGCAAATATTTAAAAGCTCGTATTCCTTTGCCGCGATATCGTAAAAATCGTCATAGCCCACTATCGCCCTGCCGTTTTTTTTCTTTACGGGTTCAAAACCGTAGCTACGCACATTATGGTCTTTAAATTTCTTCTTTTTTGCTTTTTTTACGTCCGCCTGAATATTATCGGAAGCCTCGGAATTGATCTGCTCTAAAAAATTAACGGCAAACGCCGCTCTTGACTGGCGGGCAAGGTAATATTCAAGGCGCGAAGAGTCCCTGACCTTCTCACCCGTCTCCTGCTCCGTAGTCGGAACGACCTCAAAGCAGCCGGAACGCTCTAAAGCGTTAAGTATTAAACTGCGTTCGGATTTAAGACCTATGATCTTAATTTTCCTCATTTCAACAGTCGCCAAGCTATTTAACCCCGTTTATGCTTTTCATCAGATGGTCGAACGCGTATTCAACGCTTTTCTGCATATTTTTGTCGCACGCTTTAATAAAAGACTCGACCTCGGCCGCCGCCTTTTTATTGATGTCCGCGACTAAAACGGCTGCCTGTGCTTCGGCATCGTTTAAAATCGTTTTGACCTCATTTTTTATTAAAGAGCCGCATTCGGCTCTCAAAGTTTCAGTTTGCGAAAGAGCCGAAACCGCAATCTCTTTTGCTTCCTTTTCGGCGTTTTCGATCATTTCCTTAGCTTTTTCTTCCGCTGCGGCAATAGATTCGAGCATTTGCGCTATCATTGTTATATTCATGACCTCCGTTTGTCATAAGATTCTATGAAAGAATAGTCGCGCCATAGACTGGCAACAGGCGGATTGCCGCCGATTGAATGTATATTTAATACATAATTGAGCGCAAGGCGCACATAGTCAGTATATGGTGATGAATATTATTTCATATTACATCCCCCGATTCGATTTTCATAACCTTTGCATTGCGGCGCACGTGCCGCTCATCGCCGGAAAATTCAGTATCTGTAAAAACGTCGAGGATTTCGAGGGCAAGCCCTAATCCTAAAACCCGTTCGCCGAGAGCCAGAACGTTCGCGTCGTTATGAAGGCGCGTCATACGCGTGGAAAAAGTATCAGAGCAGACGGCGCACCGTATTCCTCTGACCTTATTTGCGGCAATACTCATGCCTATCCCTGTTCCGCAGATCAACACCGCGCTTTTGCATTTGCCGGAAACTACCGCGCCGCACGCTTTCAGCGCAAAATCGGAGTAGTCGCAGGAAACGCCTTTATCAAAAGTCCCGCAGTCTAAAACGTCAATATTTTTGCTCTTTAAATGAGCGATGATTTTTTCTTTAAATTCATAAGCTGCATGATCTGAAGCAACGGCAATCATTAAAGTTTTCCCCTTTTAGTAGTATAACCTGAAAGTATATATAGCCTTAGGTATTATAACATTTTATTTAAAATAAATAAAGTACTTTGACAAAAAAATTTTGAATTGTATGGTATTGTATGGTATTGTATTGTAATATGGCAAAACGGCGGGTTTTTTAAAAAAGGCTTCCGATCGCGCCGTAAAGAATATTTGCGACTTTTTTGTATTCCTCGGCGTTCATTCCATAGGGGTCAGGGATATCGCCGCAGCCGCACAGGTCGGAAAGCGTTACGCAGTTGGCGATACCGCCCATTGCCTGCTTGTGGCGCGACGTCATACAGATTATGAGGTCGGCGTCTTTAAGCAGCTCCACAGACATCTGGCGCGAAATATGCGGCAAATATTCTACGCCCAACGCGTCCAGCGCGCGCTTTGCGTTTTCGCTCATACTGCTCCCGTCCGCGGCAAGCCCGGCGGATGAAACGAGATATTCATCTTCACGCTTGAGCTTTTTTGCTATATGGCGGAAAATAAATTCGGCCATAGGCGAACGGCAGGTGTTGCCCGTACATAAAAACAGGACTCTTTTTTTGGGGCTTTGAGGCGTTTTAACCGCCCCCTGAGGAATTTGCTCCCCTTTCAGGATTTGCGGTATTTCAAATTCCAGCTGCTCCGGCGTAATAACCCCCGAATCCGAAACGGCGCCGGGAACGGATGCGGCCTTTTTTTCCGGCAGCGGTTTAAGGCTTTCTTTCTTTCGCTTTTTTTCAGCCGGTTTCTTTTTTACTTTTTGCAGTTTTTCCTGCTCTATAAGAGACAGGTCCTTTTTTTGTGCCTTTTCCACCTTTATGAACTTGATATCGGCTTTTAAAATGGCTTTATTTTTCCCATCGCCCGGCTTACTCATATTATCTGCCCTCCGCTGGATTTAACGAGCCGGTTTATAATAGTTTCGCCTATCCCTCCGTTTTGCACGCCCTCGGCAATGACCGAATCGTAGCCTAAGTTATCGGCAAGCCGAAGCGACGAAAAGAGGCTGTGGGCGTACTGCTTATAATCCTTGCCTACGTTTATAGTGTTTCTTCCCCCGTACAAATCTATTCTTTTTTCGAGCGCTAAAATTACAGGATTTTTTCCGGCCGACTTTAATCTGTCGTAAAGCGACAGAATAGTGTTTTCCATTTTATCGTAATAAGCGGAAAAATACACCTCGGCCTTGGGCGAATAATGCTTATATTTCATCCCCGGACTTAAAGCGACCGTTTCGCCCCCGCCCTTGTAAACGTCGATCTTTCCTATTACGCGTTCGATTTCCTCTATAGTTACGCCGCCGTTCCTTAAAAGGCGCGGAGGCTCGCAAGTTACGTCTAAAACGGCGGACTCAAGCCCGATCTCGCATTCGCCGCCGTCAAGTATATAAGGAATTGCTCCGGATAAATCGTCATATACGTGCTTTGCCGTCGTAGTCGATGGGAATCCGCTTTTATTGGCGCTGGGCGCGGCAACCGGAACGCCGCATGCGGACAAGAATTTAAGCGCGGTTTTATTATTCGGCATACGGACGGCGACCGTATCTAAGCCGCCGGTAACGGTCAAAGGAATGCAATCCTTCTTTTTAAAAATAAGGGTGAGCGCGCCGGGCATTAGAGCATCCATAAGCTTTAAAGCCGGCGGGGGAATTTCTTTTACAATTGCGCTTAAGGCGTCTTTACTGCTGATATGCACTATCAAAGGGTTATCGGAGGGGCGGCCTTTTGCCTGATATATCCTTTTTACCGCTGCCTCGTCGAACGCGGACGCGCCCAGACCGTATACGGTTTCGGTGGGGAAAGCGACCGGAATCCCGCTTAGAAGAGTTTCGGCGCATAATTTTATGTTTTTGGCCGTAGGCTTTAGTATAATAGTTTCCATATCCCGCTTTAGGCTCCTTTATTTCTTAACAAGACTGTGATTGGAGTTGATAAAACTAAAGTAACTCCGCTTATCGCTTATCCCCACTCTTGTTAATACAGCATTTTTCTGTTTAAATACCCTCTGGCGCGTCAATAATCTATATATATGAAAAAAAGCTATATTTCAAAATTTATCGACACCCTGATAACGTTTTTGACCGCCGCTTTTTTCACTATGGCTGTTGCGGGGTATTTTATGGGCGATACTGCGGCTATCATTGCCGCCGCCGTCGCGGGCGGACTGGCTATGACTGCGCTTTTGTCGCTTTCACAGGCAAAAAAACAAAAAAAGACGGATCCGCAGATCAGAGAAACGATGAACCAGTTTATCTTCGGGGGCGAGGATTTTGCGCTTGGACATTTCTTTAACGCGCTTTGCAAAAGGTATAAGCCTGTTTCTCACAACGGCTTTTTAATGGTGAGAGCTACGGCGGTTTTCGTAAAAATACGGCTCAATAAGCTTTCCGCCTCCGATACGGCGATTTTTTACGGGCTGGCAAGGGCGCAAAACGCAAAACGCCTTTTGATTTTGACTGCCGCAGGCGCAGATAAGGATTGCGCGGCTCTTATTAAAACGCTGCCGGATATCAAAATAACCGTACTTAATGAAGAAAAGGTTTTCTCTCTTTTAAAGGCGCTCGGCGCGATTCCGCCGGTTTTGATTAAGCTGAATAAACCTAAAAAGGCTCCGCTAAAGGATTTTGCGCTCGGCGCGCTCGAACCGGATAGGTCTAGAGGATATTTTTATATATCGTTTATACTTATAGTTTCCTCACTTTTTATGCGCCACGGCATCTATTATCTGTGCGTTTCCGCCCTCTGCCTTACGCTCGGGGTTTTATGCAGGCTCGACATTAAACAAAAACTCCGCAAAAACGGCTGAAAAACTTTTTTTTAATTTTTAGGCGCGGAAGAGTCCTCAACAGTTTCCTGAAATTCTTTATCGGCCGGCTCTTCGTCCGCCGTCTTTTCGTCCTCCGTCTTTTCGTCCGCCTTTATTTCCCCGGCTTCTTTCTCTATATCATCATTGGGATTTTTTTCCCCGTCTATAGGAGGCTCGCCATCAGTCTTCTTTTCTTTATCCGCGGCTTTTATAGTTACAAATAAGCCTATTCCTAAAACTCCGGACGCAAACACGATAAACGCCAGCACCCCGCCGAACATTCTGGGGTTATACAGAAACATTACAAACGTTACGGTGAATATCCCCATAAAAACCAAAGCTATTATAGCTAATATCTGCTTAACTTTTCTACTCATAAAGCTATTATATCATATTCACTGCGCCGCAGGCAAGCGTAAACGCGGGAGGCGGCGATTTTCAAAACAACCTTTTTGTGAATAATAAGCTCTCAAACAGCCAAATTATGAAGTACTATGAAACTTTTTGTTAAGCTCTTTCTTTTCAAAATCCTGCCGCTCGTTATAGCCGCGGCGGCGCAAAGCGCGGTACTTGTTATTTTGATCGGCGGATTTTTCGGCGCGAGGGTGTCGGCGGCGGTTTTATTTTTGCAGTATTTTATCGCACTTATTGGGCTCATATTTATTGTCAACAGCGAAAATTCGTCGTTTTATAAGCTCGGCTGGCTTGTGACGATAGCGCTTTTCCCGCTTTTAGGCAGCTTTTTGTATATCCTGATAGGACGCAAGACGCTAAAAAAGAGGATAGTCCGCCGCATAAAAGAAATAACACAAGAAACGCAAAGCTTTTTAGAGGGCAATTTTGAAGCTTCCGGCAACACTTTGGACGCCATAGACAATAAGCTGATAGGTTTTGTGCGTTCAAACAGCGGCTATCCCGCTTTTGCAAGCGGAGGTATCGAATATTACCCCGACGGGATCCCGTTCAAAAACGCGCTTTTCAAGGAATTGAGGAATGCTGAAAGCTTTATTTTTATGGAGTTCTATCAGCTCAAAGACGGCTCCTTTTTAAATTCACTACTGGATATTTTGAAAGAAAAGGCCGCCGAGGGCGTAAAAATACGCATTATTTTCGACGGCGCGGGATCGTTCAATAAGCTAAAAAGCGCGACGAAAAAAGAGCTGCGCAAATGCGGCATATACTTACAATCGTATAATCCGCCGGCGTACTCGTCCAACATAAACGTGCGCGACCACCGCAAAATCGTGGCGATCGACGGTAAAACCGCGTTTACCGGCGGCTTTAATATCAACGACGAATCGATAAACCTTACTAAAAAATACGGCTACTGGCGCGACACCGCCATAAAAGTCACAGCAGAGGCCGCGCGCAGTTTCACAGTTATGTTTTTGCGTATGTGGCAGCTTTTAGCCGAAAAAAAAGAGGATATATCGCTGTTTTTAAAAAACGGGAAACTAACGGAGGGCGAAGTATGCGGCGGCTTTATCCAGCCGTTTACCGACGGCCCCGGAGCTGAATTGCAGCTGCATAAAGCTGTGTTTCTGGATTTGATCCGCAACTCGGAAAAACATCTTTATATCAGTACGCCATACCTGATCTTAGACGATGAAACGCTCAGCGCAATTATAAACGCGGCGCGCGGCGGAACGGACGTAAGGATATTAACGCCGCATATCCCCGACAAAAAGCTGGTTTTTAATATGACGCGCTCATATTATCCCGCTCTTTTGAACGCGGGCGTGAAGATATATGAGTTTAAAGACGGCTTCAACCACGCAAAAATGGTCTCCGCCGACGGACTGCGCGCATACGCGGGCTCGTGCAATTTAGACTACCGTTCTTTCTGCCTGCAATACGAATGCGGCGCAGTGATGTATGGGTGCGCCGTGATAGAGACGATAGAAAAAGACTACCTCGGCACACTTGAAAAATGCGTCGAGGTCAAAGTCGGTGATATCGATGAGAGAGGATTTAAAAATACGTTTTACAGGCTTATTTCGCCGATGTTTTAAACGCAAAAAGACTTTATGTAGTTTTCTATCGTATGCTCGATTATCTCTATAGCTTTAGCTTTATTGGCTACCTGATTTACTGCGGTATGCTTGTTTTCAAGCTGTTTGTAGACGGAGAAAAAATGCTCCATTTCGTCGAAGATGTGCTTTGGAAGGTCATATATGCTTTTATAGTCGTTATAAGTGGGGTCGTTGCACGGTATCGCTATGATTTTTTCGTCGTTAGAATCGCCGTCGGTCATAGTGATGACGCCGATGGGATAGCAAGTGACAAGGCTCAGCGGCTGAAGGCTTTCAGAGCAAAGTACAAGCACGTCGAGCGGGTCGCCGTCGTCGGCATAGGTGCGCGGAATGAAGCCGTAATTTGCCGGATAGTGGGTAGACGTGTATAAAATACGGTCGAGGATCAAAAGCCCGGTTTCCTTATCCAGCTCGTATTTCTGCTTAGAGCCCTTAGAAATCTCAACAACGGCGGTGAACTTATTCGGCTTAACGCGCTCGGGATTTATATCGTGCCAGATATTCATATTTTCCTACCTTCTTATTTGCATATTTAGACAGATTCGGGGCAAATTACTTTTATACAAGGAGTAAAAAAATGGACGAAATCACAAACGAATTATACTTTGAAACACTCACCGAAGCTTTTAGCAGCGACACAGACCCCGACGGCAGCTATACGGGTACAAATCCCGACGACCCTTTCGATAAACCGGTACAGGACGCGGATGACCTTTAAAAATTGATAAACACAATTCGGCTGAAATTTTAAGCTGTGATTAATGAATGCTTTTAAGGATTGTTTCCTTAATTACATTATAATGGAAAAAGCCGGGGTTGTCAATTTAAAAAATTTTCAGCTCCGGCGGCTTTTTTTGTTCATTTAAACGGGCGGCTTTCATATACATTACTATATATGGTAAATCTATTTTTAAGGAGTAATGATATATGAGTAAGCCTTTGATTTTGGACATCCCCTACCCGTCCGTCGATATCTTAACGGAGGATTTGCAGTCTGCCGCGATAATTTCGCCCGCGTATGCCGCCTCGCATAGCGAAATGACCGCGTTGAGCCAATACATATACCACCATTTTAACTTCTACAAGCTCGGGCTCGAATCTTATGCCGATATTTTAGAAAATATCGGTATAGCGGAAATGGTGCATTTTGATTTACTGGGCAAGGCGTTGTGGAACCTGGGCGTCAATCCCGTTATGAGCGCGCGGCCGCCTATTATGAATAATTATTTCAATACGTCCTACGTTTCCTATTCCGTTACTCCGCAAAAAATGATCATGGACGATCTTGAGGGAGAGCTGAAAGCTATCGAGGATTATAAGGCAATGCTCACAAAGCTCGATAACGAACAGGTCGCGGCGCTTATCAAGAGGATCATTCTGGACGAGGAAAACCACGTTCAGGTGCTGACGCAAGTTTTGCATAAGTTAACAAGGGAATAACTGATTAGCGAGGTGTCTCAATAAGGGGTCATATACGGGTTACGTGTGGCAAAATGGCTCGGTTACGTATTCAATATACGCGCCGCTCGCCATTTTGCCACCTGTTACCCGTCTCTAACCCCTTCTTGAAACACCCTATGGTTTTTACTTATAGCCGTGAGAGATCCCCTTAATTAGTTGCCACTTTATGAGGCGCACATATAGTTTGCTATTATCTTCTCGGATTTATAGTTACCTGACCGTTCTGTACGTCTACATAAACGGTGTCGTTGTTTTTGACTCTGCCGCTTAAGATGCTTTCAGCGATGTTGTCCTCAATATTTTGCTCTATTACTCTTCTTAGCGGGCGCGCGCCGTATTCGGGATCGTAGCCTTTTTCGATTATAAAGTCCATTGCTTCTTGCGATAATTCCAGCTTTATACCGCGCTCTTTAAGGTTTTTCTGGCTTTTCGAGAGCATAAGCACGGCAATTTTGGCGATATTTTCGCGGCTTAAATGCTTGAATATCGTTATAACGTCGATACGGTTAATAAATTCAGGCTTAAACTGCCGCTTTAAAGCTTCCGTCATTATTTGCTCGGCTCTATCGTCCTCGCGCTTTAAATCGTCGGCCGCGACTGCAAATCCCAAGGATTTAGGCGCTTTTTTCACGTCCGCCGCCCCGACTTTGCTCGTAATAATTATGATAGTTTTTTTAAAATTAACGACTCTTCCTTGTGAATCGGTCAGTCTGCCGTCGTCGAGGATCTGCAACAGGGCGTTATAAACGTCCGGATGTGCTTTTTCGATTTCGTCAAACAGCACGACCGAATACGGCTTTCTGCGAACCTGTTCGGTAAGCTGCCCGCCCTCGTCAAACCCGACGTACCCCGGAGGAGAGCCGATAAGCTTTGAAACCGAATGCGCTTCCATATACTCCGACATATCCAGCCGGATTATTGCGTTTTCGTCGTCGAACATAGCCTCGCTGAGCGCCTTTGTAAGCTCGGTTTTACCTACGCCGGTGGGGCCTAAAAACAGGAATGAGCCTACGGGGCGGTTATGGTCTTTCAAACCCGCCCTTGCGCGCCTTATAGCCTTTGCGACCGCCGTTACGGCAGCGTCCTGCCCTATAACGCGCTCATGCAGGATCTGTTCGAGGTTTGAAAGCCTCTGCATTTCGGTTTCGGTCAGCTTTGTGACCGGTATCTTCGTCCATTTTGCGACGATCTGGGCAATTTCTTCGGAGCCTATCTCGCCGCCGGAGCGTTCGTTGTTCCTTGACCAGTCAACTTTAAGCTGCTCTATTTTAGCCTTTTGGTTGTTTATTGCGGCGTTTATTTCGTCCACCTTAATGAAATTCGAGCGGCGCATCGCTTCGATTTTCTGCTGTTCCAAAACTTTTAACTGTTCCTGCTCCATTTTTAAGTCGGGCGGGATAGTGTTTGAGCTGACCTTTGCCCGGCTCATCGCCTCGTCAATCAAGTCGATGGCTTTATCGGGAAGGAATCTGTCCATGATATAGCGATCGGAAAGCTTTGCCGCGGCCTCTAAAGCCTCGTCGCGGATCTTTATTTTATGAAAAGCCTCGTAATGCTCCTTTAAGCCGCGCAAAATCTCGATCGTCTGCTCGACCGTGGGCGGGGCGACTATAACAGGCTGGAAACGGCGTTCCAACGCCTTATCCTTTTCTATAAACTTTCTGTATTCGTCCGTCGTAGTCGCGCCGATAGTCTGCATTTCGCCGCGCGCTAAATACGGCTTTAATATGTCCGACGGCGTGACCTCGCCTTCCTTGCTGCCGGCTTGGGCCAACGTGTGCAGCTCGTCGATAAAGACGATGATATTGCCCTGTTTCATAATTAAGTCGATAGCGGTTTTAAGCTTTTCCTCAAGCGCGCCGCGGTACTTAGTTCCGGCGACGAGTGAGCCGATATCGAGGCTGAAAACGATTTTATTTTTTAGTAATTCCGGCACGTTTCCGTCCACTATCGCCTTTGCAAGCCCCTCGACTACCGCGCTTTTACCGACGCCCGGCTCGCCTATAAGCACCGGATTGTTTTTTGTTTTGCGGCAAAGTATCTGAATTATGCGCTCTATTTCCTCTTCCCTGCCGATAATGGGGTCTATTTTATGCTCGGCGGCTTTTTTAGTCAGGTTTATGCCTAAGTCGCTTAGCTGCGCGGGAAGATCCGCCGCCGCAGAGCCGGTTGACTCGCTCCTATATTGTGCGTCGGACTTTTGCAGCGACGCCGCGGTTTTTGCCTTCAATTGCTCCGCGTCAACCCCGCGCGACGAGAGGATATGATAGGCGTAGCTCGCGCTGTCGGATAAAAGGCAATAGAGCATATGCTCCGTTCCCACGAACGGCTCGCCCGCCGACAGGCACAGTTTATATGCCGACATTAAAGTTTGGTTTATACGGTCGCTGAAGGCGATTCCGTAGGAGGCAACGTGGTCGCCGTTTTCAAACGCGTCCTCAAAGTCCTGAGGCGTTATACCGCTGCTGCGGAGCAGTCCGCTTGCCGCGCTGCCGTCCGTCATCATCAGCCCGTACATGACGTGCTCCGTGCCGATAACGGGGTTTGAATACTTTAACGCGGCTTTTTTTGCCGTTTCTAACGCTTGCTTTAAATTTTCTGATACCGGAATGTTCATTTTAAGTTTATCTCCTTATTTTTTTGTGAGCGATACGAGGTTCCTCGACACAAACGCGGCGCGGAACACGTCGCGCTCCTCATCACTCAATTCTTTAGACGACATTGCAATAATGTTTGCAGGCTGCGCCGCGGTTATCAGGCGGTCGAAACGTTCGCGGTCGGAAACACTTATAAAGCCGTAGTACGCGCCGAGTTTTATGAGTGAAATAAGCTCCATAAACTCCGAGCTTGAAAGCTTATATGCGTTTGTGAGTATTCCGTAGGCGCGGAAAATCTTGTCTTTTAGCTCGGCTCCGGAATTAGAGAGCAGCATATCACGCGCCATAAACTCGTTTTCGGCTATCTGCGCGACCGCACCGCTCACAGAGCCTATTATCTCGTCCTCCGTAATTCCAAGGGTTTTTTGGTTCGATATCTGGAAAATATAACCCGCCGACTTACTGCCCTCCCCGTACACGCCGCGCACCGCCATATTAAAGCGCGACACCGCGTTTATGCAGGATTCAAGCTTATTGTATATGCTAAGCCCCGGCAAAAACATCATGGCCGACGCGCGCAATCCCGTACCTAAGTTTGTAGGGCAGGCCGTCAAAAAACCGAGAGTTTCGTTGAACGCAAAGCGCAGGCTCTTTAAAAGCCTGTCGTCTATCCTGTTGATAGTCTCGTACGCTTTTTTCAGCGACTCGCCCGCCAAAATGCACTGCTCGCGTATATGGTCCTCTTCGTTTATCATTATGCTCAACGTTTCTGACTCGTTTATAAGCACCGCGCCGCTTTCCTTATTACTGAGAAGGTCGGCGGAAATTAGATGCTTTTCCATAAGCACCGCGCCGTCTGTCGCGCTTATCTCGCCGACGCGGTAAAGCCGCAATGTTTCGTCCTTAGACAGAGCCGAATAAATATCATGGGGTATGGCTCTTGCGGCTTTTGCGTCAATTTTGCCGCCAAATGGCAGCCCCGCAATATTGCGCGCAAGCCGTACGCGCGAGGACATTACTACGTCGTTTATATTTTTATTATTCATTTTTTTATTTATGACCTCCTGATGTCATATTGCCCGAAAAGCTCTTAAAAAAATTTTGCCGAAAATTCTAACCGTAATTATTCAGCGTTTCCTTTAAGCTTGCGGATCCGGCCGAAAACCTCTTCCGCGGTTTTCATATCATCGCGGTTTATCGCCTCTTCGAGCATAGCCTGAAGGCGCGCGTATTCCTTATCCTTATCCTCTTTTGTTATAGGGACCACGCTCTTGCCCGTATGAATAGAGGCATTCTGCGTTTTTTGTATTACCGGATTTATGACGGCTTTAAGCTCCGTATAGCAGTCCGGGCAGCCGACGTACGCGGTGTTCAAAAACTCCTCGCTGGTCGTGCCGCACTTTGAGCAGCGCAAAACGGCTGAACGGCGCGGCGGCTCGAAAAGGCTCTTAAAGCCTGAAAACATATCGGTAAAGTCCACAATACCCTGACCCTTTGCCGACTGCTTTGCCTGACACTCCGCGCACAGATGTTTTTCTGTTGAAACTCCGTTGATTTTCTTTATCGCATGGAAGGTAGCTTCGTTCTTTTTACATTCATCACATAACATTATTAATTATCTCCTGATGTTCAGCGTTCCTTAATTCACTAACGGAAGCTGCTTATTCTTCCTCATCCTCATTTTCTTGCAGCGTTTCGCCGCCGTCCGACCTTAGTAATGCCAGTAAAACCGACTTTAAAATGCTTGAGCGCAGACCGTCTTTAATAACTGTGGGCGCGACGAGCGTTTTATCCGACATTACCGTTTTTAAAATCGCCGCCTCTCTGTCTGATATTATATCGTCGTATTCCATCCTGTCGATGACCTGTGTGGCTTTTAAATAGCTTAAGCCCTCGGAAATCGAGCGGTTGATGATGTTTTTGTAGGCGTCCGCCGGAGCTTCCTGAAGCCGCACGACCGTTACAGACCCGCCTCCGCCCCGCTTAGATTCTATGATATAGCCGCGCTCGGGCGTGAAGCGCGTAGACAAAACATAATTGATTTGACTCGGCGCGCACGCAAAAAACAGAGCAAGCTCGTTGCGGCTCACCTTCAGTTTGTCGTCGTCTCCCAGCGTTTCAATCAAAAACGCTTCAATTAAATCGCTTATATTTGCCATTTTGCCCCTCTTTCTCTTCCTCTGAAAGTTTATTAAAAGGCCCGTTTCCCTTAACTTTTACCGCTTGAAAAAATTTTTTCTAAAAAGTGGTTAAAAATGTTTGACTTTCTTTGACCTTTGATATTATTATATAGCTATGAAATAAGTTTGTCAAGAGGATTATTAAAAAAAATTACCGCATTTTGGCAAATCTTTTCTTTCTTTTAAAGAATGATTGACAATACGCGGTAAATTAAAAGTCTTATTATATAAACTAGAAAAGAATGCATCATCGGATTGCCGCTACGCTTGGATTTGCCGCCTCTCTCACGTATTAAATATACGCTCGGTCGGCGTCAAACCAACTGTTGCGGCACTCCCGACGCGCCTTCTTTCCTAGTAATTTATGCGTCGGCTTTAACCGATAGCATTCAAAAGGATGGTGAGAAAAGATTTAAGTTTTCATTTAAAGTTTAGTTAAACCGACGTTGACAAAGCATCAAACGCATTATCTTCCTTAATTGCAATTAGTTTCAGTATGCGTTTCAGGCGAGGAAACGAGGTTTTACGGGTGCGCCGTGTACTTTAAACGTACACAAGCAGTCGTAAAACACGATGTTGACAAAGCATCAAACGCATAATCAAACTAATTGCTCGATTATTACGCCAGCCTCGTTTAACATCTGCATCGAAAAGTCGTCGGGATAGCCCTCGGAATAGACTATACGGTTGATGCCGCTGTTTATTATCATTTTAGCACATATGGAACAGGGCTGATGAGTACAATACAAAGTTGCGCCGTCGATGCAGACGCCGAGTTTCGCAGCCTGAATGATCGCGTTTTGCTCGGCATGCGTGGCGTAGCAGATCTCGTGGCAGGTACCGCTTGCGATGTTAAGCTCGCGCCTTAAGCAGCTGCCCCGCTCCTTACAGCTCTTTATTCCGCTGCTTGCGCCGTTATAACCGGTAGTTAAAATGCGTTTGTTCTTTGTGATGACGGCTCCTACCTGACGGTTTTGCTGATAGCAGCTCGACCACGACGAAACGAGCTTTGCAGTCTCCATAAAACGCAGGTCCCATTTATCGGCCAACAACTTATCTATAACCTTAACATTCATTTTATCCATAGTACTAAACACCCCGAACGCTGATATTGGATCATTATAGCAAGAAACGGGAAAAATGGCAAGCAGACAGAAAAAAAAGAAACGGACATTTTTCGAGGAAAAGTACAAACAATTCTACCGGATTTCCTTAGCACATAGCTTTTTCAGATGTTTTACACATTGATTTGCTTGATTTTTTACACTTTTTAGGCTAAAATCATTATACTTAATCGTTAATTCAAAAATTTTTGGAGGATATAAAAAAATGAACATCAAACCGTTATTCGACAGGATCGTTATTGAAGCTATCGATTCCGAAGAAAAGACAAAGAGCGGCATAGTATTGCTCGCTAAAGATCAGGAAAAGCCGCAAATGGCGCGCGTTATCGCAGTAGGCCCCGGCGGAATGGTAGACGGAAAGGAAGTCAAAATGCAGATAAAAGTCGGCGACAAGATCCTTTACTCGAAGTACGCGGGTTCGGAATTCAAAATCGACGGCAAAGAAGTTACCATTATGCGCCAGAACGACGTTTTGGCGATCGTAGAATAATCAAATTATCAGGAGGATATCAAAAATGGCTAAACAGATAAAAACCGGCGAAGAGGCAAGAAAGCTTTTAGAGTCCGGCGTAAACACGCTTGCAAACACAGTTAAGATCACGCTCGGCCCCAAAGGCAGGAACGTTGTGCTTGGCAAAAAGTACGGCTCTCCCCTTATCACCAATGACGGCGTTACTATCGCTAAGGAAATCGAGCTTGAGAACGCGTTTGAAAATATGGGCGCGCAGGTTCTTAAGGAAGTCTGCACAAAAACGAACGACGTTGCGGGCGACGGTACTACTACCGCCTGCGTACTGGCTCAGTCCATAATAAAGGAAGGGCTTAAAAACGTGGCCGCAGGCGCGAACCCGATGATACTGAAAAAAGGCATCGCGTCCGCGTCGAACGTGGTTGTTGAGCAGCTTAAAAGCATTTCTAAGCCTATCGAAACCAAAACGGCTATAATGCAGGTCGCGGCAAACTCGGCAAGCGACGAAACAGTCGGAGAGCTTATCGCGGAAGCTATGGAAAAGGTCGGAAAGGACGGCGTTATAACGGTCGAGGAGTCCAAAACTATGGACACAAACCTTTCGATAGTCGAGGGTATGCAGTTCGACAGAGGCTACGCCTCCGCTTATATGGTCACAAATACCGACAAAATGGAAGCTGTGCTTGAAAATCCCGTTATTTTGATTACGGATAAAAAGATCAGCACTATTCAGGAAATACTTCCTATCTTAGAACAGGTCGTAAACGCAGGCGCAAAGCTCCTTATCATCGCCGACGATTTTGAAAGCGAAGCGCTCGCAACACTCGTAGTGAATAAGCTGCGCGGCACGTTCAACTGCGTTGCCGTTAAAGCACCCGGCTTTGGCGACCGCCGCAAGGAACTTCTTAAGGATATCGCTATCCTTACCGGCGGACAGGTGGTTTCTGAGGAAATGGGCGTTGAATTTAAAGACGTAACTTTAGCTATGCTCGGCCGCGCAAAACAGGTCAAGGTGGATAAAGACAACACAACTATAGTCGAAGGCTCGGGCGATTCTGCCGATATCAAAGCGCGCATCAAGTCGATCCGTTCGCAAATGGAAATCACAACCTCGGATTATGACAAGGAAAAGCTTGCCGAACGCTTGGCTAAGCTTGCCGGAGGCGTTGCAGTCATCAACGTGGGCGCGGCGACCGAAGTTGAAATGAAGGAAAAGAAACTGCGCATCGAGGACGCTTTGGCCGCAACAAGAGCGGCTGTTGAAGAGGGTATCGTTCCCGGCGGCGGCGTTGCCCTGCTCTCGGCTATACCTTTTGTTAAAAAGCACATCGCGACGCTTTCAGGCGACGAGAAGACCGGAGCGGAGATCATACTCAAATCCTTAGAGTCCCCCGTACGTCAGATAGCGGAGAACGCGGGCGTAGACGGCGGAGTGGTTGTGAACACGATACTCGCCAACTCCAAAAAAGCTTACTACGGCTATGACGCGCTCAAAGACGAATACGGCGATATAGTCGCAAAGGGCATCATCGACCCCACTAAGGTATGCCGTTCCGCGCTCCAGAACGCTGCGTCCGTTGCAGCAACCCTTCTCACTACCGAAAGCGTAGTTGCAGACATCCCCGAACCCGAACCCGCAATGCCCGCAGGCGGCGGAATGGGCGGAATGGGCGGAATGTATTAAGCCCTGACCCTTTCCTTTTATGGAAAAGATGGACTTATTCATCATTTTAAAACCAAATAAATCTAAAAAAGAGTGCAGAGCGAAAAAAGCGGCTCCGCACTCTTTTTTCGCTTTATAGAATTTATATATGCCCTGTTAACCGGCGAATTTTTCTTGCAGTTTTAACGCAAAATATATTATAATAAACACATGGTGAACTTACGCGAATTATACAAAAAACTTAACAACACGACGGGCAAGGACTTTTTCGGGCAGGTAAAAAATGCAAAGAGCCCCTACTATAACCCGCTGGCTTTAGATTGCCTTTTAAATCCGCAAAAACATTTGCATCAGATCCGCGACGAGCATAAAACGCCGTGCTATGAAATTTTTGAACACGCAGAGAAAAAGCTTTCGCAAATAAAGCTTTGCGGAAGCTGTGAAAATTTAAGCGAAACTCAAAGCTCTGCCCTGCAAAGAGTGAACAATAGCGCGGACAGCGTGGAGTCTTTGAAGCTTGTAAAGTCGGAACGCCTTACCTTTGCCCTGATCGCTCCGGCGTTTTTGGGGCAGTTTGAGGGCGCGGATAAGGCGGGAATTTTGCGCGCCGCGCTAAAGAGTATCGGCTTTGACGGCATGATAGAGGTTTCGCTTTTTGCCGATATCCTCACCCTCAAGGAAGCTTTCGAGTTCGACAGAAACATAAAAAACGAGAGCGATTACCAGCTTACAAGCTGCTGCTGCCCTATGTGGATAGCGATGATAAAGAAAATTTATTCGTCGCTTATGCCGCATATGCCCGCGTCCGTCTCGCCTATGATAGCTAGCGGCAGAGTCATAAAGCTGCTCTACCCCGACGCCGCAACCGTTTTTATCGGCCCTTGTATCGCCAAAAAAGCCGAAGCCAGAGAGCCCGACATCGCGGGCGCTATCGACAGGGTGCTGACTTTCAGCGAGGTAAAGGATATTTTTGCCGCCTTAGGCGTAAACCCGTCGGATTTCCCCTCTATCGACAAGGATCATTCGTCATATTCAGGGCGCATTTATGCAAGGCGCAAGGGCGTCAGCGAGGCTATAGAATGCACTATTAAACGCATAAATCCTGAAAGGGACATACTCCCCAAAGCCGAACACGCCGACGGAGTCGCCTCCTGCAAGCTTATGCTGAATAGTATTTTGGAAGGCAAGGCCTCCGCAAACTTTTTCGAGGGTATGGGCTGCGCCGGCGGCTGCGTGGGCGGCCCAAAAGCTTGTATACCGGTTGAGACGGCGACGGATCAGGTAAACGGTTATGCCGCGCTTGCCCCCTACAAAACTCCCATAGATAACGCCTATATAATAGAGCTTCTTCACCGCATAGGGATCGACACCGACGACGATCTTTTAGAGTCTGACATTTTCAGCAGAAAATTTTAAAAGAAGAAAGTTATAAAAATTTATTTAAAACCGGACTAAAACGCCTTTAAACGCTTTAGCCCGGTTTTGTTGTTATATTGTCAAACAGCTTATTGAGACTTTTAACAAGACTGTGAAAAGAGTTGATTAAATCTTAAGCAAGTATTTTTTAGATAGAAAAAACACTTGTTTTTGCACCTGATAGCACCGCTATTTGCAAGAAAAGAAGGGGTTTTCCAGCAAAAAAGACGTAGCTTAAAATTAATCGGACTCTCACTCACAGTCTTGTTTTTAAGTTCTTAGTAAAAGCGGCTGCAGCTGCTCTCCATCCGCGGCTTTTTCGATTGCGGGAAGCAAAAGGCTGTAGTCGGATATTAACGACTTAGGTTTTTTGAGGTGGTCGTCCTGGCCGAACGGCACAAAATAAATGTTTTTCATAGACATCAATGAGCCAAGGTTCCTGAAATTAATGCCCAGAAGATCGTTGCTCGAAACGGCGATAACGACCGGCTTATTATTTCTGAAATGCGCTTTTACCGCCATCGTTACCGGCGTATCTGTTATCGCCTGCGAGATTTTTGCTAAAGTATTCCCGGTACAGGGCGCGACTACCATAATGTCTATCATACCCTTAGGCCCGAGCGGCTCGGCTAAAACGAGCGAATCGACCGGCTCTTTTCCGGTCAGCTCTACGACTTTACGCCTAAAATCCGCCGCAGTGCCGAATCTTGTGTCGGTGTTTGCGGTCGCATAGGAAAAAATAGGTATGACGTTATAGCCGTGATCGATGATTTTTTTTAGCTCTGAAAGAATACGGTCGAAAGTACAAAAAGAGCCTGTAATAGCCAAGCCGATATTTTTTATTTTATTATTTTCCATCTTATGTTTTTTACGAATTGATTTACAAAGAGTGGACGTTCCGCGACTCATCCGTCCAGAAAATGCTAAAAAATATATTCTCTTCTGTCTGCATTTTGCTATGGCCGACGCATTATTTACTAAAAAAGAAGTCGCGCCGCAGTGCCGCAACAGTTGCCTTGCCGACGCCGGGAGTGTATATTTGATACTCGACCAAGTCGGCAAGGTAAGCGTAGCGGTAAATCCGGCGATGAATTCTTTTCTAGTTTATTTCATATACACACTCAAGCAAGATATCCGCCGCGCTCAACGCAGAATATTTAGTCGGAAGAGATGGCGCGCTGATATAAGTGAAAGGATATTTTTCCGCAAGCCCGTCACAAAGGCAGCTTTGCGAGGCAAGCTCGATCAACGCCGCGCCCGCCTGTATTTTTTCAAGCGACTCTTTTTCCAGAATTTTTGCCGGAACCGTATTGATGATAACGTCGTAACCGTTTATGCGCCGGGGCAGCTCATTTAATGCAAAGGCGTTGCCTACGTATAATGACGAGGCGTCAAGCTCGGCTTTATCAGAGGCGGCGGCGTCGGTTTTGACTCCGGTTTTTTGAAGCAATAAGGCGGCGGCCTTACCTACCCTCCCAAGCCCTAAAATCAGCACGTTATTTTCAAAAATAGATTTTTCCGTACTGCTTATCAGTAAAGCAAGAGTCGCTTCCGCCGTCAGCTTAGCGTTTTTAACGGCATAGCTTTCGCTGTCCAAAAGATTATGATACGTTATAGAGCGCCCGTTTAATACCTCAGTTATTTCCTCCCGCTGCTTTCCGCCCGCAATATTTGAACGCTCAGGCAGCTGCGCGGCTTCCTCTAAAGACAGTTTACGCGCCGGAGAAAAAATTATAAGCGTGTTTTCTGAGTCCGCAGCACAGCTTTCTCCGAAATTAAAAGCGGTTGCATTATGTTTTTCTTTCAGCCTGTTCAACAAGAGAAGATTCCGGTTGTCGGAAATCTCAACAAAATAAATCAATTCTTTCCCTCCTATATAGCAATATATGCGCTGAAAAATACAAACGTACCGCAGCCTGCCGCCTGATTTAAAACCCTTTAATGCGTCGCAAACCTCACTAAAAACGCATCTCAAGCCTCGCTAAAAAACCCGTAATGAGTCACAAAACGGTGTTTTTAAGAATATAATGAAACGAGGTATTTAAATTATGAAAGGAAAATCTTATTTTGCGGCGGCAAATACGGGCGAGGGCTTTTGCAATCGTTTCGATCAGATCAACGACAGTCAAAAAGAAGGCTTTTTATATATACTTAAAGGCGGCTCGGGAACGGGTAAAAGTACTTTAATGAAAAAGGTCGGAGCGTATTTTGAAAATTTGGGCGAGGAGGTCGAGTATTTTTTCTGCTCGTCCGATATTTCAAGCCTCGACGGCGTGCGTATCGCCGGCTCCAACACCGCTATAATAGACGGCACCGAGCCTCACGCGGCGGAACCGGCTATGCCGGGAATTACGGATGTGATAGTAAACTTAGGGCAGTATATCGGGCCGGGGGTAAAGGAGCATAAGCTAAAGGTAGGCCGCCTCATGCGGCAGAAAAAAGAGTATTTTGACAATGCTTACGCTTATATCAAGGCTGCGTCCGAACTTGACAAGGCAGTTAATTTAACCTACGCATCCTTAACGGACAAAAACGCCGTGCGCGAAATTTCCGGCAGGCTCTGGGAGCAAATGACGCCCCTGTTCGGCGGCGTGAAAAACCGCAGGCTGTTTTTATCGGCAGTCGCCGAGGACGGAAAGGCCGGATTTACGCAGCGGAACAATTACTCAAAAATTACCGGGCTGAGCGGCAACCCTTACGCGGCAAGGCTGATCTTAGACGATATCGCCTCAAGGCTTGAGGAAAGCAGCTGCGGCTATATTTCATTCGGCGACGTTTTATGCCCCGATATGCCGCAAGCTCTGCAAACCGGCGCGGATCCGGTTTTATTGACGTGCGAACAAGGGTTCGGCACAGAATGCTCTCTTGAAAGCACGCTTATAAAAGAGCGGTATGCAGTTAAGCGCGACGGACTTTTATATGCGGACGACAGCGTCCGGCATATCTTAAGCCTTGCGGCAAAAGCCTTAGCGGAGGCAAAGGCCTGCCATATGGAAATCGAAAAATGTTATATCCCGCAGATGGATTTTTCGGGGCTGGACAAAGAAACCGAGAAATTGATCCGGGATATAGAATCTGCGCTTAACTGAAAAAAAGGGGCGTGTCTCAATAAGGGGTCATATACGGGCTACGTGTGTCAAAATGGCTAAGTCGAGTATTTGAAATACACTCCTGTCGCCATTTTGCCACCTGTTACCCGTCTCTAACCCCTTCTTGAAACAGCCCTCCGCTCATATTTTCGCTTAAAACAAAGTGCAGTCTCACGAATTTTTTCGTGAGACTGCACTTTTTTTTCTCTCCGATTGCCGCGCTACGCGACAACCCTGCATTTTGACATTAAGCCCGTTTTCAAACTACTTTTGAGTCAATAGCTCTTCTAAAAGATCCACGTTCGAGAGCAGCTTTCCCGCGCCTAAAATCGCCGCGTGGGAGGGGTCTTCACGGATAAAAGTTTTAATGCCTAATTCTTCGGACATAAATTTATCCAGCCCCGATATAAGGCTTGCGCCGCCGCAGATATAGAGTCCGGATTTTTTAACGTCGGAGGCAATTTCCGGCGGCAGCATATTGATTATGCTTTCGATAGCGTCGCGGATGCGGATATAGTACGGGCGCAATACGTTGTAGATTTCAGACGCCTTGATTTTTGCGTTGGCAATAGTTTTTGTGGAGATGTCGATGCCGTTCACCGTCATATCGGACAAATCGTTTTCATACAGCGTGCCGATATCAGTCTTGATTTTACGCGCGGTGCTAAGCCCGATTTTGAGGTTGTGCCGCCCTGCCACGTAGTCGATTATCGCGTTGTCCATCAGGTTGCCGCCAAGAGTTACTCCGCAGCCGTCGATTATGCCGCTGAGCGCGATAGCCGCAACTTCAGTCGTGCCGCCGCCTATGTTGGCAATGAGTCCGCCGAAATGACTGCCGATAGGAAGGTCTACGCCTATTGCCGACAGCATTATATTTTCCACCATAGTCACTTCTTTGACAAACGAGTTTAAAACTACGTCCTCGTACATTTTCCGTTCGTTTAAAGACAGCCCCATCGGAATGCCTAAAATTGCCTTGATACGGGGAAAGAAAATAAAGCTTTGAGGCAGTATCTTTTTAATAAACTCCGTTAAAAGCAGCGCGCAAGCCGCTGGGTCGGAAATGACTCCGTCGGCAACCGGAGAAACGATCGTCGTTTTATCCGGCGTTTTGCCAAGCATATCATACGCTTCCTGCCCCACCGCGCGTATCTTTTTGTTTTTCGGGTCGCCGAAGAACGCGATGACGGTAGGCTCGCGCAAAACTATTCCGTTGCCGGATAGAAAAACCGATGTGAACGAAGTGCCGATTTCTAAAGCAATTTCTAAAACTGCCATTAAAAATTCTCCTTTAGTGTTTTTTCCGTTAAGGCTAAGGGGAGCCCGATGACGTTGCTCAATTCGCCGTCAATCGCCGCGATAAGGGGTTTTAATTCCTCATCCTGAATGCCGTAGCCGCCGGCTTTATCGAAGGGTTTGCCTGTATTGATGTAATTATATACTAATTCTTCATTGAACGCACCGAAAGTGACGTAGGTTTTTTCAAATTTTTTAATTATTTTAGTTTCGGATATAAAACAAATGCCTGTAGTAACCTGGTGAGTTTTACCACAGAGCATTTCAAACATCTTAAGCGCGTCTTTTTTATTTTCAGGTTTGCCTAATATTTGCCGCCCTGCCGACACCAGCGTATCAGCTCCCAGCACTATGCCGCCGCGTTTTTTAAACACGTCGAGAGCTTTTGTGTACGCAAGATTCATCACCTTTTCTTCTACGGCGCACGTTTTATCGGCATTTTCGTCGGCCTCTGACGGCACGATTTCAACCTGCAGGTTTTTGATGCGGCCGATAAGCTCTTTTCTTCTGGGGCTGTTAGAGGCTAAAATAATTTTATAAGATTTCAAGGTTTTTCTTATAAGCTCTTGCAAACTCGGCTCCGGCGGTGAGCGCGTCCTTTATTTCAAGCGAACAATCGCCCTCGACCTCGGTTTTCATTATGACCGAATCGCCCAGTACGTCGCAGTTGAGCGTCTTGACGGAGCCCGACATAGGCCTGTCGAGGCTTTCTGCTATACGCAAAATCACGCTTAGCTTCATTACGGCGACAAGGTCCTCTTCCTTTAATATATCCTTATATTTGTTCCATTCGGCAACCGGAAATTCATCCTGACGATGCCCCATCGCAACGAAAGCCGCTAAAACCAGATCCCTGTGGCTGATGCCGTAAAGGTTTGAATTGACTATAAAATAGAACGAATGGCGCGGATGGTCATAGTATTTTATCCGCATGCCCGCATCGTGCAAAAGAGATGCGACTCTTAAAACGCGCACGTACTGGCGCGGAAGCTTATGCAAAACGCGCAGCTGCTTATAAAGCTGTATCGACAAATTGCAAACATGCTCCGCATGGGGGATATTCACGTCGAAATATTCCATCATCGTATAGATAGAATGGCCTAAAACGTCGGTTATCGGCTTTTCAATGGTTGTGGGGACGGCGTGGTTATAGATTATGCCCTCGCGTATTCCGCAGCCGGAAATAACGAGGTTCTGCATACCGGAATAATCGAAAAAGCCTTTGATACACGCAAGCGCGGACGAAAAAATATCCGCCCTTTCAACGCTTAAGCCCTTGATTTTAGTGCGCTTATCCGCATCTAAAACCTTTATCATATCGTAGATCGAATTAAAATCGTTCAATGAAATATTGTAGTTGTGGATCATATCGAAAGGATAACGTTTCATCCTCTTGCAAATCTTTGCCAAATTGCGGAAAGACCCGCCCACGCCTACAAACTGAACGTCGGGCTCAAGCTCTTTGAGCCACGGTATCTGCGAAAACTGGTCGTAAACATAGTTTTCGATCATTTTAGCCTGCTCTACGGGCGAGAGGTTTTGGTCGTTAAACATATCCGACAAGGTTATCGTGCCGAACGGCAGGTTTTCTCTGTTGAGAAGATTGCGCCGGTTGTAGTGGATAAGCTGTGTAGACGAGCCTGAAATATCCACGATAACTGCCTTTGGAACGTCGAGGGAATTAATAACGCCCTGATAAATATGCAGAGCTTCCTCTTCCTCCGTTAAAACCTTAAATTTGAATCCGCAAACCGAATTGATCTCTTCCAAAAAACTTTTCTGATTCTTAGCGCGCCGTACCGCGTTAGTGGCGATCGCGTAAACCTTATCTACATTATAACTGTCGCAAAGCTTTCTGAACATCTTCAGCGTTTTAACAGCCTGCGCTACTCTTGAGGGTTTCAAGAACCCGTCTCTTTCCATATCCTGACCTAAACGTACCTGCTCTTTGAGTTCGTCAAAAATGACAAAATGACCGTTGGGTAGAATATTCACAATTACCAGTCTTGCCGAATTGCTGCCTAAATCTATAACTGCTATTCTTTCCACTAAAAAAAATCCTCTCTTTATATATAAAAACTTTTGTTAAATTAAGTTAAATAATTGCGCCTTTAATTTATACCTTTAGATTATATCACACAAATTTGCGTTTGTATAGACCTAAATCAAAAATTTTTTAACTAAATAAGAACTGTTTTTTTTGTATATTTTGGATATCCGCCACTATCCGACACAATTTTCCGCCGCTTCATATAAGGTTTTTTAAAAAATCCCAAAAACTGAAAATTGCGCCGCAATGTTGACGCATAAAGATTGCTATGATATAATAAAATATGTATGAATACAAATGATTTATATGTACATAAGAAAACTTTGAGATATTATATCGCGGCCATCGTTGCGGCTGCGCTGGCGGCCTTTTTGCCGACGGCGGTTTTGTCCGCTTCCGGAGTTTCTTCGCAAAATTATATTTCCGGCCAGTACGCTTCCGGTCATTACTACTATTTTGAAAATCCAGCCCATATCGCCTCCGAAAACGGCTCGGTTTATATTTTAGACGAAAAGGTGAGCGGCGCAGAGCTGGCTGTTTTTTCAGACTCCGGCCAAAAGCTTAGAAAAGCTCCTGTTGCGTCGGGCATAAGCGGAATTTACGTTTGCGGCGGGCGCGTTTTCGCGCTTAAAGGCGGCGGCGTTTCTTCTTATATTTTCGATTCTGACGAATGGGAAACGACACTTACCGAAACTGACGTTATCCCCGCCCCTATCGGAGGAAATATCGAGGCGATAACAGTAGACGACTATACAATATTTGCTTTAAGCGGCGGCAAAATTATTTCTTACAACAGGTCAACCTTAGCTGAAACGGTTTATTTCTCCGCATACGCGGTTAAACAGTTTACAAAAACATCCGACAGGTTGTACGCGCTGTGCGGTGGGGATTATAAAGACGAAATACTTTATTTTTACGACTTTGAAACTAAGAAATACGGGACGGCGGCCGACGGATTGAGCGGCGTTGAAAATATCGGCGCGCTCGGCAGCGACGTTGTTATTCTTTCTGCGGGAGGAAATATTGTCCGATACACGAAAGGTATATCCAGCTTAAGCCCGTCTTATTCTCTGGTTTCTCAAAGAGCGCAGACAATCAGCTGCTCAAGCGATTCTGTTTATGTGCTTAGCGAATTAAAATCCGTTTTAAAATATGACGCGCTTTTAAAGAGCGGCGCCGAAATCGCTATGTCATCGGGCGCGGCTCTGGGTTTCTACCGCAATCCTTCATCCGTTTCCTCACGTTTCAACAGGGTAGTTGTGACCGACAGATCGAACAACCGCGTCGTGATAGACAACGGCTCCGTTTTATCGGAATTTAAAGATTTAAAAGCTCCCTCCGCCTCCTGCACCGACAATACCGGCAGGATTTGGATAGCTTATGACGAAAATAAGCTGGCTGTTATCGCGTCCGATCAGGGGGATTTGAAGGTTTTAAGCTCCGGCGCGGTAACTGTTAAAGAAAGCTCATCGGCCGAGGCTCATTCGCAGATAGTCATTACCTCGGTGTGCGCGGATAGTGATAACAATCTTCTGATCTTGTCGTCAGGCGGCGGCTTATACATCAGGCAGCAGGACGGCGTATTTTTAAAAATTTCAGACGGCGTTTATGCGCTAAGCCGCGCGGTGGACTCAAACTTTGTTTATGTCGTTAAAGACAACGGCGCGGATGAAAAGGAAGTCGTAAAGCTGACGTTTTCATTAAACAGCGCGGTTTTTTCCGCCCCGGTTGCCACAATCGACGAAACCGTGAATTCTTTTGAAGATATTGCGGCGGACAACCGTGAAAGCTTTTACGCATTGTACCAAAACAATCATATCGCGCGCTTTGAAGCGAGCGGCGCGGCATATACGATTACCTCCGAAAACGACATAGACGGCGCGCAGCGGCTGACAAAAATCAGCGTTTCAAATATCGATTACGACACTGCAAATTCCGGCCCCGCCCTGCCGGATTACCGCGATATTTTAGCTACAGACGCCCTTACCCATACGGTGAGGATAATATCCTGCGCTGATTTTGGCGTGACCTATTCCGACCCCTCCGCCGTTTTAACGAAAGCCGATATTTCAAGCGTTAAGTATGAGGAATCGAACCCTTGCATTATTTACTCGATTAAAAATGAAAACGGCGCAAACGTGTTCGCTCAGGATTCGGAGGTCAAAATAATTTCGGTTCTGCCAAAAGGCTTTAAGGTCATAGTACCCAAATACGACGCCTCCGCCGCCTACACACGCATTATCGCCGACCGCTTAAGCGGCTCCGCCTCCGACGAGCCTATAATCGGCTACGTAAATACCGAAAATTTGTCCGCGCCCCTCTTTACATACGCGGCTCCGCCCGTACAGGAATGCCACGTGTGGCTAAGCGAGGTTTCAGTCTACAAACTGCCGCTGCGCCAGTCGCCTGCGTTTACGACGGCGCAAGCGCAAAGCTTCAGCCTGCTGCCGTTTGCATACAGCTCTTCCCGCTACGGCTATCAGGATAATTTCCCCGAAAACGAAAACTCGAAAGCCAATAACGTCTGGTACCGGATTAGTTTCGAGGAAAGCGGCACGGCGTATGAGGGCTTTGTTTTAGCCTCCTCCGTTTCTATTTTAGGCGGCAATCCCGACCT
This sequence comes from Eubacteriales bacterium, assembly GCA_031553855.1. Classification (GTDB taxonomy): domain Bacteria; phylum Bacillota; class Clostridia; order Christensenellales; family Pumilibacteraceae; genus RACS-047. Next base: position 54,410 of record JAVBKW010000004.1, on the reverse strand, counting down.
CAATATCCGTCCGCAGACAAACGCGGTGATAATCGCCAAAGACAAAAAAGAGCCCGATATAGGCGCGAACGTCTATTATTATGACGCAAACTCTGACGAATATATCCAGTACGGCCACGAATATAATTATTTAGAGGTTGGAACAAAAGTCGAGGTTGCAGGCGCGTTTGACCAGTCGCTCAAATATACTAAGATTTTATACTACACCCAATACGGCACGATGGAGGGCTTTGTTGAGACCGCAAATATCCGATATCAGGGAATCAGCCTTGCCCAGATAATAGCGGTAATAATTATTGTTATAGTAGTTATAGTTATTATTTTACTGCTTGTGCGCTGGAATGTGATCAGGAAAAGAAAACAGAGCTTAAGTAAGTAAAGGGCGTCACTTTTTCGAGGTGTGGCAAAAGTAACCAAAAGCACACCAGAGGCGCTGCATAAGAGCGCGCCCTCTGGACTCCCGCACACTTCTTGCCGGATTAATTAATGCCTAGAGCAAAAGAAGAGAAAAAAAGTTTTTTTATCTCAGTAACTTTAAAATGATGTCTGGATAACTCAACATCAAATTCTTACAGGCTTGATAGCTTTTCGCAAAAAAAGACGCTTCGCGAAGAAACGTCTTTTTTATTATTTTTCTAATTGATCAATTCCGAATAATTCGTTCGGGGTTATTCCGAAAACCTCATATATAGTCCTGATATTATCATAGCTTGGCTTTTTGCTGCCAGTCAGCCATTGGCCTATCGTAGTTTGGTGCACGTTTAATTTCTCAGCCAGTATTTTTTGAGTTTTTGTTTCAATAAGTAATTCTTTTATTATCTCACTAAAATTCATAAGCATATTATATAAGCATTTAAGTTAAAAGACTTGACATAAGTCAAAAGACTTATTAAACTGTTAATTAAACTTATATCTAATAGGAGATAAAATGGAATCTTATTGCCTGATATGCAAACACTTTACATTTTTTTACATAAAAAATGAAGAAAAGTACGATATGGTAAATTGCGGTGGTTGTTCATATCACGGTTTCATAATGCCGTTTTCCGCCTCCTGCATTTATTGCGAAAAGAAAGATTTGGACAAAATTGACCCCGCGGCTCTAAGAAAAGCAATCGATATTATGAGGGAAACAGAGGAACTTAAAATAAAAAAAGAAATAGTTTAAACGGTCGCCTCTTCCTTATCGGAGGTGAAAACCGGGCTTTCAAGGGTTATTTTGTTTATGGAAAGCTCGTAGGCCGTGCGTGTCTCAACCTCGGTTTCGGATATTTTTTTGACGTATTCGCGGCTTTGGATGCGGCCTGATATCGCCAGCTTCTGGCCTACGTCTACGCTCTTAATAAAGCGGGCGTTTCGGCCCCAGGCAATGCACGGAATATAATCCGACTTATTATAGGCGCGGTTGACGGCGATTAAAAGGTCGCATATCTCGCGGTTGAACGGCGTGGTGCGATAAACCGGCGGCTTGCATATATAGCCGGAAAGCTCCACTAAATTCGGGTTTTCTTCAGTCGGAGTACAAAAGTCGCGGACAAAAACCGTCAGCATAAGCTTGCTTTTTTCGTCCACTACCTTGTTGTAGCTGCGGAATTGTCCGTTTAAGGCAATTTTTTCGCCGACGACTATCTTCGTCTCGCTCAATATCCGTTCCGACATCGTGACGGGGATAAGGTCGGTTTGTTGGCTTAAGCGCGGCACTTTCAGTATAAATTCATAGAAGCCCTCGCCGTACAGCTCGTGGCTGTATTCGGGATGAGAAACTACTTCGCCGCAAAGGTAGACCTTATTGCTTGTTGCGTTCGTGTTTTCGATCATATGTGTTTTATCTCCTTATCTGCTTACCCGTATGGTCTATCGTGTAGTTATCCTTGTAGATGAGTTCCCCGATAGTCTTAAACGAATAGCCTTTGTTTTTCAATCCCTCGATTATTACGGGCAAAGCCGCAAGAGTGTTTTTTCCGTCGTTGTGCATTAAAATTATACTGCCGCACTTAACGTTGTTTAATATCCTGTTCGCCATATCGCCCGCGGATATGTCCTTCCAATCCAGCGAATCGACGTCCCATTGTATTGTTTTTAAACCAAGCTTTTCGCTCACGTCCAGCAAAGAGTCGCTGTATTCGCCGTACGGAGCCCTGAACAGCTCAACCTTTTTGCCGGTGATGTTTTCGATGATGGCGTTAGAGGTGGTAAGCTCAAGCTCCATTTTTTTTGCCGATAGTTTAGGCATATGCGGATGCGTGTTCGTGTGCGTCCCTATTTCCACAATGCCGCTCTCAGAGAGCAGTTTAAGGTCCTGTGAATAGTTTTCCGCCCATGTTCCTACGACGAAAAAGTTTGCGACAGCCTCATGCTTTTGCAGCGTTGAGAGTATTCCTTTAGTCTTTTCGTTGCCCCAGCAGGCGTCGAACGACAAAGCTACTACCTTTTCCTCCGTACCCACGCAATATATCGGAAGCTTTCTTGTGCTGATACCGCTGTAAACCTGCGCCGCGCCCGTAAGAGTAATACCAGTAATAGCCAGCGCCGCCACTAAAAATACAAAAAAGTACTTGACGAGTGAACGCTTTTTAATTGTTATGAACTTCATCGCTTAAACTTCTCTCCTATTCTATAATATCTTCATCCGCAATATTTGACTTGTTAGCCGGTATTTTGTCGCATTTTAGCTTTTTGTATTGTCGTACTACATTCAAAGCAGAAAAAATGTATAAACCTATTCAGATATTTTAAATATATGTTAGCGTTTAATAAAGTAGTACAAACATAGAAAAAAACAGGCCCGCAAATTAGCAAGCCTGTTTTTTGTGTTTAAACGATTCTAAATTTTAAGCTGATTATTACTTTAAGCTATTTTAGCGCAAGCCGCCTCATATGCCGCTTTTGCTACTTTAACGTAGGCGGGGGTATCTACCATTGTCGCTTCGGTAGAAACGCCTGCGGTGTCTTTGAACTGTTTCGACGTTGCGTCGGCCGTCCAGGTTCCTGTGGGTATCTTATCAAAACCATACGCTAACAAATAAGCTTCAAGCTTTTCGTAGTTACCTTTAATGCCTAACGGATAGTTCGTGCCGCTCCAGTATCCGGAATCTCTTTTAAACATACCTTTTGCTTCGGTGTACTTGAACGGAATAGTTGTGTCGGCAACAACTGTTTCGCCGTCGGTATCGAGTTTTCCGATAAAGCATTTATTTGCTTTAACAGCGTCATAATACCATTTCGCACCGTCGTCTGTTTTGGATAAAGTCACAATGCTGCGTTTTGTTGCGTTTTCTGTAATTTCGACATAGTCGGTATATGTTCCCTCATTATCAGTAACTTCAAACGCTACACCGTCGATAACAACGTATTTGCAGTAGTCCGCCGTGCCTCTGGAATTTGTCAAATTGACTTTAAGTCCGGCTGCAACCTTAGAAGTGATGATAGAAGCGGTTGTAACAGAATCGACGGCCATAACTTCATCGAAATGTACAGAAACTATGTTCTTCTTTGCGTCTACTACAACAGTCGTTTCGATAACTGTTTTCGTGAGTGACCCGCCCGCGATATGGCCTGCGCCTACCGTTGTGGCCTCATACTCCTTTTCCGAGCAGGCTGCCATTCCGAATGCGGAAGCGGCTACAAGCACAGCTGCCATTAATATTCTTACTATCTTTCTCATTTTTAATCTCCTTAAATTATTTTGTTTATACAAATATGAGAACTACTTTAATATAAGCTATTTTGTCCAACTTTTTTAAAAACAGTCAATCGATATATTTTTATCGATTAAACCGTGTAAAAAAAAGCTTTAATAAGCTTACATTTTTATTTTACATAATTTCTGCAAATTTGTAAAGGGGTTTTTAAAAGGTTTTTTCAAATCTTTATTAAACTGTTTTTAAAGATAAAGCCGGCGTCTGCTGCACCGGCTTTATCTTTATATATTATATGTTTTTATGATTTGGTTCCGTCCCCGGAGTATTCGTGGATACATTTGCTAGGGCATACCCCGACGCAGATTTTGCAGCCGGTGCATTTATCATAGTCGATAATTGCTAGATTATTCGATAGCTTGATAGCGTTTTCCGGGCATTTCTTTTCGCACATACCGCAGGCGATACAGCCGTTTTCGCAGATACTGCGCACCTCTTTGCCGCGCCACGTGTTGGAACAGGCTACGAAAACCTTCGCGTCTTTTGGAATACGGGAAATTATTTTCTTCGGGCAGGCGGAAACGCACGCGCCGCAGGAAATGCATTTGTACTTATTAACTACCGCAACGCCCGTATCTTTATTGACCGATACTGCGTCGTATTTACAGTACTCGTTACACGAGCCTAAGCCCATACAGCCCACTCTGCAAGCCTTATTGCCGCCCGCGATAAGCTCTGCGGACTGGCAGTCGCCGAAGCCCTGATAAGAATACTTATTGCTGCATTTGTTGCCGCCGTTACAATGGACTATTGCGACGGTTTCTTTAAGGTCGCCCGTTCCCTTGCCTAAAACTTTTGCGATGTTTTTCTTGTTGTCCGCGCTGGTCGGGTTGCATTTTTCGATTCTGGCCTCGCCCTTAACAAGAGCTTCTGCGAACGCGTCGCAGCCCGCATAACCGCAGCCGCCGCAATTGACGCCCGCAAGATAACGCGCAACGTCGTCAACTCTTGGGTCGCGCTCGACCTTTATTTTTTCACCAAGGTAGCTTAAAGCAAAGCCTACGATTCCCGCAATCAGAATAAAAAGCAGGACGGGAACTACAAATTTTAAAAATATCTCCATACTGACTCCTTATTTAAAAAAGTCGAACCCGGAAAATCCGAGAAACGCAAGCGACATGATCCCTGCTATTATCAAAGCGATAGGCAAGCCCTTGAAAGCTTTGGGAACGGGCGCGATCTCAACCCTTTCGCGCACGCCAGCCATTAAGATAAGCGCGAGCAAAAAGCCTAAGCCTACGAAAAGCCCGCTTAAAAAGGTTTCAATCAGGTTGTAGCCTTTTGAGATAACGTCGTTAGCCGTGCCTAAAACGGCGCAGTTTGTGGTTATAAGCGCCAAATATACGCCCAGCGACTGATAGAGCGAGGGGCTGAAGCGTTTTAAAATAATGTCGAGCAGCTGAACGAGCGCGGCGATTATTAAAATAAACGTGAGAGTTTGCAGGTATTCTAAGCCAAGCGGGGAAAGAACATAATAGTACAAAAGGTAGCACACAACGCTTGCTACTGAAATTACGAACGTGACCGCAAGCCCCATCCCTACTGCGGAATCAGTTTTTTTGCTTACGCCTAAAAACGGGCAAATGCCTATGGATTGCGATAAAACAATATTGTTGGTGAGTATTCCTGCGATAACTATCGTTATTATTCCTGTTAAAGTCATATTACTCCACCCCCTTTAACGTCTTTTGGGATTTTGTATTATAAAGCGACAGCAAGAAATTGAAAAGCGCCATTAATAAGCCTAAAATTATGAAGCCGCCCGCGGTTTTGCCGAAAATCGTGAGTCCCGCCAAAACTAAAAGCTGACGTATCGCGCCGAGCAGGCACAGCGCGGCCGTAAAGCCTAAGCCCATCGAAACGCCGTCGAGCGCGGAATACCCTACGGTGTTCTTGCTAGCAAAGCCTTCCGCCCTGCCTAAGATGATGCAGTTTACGACTATTAAAGGGATAAACGCGCCGATAGAGTCGTTGAGCGCGGGCAAGAATGAATTGACGAACATCTGAACTATCGTAACGAAGGTTGAAATAATGATAAGGTATGCCGGAAGCCTTACTTTATCGGGAATGATTTTTCTGAGCGCCGATATTATAATGTTGGAAAAGATGAGAACGAAAGCTGTGGCAAGGCCTAAGGCGAAAGCGTCGGAAACGTTTGTACTTTTCGCTATCGTGGGGCACATTCCGAGCACGAGCACAAAAACAGGATTATTTAAGAGGCCGCCGAGTGCGGTTTCTTTAAATTTCTTCATATCCATTATTTTGCCCCTCCCGCCGCGATAATTGCTTTGACCGCTTTTAACGACATATCGATGTTTTTGAGTACGCCGTTTGAAGAATCCGTCGCGCCCGACGATTTGACGTCGGAAAGCTCGATACTATCCTTGCCGCCGAGTTTCGCGCTTAAATTCGCATATTCTCCGGCATAGTAATCGCCGTTTGTAAACTCGATAACATTGACTTTCAGAATTTTACCGGCTGCGTCAAACGAGGTTAAAATAATTTGTATCTGCGTTCCGAACCCGGTAGTTTTGGTTTCTGTGATAAACTGCCCCGCGTTATCGCCTTTTTCTACTGAATATACGGCTAAAACCTTATTATTGTCGTTACTGCCCTTATAGTCCTTATTAAACTTGACTATATCGAACTCGTCGGTCTTTGCTTCGCTTGAAAAAATCCTGTAATAACCGCCGTCCAGCGCGGCCTGATCTTCTACGCCCGCAGCCGCGACTGTTTGCAGCTGAGTGACTTTAGCAAGGTCGAGCTTTGGCTGATATTTAGGGAAGAACGCATTGGCAAGCATAAGAGCCGTTACGGCGACTACCGCTATCACTATTAAAACGAGCGCCGCTTTTAATGAATTTTTTACAGTCTGCGTCATTATGCTTTCACCTCCGTTTTGCTTTCAGAGGGTTTTTCCTGATTAAGCTTGATTTTGCCCGGTTCTTTGACCGTTTTATCGCGTTTGTCCTTCTTTTTAGGCTGTTTTTCGTATCCGAACGGCTTTGGCACAATGTATTTATCGATGAGAGGCGAGAGGATATTCATAAACACGATCGCAAAGCTCACGCCTTCCGGCCACTGCGCATAAACTCGGATAAGCATTGTTATGAGCGCGATTCCAACTCCGAATATCGCCTGACCCCAGAACGTGTTGGGGCTTGAGGAATAGTCGGTCGCCATAAATACCGCGCCGAAAACTAATCCGCCGGACATTAAGTGCATTAAAAGGTTGTTGACCATTTTCGCGCCGGTCGTCTTTGACATAGAATCAAAGAAGAACGCAAACACCGCCGCGCTGCCGATTATAATAAGCGGGAGCCTGAAGTCTATAACCTTTCTTACGGATAAATAGATGTAGCCTAATAGTATTGCCGCGATACAGGTTTCCCCTGCCGCCGCCGCGCCGCGGTTTCCTAAAAAGTAATTCAGAATAAGATTAGGGTCTTTCGTAGGCTTGCCCGCTGTTGAGAGCCACGTCGCGCCGGTCGTGGCTTCAACGCCGAAGCTTCCCATAGTGTTTACCGCCATCAGTCCAAAACAAATAAACAAAAATATTCTTGCAGTCGCCGCGGGGTTGGCGAAGTTTTTGCCGATACCGCCGAACAGCATTTTAACGACTAAAATCGCAAATATGCTGCCGATTATGCAAAGGATAACCGCGTCGCCCGAAAATACCATATGGTGCAGTCCGTCGCTGCGCGTTGCAAAGCCTCTTTGGTAAATATTAAAATCCCACGAGGAAATTTTAACGGCGGAGGGCAGGTTGAGCGCTAAAATTATACCTGTAACGATACAGCTTAAATCCCATACCGAGGATTTTTTGACGCCCTCCTTATCGAATTTCTTTCTTTTTATCAAAGAGAAAAGCAGCTCCGCGCCAAAACAGGTCAAAACGCATACGACCGCGTTTATGATGACCTGTAGCCCGAAATAGAAGGTTGCGGCTATAAGCGCGGGCATAAGCGCGATGATAACGTCGAGCATAATATTGCGCGTGGTGTTTTCTTTTTTTGTTATATGAGGCGATGCCGAAACAGTTAAGCTGTTCATTTTTCTACTTACCTCCCATGCTCTGGACTTTCTTTTTTGCTAATCTTATGCTCTGCACAAGCGGACGCTTTGCCGGACACACGAAAGCGCAGCAGCCGCACTCGATACAGTTGCGCGCCCCGTACTTGACCGCGTTCGTCGAATTTCCGGCAAGCGCGTACATATCGATATACATAGGCATAAGGCGCATCGGGCAGGCTTTAGCGCATTTTCCGCAATTGATACAAGGGTTAGGCTCGCCGGTGAACGCCTCGTCCTTTGTTAAAAGCAATAAGCTTCCGGTCGTTTTTGTAGAGGCGATCTCGTCCGTATCGACGGTAAAGCCCATCATCGGGCCGCCGCTGATCATCTTGACAATGTTTTCCCCGTTCTCTAAGCCGCCGGCAGCTGCGATGATATCCTTATATAAAGTGCCGCACGGCACCCACATATTCGACGGTTTTTTAACGCCCTTTCCCGAAACGGTCATGACCCTTTTATATAAAGGCCGGCCGTCCTTGACCGCGTAATAAGTGCTTAGAGCCGTATGGACGTTGCTCACAAGCACTCCCACATTAAGCGGCAGTTTCCCGAGCGGCACCTTGCGCTTTGTGACGGCGTAAATAAGCTGTTTTTCCGCGCCCTGGGGATATTTAGTTTTGAGTACGCAAACCTCGGCCTTATATTTTGGATTTTTCTGCAAAAAACCTTGTATATGCGCGATAGCGTCGGGCTTGTTTTCCTCGATAGCTATTGTGACGGTTTCAACGCCCGCGGCACAAGAAAGCATACACGCCCCGGCAATAAATTCCTCTGTTAATTCGAGCATAATGCGGTAGTCGCACGTGATGTACGGCTCGCATTCGGCTCCGTTTATGATATAAACGTCCGCGCCTTTGCCCGCGATTTTTACGGCCGTGGGAAAGCCCGCGCCGCCTAAACCCACAATTCCGCACTCTTTGACCCTCGCCTTTATCTCGTCGGCGGAAGGCTCTGACAGCGGCGGAAAATTAAAGGTTTCGTTTTTAAAATCGTTCTTTATAACGATATGGACGCCGTAGCCCGTAACAGTCTTTTTCTCTACGATATCGGCTACCGTGCCGCTCACCGAAGAAAACACGGGCGCGGAAATCTCTCCGTCCGCCCTTGCGATAAGCTGCCCCGCTTTGACTGCCATACCCTTTTCGACCACCGGTATAGCGGGCTTTCCAAGATGCTGCGCCAATGCTAAATAAACCGTTTCCGGCTGCGGACAAACGGTTATTCCCGCCGCGGAGCTAAGCCCTTTTTTGTCCGCCGGATGCACTCCGGCATTGAATGTGTTAGCCAAATTTTACCCTCCGTAATATTATTGAGTTGCAATAGGTATGTTATAACAATACGAAAAACCTTGACGATAAACCATAAACCGCCAAAATAAAAGGTATTAAACCGCAGGGCAGAGCCCTGCACCCGCGCGTCAATGCCGCGCGCCTTGCGCAGCAAAGCTGCGGGGTTTTAAACCTTTTGCGGCGGGAGCATTTGTGGATTAAAAGCAAGCTTTATTCCCCAAAATGCTACTTGATAAAGTTTACCACAAAATGTTTGCTTTGTAAAACCGTTTAATTAAGAAAAATGCGGGAAAATGCAAATTCTGTTCTTCTACTTTTAAGGCATCTGTAAAATCATATTTACTCCGCGTTACCCTTATTCGTTTGCCCGTCAGCTCCGCCTTCCTTTTTAGCCTTTTTATCTTTAAAAAAGTCTATGGCGATACAAACTAATTGATATGCGCCCAGCACCATCAGGAAAATGCCGAAATACTTAGACAACGCTTTGCCGTTAACTATTTTAGTTAAAAACGACGCGGCAATTCCTGCGGCGACTGCCGGAAGCGAAATGAGCCAGAGGTATTTGAAGTCAACCAGCTTGTTTTTTATATGGATTATGAGCGCAAACAGCGACATCGGAATGAATGCAAGCAGGTTTATGCTCTGGGCAAGATGCTGCTCCGTTCCGGTGAACAGCGTTAAAAAAGGAATAAGCAGCGTGCCGCCTCCCATACCCATACCGCCTAATAGGCCTCCTGCGATTCCAATAATTATAAATAAAAATATTTTCATTATACTAAGTACCTTTTATTTTTTTCTGAACAAGACTGTGAATAGAGTTGATTAAATTTTAAGCAAGTATTTTTTAGATAGAAAAACACTTGTTTTTGCAGCTAATAGCACCGCTATTTGCAAGAAAAAAAGGGGCTTTCTAGCAAAAAAGACGCAGCTTAAAATTAATTGGACTCTACTCACAGGCTTGTAAAGTGTTAAGACGGAAAGAACGTCAGCTTTATCCCTATGCCGACCATCGAGAGCGCGAACAGCAGCCCGACAATTTTTGGCGGAAGCACCTTTAACAGCAGCGCGCCGCCTATCCCTCCCGCGACTACCCCCGCGCTTGTGACTAATACGGGCAGAGTATCCCAATGGCCGTTTATGATGTACATTACCGCGCTTGCAATAGATATCGGCAGTATTATCAGAATCGCCGTAGCGTGAGCGCGCTTTGTGGGCGTCTTTAAAACCTTTTCCATAAGCGGTACGCAAAGCATTCCACCGCCGCTGCCGAAGAATCCGTTTATAAAACCTATTATCAGTCCGCCTGCTATACTTACAATTTTTTCCTTATTTTTCTTCATCATAAATAGTTTTAACCAAAATGTGTTAAAATAACAGCGATATCATAATTTTATCCGCAACAAAAAATTTTAATTTCCGCCGCTAATCGATTGCTAAAAAATGCAAAATACTTTATAATATTAAAATGTATACGCACGCTTATAGTTATACTGTATACAAACAAAAGCATTCTCTTTTAATATACTGTTTCCATAACAATAAACATTTTACTTGAAAGGTGAAAAAATGAACAACACACGTACAAAGAAGAATTTATTTACTATTACCGCCGCTTTCGTATTATCCGCGCTGTTATTTTGCGCGATACTTTTATCGAACCCTTTATACGCAAAAGGCGCGGAAAAACAAATAAAGGAAAATGAATTTGCTTCCGCTGCCGTAACGGTTGCGAACGGCGAGTTCGATTCATTCTCGGGCACTACTCCCGCGACGCCCTCCAGCTGGACGAAAACTATTCCCCAAGTTTCGGGCGAGGGCGCAACAAAGGCCGGCGTTATCGACCTTGCCGCATACAGCGCAAACGCGGAAGCAACAAAGCTTGATAAATATGACGAATATAAGAACGCCGCTCCCGTTTCACCTTTTGGAGATACCAACTTCTCGATACAGGGCGATAAGAAGTTTCTTATGATAAACACCGACGCCTCGGCAACCGTTTACGGCTATAAATCACAAGACCTCACACTTGCGTCAAATAAGTATTACAATATTTCGGTTTGGGTCAAGACGGGCGATTTTCCGGACAATAAGGGCGCGAGCGTAAGGCTTAGCGGACTCGACGGAAACTGGGCGTTTACAAACATCAATACGGTAAAAAATATCGCCAAAAACCTTGACGGTATCCCCGACCTTGAAAAAGCGGTATCGCATTCGGGCTACGGTAACACATTCGGTTGGGAAAAATATCAGTTCTATATTGCTACAGGCTCGCTTAAAACCTACTCCGCCGCAATCACCTTAAGCGTAGGCGACTATTATTCAGGCGAAAATGCGGACGGCAAACAGGAAACCTTTTACTCCGCTTCTAAAGGCTATGCGTTCTTCGATAAGGTCGAGGCGTACGAGGTTTCGGCGACAAGCTACAACAAGCTCACACAAAGCAGCAACGATTTCAAACAAATAATCGATTTGGGCTTAAAAACCGCGTTTGCCGGAACCGATAAAACTGACCCTGCTTATAACGCGCAAGCCGACGAACAGCTCAAATTTGCTTTCTCTTACGCTAACTGGACGTCTAAAGGAAGCAGCTATGCGGATCTTATCGCGTTCAGCGCAGACTCGCAGCTCATAGACGGACAATACAACCTCGAATACCAGCCTGTTTCTTCAACCGGAAGGAATAACAGCGAAAGCTACCTTGAAAACATTATGATGATTTCGTCATACGACGAAGGTGTAAATATTCCCGTTTCATCCGGTATCGAGAGCGCACAAAAACTTAAAGTAGAGCGTTTTAAATACTACCGCCTAAGTTTATGGGTCAAAACCGACAATATCTCGGGCGCGGGCGCGAATATCGTTCTTACCACAAACAAATTGAAGTCAACCTTAATTGAAAACGATATATACAAAACTCCCGAAGAAAACCCCGCCAATTATGAAAGCTTCTCCCAAAACTCCGTAACGGGCGACGCCGCAAACGGCTCGCGCTACGGCTGGAAGGAATACGCTTTCTATATCCAGGGCTCCTCTATAAAGGACTATGAGATAGGCCTGCAGCTCTGGCTGGGAACCGCCGACTCTAAAGCCTCCGGAACCGCGATGTTCCACAACATCCGTTTCGACAAGCTCACATACGACGATTATTCTAGCTACAACTCTAACGGCACGGCCGTTTCCTTCGAGGGCACGTATTCGACTAACGACGCGGGCGTTACAAACGGCGAATTTATGACTGCCGGATCGTTCAAGGATTATAAGTTCCCCTTAGCCCCCGCAGCCTGGACGTATATCGACGCTTCTACCGCAGGTACTGCCGGATACTCCACCTCGGCCGCACACATCAAGAACAATGAAAGCGGAGACGATATCATCAAAGGCATTATGCCGACAGACAACGACCACTTCTACTCGCGCCTTGCGACCGATTATAAAGGTTTTGATATCATCAACCCGACTAACGGACAGATTGGCAACGTGCTTGTTATCGGCAGCACAAAAGCAACCGCAATCGGCTACCGTTCTTCTGATATCAACATCACGGCAGCCACTACACAAAAGATTTCAGTCACTTTAAGAACAGCCCTCATTAACGGATACGGCGCAAGCCTCGTATTAAAGAACGGATCGAACGTTATCGCATCTATCGAAAACATCACCGAAACGTATGCCGGCAGCAATATTAAGGGCTTTGAAACCTTTAACTTCTATGTTGAAGGCGGCGACGCGGATCAGTCTGTCACACTTGAGATCTGGCTCGGCCTTATCGACAGGCGCGACAACAGCACAAAGCTTTCAAGCGGCAATATCTACGTTTTGAAGGCTAGCGCGGAGGCAGTTAGCGAAGGCACGACGTACGCACAGCTCAAATCGGCTTACGACTCAGCAAAGAGTTCCGGCCAAAAGCCTAAAAACGCGACATACTCATTTAAGAGCGAAGCTATCGACGCGTTCGACTACTACGATAATAACTTTGTCAAATATCCTTATAACTGGTCGCTTACTTCACTTTCCAACGCCCCCACAAACAGCGTAAAATACGGAATATTTGATTCTACAAGCTTTAAAGCCGGAAACGGAGAAGTCCCCTCCACTTTCAGAAATTCGCCGGACGCAGTTTCAAATAACGTAATGCTTTTGAACAACTCAACCGAAACCGCATCCAAGCTGACTTTAAATAAGAGCTACACGCTTGCAGCGACAAGCTACTACCGTTTCCGCATTTCTATGAAAGTAGATATCAAATCGGAATCGGATAAGAGCGTAGGCGCGGGAATTGTGTTGAGCGGAACAAACTTAAAGTTCAACAATATCAAATCCACCGCCCTTATCACCGACAGTATAGTAGACGCTGAAGCCTTCAAAACCTTTGAATTCTACGTTGCTACAGGCACCGATGCGATCACAGCAACCCTTGAGTTCACGCTCGGCGGCACGAAAGTAAATCAGTATTGCGCGGGCAGCATTTATATCAATAATATTGAGTTCAGCGATATCACCGCTCCCCTTTACGAAAGCGAAACTGAAAATCTTAAGGACGCTAAATTCCTGACAGATTCACAGATCAACGAAACAGGAAAGCTTTACCAGAACTCCGCTGTTGACGCCGCTCCTGCGGAAGAAACGCCCCCTGCTGACGACTCCGGTTCAGGTTCGGTCAACTGGTGGTTAGTCCCCTCGATCCTCTTCTCCGCGGCTCTGCTGTTCGCGCTCGTTGCGATAGTAGTCAGAAAGGTAGCGGAAAAAGTTTCAAAAAGACGCTCTGTTAAGTACGAAACCGCCAGCGGATATGATCGCGACAATACGCTCAACCGTGAAAGAGTTTATACTAAAACACCCTCCGGCAAAATCAGTATCGCAGACCCTGATGCGGATTACGCTGAATTCGACGACGTTCTGCCCCCTGCTCCCGATAAAGTTAAGGTCGTTAGGGAAGTAAAGGCTGAAGAAATCGAACACTTCGACGACTCTGCTCAAAACACGCCCGACGCAGTCGAAACCGCCGAAACAGAAAATGCAGCCGAGAGCTTAACCTCTGACCAAGCCGAGCAGCCTGCGGCAAAAGCAATCCCCAAATACACCGACGAGTTCGACGACTAATTAATTTAACACCTGACCTAAAGACTTTATTGACTGCGCTGCTAAATTTTGGCGGCGCAGTTCTTTTTTTGGGAGTGAACATGCTGACTAATTAATTTTACACCTGACCTAAAGACTTTATTGACTGCGCTGCTAAATTTTGGCGGCGCAGTTCTTTTTATACTATATGAATTATATTTCGCGCTTTCGTAGCGCTTTACGATAAGCGCGAAAAATCGCGCCTTGCCGCTTTGCGGCAAAATGCCAAAGGCATTTTAGACACTTTTTTTATATTTGAAGACGCTTTTTTTATATTTGAAAGTGAAAATACTAAAAAAATCTCCCCGCAGTATTGAAACGGCGGCAAAATGCAAAAGGCATTTTAGACACTTTTTTTATATTTGAAAGTGAAAATACTAAAAAAAATCTCCCCGCAGTATTGAAACGGCGGGGAGATTGGCTAAAAAACATTAATTAGCGGAATTCATTTCATCGGAGTAAACGCTGAAACTGTTCTTTCCTTTAAATTTCGTATTGTACATTGCCATATCGGCGTATTTGATAAGCACCTGATAATTTTCCGAATGGATCGGGAACAGCGCGATTCCTATGCTTAAGCCGACGTTGTATTTTTCAATATTCTTATCCACTACGTTGCCCTTAAACCCGCTGAGGATTTCCTGCGCGTAGTTTGCAGCGTCCTGCTCGGAGGCAATATCGGGAACAACAAGCACGAACTCGTCGCCGCCTACCCTTGCCGCAATATTAAGGCTGCCCGCGCCCGGACGGAATACTTTTGAGTTCTCATGAGCGCATTGTAAATACATACCTATATGCTGCAACAGCGCGTCGCCCGCGTCATGCCCCGCGTTATCGTTGACCTTTTTAAAGTTGTCAAGATCGATAAAGAATAATGCGAACGGGCTTTTATTTTTTCTTGTTGTGATTTCAGCTAAATGTTCTAAAAGAAAACGGCGGTTAGGAAGCTCTGTGAGCTTATCGTACATAGCCATTTTCTGCAGCTCGCTTTGCGCGGCGCGAACCTTATTCAACAAATACACAAGCGCAATTCCAAGAGCCGTAAGCACAAGCGTTAAAATAACGATCAGTAAAACAATATTTATTGTGTTGTTTTTTATATTTTTCGTAAGGTATATATCATCGATATCGGCGCATATGATTCCGACAACTACCGAATTATTGAAAATTGGCCTTGCTCCGGTATTAAAACTGCCGTACTCATCATCAACGTTCATTATACCCGAAGAAGCCTTGCCTGCGAACGCATCCAAATAAACCTGATCCAGCTCATATTCTTCAAAAGCGGAACTGTCTTCAATTTCGGTATCGAATACAAAAAAGTACGTATTTGTCGCCTTGTTTTTTGCGATAGCATAAATATTGACACCGGTATTGTCTGCAAGCGCGCACAAGCTATCGAAGGTGGCTATATATTCGGGCTTTTCCATATCCGCAATATCAGTGTAATCCGAAAACTCATCCGAATCGATTACCAGTTCTGCCGCCGCAGTGATCGAATTTAGCTGCGATTTGATGCTGTCCTCTAAAAGCCTTCGCGAGTCATTCATGTTTTTTATATTCATACCCAATACAAAAGCTATTATTGCAACTCCGAATATTGCAAAGCCTATAACTATGCTCTTCTTCATCTTATTAGTCATCATAACTCCAAGTTTTTTATGAAAAAAAGTTTCTAAAAAACGGTTATTCCGCCGCTTTCTTACGCTATAGAAATTATCGCTTTAAAAAAGCTAATAAAGTTTATGTTAGCGCGAAAAAAGCCGAACCACAAGTGAGGGAAGTGGCGCGAAGCGACACCTTTTTTAAAAACTATATTATCATATACTCCTATTATACTACATATTAGAAAATTTTCAACATATAAATTGATATTTTAATTATTATTTTTATTATTATAAAAAAAATTGAAAATTTACTCTTTTATTCTACTGCATAAAAAAACAATTGTCAACTTTAAATGCAGGTGTAGACATTCAGGTCATCAAAGATTCGCTTTTTTGAGCGATTCAATATGAAACGCCCGTTCTTTTTTTACCTCTTCAAAATTGTCCGGATGCATTTTATTTATCAGCGTTACGGCAAAATCGGTCGCCCATAAAGCGTGGTATTTCACGTGAGGAATACAGGCGATCTGCGCCATAGTTTTATAAAATTTCTGCCGCAGCGCATCTTTTTCCGCGCGGGCGTACTTATATATATCTATGTTACGCGCCTCGCTGTAGTTCGCCTTTCCCTCAAGCCATCTGTTAACCGCCCCAAACGCTTCTATTATCTCCTCACAAGGCTCGATTCCCGTAATTGAAATAATATGTTTGCCCAAATGCAGTCCGAACCGCGCCATATCTTTATGGCTTTTAACCTCATACAGCGATATAAACTCGTTCCTCAAATAAACATCGTCCTGAATTTTACCGACGGGCCTTTGATAATCGTATATATTCATTTTATTTTTTTACCAAGCAGCAAAGGACTTCGACGCTGTCGGTGTGCGGAAACATATCGTAGGGTTGAACAAAAACTATTTTGTAGTTTGATTGCAAAATTTTAAGGTCGCGGGCAAGCGATACGGAGTTGCAGGAAAGATATATTATTTTTTCCGGCTTTAAATCCAAAATCGCGTTTAAAACTGTTTCGCTTGAGCCTACTCTTGCAGGGTCGAGAAAAACTATATCGCAGGCGGATCTTACGGGCAGCTTTTTTGGCTGCGGCGCGGCGTTTGAGGGTTTGCTTTTCAATAAGGCCTCTTCGCTTTGAAGCTGGCCTGCGTTCGTATCTATTCTGAAAGCGTTTTCACAGCTGTCGTTGATTATAGTTATTTTATTGCCTACGTTGTTAAGCTTTGCTATTTCGGCGGCCGCCGTCGTTGCCTGTTTGACGCTTTCAACAGCGACGACCTCCGCACCCGCTTTGGCAAAAAGCACGCTTGTGATCCCGATACCGCTGTAAAGATCCAGCACCCTCTTGCCGCTCAAAGTCAAAGAGCCGTCTAGCGCAATATCAAGAGCTTTTTTATATATTTTTGCCGCAACCGTTGAGTTGATTTGAAAAAACGACGCCGGATGCAGCAGGAATTTTACGCCGCACAAGCTGCCCTCAATATATTTTTCTCCGTATTTATGGATAAACGTCTTATCGAAAACCGCATTATCCGTGCGCTTATTTATATTAAGATACAATCCTACGTTCTTAAATTCTTTTTTCAATTCGCCGTAGAATTCTGCTTTCCCGGGAAAGTTCTGGTTTGATACGACAAGCGTAACAAGCAGAGTGTTATCTGAAAATCTGGCGGCAACATACCTGAGCGTTCCGGCTCCGTTCTCCTTATCGTAGGGCTCGAGAGAATAGCTTTCAGCATACGCTCGCACTATTTTAATAAGCGTTTCCGCCCATTTATCGTGCAGCAGGCAATACGACACGTCGATGACCCTGTCTGAATCCTCTTCAAAAAACCCTATTTTGATAAGCTCGTTCCTTGCCCCGCCTCTGCGTATCGCTAAATGTATTTTGTTGCGGTAGGCATAAGGATAGTACATCCCGACGGTTTCTAAAACCTCCGCGCCTATATTTTCCTGCAAAAAAGCTTTAACGACCGTATTTTTCTTTATTTTGAGCTGCCTTTCGTAGGGAATATCCAATGACGTACACGCGCCGCAATACCTTGAATACTTGCATTCTTTAGTTAAATTTTCCGATGTCATTGTTTTTAACCTCTTTTTTAGAAAGTGAATGATTTTTGTGTAACTACTTGCGGCTTTAAAAAATATAATGAATAAACAAGGAGGCTGCTGTGCAGGTTTATAAATATGATTCTGATAAATCTGCCGGTTACGCTGAAAAATACGCGCTTTCGCCTAATCCCAAATATTACTATTATGATTCATTAGGCGGCGATTGCACAAACTTTTGCTCGCAATGCCTGTTTGAAGGCTGCCCGCAGATGAACTATTTAAAAACGTTCGGCTGGTATTACATTGACGCGAACAACAAAGCGCCCGCCTGGAGCGCAGTTGCGCCGTTTTATAATTTTATTACGTCGAATAATTCATCCGGCCCGTTCGGCAGGGAAACCACGCTGCCGCAAATCAGAAAAGGCGATTTTATCCAAATCAGCTTTGACGGCGAAGTTTTTGCACATAACAGCATTGTCACAAAACTTGTCTATCCGCCGCTGCCGCAGAACGTTTATATATGCTGCCATACCGCTAACAGGCTCAATTTTCCGCTGTCGGAGTTTCCCTACCGTAAAATACGCTGTTTGCATATAGAGGGCTGGCGGAAATGATTTTAAATTTGCGAGAGCTTCTTAAGCGCGTCTTCCGCATTCGCTGCAAAGAAAACTGTTTTTCCTTTGTTTGATTCAAAAATAAAATCTCTTAACGCCTTACTTGAAACGTTTGAAAAGTCGCCTACTATAGCGACAGAAAAATGATAATTAACAAACTTCTGCAAAATTTCGCCAGCGAGCCCTGTTTTAAGGTCAAAAAAATCTCCGCAGACGTTTTCTTTTTTTAAAACCGCCGAATAACACTGATATCCATAGCTTAGAGTGGATAAAAGATCTAGCGCGGATGCTGTGTCGTTGATAACAATTTCATTGCCCTCAAATACGGCGATGTTGCTATTATAAATATTTACCGTTTTAAAATCCACTTAATCTTGTTCCTTTGAGGAAAAATACTGATAGAAAAAGGTTTGCAGGTTTCCGTTATATATTTTGCGCATTTTGTCCGGTTTCTTTCCAAATATCTTATCAAAACCCGAAAATCCGGTCAAAACGTTAAGCGCGGTTTTATTTTGATTTTTCAAGCGTTTACCCATAGTACGGTATAAATCGCGCACCTCGTCATCGCCGCCCAGCCTTTCGGCATACGGAGGGTTGCAGACTATAACTCCGCTTTCCGGTAAATCTGCCGTCTTAAAATCGGCCGTCTTAAAAACGATATCTTTTTCAACGCCTGCGTTTGCGGCGTTTTCTTTTGCCAGCTTTATTGCGGCGGGGCTTATATCTGAGGCAAATATCGGCGGGATTGGAGCGGTTATTATTTTTCCGCGCGCCCGCTCATAAGCGTTTTTCCAAATAGCTGCGTCAAGGTTTTTCCAGCTTTGGCAAACAAATTGCCTATTAAGCCCCGGCGCGATATCCCTTGCCTTTAACGTCGCTTCAATTGCGATAGTACCCGAACCGCAAAAAGGGTCGGCAAAAACCTTATTACCGCGGTAAAAGCTTAAATCTAAAAGCGCCGCCGCCAAAGTTTCTTTAAGCGGGGCCGAGTATGTTTTAATGCGGTAGCCGCGCTTATGAAGCCCCGCGCCGCTGGTGTCTATGCTCAAAACGACTTCGTTGCGTATAACGGACACAAGCACCGGGTATTCCGCGCCGGTCTCGTAAAGCCAGCCGGCATTATAGACCTTCATAAGCTTATCAGAAATAGCTTTCTTGACTATTTTCTGTATTGCAGGCACTGATGAGAGCTGTGAGCCGACGCTTTTTCCGCTGACGGCAAACTTACCCTCTTTTACGATCCAGTTTTCCCAAGGCGCGGAAAAAGTATTGTCGTAAAGAGCGTCGAAGGTTTCGGCGTTAAATTTCGCGACTTCCAAATACACTCTGTCCGCGCAGGAAAGATTGATATTCGCCTCCGCTATAAGCTCCGCGCCGCCGCAAAAGCACACCCTGCCGTCTAAGCCGCTGATATCGCAAACGCCGCTCAGCCTTTCGACCTCGCGCCTTAGCGGCGCTTCAATCCCGAAAGCCGCCGTTGCTATAAGTTGAACCTGTCCGGTTTTCATTTTATCTTCTTAAAAACAATGCGCCTTTTTTTGATGACCGACGCGTCGAAATGCCGCCACTGGGCAAGAGTTTTTTCGTTTTCCTCAAACTGCGGATACGCCTCGGTGCGCTCGACCCCGTCCTGCATAAGGTTATTGAGTATATGGTGTATCATAATGCCGTTGACGCCCTTTGACTGATGCTCCTTCCTAACGCCGATAAGGCAAAGCTCAAGGGTTTTGGGGCGCGCGATTTCCTTTAAAATACGGAACGCACCGAGAGGGAACAGGCTGCCTTTTGATTTATGTACCGCTTTTGCCATTGAGGGAAAGCATACCGCAAAGCCCACGACGTCGTCGTTCTTATCGATGACGGCGCACATATAGCGCGTTTTCAAAATAAGTCCGAACTGGGCGGCAATCTGGCTGTACAATTCCTTTGAAAAAGGGATGTATCCGGGAAGGTCGTTATATGCGTCGTTAAAACACTCAAACGCTTTCCAGCCGTACCTTTTTGCAAACTTCTTAAAAGTCTTTTCCTGCGCGATATGGTATTCGCCTTTGGAAAGAGTAAAGTCTGATATGCGCTTGAGCTTATTTAAAACGCGTTCGCCCGGCAAAACCTCAAGCTCCAGCCAGTTGCTCTCGGTTTCGTAGCCGCAGGCTTTTATCAAGGTTTCGTAATAGGGAAAGTTATAATTCGTGCCGATATTGGCCATACGGTCGAAACCTTCAATAAGGTAGCCGGAGCGGTCGGTTTCATTAAAGCCGTAAGGCCCGTGTATATGCTCCATTCCGTTTTCGGCGGCAAATTTTTCCACCGTATCAAAAAGAGCCTTGGCAACCGAGATATCGTTTATGCAGTCGAAACGTGTAAACCTTACGCATTTACTGAGGGTGCGCCTGTTGTATTCGCGGTGTAATATTGCGCCTATGCGCCCCAAAACCTTATTCCCTTCAATTGCCAGGTAATAATGCGCCTCGCAATCCTTTAAGGTCGGGTTCTTTTTTTTGTTCAGCATCTTCATTTCGTCGCCGGTAAAAATCGGAACAAAATACGGGCTGTCCTTATACAACCGTATAGGAAACTGAACGAAAGCCCGCATCTGCTTTTTATTTTTGACCTCTATGATTTCCAAAATCTTTACCCCTAAAATTTATTTTAAGGAAACTTATGCTTATGTTAACGGAGGGCGCTTATGTTAATGGGCGGCAGCGGCCGCTTTTGAGGATTTTACGGGTTTATTTCCGTTTTTTAATTTACGCGGCTTGATGCTGAAAGCGATATTAGTCAGATGATCGGCAATACGCTCAAGGTCGGTGAGTATTCCGTAGAAAATCATTCCGCTTTCCGCCGAGCAAAGACCCTTATCCAGCCGCTCAACGTGATTGACGCTGTATTTTTCGCGCAGTCCGTCAATTTCTTCTTCCATAGCGTCGATTTGAGCAAGCCCGCTTTCGTCTCTGTTTTCAAAAACTTTCATTGCCGCGACGAACATTTCCAAAATTTTGATGTACATATCCTTAAGCTCTGCGATCGCCATATCGGAAAAAACCGCGTTGCTTTCGTTCATCGAAGTTGTAAATTCGAGGATATTGACATTATGGTCGCCTATCCTTTCTATATCGGAAATAACATGGTAGAGCGAGCCGATAAGCTTTTTGTCGCCCTCCGTCACGTTATGCCCCGACATTTTGACAAGAATATCCGTAAGCCCTATGTTGATATTGTCGATAAGTTTTTCGTTAGAGAGGATTTCCTCGCTTTTTGAGCTGCTTAAGCTTAAAAGGCCGTCCATCGCATAGACGTAATTGTATTTGGCAAGCTCTGCCATACGCTTGACTTCCTGCAGTATCTGCGTAATAGCAATTGATGCGGCGTTGTTAATGCTTTTAGGGTCAACATAAATAAGATTCGCGGTTTTCACTACAGGCTTATCTTTAATAAGTATCTCCGTAAGCTTGACCACGTATTTTGTAAAGGGAAGTATCATCAGCGCACAGATAAGGTTTTGAAAGAAGTTGAACCATGCGATCTGGAAAGGCGCGCTGTCTCCGAATATGCCCATTATTTTCGCAATATTGGGAGCCTTTATTATTAAAAATATAAGAGCGAAAACGACGGTCCCTATGACGTTGAATAAAAGGTGGAACATCGACGTCCGTTTTGCGTTGGTGCTTGTGCCGATCGAGGCTATCAATGCGGTGATACACGTTCCCACGTTTGTTCCCAAAATAATATAAAGCCCGTCAACTATGCCAAGGCCCATCTGCCCCGAGCCGTAGGGTACTACCAAAAGAATGATAAGGGCGTTTACGGCAGTCGAGCTTTGAAATATCGCCGTAACGACTATGCCTATAAGCATAAGCACGATAGGCGAACGGCCGGGCTCGAACAGCATTGCGAAAAACGACGTTTCCTCAACCATATCAACGGCGGCGCCCATAAGGTTGAGCCCGACGAAGATGATGCCCACTCCCGCTAAAATAGTCCCTATTTTTTTGATGTTTTCTTTTTTGAAAACCAGCATCATAAATACGCCGATAAAAGCGGGTATAGTCATATAAAGGGCCATATTGAGCGAGTCTAAAGCGATTAGAAGGCCGGTTACGGTTGTGCCGATATTTGCGCCCATAATTATGTTCGCCGCCTGTATCATCGTCATCATTCCGGCGTTTACAAAGCTGATAGCCATAACCGTGGTGGCGGCCGAACTGTGGATTATTGCAGTTACTGCCGTTCCCACGCCTAAGCCTACAAACCGGTTGTTGCTGATCTTGCCGAAAAGCGTACGCATTTTATTTCCCGCCGCACGCTCTAAGCCGTCGCTCATAATCTTCATCCCAAAAAGAAATACGGCGATACCTGTTAAAAATGCTATTAAAAATTCGAATACTAACACAAACTTCTCCCTGTTTTTTGCAAAATCCGACATATATAGTATACCCTAAAAACACGTTTTTTCCTACTGTTTTAATATAACTTTATAATCGGCCATTATTTGAAACAAGCTTTTAAAAAAAAGACGGCTGCCGCCGCCTTTTTTAACTATTCCGCTTTCTTTAGTGAGTTATCTTGCGTTTCAATATTTTTCTTTTTTAATAAGGAAATAATTGCGTTTTCTGTAACCGGCATAATAAATACGGCCGAGACGCACACAAACATTATCGATAAGAAGTAGCTCACGCTTTCGCTGATGATGTGTATTTCATTTGCCGATAAGCATATAAGCATAATTCCTGCCGCTAAAGAGGCAAGTCCGGTTAAAAAAGTCCATATTTTATTAGGGGTATTTTTAAAAGCAAACGCACCTAATTTATCCCAAACCTGCATTTTATTCTGCGTCTGGGCTTTTTCGCGCCGCGCCGCCTCGAGAAGATATACGCTGACCATATGGATATGTATATAGTAAAACCCAGGATCTGCGAACACGTATGCTACAAACATAAATAATGACAAAATCAAAAAAGCGTTATATGTTGACTTATACGTGAATACGACTCTGTATTTTACATAATAGTAATACATAAACGCAAATACGCCGAAAACCCCTGTTGCCGTAAAAATTTTAACAAGCACCGAATGAGGCATAATAAGCTCGATACCCGTATTTTGTTTCGTAAAGCCCTGGCCGAATATTGGAAAGCGCGTAAACAATTCCTGATAGGCAATTCGTATATCAGTCCTTCCGGAATTAGTAAAGTACGCAATGCGGCTGATCATTTCGCTGAAAAAGTCGAAAAATATCGCTACAAGAATGCCCAGTATCACGAGCGTGGCGGCAAAAGTGATAATGATTTCCCACTTTTTCTTTTTGTACCGCTCTTTAAATTCTTTTTTCGCGAAATAGAAAAGGCAGAAGAACATCGCCGGGGTAGTAAGAAGCATAATGAATATGTCGCCGCGGCAAACAGTAAAAAAGACGGCCGCGTAAACTATTATCGAGGCCGCTAAATACGGCACCTGACCGGTTTTGATATAAAGATATATCGCCATAGGAACTGCCAGCACAAAGAACGGCGCAAGCGAGTTAGTCATTGCCCAGCCTATGACGAGCGATTTATTGATAAGCTGCTTTACAAGATCAGTATGGCCCGAATAATAGATTATCATATCCGCAACGCCGCTTAAAGCGACCATCAGGCACAGCAGCGCGGCATATTCCTTGATGTCAAAATCGGGCTTTGCCTGACGGGCCAATAAATAGAAAAGGTAGAGCAGACCGTAGAGCAAAAAGACCAAAAGCGTGCCTAAAATATTGTAGTTACCCGAAAATAAGCCGCCTGCAAGTATGGCGACGCCGATTATAGCAAAAGTCAGGTTTATGGGGTCTTTAAAAAAACCTTTGCCGCCTTTAAAGCGGACAAGATGTATTATCACAGAGATAGCAAAAATTGCAACGATCACACTTAAAAAGGGAACGACGAATGCGCTCAAGCCCTCTCTGTAAAACCTGTTGTCCTCTCCTAAAAATGAAACGGGGAGCTGCGACAAAGTTATGCCGGTGATGAGAAGGCTGAAAATAGTTACGACGCCCGTAATATTTTTGAAAAATATCATAATAAAGCTTGCGGCAAGAGCGGCGACGGCAAGTCCTATCGCTTCCTGCTTGGTGAGCCATACGACAAAAAAATAAATAGCGCAAACAAAAATAAAATATTTGCCCGAAGTAAATTTTTCTATTCTTCCCATACTGTATATATTATAGCAAATACATAATATTAATGCAATTGTATTTACATAAGATTAATTCTGCATTCAAGGTTTACAGCATAAGATGCCCATAAGAGATGTCGATAAGATGCTCAACTCTAACTGTTCTACATTCCCAGTATAAGCAAGGAAGCCGCCAAAGCGATAACGGGCAGGACAGATCCGACAGTCAATTCCGATAAAGTATGCCTGCCCATCTTGAGCGACGATATATAAACCAACGCTATTACGGCAAGGCCGGACAGCGCGGGAAAACCGAAAACATAGAACAAGAATGCGACGGGGCCGGATATGCCGCACGCGTGTCCGCTGGCCTTAATATTTAAGCCTTTGTTGAACAGAATAATTAATAAGCCGGAGAAAAAATATGTTAAGTATAAAGCCGTAACTAAAAACGGCGCGGCTGTGGCAAACGCGAAAACAATCCCTAAGATATAACCGGCGTTTGCGGTGATTATAGCAAGGTTTCGCTGCCCGTCTCTGCCTTTGTCCTTGAAAAAAGGAACAACTTTTTGAAGCGGATAGCCAAGGAGCGGCAGAACGCACAAAAACACAAGAGCCGTAATATATTGGTATACGTGCCCGAAACTCCCCTTTCCAAAGCAAAATATAAGCGTTAAAAGTAGTGCCCCCATAAAAGGCGGCGCTGTGACGACTCTTACGGCTTTATCAAAAGGCTTCATTTCCGTTTTCTTTTTTACTTCCGCCCTTATTACGGCTTGCGGCTTTACATCCGCAAATTCTTTATTCTGACTCATTTTAAACTCCGGTATTTTTTATTTGAAGTGAACGCAAAATAATCTGATAGTATTTATTCGCGGCCTTTTTCAAAAGCTTACCATTGATTATGCCGTTTTTTCAACCTACTTAAACGTCTTTTGACTATACCGCTATTTTTCAGCGCCCTACAATAAGTTCTTAATATGTAGAGCGGGCATTTTACGGCGGTAGAAAAGAAAAAAAACCGCTCTACCGTGGGTAGAGCGGGGTTTTTTGCGTTGTTTGCAATCACATTTGCGGATTTAAAGTCTTATTAGCGGTCTTCTTATCAGTCTTCTTAGTTTTTACCAGTCTTCTTTAAGATCGATCTTAATATCCGTATAAAATTCCTTATATTTTGCTTTGAAATCTTCCGCGGTGCGCGGCTCTTTTTGTTCTTCCTCTATTTCGTCGTAGCCGACAGCGTCGTCGTCATCAGTATCGGAAAGGCGCATAAGCGTGTAATCGTCCATAACAAACTCCATTCCGCCGTATCAGCGGCGGCACAAAATAGGCTTAAAAAATATTCCCTTAATCAGAGCAAGCGGAGATGAACGCGTCTATCAGCGCGCTCGTTTTGTAGGGGCGCGCTTTAAATTCCGGCCGGAACGCGGCGCCGATATAGAACTTATGCTCGGGAAGCTCGAAAATTTCGGGGACGTCCGAATCGCCTGCAAAGCCGCTGAAAACCAGCCCGCATTTTTTGAGCTTGGACGTAAACTTAGGATTGATCTCATATTTATGGCGGTGACGCTCTACTATCGAAAGCGAATTATAAATTTTGCTTGCAGCCGTGCCTTTTTTAAGCGTTGTAACGTGCGAGCCTTTTTTAAAGTCGTTCTTTTGTCCGAGCTTTCTGATGACGGCAAATTCTGATTTCGGTTTAAATTCCGCGCTCGTGGCGTTCTTAATGCCGCAGACGTTCCTTGCAAATTCGACTACGCCCGCCTGTGCGCCGAAACCTATCATAAGCGCGGGAACGTTGTTTACGCGCGCAAACTCAGCCGCTGCGACCTTACCGTCGAAACCTCTTTCACCGAAACCGGCGGGAATTATTATGCCGCTAAGCCCCTTTAAAACGCCCGCAGCGTTAACGGAGTTTACCTCCTCGCTGGCAATCCATACGAACTCAACGCCTTTATTGTTGGCAATACAGCTGTACGAAACGGCCTCGGTGAGCGAAACGTATGCATCGTGGAGCTTGGTGTACTTTCCGACTATACCGATTTTAAGCATATCCGGATTGGTTTTCAGGCTGTCGGCTTTAGCGCAAAATTCCTGCCACTGGCTAAGGTCGGGGTCTCGGTCGTCTAGCTTAAGCTTTCTTAAAACGACTTTTGCAAGCCCCTCTTCTTCGAGTTTTAGCGGGATTTCATAGATATTTTCGGCAGTCAGATTTTGGATTATGCAATCGCGGTTCACGTTACAGAAAAGCGCAAGCTTCTTTTTGCTGCCGTCCTCTATAGCGTACTCGGAGCGGCAGACTATGACGTCGGGCTGAATACCGACGTTCTGCAATTCTTTGACGCTGTGCTGGGTGGGCTTTGTTTTCTGCTCGCCGCTCATTTTGATGTACGGCACTAAAGTTACGTGGATATAGGCTACGTTATTGCGGCCAACTTCCGTCTGCATTTGCCTGATTGCCTCCAAAAAAGGATGGCATTCAATGTCGCCGGCGGTACCGCCGATCTCGGTTATAATGATATCGGAACAGCCGTCGTCGAGAGCTTTTATAGTCGATTTGATTTCGTCGGTGATATGAGGCACGACCTGAACAGTCCTGCCCTCGTATTTGCCCTCGCGCTCTTTAGCGATGACAGAGGAATAGATTTTACCGCTTGTTACGTCGTTCGCCTCGCCCAAATTTTCGTCGATCATACGCTCGTAGTGGCCCACGACAAGATCCATCTCGCTGCCGTCCTCGGTAACGAAAATTTCACCGTGCTGGTACGGGCTTAAATTCGACGAATCCACATTAAAATAAGGGTCGATTTTTTGCAGCGTGACTTTATAGCCGCGCGCCTTGAGCAACCTGCCGAGCGATGCCGCAGTAATGCCTTTTCCAAGCCCCGAAACTACCCCGCCCGTAACAAATACGAATTTTGCCATCTTCTGTTCCTCTTAAGATTAAAATAAATATCTTATTAATTATACCAAAAAACGCCGTCAGAATCAAGCAAATTTTTTTAAAATTGTATTTTAAGTTTTTAAGGTTCTATAAAAAATGTAGGAGAATGTTAATAAGTATACCACTCGTAATAGCGCAAAAAATGAAGTAAGCTTAGCCCTCATTATATTCTGGATTGCTTCCGCTTGTACGCAAAGACGCCGTACCCCAACATTTGACATCGAATCGTTAAGACTTTACCTGAAAAGCCCGCTGCGCTCGCAAAAAAAGACGGAGTTTTAAAAAGGCTTTAGGGAAAAGTCTTCCTTAAAGCCTTAAAACTATTGGTTCTATTTTATTTTCCTTTTGAAACGGTGAAACCTATTTCTTTAAGCATAAAGCAATAATAATTGATGATTTCCAAAAGATTGTCGAAGATTTTTTTCGCCTCGTCCTTTTCGCGGATTACCCTTTGCGAGCCGAGAGTGGAATTATCCGAATGCAGATAGAAATTCCGCTTTTCAAAATATTCGGTGTAGAGCGCGCTTAAAACTGTGTTATATACATTTGACTGTATTTTCCTGCGATAGCCGCCTTTAAGGCAGTAATTCCCGCCGGCCTGCTTTTCAAAAGCCTGCCCTATCATTTTGACGTTGATACCTTGCGCCGTTTGGAGATCGTAGATAAGACGCTCCAGCCCCCTGTAGGGCGACACCATAAGAGCGGAATAATCCGAGAGCTTTGTTTCCTCATTATAAATATCAATAAGAGCGAAGGTGAGATCTTTTTTCGATTGCTCCGACAAAAACTCGAAAGCCGCCGGAATAAGTTTCTTAAGCTTCTTTTCTATTTCCGAGGTCGTCACGTCCTCGCCCGACTGCTTGATATATGAGCTTACGGCGGTTTTGTAGTCGGCCCCTTCGGAAAAAGCCGCCTGCATATCGGTGAAAAGCGCGCTTTCCTTTCCCTGCAGTTGCACCGCCTGCTTGTTTTGATTATAGCGGACATAAAGCTTTTGTTTTTTAGCGTCCTCTATTTTATAAGCCTGAATATCACGGCTTTGCCCTGCCGACTTTTCTTTTTTCAGCGTTACGCCGTTTATGCTTTTTAAAAGCGTTAAAACTCCTGCAAAACGCTCCGGAGTATAGTTTTTGACTATAAAACCGTTTTTGTATTCAAGATTCGCCGTCTCTTCAGCCAAAGTTTCTGCTTTAGCGTTACTTTGAGGCTCCTGTTTTTTTTGAGACTGCTTATTATTCTTTGCCTGATTCTGCTTTTTTTGCGAAACTGCATTTTGCTGCGGCGGAGTATCCTGCCGCACGGGTTGAGAGGCAGGAGCCGGATCGGCATTTTTCTGCTGCGGCTGTTTATTGTTCTGATGCGACTGCTTATTGTTTTTTTGCGGCAGTTTATCTTTTTTTTGCGGCTGGCTATTATTTTGCTGCGGCTGCTTATCGTTCTTTTGAGGCTGATTATTGTTCTGCTGCGGCTGATTCAAATATTTTTGCGTTTCGGAGTTTTGCTTGTCCGCGCTGTTTGGCTGGGCAGACTGTTCAATCCGCTGCGGGGCCGTAACGCTTTGCACGGTATTAGATTCAGGTTTTTGAGCGGGCTTATCTTGCATCCTGTGCGCATTAAAAGAGGCCTTTATCTCATTTTGATTTGCCTCAGGTTTTTTGAATTGAATTTTTTCGGCAGTTTCCCTGCTCTGCGAGGCCGCGGACATATCCGGAATTAAATTTACAGGCGCAGGAGTAAAACCGCTTTCGTACCATTTTCTAAGCTTTGCCGAAAGCTGAGGCTCTGCCGTTACAGATAGCATTTTAGCTTTCGTATCGTAAACGATGGAAACCTTGCCGCGCGTTTGTTTTTCCACATAGTTAAAACGCTCGAAATGGCTCTTTTCGTCGACCGGAAAATAAGCTTTCCTCTCAAACTCACCGCTTTTTTCTATTGTTAAAATAAACGCGCCGATTTTTGCTGCGTCGCAATCCTTAATATTTTCCGTATTATTCGGATTAAGCATCACTTCTCCTCTACTAAAACAAAGCGGCTCTAATATAAGTATTAAACCAATATCAGAACCGCTTCAGCTGTTTAAAAATTCAGTTTATTTTTTGATGGCCTTGACTTTACGGAAGCGTACGAAATAGTAAACTACACCGGCAAGAACAAGTATTCCCACAAGGATAAGAACGGTTCTTAAAACCTTTAAAGGAACAGGATTTGCCGTTTTAGACGAGGTTACGTCGATATTTTCAATTATCTTGTTCGTATTGCCTGCCGCGTCTTTTGTGACATATTCTACTGTGTATTTTCCAGAAGAATCAAACTTATATGTCGTTCCGTCGTCCCTTACTTTCTTTGTAGCGTAAGAGGCTGTGCTGTCTTTACCGGAAACTTCATATACTACCTTATTACTGGGGTCGAGCAATCTCTTAGTGAAGGTTACGTCCGCTTTCTTATCTCCGTCTGTTTCCTCGACAAAAACCATTTCCTTAAACTCAAAAGTAGCTTTCAGAGTCTGGCTGTAGGATGAAGAGGGGGCAGGGTTTTTAAGCGTAAAGGCGGGAGCTACGTTGTCGCCGACTTTGATCGTATAAACGGCGGTCTGTGTTCCCGATCCGGGTACGGTAGCGGTGTAAGTGACCTGATATTCGCCGTCCGACTTAGGGTCAAACGCGTATCCGCCGTCAGAATTGAGCATAACCTCGTTAGCGTTGCCTGTTGAACCGATATTGAGCTCGCGGTTTCCTTTCAAATCTTTGACAACTACAGTTATTTCCGCGTTAGCATAATCGTTGAACGCGATTACTTTAGGCAGCTGAACTGTCCATGTGTCGATTATAGCGGTATTGTCTGTAAATGAGGTTGCAGCCGTGCTCTTAGGAGCGTAGGTGGGCATAACTCCCAGAACCTCAAACACAGGGTTTGAATTGTCGGTAATAGTAGTCCAATAAGCGTCGCCGAGTGTTCTGAAAGTGTTGTCGTTGAGATAGATACCGTCGTTGAACCAATATGTTCCTGCGGTGTAAGCCGTCAGTTCAACGCCCATAAGGCTGAACTTTCCTGCCTGCGAAATCTTTCTGACGATATAGTTTTTAGTTAAATCGCTGGGAACGCTGGGATTGTCTTTAACTATTTCGTTTCTTAATTTATAGCTTACGTTGACGTTTCCGGTTACAGGAACAGCAACCGCGCTGACAGTTCCGCCGCTCGTTGAGCCTGCGCCGACTTCGATCTTATAAGCTTTTACAAGGCTTCTGCCTGTGATATCGAAAGCTCTTACCGTGAGGGTATAGAATCCTGCGCTGCCGGGGGCAAACGAAAGTTTATCGATATTGATTTCTTTTTTACCGGCTACGCTGCTTTCTGCAATATAGGTTTCAAGCGACATACCGTCGATCAGGTCGCCGTTAGGGTCCTGAAGCGAAAGCTCAAAACCGTTGAATTTTCTGTAGCTGTTTTCAGTCGCGTCGGCAAAGCTGTTAATTTTGATGCTGCCGATATTCATCATTCCCTCGCCCGCTTTTAAAGCTGCCTGGTTCCATGTGGGAGTGATGCTTAAAGTTACATTTGCCGTAACGTCGCTGGTTTTAGCAAGGTAAATATTCTTTTCAACTATATCCGAAACGTTACCGACGTCGTCTTTGCCGGAAACCTTTAAGGTAAGCTTACTGCCGGAATACGCAATAGGCGTCTCGTCATCCTCAACCTTAATGTTCGTTTCGTTGATTTCGATTTCCGCGCCGTTTTTCACGCTTGCAAGTTTTGTCGCTCCTGCCCATATCTCATATGTGATTTCGGGCCTTGAATCGACCGCGTCGGTCACAGTTGCTGTGGGAAGAGTATATTTCTGGTACTCTGTTGCGCTTTCAACATATAAATAGTCGTCCGTCTCAAGAGTTACGGAGGGGGCTTTATCGTCTACAAGCTTTTCGTCGACCGTAATATCGTAGGAAACCTGACTTGAAGTGTTGCCTTTAGAATCCTTTGCAACATAAACGGCGGTGTATTTGCCTGTTGTGGAAACTCCGGCGTCTACTGCGCCAACGTATTTTGAAAGGTCGAAAGCGAATCCGGTTGTTTTGCTAAAAGTCTCTTTTGTGCTTTCGGCGGTGTTTTTGTTGTAAATGCCGTTTCCGGGCTTTGCGGAATTATAGGTGTACTCATTGCCGCCGGAAGTTTCGTTGATATTATCAAATTTGATAACTACTTTGTTGTTTACGGTGTCGGTGACTGTGAAGGAGATTTTGATAGCGTCGGCATTAGTGTCGTTATCCGAGAATACGGGGAACGGGAAATTGATTTTGCCGTCGTTGTTTTTGGCCTTATTCTCAACAGTCTTACCCCATTTTGAAGGGATCATTGTATCGTCGATTTCTTCAAGCTTAGGAGCGGTTCTGTCGGATACTTCGATGTTGAAAGTGTATTTTGTGGACTTGCCTTTGGTTTCGTCATAAATATTGGTATCGTCGAAAGCCTGGTATGTTACGGTATATGTGCCGGTTTCTCTGGGATAAAAGCTGAGGTTGTTGATATTATCAAAATACTGATTGTCAGCTTTAGCGGCAGTAGCATAACCGTAATCGTTGACTTCAACAGCTTTAACGTCTGCGTCGCCCTTTTTAACAGTTATCTTAACAAGGGGATTTGTGTCAAAGGTGTCGTTAGCTGTGGCTTTGGGAAGAGTTACTTTAGTGTTGAGGCTGGCGTCCTTAGGCACGCTCGCAACGGAAAGAGTCGGGGCTACCTCGTCCTTAAATCCGGTCTGAGCTTTTACAGTAAAGCCCTTTGTGAAATATTTTTTTAACGTGTCGCTGCCTTTTTTGAGGTTTGCGGTGTACTGAACGGTGTGTTCAGCCGCAACCCAAACGGCGTCGGCGGATTCGCCTTGGAATTTTCCGTTTTCAAAAACCTTGTTGCCTACTTTGATTTCGACAGCATAGTCTGCCGCGAGGCATTCAACGTACTCATTTTTTTCCGTATCTTTATAGAAAAGCTTTGCAGCGGGGAGCTTGATCTTATTTCCTGCAGCAACGTGGGTGGGAACTTCCGCCCCGCCGTTTTCTACGCGCAGCTCATATTCTTTTTCAAGTTTGCAATTAACATTGTAAAGATATTTCTCTACCGCACCATAAGAAATGGTGTAGTTACCGAGCATTTTCGCGGTAAGAGAACCGCCGCTTATCTGGGAAGTAACGTCCGCGCCGTCCGGAGCTGTAACTTTTAAAGAAGTTCCTGCCGGAATCGTTATCGGCTCGCCCAAATATACAGTTTTAGGCAGCGTTGCAGCAGCAGCAAGCATATCGTTAGCATTCGTTATGGAATCAGCCGCAAACGCAGAAATTCCCGCTCCCCCGATTATTACAGAAACGGAAATAACCACAATCAATATAGTCATCCATAAACGCTTAAGTCTTTTCATTCGAAGAATCTCCTCTTGGCTTTTAAGTAAAATTATACAATGTAACATTGCAATTATACAATCCATAAATATTTTTGTCAAATAAAATTGGCAATAATTGCAAAGTTATTATTATTCAATAATTAGAAAAATATGTAAAAGTTCGGTAATTTAGTTTTTATTTTGTTTTTTTGTTTTTTGGCCGCTTTTAAAAGGGCGTAAAAGGGCGTAGAATTAGCGGACTAAAGCACTCTGATAAGGCTGTCCACGCTTTTGACTTCCGCTAATTTTCCTATCAGCGAAAGAGAGTCCTGAATGGAATGCTCTGTGGTTTCGTGGGTAAGGATAGCGATAGGCGCGTTGTCATTTTCGGCGGCGCGCTGGAAAAGCGTGTTGATAGAAACGCCGTGTTTCCCTAAAATGTCGGCGATTTTAGCAAGGACGCCGGGTTTGTCGGCAACGGTAAGCGAAAAATAGTATTTTGAATTGAAGTCGTTGACGATAACTACCGGCGCGTTTATTTTGCCGTTGTTTTCAAAATCCGAGTAAACGTGTTCGGACTGTTTTGCGCAGAAAACGATATCGGACACTATTGCGCTTCCCGTAGGGCGCGCGCCCGCCCCTCTGCCGTAAAGCATAATATTATCTACCGCGTCGCCTTTTATGAAAACCGCGTTGAATTCGTTGCGCACAGACGAGAGCGGATGGTTTTTGGGAATAAAAGTCGGGTGGACGCGCACTTCGACCGCATCGCCCGTCCGCCTGCCTATCCCTAAAAGCTTGAGCGTATAGCCAAGCTCCGCGCCGCTGCGGATATCGTTGATCGAGATTTTAGAAATACCTTCCCTGTATATTGACGTATACGGAATGGACGCGTGAAAGGCCAATGAGGAAAGGATACTGAGCTTGTACATAGCGTCGTACCCCTCGACGTCCGCCGTAGGGTCGGCTTCGGCAAAACCCGCCGCCTGCGCGCCTTGCAGGGCTTTCTCATAGGGCATATTGTCCTCTGCCATTTTGGTGAGGATATAATTAGTCGTGCCGTTGATTATGCCGACTATCTGCTGGATATTGTCGCCTTGCAAGCTTTGAGTCAGCGTGCGGATAATAGGAACGCCGCCCACGCAGGACGCCTCAAAATAGAAGCCCGCGCCGCCCTCTCTTGCCGCGCTCTCAAGCTCCGGCCAATGCTTTGAAATAAGCTCCTTGTTGGCCGATACGACGCTTTTGCCCGCAAGCAGCGACCTTTTAATGAAAGTTTTAGCCGGCTCCACGCCGCCCATTGTTTCAACTACTATCGAAATCGATTTATCGGCAAGTATCTCGTCCAAAGAGGCTGCGGCGAGCTCTTTATTGCCTGTGCGCTTTGCTATCCATTCGGGCGACTTGTCCAAAACTTTAACGACCTTTATATCAAGGCCTTGTGTTTTGAGTATCATATCGTGGTTTTGCGTGAGGATATCATACGTACCTCCGCCGACGGTGCCGATACCCATAATTGCTATATTGACTTTTTTAACTTTGTTATTTTGCTTTTCCATAATTATAACGATTACCTCCGTTTGCTAGAAAAATACCGTAAAAGAATAGCCGATGAATTCTTTTCTAGTTTTAACCTTGATTAAGTTTATATATGATGTTAAGCCCGCGCAGAGTGAGCATTCTGTCGAAAATATCGATTACGTCGGTATGGAGGCGGATAG
Organism: Eubacteriales bacterium; assembly: GCA_031553855.1. Classification (GTDB taxonomy): domain Bacteria; phylum Bacillota; class Clostridia; order Christensenellales; family Pumilibacteraceae; genus RACS-047. Next base: position 19,769 of record JAVBKW010000004.1, on the reverse strand, counting down.
TTTCGCTTAAGCCCCCGGTTGCAATGACCTTTGCCTCGCCTATTTCGGCCTTTATGCGCTTTACAAGGCTTTCTATAATACCGATATAGCCGTACATTATGCCCGACTGCATATTGGAAATAGTCGTTTTATTGACGACGGCCGGAGGAACAAGCAGTTCTATTTTGGGGAGCTTTGCGGCGGCGTTCCAAAGAGAGTCCGAAGCCGTCTTTAGCCCGAAGCTGATCGCCCCGCCCAAAAATTCGCCTTTTTCGCTTACGACGTTGAAGCTCGTCGCCGTTCCGCAGTCGATAACTATGCACGGCCCGCCGTACTTATTATACGCCGCGACCGCCCCGACGATACGGTCCGACCCGACTTCCTTAGGGTTGTCGTATTTGACGGCAATGCCCGTCTTGATGCCCGCGCCGACAAACAGCGGCTTTACGTTGAAATTCGCGCTTATCATATGCTCTATAGTGTAGTTGAGGTTCGGGTTGACGCTGGAAATTATCGCGCCTGCAACCTGATCGACCTTGATGTTCTTTGCAGCCATCATATCCCTGAGCAGCACCCAGTACTCGTCCGAGGTTTTGTTCGAGGTCGCGTTTATCCTTAACGAATCTACAAGCTCGTCGTTATGAAAAATGCCTATTTTTATATTAGTATTTCCGATGTCAAAAACTAAATTCATAATGTCCTTATAATATATAGATAATTTAATGCATTAATTCGGGCTGTTTTCCGTTTTGTCGCCGACTCCGGCATCCGCGGCTTTTGCGCGCTTTTTGAACCCGCCGGAAAGAGCCTTTTCAACGCTTATCGAAACTGCCGGAGCAAGTATCACAGAAACGGCAAGCTCAATGAGGCCGGAGGTTATCATCACAGTCACATACGCCCATACGGATATATCTGCAAGGACTGTAGTACTTAAGGCAAGCATAGAGGAAACTACTAAAACCGTATTAGATAACGTGCCGACTGCCGCAGAAATAACGTACGGCGCAACCAACGCGGTTTTTGAATTGCCTTTTATGAGTTTTTTCGATATTTTGAATGCCCCGCAAGCAAAGAAAGCGACTAAAATTCGCGGTATTATCGCAATATAGGGCGCTTTTATAAACGCGAGCGCAACGGGAGTAGAGCCGGCAAATGCGTACAAAAAGCTGACGACGCCGAACGCAAGGCCCATAAAAAGCGACATTTTCATACCGCGCGTGCAGCAAGTGAACAGCAGCGGCAGCATAAACACAAACGGCAAAGGCGCTAAAACGGCCGTGAGGGCCAAAGTGATCGCCGCAACGGCAATACTTTTAGAACTGATCTTCATTTTTTTCACTCCTTGTAGACTCAGGGGGTAACCCTCTCCGTAGCCTCAATAATAATAAGATTTACACAATGTCCGGTTCCTATACGATACCGGCGGAATATACATATAATTACTTATATTTATAGATAACTATATGATGAATAATATTATCATAAATCCCTGATTAACGCAACTGTTTGAAAAGGCGGTGAAAAAAAGAAATTATCGGGGAAGATTTCTCCTCCCCGATAACCCTTAATTTATGTCGGCGCAAAAGCTTTTAGCGTTATTTGCAGCAAACGTCTTTGCCGCCGCAGCAGCACGAAATAAGTAACCATAAGATAATTAACTCGCAGCAGTCACAGCCTCCGCCGCAGCCTTTATTGAAGCCGCCGCATCCGCAGTTATCTTTTCCGCCGCCGCAGCAACACAGAAGCAATATGATGAAGAATATATCGTTGCAGCCGCCACCGCATCCACATCCGGAATTAAACATTCGTTGATCCTCCTTGTAATAATAAAATAAGTTTGATCGGGCGGAGCGCGACAGGATAAAGAGCATATCCGCGCGCTGCCCCGGTCCGCGTTTCTTAAAGGCTCTTCCTTTTAAGAAATTTTTCTTTAACGTTTATCTTTGAAAATCTTTTGAAACTCTCAAGAGTATTTTAGATATATCTACTGTCATAATATGAAAAACGGGAAAGAGTGTGAAAACATTTTAAAAAAAAGCGGCTAAATATTTTAAACGATTTTACTCAAAATTTTTTGAGCGCGGCGGCGGCCTTTAAGCTTGCCGTCTTTTACTTTTGCCACGCTATTACAGTTGACAAAACGCCGGAAAAACCATAATATAGTACGAGATTACACAGTTTTGCATCGGTTCTTGCCGACAGCAAAGAAATTATACAAGGAGTTAAAAATTATGGCTGAAAAACCTTCTCTGACTATGGATAAGCTTGTTGCGCTCTGCAAAGGCAGAGGCTTTATTTTTGCCGGCAGCGAGATATACGGCGGCCTTGCCAACACCTGGGACTACGGCCCGCTGGGAGTTGAACTTAAAAACAACATCAAGAAAGCGTGGTGGAAGAAATTCGTTACAGAGTCCGAGTACAACACGGGCGTGGACTGCGCTATACTTATGAACCCAAAAACGTGGGAAGCAAGCGGACACCTTGCCGGATTTTCCGACCCCTTGATGGATTGCAAGTCCTGCAAGACCCGCCACAGAGCCGACCATTTGATTGAGGATTACGTCGCGCGTAAGAAAAAGAACGTTTCTATCGCGGGCTGGAAGGACGCGCAATTAGAGCAGTATATAAAGGATAATTCCATTCCCTGCCCCGTTTGCGGCAAGTCCGATTTCACCTCTATCAAAAAATTCAACCTTATGTTCAAAACCTTTCAGGGAGTTACGGAAGAGAGCGCAAGCACGCTTTATTTGCGCCCTGAAACCGCTCAAGGCATTTTCGTCAATTTTAAAAACATCGTCCGCTCGAACCGCTCTAAGGTGCCGTTCGGCGTAGCCCAGATCGGTAAATCGTTCCGCAACGAGATCACGCCCGGAAACTTTATTTTCCGCGTGCGCGAATTTGAGCAGATGGAGCTTGAGTTTTTCTGCAAGCCCGGCACCGACCTCGACTGGTTCAACTACTGGAAGAACTTCTGCCACCAATGGCTTTTAGGCCTAGGGGTCAAATCAGAAAACCTCAAATTGCGCGACCATGATAAAGAGGAACTTTCGCACTACTCAAAGGCCACCACCGACTTTGAATTTTTGTTCCCGTTCGGCTGGGGCGAACTTTGGGGAGTGGCAGACCGCACCGACTACGACCTTATGTGCCACCAAAAGGTTTCGGGTCAGAGCATGGAATATACCGACCCTATCACAAACGAAAAGTTTGTGCCCTACTGCGTCGAGCCCTCGCTCGGAGTTGACCGCGTCCTTTTAGCCTTTTTATGCAACGCCTACGAGGAAGAGCAGCTTGAAAACGACACACGCGTAGTCCTAAAGCTCCACCACGCCCTCGCACCCTATAAGGTCGCCGTTTTGCCCTTGCAGAAAAACCTTTCGGAAAAAGCCGACGAGGTTTACGCGCAACTTCGCAAATATTACAGCTGCACATACGACCTTTCCGGCTCGATAGGCAAACGCTACCGCCGTCAGGACGAAATAGGCACGCCCTACTGCGTAACGGTCGATTTCAACACCTTAGAAAACAATATGGTGACGATCCGCAACCGCGACACAATGCAGCAGGACACCGTTTCGATCGACAAGCTGAAAGAATACTTCGACGAAAAGCTGTACTATTAATCAGACGCATTACTAATGATAACAAGCATTGACCTTTTGATTATTTACTATTAAGCTAAAACACACCTTAAAGCAAAGCCCTTAAGGTGTGTTTTTTATGTCTTTGTTTTTAAAATTGTGCCCGTTTTTGTTTTTACTCTATTGTTACGGAAACGGTTTATAAGCCTTATTGTTAAACAGGAAAGCCTGCGATAAGTGCCGTTAATAGCTGGGTAATTGTAAGGGCGTGCCAGTCGCCGATAACTGAGGAAATACTATCGAGCTTATCTGTCGATGTTTCGCTTAATTCAAGCAGCCCGCTGTCAACCATATCGCCCATCGTCGCATTTTTAATAGAATCCGTCATAACGGTATCGATTTTTGTTACAGGTATTATTTTACGGTATTCAGAATCGGTAAGCGCCGCCCATTCCTCATCTGATCCGTCATACCATAATGGTATATCAGATTGCAAATTGCCGGGTTTTTTTATAATCTTGAAAGCGCCTGAATTGAGCGACATTCCCGTATCGCCGAGAGTTAAACCGCTCATAATAGAGCCCATTTCCGATATTTTTGTTCCGGCAAGCTTTTTATCAAGCCCGTCTGCCGCTTTATAATCTTCAGTCGTATCGATAAGAGTGTATTTATACCACTTGCTATCTTCTTCTGCGGGAGAATCGGGATCGTCGTCGATAAAATTATTAAAGTCGTCAAAATATCCGAATTTGAAATCCATCGCATAACCTGCATAAATGCTGGTAATGCCGCCTGTTCCGCTTAAATCACCGACCTTCATATCCTTGATAGCGTATAAAATCCCGCTGCTGCCGCTTATCTCAATAATTTCGCCTAAGGTCAAACCGTTTATAGTGTTTGTGAGCGTTGAGCCGCTGCTTAAATTCCCTATAGTAAGGCCCGCTATCGCCTTTTGTACTCCGGTTACGGCCGCTCCGTTCTCGTCCTCCCAGCGGTTATCTGTTGAGTCAAACGTAAGCCCCATCGCCGTGCCGACTTGCGTGTCGTTAATATCTGTCGCAAGGTCGGAAATCGGCGTATCTTTGAGGGAGGTTAAGAGCGAATTGCCCGACGTGTCTAAAACCTCGCCGAGGGTTAAAACGTTGATGCAGTCTTTAATAGCGTCGCCGTCCAGCTCGTTGATTTTGATGCCGCTAACCGCCGCGGTTATACCGCTTGAAAGCGAATAGACTGTTGACCCGCCGACCGTTTCCTTCTTAGCCCACTTAGAAACTAATTTTGTTTCATCTCCCTGACCCGTGCTTGAGCGCGTTAATGCGGCGATCTGTTCTTCCGTTAAATTATACGGCGTAAAGGTTGTTTCATCGGCATCTATTTTGTAATAAATAGCGCCGTTTTTATAGTATTTTTCAGGATCGGCAGAGCCGCTTACGCTTAAAAGGTATTCCTCCATTTCGTATAAGCCCATCACGCTGCCGATAGTCACTCCGTCCATAGCAGAGTCCGGGTCGCTCATAAGGTCGGAAATCAAAATGTCTGAAAAAGCGGTGAACATACCGTCTAAAGCAGTCCTTGTTCCGTCCTCTTCCTTATACCATTCGGCTGCGTCCTCGTCGTAGGTATAGCCTAAGATTTGGGCGAACTTCATGCCGTCGAGCAGTCCGTCTATATCAAAACCCGAATCCGTGAGCATTTGCGACATAAGCTTATCGCCGAACATCGTCGTGCCTAAAAGCTCGTCTATTTTAGTATCGGAAAAAATACCGGAGACTACGCTCATAACCGACTCTCCTTTACTGATCTTTAAAAGGTCGGTAACATACGCGTTGCCTACGGCGCGCATAACTGGGTCGTCGTTTTCGTACTTTTGAGTCTCGGCGTTATACGTCATTTTCATAAGCCCGCCCACAAGTACGCCGTCGAAAATAACGTCGGTGTTGAAAGTGACGACGTTTGCAAGCGATACCTTAGAGAGCAATTCGTACGTCGGCTCGTCGAACATATCTTTTATTGAACCAACAGAGTAGAAAAGGTCGCCAAGCAGCACTTCCTCCATCATCTCGTTTATGCCGCTAGTAGAAAATAACGTTAAGACGGGGTAGTCCAAAAATTTATCCGCAACTGGAAAAGGTAAAAATTGGGCAAGGTTTATTCCGAATTCCTTTTTAAATTCGTTTACGGTATATGTGCTGCTTGCGCCGTAAATACGGGTAAGCTCTTTTACAAGCTGCTCGACCGTCATTTTATTTATGTCTTTTTGAGCGCCGTCCTCAATTGTTATTGGGAGCCTGACCCCAAACATATCCAGCGTAGCGTATTTATAGCCTAAAAATAAGGCTCCGGCGATCGAACCCACAAAGAGAATTATGCCGAAAAGCATACCTAAAATGAACGCCAAAATCCTGCCGCTCTTCTTTTCCACGATAATTGGCTGCGAATTGCGCCGTGCAAGCTCGCGTTCCCTTTCCCTTAAGTGCGACTCTCTGATAGCCTGCCTGCGCTTTATACGCTGCTCCTCTTTTTTATTTCTTTTTACATCGAACTGCGTCTGGTTTGACGCAGCCCTTCCGTTATTTTTGCCGTTCTGAATCATTTATAATAACACCTCATTAAAGCAGCGTTTTTTTAACCCTTACTTTTCCATTATTATTATATATCAGAAAAGCAAAAAAGACAATAATGTTTTGAGCTTTTAAAGATTAATATTGTATTAGAAAGAAATTGTGCCAATTTTTACTAAAACTCTATAAAATTACTAAAACTCTCTAAAAAAACAAATCCGGACCCATTGCCTGTCGGCACAACGGGTTCGGATTAATCTTTTTTGGTACAGCAGATGAGTCTATACAAGAACTCTCTGCCGTTGTTTCTATATCATTTAAAAGTGATTCAGTGATCTCAACCGGTTTATCGCCGCCGTTAATAATGAACGTAATTTTATCATCGTAAAGGTATATAGCATTTACGAGAACGGCTATAAGAATTTTGCGATATTTTATATCGTCCGGATTGCCTTTTCTTATTTGAGTTAAAAAGAATTTTACTTGCGGCGATGTGAGCTTAACTAAACCGACTTCTACCGCCAATAACTCTTTTTCGATTTCTGCATGGCTTGAAATCAAACTGTTCAATTCTTCATATAAGGTTCTGCGAACGCTCTCAATGCCACATTCCGCTACTGCTTGCGTAAGATTAGCTTGCTTGCGCTCATTATCTTTTAAGAGCTTCTGAAGGCGTTTAATATCAGAGTTATCTCTGTCCTTTTCACATCTTGCCGATATAGCTTTGGCGATCAGATCGATATTTTCTTCTGTTAATATTTCACGACATTTATTAACAACATAATCCTCAATCCATTTCTTGCTTACCTGCTTTTTATTGCAGAGCTTTTTCTTTGCTTTATTGCAAGCGTAATAATAATATTTCAAACCGGTTTTAGATGTTCCGCTAACGCCGGTCATCATGTCGCGGCAAAGACCGCAGAATAATTTAGTGGTCAAAAGATATTCTTCTTTAGCCCTTGCGCGTGCAGGGGCTTTTGTATTTATCTCCATAATTTTTTGCACCTTATAAAATAATTCATCTGAAACTATTCGCGGCATACCGCCCTCAATAATAATATCGTCATAAGAGTATACGCCGATATATTTTTTATTCTTTAAAATGTGGCGTAGAGAATTTTTATTAAAAGTTCCTCCGCTCGATGTTTTGATTTGCAGTGAATTTAGATAAGCGTTTATTTCTGTTACTGTTTGACCATTTGCATACATTTCAAATATTTTTTAACTATGGCAGCGGTTGTATCGTCAATGCTAAATGTTTTATCAGAATTAACCTTATAACCGAGAGCCGTATGATTGCCGGTAGACAGACATTTTTCGGCTGTTAATCTCATACCGCGCTTAACTTTTTGAGCCAATTCTCGTGAGAAATATTCAGCCATTCCCTCTAAAACTGCTTCCATTAATATACCGCTTGCATCATCTGAAATATTTTCTCTTGCCGACAATACCCGAACGCCATTCTTTTTGAGCTTATGCTTGTAATCCGCGCTAACATATCGATCTCTTGCAAATCGGTCAAGCTGATAAACTAAAACGCCTTGAAATCGCCGCTCTTTACTATCCTCAATCATTTTCAAAAACTGAGGACGGTTGTCGGTCGTGCCGGAAATAGCACGATCAATATATTCGCCTATAACGGTATAGCCGTTTCTTTGGGCGTATTCATAACATACTTTCAGTTGTCCCTCAATGCTTTGTTCATTTTGATTCGCAGAGGAAAACCGAGCATAAATAACTACGTTCATTTATTATCCTCGTTTGAATTCGGAATTCGTCCCCGTCTCAAATCATTATTAATAATTGATGATAACTTTTCTGTACTTGCGTGTGTAGCTTGTATTTCATTCGATAATTTATTATTTTTACTTTCATTATAATTTATTATTTCTTTGGCAAAATCAAAAATCTTACTGTCTTTCAAATCTGCAAATGCTTTATCTGATAAAGCCATTAAGGTTTTTTGTAAAGCGAGAGCTGAAATTTCAGAATTGCTACCTACAACTTCAAAACACATAGGTGAGAAATCGGGTAATTTTTCAATATCAATTTTTCCAAATTCGTTTTCAGCCATTTCATCTTGAAACTTTTCTATAATATAATTATTTATTCTTATTACTAAATTCCAAAATAAAGATGTTCCAATAAGATAATCAAGCGTTTTAACTTCTAAATAACCATTATGATGACGATGTGATAATTCTAACAATGCCGGATCGCTCAATCCAAATTTTTGATTAACATCGACATTATCTCGATTCTTTGCCTCAGTTAAACCTAATAGATAATCGGTAGAAACATCAAAGAATTTAGCTATATCGCCCAATTTTGAAATATCCGGACGAACATAGCCAGCAAGCCACAGTCTTATTGCTTCAATACTAACTCCTAGTTTTTCAGCCAATAACTCTTTTTGCTTTGTATCATCATTTAAGAGTTCTCTAATTTGTTTATTGGGCGACATATCTTTATAGATATTACGCTTTTTTTCTTGTTTTTTCATTTAATTACCTCTCTAAAAAATAGCAACGCTAACGATTTTTGTTTTCACCAATTATTCTCTTGCGCATTGTGTTTAATTGTATTATAATAAGTATAACAAGTTTTGTCAATCGTTTATATTGTCTTGGAGGTTTTTTTTCATGAACAAAGCTAACTTAGATATTAGAAAAGAAATTAAAGCTGCCGGGCTTACTTTATGGCAAATCGGAAAAGCATGGAAGGGAATAAACGAAGTCTCTACAGTAAGACGCTTTCGATATGAATTATCCGAAGCTGAAAAGCTAGAGATTAGAAATATAATTTTAAATTTGAAAAATGAGGGCTAATTGTTTATGTCTGAAATACAATTAGCTCCAAAAATTGCAAACGAGCTTGCCGATGCTCTCATTTTTTCCAATGGTAGCATAGGGAGCTTTATCAAAATGATAAACTCATTTTGTGAGGATAATGCGGAAGAATATGCCGCTTTTTTAGAACAGGAGGCAATTAATGAGCGACACACTAAAAATTCACTATAATAATTTACATAGAATCAGATTTGGAAAGTCCGATAACATTTCAATAACCGCATTAGTTAGGTATTTAGAACGCGGCGGCAATATTTGCCCGTCAGTTTTAGCCGACGAGTCCGATGATTTTGAAGAACAACGGCTTTTTCTTTTGGATTTTGATAATGAACTTCCCGAACCGATAATAACAGAGGAGAACATTATTAAAATTTGTGAATACTTCTTTATTCCTTACCTACTGCGTTACAAAAGAACTCCGGGTATATCGGGTCAAGAGCGTTTCACGTTTGCCTTTCTCTTCAATACTCCAATAACCGATAGCAGCATTAGGGATAAAATCATGCAGAAAATGCTGACAATCTTCCCCCAAAGTAACCCGTCCTGCATTAATTGCAGATTAATTTTTTCGGGCGCAGGAAAAAACGAGCGTGTAGTTATGGGGGATACAGGCACAATCTTTATTGACTATTTCCTTTCAAACCTTATCAAATTGAAAAAACGGCTATATATCGGGGAGGAATTTTAGGAATGAGCGAGACCGCCGCCTTTACGAATGAAACTTTACAACGCCTATTCGAGTTGCAGCCGCATAAAAATCAAGATATTTATCCGTTAAATGACAAAGGGGCTTCTTCGCTTTTTTCGACACTGTTTAAAAATAAATGTCGATATAATGCCGACTCTAACGGTTGGATGTTCTACAATAGCAAATCATGGGTAACCGATGTAAGTAATATCGGCGTATCTCGATGCGCGGAGGATTTTGCAACTTGTTTTTCTCAATATGCACAAACCATAGAAAATGACCCCGAAACTCAAAAACGATATTTTGAATTTTCCGGTAAACTATATAAATTTCAAACACGTGAAACTATCATTCGAGATAGTAAAGATAGATACCCTGTTAGAGATAGAGATTTTGACAAGAATCCTAATCTTTTTAATTGTCAAAACGGTACGATAGATTTACAAACTTTTGACTTTCACCTACATTCGCCCGATGATTTATTAAGAAAAATTAGTAACGTATTCTATGATCCGAAAGCTCGAAGTGAAATCTTTAACAAATATATTTCAGAGGTTATACTAAACGATAGCGAAAAAACTGAATATTTACAAAAGATTTTGGCTTATTCTCTTACAGGTAAAAACGATTTGGAAACTTGCTATATTTTATACGGCAAAAAAACTCGTAACGGAAAAGGTACACTCATGGAAACTCACGCTTATATGCTCGGAGGTAATTCCGGCTATGCCGCAAATATGGAGGCAGAAACATTAGCAGTTAGGCGCAAAGACAGCCGACAGGCAAGCGGAGACATCGCCCGGCTTGACGGTTGTCGTTTTGTCAATGTTTCAGAGCCGGACAGAGGAGCGGTGTTGGACATAGCGCAACTCAAAAAATTTACAGGAGGAGATACAATAACCGCGCGACATTTAAACAAAAGCGAATCTCAATTTGTTCCCCTGTTTAAATTATTTATTAATACAAACTTTTTACCTGTCATGACTGACGATACTCTATTTGCGAGTAATCGTATAAATGTTATCACTTTTGATCGTTTTTTCGACCTAAACGAAAGAGATTTTCAGTTAAAAACAAAACTTCGTGAAAAAGATAATATTAGCGGTTACTTTAATTGGTGCCTAGAGGGTTTAAAAAAGTTTTACGAGAATGGCTCAATTCCCCCTAAATGTGTTCAAGATGCTACCGAAGAATATCGTAAAAAGAGTGATAAAATAGGCATTTTCTTTGCGGAATGCTTAGAGGAATCCACCGAGAATAGCACCGGCTCTGCTGTATATGTCGAATATCAAGCGTGGTGCAGACGTGCCGGACATGGGGCTGAATCAAAATCAATTTTTTATGATGAACTAAAACGCCGAGGATTATTTTTAGAGCGGGGAACCGTTGAGGGTAAGACCTATTATAATATCGTTCCAAACTACAAATTAAACGGCATCACTCTATTCGGCGACTCTTCTCCCATAGATAAAAATGAGGAAAATCCCGGTTAATTCGAGTGCATGTGTAAAATGTGTAATGTTTTCGTTAGTAATAAATATTTACTCCTATATAGGGAAACCAATACTTTACACATTTTACACAGTAACCAAAATAATACATAAAAACGGAGGTACAAACAACCTATGTACGACAAAGAATTAACATCGGTTTTGTCGAAATCGGTCAAACCTAAACAAACGCGCAACCGCCCCGATCTTCAAAACTTCGGCGCGGAAAATATGCAACCGGGCGATAATACTCGATTTTTGAGACATACTCGGTTAATTGCTAAACTTCCCATAATTGATATTTCTGACCTAGTGCAAGTCCAATCTCGCATTGATTGGTATTTTGACCATTGCGAAACTGCCGATTTGAAACCGACCGTATTCGGCTTTTGTAATGCTATAGGCATTTCACGCGATACGCTTAACTCTTGGCTTCGCGGAGATTTCAGAGCCGGAACACATCAAGCTATAGTTAAGCGCACCTATAACCAATTAGCGGAGCTTTGGGAACTCGGACTGATACATAATAAAGCGAACCCTGTCGCGGCAATATTTGCCGGAAAGAATTTTTTCAATATGCAGGATAAATGTGAGTATGTGTTGACACCGAATCAAAACCAATCCGGTTTTGACGAAGATCCGGAAACAATAAGACAACGGTATCTCGCAGAAAGTTCTAATGAAATAGATTATAATGCAAATAAAAATGAGGAATAAAGGAGATTTTTCGATGAAATTAATAGGTACAGAAAGCTTAATGGGCACAGTAGAGAGCGAACTGATTTTAGACAACATAATCGAAAGCGTAGATTGGACTGAAACTAAAAATTATTTAGCCGGTTCAGTGAGTGTTACGTTTCAATTCAGCAGCTTTTCTGAACCGCCGATAGTCAAACCGACAATTACGACAACCGGCGCGATTATTACAAACACTTTTTATGAATCGGAAGTGTGGTGGGATGATGCGTCAAAAACGGCACACAGCGCAACTTTAACAGGCTATATAGATTTTAATGCCGCAAACAATAATGATCTGACTTATACAGGAACATTTGAAAAGCTCACTACTACGAATTATCAATACAGCTCCGGCGAATTGGTGCGTACTTATACGCTTATCGGCGAAGATACCCCGACAAACACTTTTTCAGTATATTTTGCTACTTTAACGAGTTTTCCGAATTTTGATAAGGAAGAACAGTATCCAGTAGGACGTTTTGGAAAGATATTGATTTTGCAAACTTTGCAAAATAACCGTCTTTATTTTAAAACCAAAATTGTCTATCGTTTGGATTTTAATTCGGGGGGTTTATATGCCGGATTTGTTTATAGGTCATTCCGAGGAACTCTTGCCGCTCAATCTTATGAAAATAGTTTAAGCATAGGAAACAATTCTAAGTTTATACTCAATTCCAATGAATTGATGCAAGTAGATACAAAAGTAGGTGGCGTATCCATAGGCACATATATTGCTAACAATATTATCGATCATTATAAAAACGGAAAGCAATCCGTAGAGGTTACTGTCAACGTTACAGATAACGATCCGCTTTATAAGGTTGACGAAATAGTTACTGTTCTTGATTGCCCAATCGATGAGATAGATGTGACTGACCAAACACAAGTCAATCGGCATTCTATCGCCCGATATCCGGACGGCACGGCTAAATCGTTCCGGATTACCAGTGCTGAATTTCAATATAATGGTTCGTTTAGACAAATTCTTAAAATGATAGAAAATATCGAAAAATAATGCGCCTTTTTTATCGTGTCGGACAAAACGCAAAGGTAACTTTTTGAATCATGGAGGTATTTCAAAATGAATGATAACACTATTGACACATTGAAGATCGAACTCGTTTCAACTACAAATAAAGCTAACGAAACAATTAATCGATTCGCCGCTAGTTTTAAAACCTTAGCCGCAGTTAGTGAAGCCGCCGCAAAGCTATTAGCGGAGTTGTTGCAGCGGTTAAAAGAATAGAAGTTTCCGAATTTAAGGCTATGAATAGGGAATTTAGCAAATTAGCGGCAACCTTATCGAAGCTGCCTCAAACTAGCTTTAATATTGGAGCAACTATTGCCACACCTCAAAAGCAACTAACGCCTAATATTGATACATCAAAGATCGATGACGGATCGAAAACGGTTGCAATGCGATTCAAAGATATTGTTAGTGCTGCAAAAGAAAATTTGAGCGGTAATAATATTTTTACTATGCTTGAAACCGAGCAAGGTCGTCTTATGGTTGAAGCTGTTCGTGTTAATGATAAGATCAAAGCAATAAGTGATAATTATAAGAAATTTCTCGACACACTGAAAACACCGGCGGCACGGCTTGCGGCAACTGAGCAAATCGAGGAATTTGATACCGCCTTATCAAAGGTACATGCGCAAGCGGATAAATTAACTCAACGCTTTAATAAACTGCAAACGCCAAAGTTGCAAACTACGGGCTTGCCTAAAATAACCGCTGAAATGGATAACGCCGGAAAAGCCGCCGCGAAATCAGCATCGCGTTTTGACAAGTTAGCCGCTTCTTTTAAAAGAATATTCTTTTATCGAGCGGTGCGAACGGTCATCAGAGAAATTTCGCAAGCGTTTCAAGAAGGTATTCAGAATTACGCCCAATATAGTGAAATAGCAAACGCCACTATGTCAAACTTAATGAATACCGGGAATCAGTTAAAAAATACTTTGGGCGTTACATTTGCAAGTGTGCTGCAAGCGTTAGAGCCGCTTATTACAACCTTAGCTGACGGCGTTATCAATATAGTCAATGGCATAAACGCGGCTATGTCTGCAATGCAAGGCGCAACCGTTTTTGACAAGGCTAAAAAAGGCGCAGATAGTTATGCGGATAGCTTAAAAAAAGTAAATGGTCAATTATTTTCTTTCGATAAATTTGAGACATTATCAGTAAAAAAACAAGAAAATTTGTATGAATCGACACCTATTAATGAAATGGGAGTTGCTTGGGCGGCACTCGGTGAAACACTTGCAAAAGTTAAAGCATTATTTGCCGGTGTGCTTGAAGCAAGCAAGCCCCTATTCGATGCCGTAAAAAGTCTTGTGGAAAATGTATTGCCTAACATTCTGAAAGTTCTTAATCCTATAATAGATGCTTGCAAATGGATCATAAATAATATAGCTGCGCCTCTAATCAAATTTGTTGCCGAAGCCACTTCAAAATTATTTGAATGGGCGAATAGTTCGGGAGTGTTGGAAGCGGCTTTGTGGGGATTAGCCGGAGTTATGACTATTGTAGCAATAACCAAAATACCGGCATTAATTGCCGCCGCGACTAAATTTGTAATAACAACTATTCCAAAAGTTTTAGGCGCACTAGCTTCTTGGATTGCGGCAAATTGGGGATTGGTTGCAAGTTTCGGAGCACTAACCGCCGCCGTCTTTATCTTTCAACAATGGGACACTTTTTCCGAAAAAACAAGAGCCGCCATAACAGTTTTATCCTCACTAGTTGCCGTTTTATCGGCGGCAGCCGTTGCGGCTTTAGCGATGAAAGGCGCGTTAACAATGGGTGCGGCAGTTCCTTTAATTGTTACGGCAGTTGCGGCCGGTGCCGTTGCTATTAAAGGTATTATGAGTTCAGCTCAATCGCAAACAAATAATCTTAAAGCCTATGCCGAAGGCGGCTATCCACAGCGCGGCGAGTTGTTTATTGCGAATGAAGCCGGTGCGGAATTGGTCGGTAATATTGGCGGTCGTACCGCTGTTGCAAATAACGATATGATTGTTTCGGCAATTCGGCAAGCCGCTTATGAGGGAATCGTTGCAGGTTTAGGTCAATCTGATTTCGGCAAAGGCAGCGGAGAAGCGGTTTTCAACTTAGACGGTCGCACCTTTGCAAGAGCGATCTATCCGCAAATTAAAGCCGAACAACGCCGTGTCGGTGATAAATAAATTTACAGGAGAAATAAAAAATGGATAGAGAACAAAACCGAAAAACACAATCAAATATTGGCAAGATACATAAAATATCCGCCGCAATGACGGATTTAGATACAGCCCTTTTTAACGCCGAAAAGGTTGAAAGGCTATCTGTAATTCTTCAACGATTTTGTTTATTGTGTGAAAACCTTTTAGAAACATGGAAGAAATTCGATAACTGTTTACAAGAATCTTCCGCAGTTATGAATGATATGATTGAATTATATGCCGAATTAACAAAACAGGAAATACCGCCGGACAACGATAATTGATTTGCTTGATAAACGTACAGGAGAGCCTTATATGCAAAATCAAAAATCTCTATTGACAGATGAAGTAATTTCCGCTATTATCGAAATCCTTAAATGCGGCAACCGTGCCGAAATAAAACTCATACGAAGCGATGTCGAAGTAGTTGAGGTTAATCGTCAAGTTATTATTAAACCAAATATCAACAGCCAAAGAAATGAGAGCCGCTAAAATGGCTCTTTTTCTTTTTTGAACGGAATTTTGAAAACACTTATTTCAATTTCGACATTAACTCAAAATCAATATATTGTGGTTTTTATTTCTATAGAACTGCATATTGTGTCTACCATTGGAGACTTGATGCCGTTGTAAAAAGAGTCTTTTTATATTTTTCGCAACTTTTTCACTTCACCCGCGCCGATACCGCTTGCCGTATACCCCTCGGGGTGGTATCGTTGCGGAGAATTTGAGCGGACAAAATGCCGCCGCCGCTCAACTGAAAAATAAAAGACGGCTCAACCGAACCGCCTTCAATAGCCATATAATTATTTATTCGTCCTCGCTGCCGTCAAGCTCCGGCTTGCCCTCTATTTCTAAAAGCTGTTTATTCCTTGCGTTGAGCGGAGTAACAACACGTTGCCCCATACGCTGCTCAATATCAACCTTAGCACTCTTAGCAACCTCGCCGCCCTCCTTAGCGATTCCTTTACTCTCATTAAAGGTGGTGGGCTTACGGCTCTTAGAAATGCCGGTTGTCGTAACCTCTGCAAGCATATTAAGAACCAACTCAATATTAGTCATATTGTCGCGGAGGTTTTCCTTTTTCAAACCTTTAAGTTGTTTATATTCTTTAACGGTCAAGCCGCTCCATGCCTTAGTCATCTCATTTGTAAGTATGGCGTAATCCTTATCTTTGGTTATTCCGCGCTCCTGCCACTCGTCAGTAAGCTCTTTACGCATCTCGATTGTTTGCAACCGCTGATTGATCCAACCCTCAGTATAACCTTTTTGGCGATAGAACTCCGCACCGCGCAGGATCGCCTTTTCAGGGTCTGCTATCTCGTCAAGACGCTCCGCTCCGACTTGGGCAAGCCACATCTTAAAAGGCTCTGCTTTAGGGCTTGGAATGGACTGTACAAGCCTTAAAACGCCTTTGGTGTCAAGTACATCGGTTTGATAATATTTGCCGTCTGCCGCCTGTAATTTCAGTTGTTGACAATTTGTCATCAACTCACTTCCCTCAGCTTTTAAACGTTGTTTCAATTTGCCCCAATAAAGCGATGCGCCGCGCTGTGTTGGCTGATCGGATAAAACGCCGCAAATATCAACCACACTAAAAAACCAGTCCTCGCGCTCTGAATCCCATGCTGAACGGATATTTTTATTTTCAAATACTTTGATATTACTCATAATGCGCACCTAAATTATATCTTGAATCCGTCAGGAAACTCGAAATTGCTTTTATAAGTTGCGCCGATTGCCTCCGCTATTTTTTCCAATTCTTCAATAGTAAATTTACCGGTCGTTAGACGTTTATTAAAATTTGCCGGGCTTAGACCGATACTCCGCGCAATTTGCGCTTGGCTTATTCCTTTGTAGGCTGCCGCCGTGTTGACTTTTTGAGCGATTGACATTTTAGAAACCTCCTTTAATACTTTGCATTATAAACTAAATAGTATATAGTGTCAATTATTTAAGCATTATCATATCAAAAAAAGTTAAAGTATTTCCAATATCATTAACAAAATAGTTGACAACATTTCCGAAATCGTTTATACTGTAAGTGTAAGGTTGATAAACAACCTTAACAAATTTTTGGAGGTAAGAAAAATGACACTTGCAGCACTGTTGGAAAAGGACATCACAAACGGAAGGATTTTCGCAATCGAAGCGAAAACCGAAAAGAAAGGACTTAAAGGAATCCGTTATACAAAGCATACAACGCTTACGGCTCAATGGGGCGTTAATTATGCGAATGTAACGGCAGCGCAGGACGGAATAGCCGAGCGTGGCGGCGTTCAATCGAATTGGTTTGAGCATACCCTCGGCGATTACTCCCTGCGAAATCAAATCCTTATACAGCAGCAGAATCCGAAAGCCACCAAGGTCAATACCATGAATGGATGGAACTACCGCAAGCGTCATATCGTCAAGGGCAGCGAATCCATAAAGATACTTGCGCCCGTTTTCGATAAGACCATCACCACCGACACGGCGGGCAATATCGTGGAAAAGACCTCCAACTTTGTGACGGGATACAATGTCAATCCCGTGTTCGATATTTCCCAAACGGACGGCGAACCTGTAAAGGATTGGATCACCGACAAAACCTTGACGGCACAGGCCGCGCTTGTGGAAACCGCGCTTAAAGATACGCTTTCGAGCTACACCTTCAAGGAAGGCAATATCGAAACGGACGGCGCGCTCGATACGCGGGAACGCACGATCACGGTCAAATCGGGCTTAGACGAAAAGGCCAAGCTCGCCGTGCTGATCCGTCAGATCGCGGCGGCTTTGGTCGTCGGGCGCAACCGCGACAAATTCCAAGGCCTCCGCTCCGACAAGGTGCCGAACCTTACGGCAATCGAAGTGAGCGCGGCAGCGAATATCGTTGCCCGTAAGCTCGGTTTGGACGGCGGCGCACTTGCGGAACCCGACATTACCAAAATGACGGACGATGACTTGCAGAAATTTTCCAATAACATCGGCGTGGTGCGTTCGATTTCGCAGCTTATGATAACAGGTATCGAAAACGCCATATCTTCCGACGCGGCGGCAAAGAAGCTCGAAGCCCTCAAAGCCACGGAATCGGCAGCGACCGCGACAACGACCACTACAACCACAACCAAAACGACAAGGACGACGGCGCGAACAAAGGCCGTCGCCGAGATGGGAGGCTAAACTATGAGCGGCGAAATGGCTAACTTTATTGAATCTATCGAGTACAGCAGCAAAGCGGAGCTTTTGAATAAGCTCCGCAAAATGCGGGAAAACACCGTGCGCCTTGCACCCGCCGACAGGCGCATCGTCAAGCAAATGCTCGGCGTGGCGATACAGCAGGTATTCCACGCGCCGGAAGTGGAGCTTTTGGCCTACAAAAATAAAACGGAGGTAAGCGCATGAAAGACCCTATAAAGGTGTTAGTACGGCGCGTCGGACAGGAACCGACCGTCGAAGTGATCGAAAACGACCTGCGCTCAAAACAGAAACTTGTCGGCGGCTATATAGAAATGCCCTATAATCCCGACTTTTCCGAAGGCTTGCAGATCGTGTGCAACGAGGAGGGAAAATTCGCCGAAGAACCCAAGCCTAATGTTTATTGGGGCGACTACGACGTAATATTCGGCGACATTTTCTTTGTCGGCATCGGCGACGAGGGCGAGGATATTTCGCTCACGCCCGATCAGATTTCCGAGGCAAAGGAATGGATCGAAATGAACGACGCAAGCGGTATCGGCGATTCGGGCATGGGCGGTGCTGCCGTTGTAGAGCTTATCATGGACAATTATTCGGAAATCAATGCCGTGTCAAAACCCAAAAAGGAAAAATCGCGCGACATGGAAATGTGAGGTGGAGCTGTGAAAAAGGCGTTTTATAACTGCGACGTATTGGCCGTATTGCAGGAAATCGTAAACAAATACGTCGAGCATTATCAAACCGATTTTACGAAATATGACAAACGCTTTTTGGAGGAGGCGGCAAACTCCTCCGAATATGAGCGGAAACATATCGTGTGGCTTGCCCGCCCGTGCGGTACGGAGTGCTTTTATGAGCGTGATATATATGTGTCCGAAACGCACCCGCACCACGCATGGAAATATTATCACGACGAAACGAGCGATAAAATTGCCGCTTACGCCATAGAGCTGCACGGTATCGAATCCGGCATTGTTCGAGGCGATCTGTACGAACTCGATTACGCCAAGCATTGCGAATCGGTCAAGCGGGACGTTTTACCGAATACTACTGTCATCATGTACAACAAGGACGGAACGCAGACCCAAAGGCCGTATTACGGGCATAGCGAAACGTGGTGGAATCTCATGCACGATGAAAACGTGGCGAGCTTTGAGTATCAGCCGGAAGATTTGGACAAATGGAAAGCGATACTAAAATATGCCCGCGCTATGCGGTATATGACGCAATTCAAGCCCTGCACGATTGCCGACCTTAAAACCGATTACCGCCAAAAAAATCAAGCGGAAATGTGAGGTAACATGAACGATATACGAAAAAAACGGTTTCTCGACATAGACGACAGCGGAGCTATGTACGGAATTTATCAGCTTAAACGCGGAGAGGAATTACGCGATTATCTTTTTACCGATTTCGACCTTCTCAAAAAGTTAGGGAAAAAGGTCGAGTGGAAAAACTATGAGCTTATTTACGCCGCGCCGTTAGAGGACGGTGTAAGCCTTGAA
>JAVBKW010000002.1:0-82722 GCA_031553855.1 Eubacteriales bacterium | reverse complement strand
GTTCGTCAGGTCAAGATTTCGCTACACCCTTTCTTCACCTCACACCTCACGATGTGCAGCTTGGGTTTCACTATATGGTTGGTTATGAGTACCTCCATCCGGGACTTCCACCCGTTAGATTTGCGACATACTCGTCGCACCTAACAGAAACGGCTCCGGTTTAAAATCACCGGAGCCGTTTTATTCTGATTAAAGTATGTTTTATTTTTCTTTGATCGCGCCTACGGGGCATTGAGCGTCGCAGGCACCGCAATCGATGCATTCGCTTTCATTGATGACATACGTGGTGTCGCCTTCCGAGATCGCGCTGACAGGGCACTCGCCGGCACACGCGCCGCAGGAAATGCACTCGTCATTAATAATTCTGGGCATTTTCATTTACTCCTTTATATTTTTATTTTTACACTATAATTATAGCACAGTACATATTATATGTCTACGAAATTAAGGAAATGATGAATAAAATATTTATTCAGCGTTTCCTTATGGAATGATGAATAAAATATTTACGGCTGATCGATGAGCTATGCTGTCTGATATTACTCAAGGCTTTTAAGCTCGTCATCTAGGGTTTCGTCGCTGTCGGAATCGTCGGCGGCGGAGGCTCTGCCCTTGAACACAACGTCTTTAAGCGGAACGTCGGCAAAAACAAAAACGTCCTTATCCGGAATTTTGAGCTTGACGGTTTCCTTAAGCTGATTGAGCCCGATTACGGTCCCCTCGCGTTTATCGGCGGTAGAAACGGTCGCGCCAATTTTGGGCATACGCTTATTTGTTTCCACGTAGTGCGGATTTTCGTATTCAAGGCAGCACATAAGGCGGCCGCAAAGTCCGCTGATTTTGGTGGGAGAAAGCGAAAGGTTCTGATTTTTAGCCATCTTTATAGAAACTCTCGTGTAATCTTTGAGGTATTCCTTACAGCAGCAGCCGCGCCCGCAGGGGCCAAGGCCCCCTATCATCTTACATTCGTCGCGCGCGCCTATCTGGCGCAGCTCAATTCGCGTATGGAACGCGCCCGCCATTTTTTTGACAAGCTCTCTAAAATCCACGCGGCCTTCGGCTGAAAAATGGACTACAAGCTTTGAATCGTCGAAAGCGTACTCGACGTCTACAAGCTTCATATTCAAACCGCTTTTATCGAAAAGCTCCTGACACGTTTTAAAGGTTTCGGGCAGCTTTTTCTCGTGCCTTTCCACCCTTGCAACGTCGTCGGCCGTGGCTATCCTTAAAATAGGCTTAAGCGGCGATACGATTTTATCCTCCGCCACATCGGCCGGAAGCATAGCGACGTTTGCAAACTCTATGCCGCGCGCCGTTTCTACGACAACGCCCGTACCCATCTCATATTCAAACGCGCCCGCGTCGAAATAGTAAACTTTTTGGGTTTTCTTGAATTTTATTCCTACTACTTTAGGCATTATATCTCCTTAAGGTGTGTATTATTTATATTTCGGCTTAACTCTATCCATAAGCGGCAGAGCTAGCGTAATCCGTATACTTCGTGGCGTTCGCGCTAAAGGGCTCAGCTTTAGCACACGATGAATTCTTTTCTGGTTATTTATATTTGGCCTTTATTTCCGCTATCGAGAACAGCAGCTCGTCGGCAACGCTTGCGGCGTTGTTGTATAATTGCAGCCTTTTATTAGCTTTAGCAATACTTGCCAAAATATTTACGCAGGCGTCGGCTGAATAGTTTTGCGCCATTTCCCTGATTTGAACAAGATTACTCTTTAGCATAACTAAGTCTTCTCCGGCCTCTTTAAACACCATAACGTCGCGGAAAATCAGCTCGTAAAAACCGAATATCTCGGCAAGGCGGTCTTTATAACCAAGCAGCTGCGAGGCGGAAAACAGAACGCTTTTGGAATTTTTGATATTCAAAAGCGAGGAAAGCGCGGTGGAAAACAGGCTTGAATACTTTTTATCCGTTAAAATATTATTCGCCCTCTCTAAGCTCCCGCCGCAGACAGAAACGGCTAAATCTATCCTTTCATTGCCCGGATACGCTTTTTCAAGCGCAGATGATAAGTCGTTTAGCTTAAGCGGCGGCGGCTCTATGACCTTAGTTCTTGAAATGACCGTAGGCAGCATTGCCGCTTTGACGGATGTGTTTATAATGAATATAACGGACGGCGGCGGCTCCTCTAAGGTTTTTAGCAGCTTATTTTGGCAGGAGGCGTTCATAGTTTCGCCGTAGTCTATAACGTAAACCTTTTTACTTCCGTAGACCGGTTTATAATAGAGCGAAAAGTTGAGCTTATCGATATCCGCCGTCAAAACCGTCGATTT
This sequence comes from Eubacteriales bacterium, assembly GCA_031553855.1. Classification (GTDB taxonomy): domain Bacteria; phylum Bacillota; class Clostridia; order Christensenellales; family Pumilibacteraceae; genus RACS-047. The sequence continues at coordinate 80,433 of JAVBKW010000002.1, read as the reverse complement.
TCCCTCATCCGGCAGGCGGATAAGGTCGGAATGCTTATTACAAAACACAAGCTCCGCTCTCTGCTCATCGCCGTCCGCTAAAATACCGGCGCAAAAGAGCGAGGTCAAAAGCGACATATACAGCCTGTCCTGCGATATAAACATATACGCGTGGCTGAGCTTTGAGGCTTTAATATCGTTATATAAAGCTTTAAAAGCGGCGCTTTCTTCAATAAGCTCGCAAAAGAGAGGCTTTTGCATCAGAATTTATAATTTTCCTCTACGTTTAGTATAAAAACGGTAGCTCCGCCGACAACAATCTCGCCCGACATATTAGCAGGAATGCTCGCGCTCACCTTGCTGTCTACCACAGATTCGTTCATAAGGTATTTCCTGCCGTGCGTAGAAACCTTAAGGATCTCTAAGGCCGCATTCTTGCGCTCATCGTGAACCGCGGAAATAATAGTCGTCATACCGCTGCGCATAAAGCCGCCGGACGAGCCAATTTTGGTAACGTAAAAGCCTCCGTTCATCATAGCTCTTGTAACTTCTTTTACGTCGCTGTCGTTTATAATTGCCATAATAAGTTTCATTCTTTTAATCTCCCGTTATTAAGAATCTAATACTAAATTATACTATACTTTTTCAGGGCGTCGATTATAAAGCCGTGCGTCTTATCCTTGCCGTATTGCGCGTCGATAACGGCAAACCTGCAGCTGTTGTTTTTTATCGTTTCCTTAAAACCCTCGTAGACCTTTTTGTGAAAGCTCAATCCTTCCGCCTCAAGCCTGTCGCCGCTGTCCGGCCCGCCCTTACGGGAAAACCCTTTTTCGGGGTCGAGGTCTAAAAACAGAGTGAGGTCGATTTTGATGTCCGCCGAGCCTATCTTGTTAAAATATTCAACGGTTTTTTTATCCAGCCCTCTGGCGTACGCCTGATAAGCAAGCGTAGAATCGGTATAACGGTCGCAAAAAACGATTTTACCCTCTTCGATTGCGGGTTTAATAAGCTTTAGAGTATGTTCGCGGCGCGAGGCTTCGTATAAAAACAGCTCCGTTATGCCGTCCATCTCCTTATTTTGAGGGTCGAGAACTATCTGCCTTATGCGTTCGGCAATATCTGTGCCGCCCGGCTCGCGCGTGAAAACCGCGTTGATATTATTAAGGACGCAATATTCCTTTAAAAGGCGGACGTGAGTACTTTTTCCGACGCCCTCGCAGCCCTCGATAGTTATAAATTTACCGTTCATTCAACTTTCCTTAATACCCTTTATTAGCCTTTCAAACTTTTCCTTATCATCGGCGGGAGTGGCGATGAACACCACGTACCTGTTAGTATACGTTTCCGCCGCTATACCCTTTGAAAACAAGCTGTCGTACAGCTGCTTTCCGCTTAAGTCGCAGGCTTGCGCGTCTACGACAAGCCTTGTAAAATCGTCGTTTTCAAGCGTTTTGATCTCTTTTTTAAAGTCGGAAACAAAACTTTTAAGCCCGTCGTACAACCCTTTTTGCAGCACAGCCGCCGTAACGGCGTTTTCAAGCGAGGCAAGCAGCGGGTAGAGAGGGCTGGTGGTGCCTAAGTTTTTTAGCGCCTCGTCGGCTTTAGCCAAAAGGCTTTCGTTGTTGACGCAAAGATAGGCGCCCATAGTGAAGGAAAAAAGCGTTTTATGCGCGCTCATATTGCAAAAATCCGCAATTTGTGAAAAGGACGCGGGGAACAGGTCGTCCCTGAAAGGAAAGTGCGCCCCGTGCGCGGAGTCCGCAATAAGAATCAGCCCGCGTTCCTTTATGGCCGCCGCGATATCTTCTTTAGCAGTCCGCCCGAAATAATCGGGGCTTGTGATAAGAACGGCTTTAGCGGACGGATGGCTTTCTATAGCTTTAACGATCTGTTCTTTAGAAAGCGGAAGCGGAAGATCGTCCTTTACCTCGTTTTCTATTACAAAGACCTTGCTTTTTGCCAGCGCCGCGCCCTCAAAAACTGATTGGTGCGAGTTTGACCCGGCTATTATGTCGCCGCCGCAGGCAAGTATCGCGGCCTTAACTCCCATGCTTGAGCCGCCGGTCAGAAAGCGGACGTGTTTTGCTTTAAACGCGGCCGCCGCATAGCTTTGAGCCTTTTCAAGCTCACCTGCCGGAAAAAAGTCTCCGCCGTCAAGCTCGGTTATATCGTCGCCCCAAAGCATTCCCTTATGGCCGGGTGTATGCCAGCGGTCGAATCCCGCCGCCGCGTACTTTTGGATTTTGTCGCTGATACTCATACGTACATCTCAAAGAACGTTTTGAGCGCAAAGAACGTCTGCTTGTTTTCGTTTAGCGCCTTTTTCTCTTTCGAGTAGCCGCCCATATTCACGCCGATGCGGTTAAGCACCATATAAAACTCAGTCGGGTAGGTTTTCTTTTCGTCCTCGGTCAGGCTTTTAAAGTCGGCGATCTTATCTACATTCGCTAAATTATCGATCCTTACAGCATAAACTGCGCCGCCGGTTTCAACGCGCTTAAAATCGGAGCCGATTCGCAAAAACTCGACCTCTCCGCTACCGTCGCCGATCTTTTCGGTGAATTTATCAAGACCTGTAAGGGCGAGAATGTCCTGCGTGAAAGGCTGATATCCGGCCGCGCCTACATACGAGTCTTGCTCTGCGCTATAAAACGAGTTTTTTCCGAGTATTAAAACGTCGGAGCTGATTGCGCCGTGGGTAGACAATAACGTGGAGAACTGCTCATTTCGCGGCGAAACAAACTCAAGCGACAGCGTTTGGATGATGTTTTTGCCGTACTTTTGCTCATCGTAGTCTGATTTGGCCATTTTTGTCTTTACCGTGTGTATGAAATCGTTGTCGCGCTCCTCATAACAGGCAAAAAAGATATTGATGTTCTCCTCGTCGCGCTCGGCGTTTATCTGATTGAAAGCAAAAACAACGGCAAAAATCACGACGGCCGCAAGCAGCAGATATTTAAACCAGTCATACTCCAAATGATCGCTTATTCTTTGTTTTGTGACCTTATTATCCATTGATCGTCCTTACAGCTCAAAAGTTTGATTTTTCCCGTCTTTAAAAATAATTTGTTTTTTAAAATCTTAATTGCCTTTTTGAAGTTTAACAGCCCGCTAAAAGTCCCTCATATTTTGTCCTTATTGTCCGCCGGGCTTAAGATGAGAGGTCAGGCGGGCAGCTGGATTTATTACGACGAGGGCGCGTATTCTTTAATACTAAAGCCGAGCCGGAGTAAATCACGCAGCGCGCATCAGCCCTCATATTAAGCCCGCTCTTAAATTAGCCTTTAAGGCGCGGCTTCATCGTGGGAAACAGTATAACGTCGCGGATAGACGAGGCGCCGGTAAGCAGCATAACCATTCTGTCGATGCCTATGCCGAGGCCTCCTGTGGGCGGCATACCGTATTCAAGCGCGGTGACGAAATCGTCGTCGGCGTCCTGAGCCTCCTCGTCGCCCTTCTTTTTTAACAGAGCCTGCGCGTCGAACCTGCCCTTTTGATCGATCGGGTCGTTAAGCTCGCTGTATGCGTTGCCCATTTCGCGCGCGTAGATAAAGAACTCAAAGCGGTAGGTAAAATCCGGATTTGACGCCATTCTCTTTGCCAGTGGGCTGACTTCAACCGGGTATTCTGTGATAAACACAGGCTGGATAAGCTTTTCTTCAACCTTTTGGTCGAATACCGCATATAAAATATTGCCGAGTGCAGCCGACTTATCCTCGATTTCAACGCCTATCTTTTTGGCCTGCGCAAACGCCTGCTTAGCGTCCATTTTGTCAAAATCAAGCCCGGTGTATTTGAGAACGGCCTGCTTCATAGTCAGCCTTTCCCACGGCCCGGCCATATTGATCTGGGTCTCCTCGTAGGTAATAACGTCGGGAAGGCCGAGCTTATTTAAAACGTGATGATAAATCTCTTCGGTGATATCCATCATATCGTTAAAGTCGGCGTACGCCTGATACAGCTCCATCATCGTAAATTCGGGGTTGTGCTTGATATCCATCCCTTCGTTTCTGAACATGCGCCCAAGCTCATAAACCCTTTCAAATCCGCCGACTATCAGCCTTTTAAGATAAAGCTCCGGCGCGATACGCATAAACATATCAAGGTTTAGCGTGTTATGGTGCGTTACGAACGGCCTTGCGCTCGCGCCGCCCGCGATAGTGTTCAGGATAGGCGTCTCGACCTCGATAAAGCCTCTCTCGTCTAAAAAACTGCGGATTGCCGAAATTATGCGGCTGCGCATTAAGAAATTCTTTTTAACGTCGGGGTTTGCGATAAGGTCTACGTAGCGTTGGCGGTATCTTAAATCGTTATCTTTAAGCCCGTGGAACTTTTCAGGCAGCGGCAGAAGCGATTTTGAAAGCAGTATAAACGAGGAAACTGACACGCTCACCTCGCCCTTATGCGTCATAAAAACGTCGCCCTCGACGCCGACAATATCGCCGATATCGAGCTTCTTCCATTCCTCGTACTTTTCCTCGCCTACAGCGTCGATCTTTATATATATCTGTATCTGCCCCTCGCCGTCTAAAATATGGGCAAAGCTGGCCTTACCCATGATCCTGCGCGTGATTATCCTGCCCGCTATAGTGACCTTTTTACCCTGCAACCCTTCAAAATTGCCGAGTATTTCCTTACTTAAATGCGACTTTATAAACCGCACGTTTTCAAACGGGTTCTTATTTTCCTCAACCGCGGCCTTGAGCTTTTCGCGGCGGATCCTTGCTATTTCGCTTATATCGAGTTCTTCTTCCGCCGCAGGAGCTGCAGCGGCGGGATTGACCTTGTTTTCCATTTATGCTTTTTATCCTTAAATTATGAAAGTTAGTAAATATTAAGGAAACGCTGAATAAATATTTTAGCAATTTCCTTTATCAAGAAGCATTTGGGGAAATGGAAGCTTGCTTACATTTCCATAAATGCGCCCGCCGCAAAAGATTTAAAACCCCGCAGTCTCTGCTGCGGAATGCGCGGCGTTGCCGCGCGGATGCAGGGCTCTGCCCTGCGGTTTAAAACCTTTTATTTTTTTGCTTAAAAAAATTGACTTCTCCGGCGCCGCTTTTTAGCGGGCAGTTTGATTTTGACCGTAAGGGCGCTATAAATAACGCTTTGAAAGCGGCCGCAAAATGCTTTTAACGCAAGCATAAGCATTTTTGCTCTCCATAAATCACGCAGCACGCCTAAAGCCCGAAATGCGCCGTAAAATTAACCGATCTTTACAACCTGATACTTTACCGGCCCCACAGGAGCCATAGCCGTAACGGTTTCGCCCTTGCGCTTGCCGATCAGCGCCCTTCCGAGCGGTGATTCGTTGGAAATACGGCCTTCCATGGGGTTAGACTCGTGCGTTCCGACTATCGTGTACTCAAATTCCTTATTTTTGGCAACGTCTAAAACCCTGACCTTCGACCCTATATCTATCTTGTCGCCCTTGCCTTTTTCTTCGATTATGACGGCGTTACGCAGTTTCGACTCGATCTCGGCTATTTCGGCCTCCATTTTCGCCTGTTCTTCCTTAGCGATGTCGTACTCGGCGTTTTCCGACAAGTCGCCGAACTCGCGCGCAACTCTGATTTTATCGGCCGCTTCGGCTCTTCCGTTTACTTTAAGCTCATAAAGCCTTTCCTCAAGTTGCTTCTTGCCCTCAGCGGTCATAAAAATTTCAGCCATTTTTTATCTCCTTTTGTCTGCTGTCGGCTTTTTGCCGACGCTTAATTTACTAGGAAAGAAGTCGCGTGTCAGACGGGCAACAGTTGCCGCGCTGCCGCCGGGAGTGTATTTCTAATACTCGGCCAAGGCGGCAAGGCAAGCGTAGTCCGTATTACACGATGAATTCTTTTCTAGTTTTACACCATAAAAAAATATTAAGAGCGGCACGCCTTTAGCTAAAGGCACTCCCACTCTTAACAATTATATCCAAAATATTGAATAATGTCAATTTGTTTATGTTTAGAGTTAAAAACTCTTTTTTGCTGTTTTTTGCCCTTTTCCGGCTTTTTTTACCAATCCGACAGAACGCCTAAAATTATTTATCTTCTGTAAAGCTGCGGGCGCGGCGTGGTTTTAAGGAATTTTGCTAAATCGCCGGAGGTTTTGATATCGTCCGGCGCAAGTATCGCGCCCGCTCCGGGCTGATTGTGATAATGCACGTCGGAGCCAAGCGAAACCCCGAGAGAATATTTATCTGCAAATTCATAGACCTCTTCGGTGTTACTCAAAAAATTTCTATGCAGGTTTATTTCCACGCCGTCCATAAATCCGGGGTCGGCAGGGATATGCCCGATGCGGAACGGATGCGCCTGATACATTAAAATCCCGTTATCATGGCACAGGTTATACAGCGCAGGCTGGCTCAATAAGTGCAGCGCGGGAGAGGACAATAAAAACTTTTCCATCACTCCGAACAGTACAAACTCGGTATAGTCGCATTTTGGCGTAGCTATACCCACTTCCGCGCCGAGCAGCACGCTGACGCCGATTTTTTCGCCCGCCTTTTTGACCGTCCGGTATTCGTCTAAATAAGCTTTTAACTGCTTACTAAACGGCATTCCGTTTCCAAAGTGCTGAAATCTGCAATAATGGTTCGTGAGCATAAAAGTATCGATGCCCGCATTCTTGAACAAAGCGGGCAGCTCTTCGGGTTTTATCTCCGAGCAGTAACTTATGCCGCTCGTATGGGCATGCGTTTCTATTTTTTTCAAAGCCGTATCTGCCTTTTTAAGTTTGCCTATGGGTATTGTTTAAAGAATATGTTATTTTTTTGCCGAATAGACCTTTTCTACTTCCTCAATTGTCGGAATAGATATTGCCGCGCCCGCTCTTTGCACAGTTATAGACGAGGCGCAGTTTGCAAAACGGCACGCCTCAACTATATCCCAGCCTTTTTCCAAACGGTTGCAGACGGCTCCGACGAACGTGTCGCCCGCCGCGGTGGTGTCTACGACCTTGACTTTAAGCGCGTCGATTTCGGTGATGTTCATTTCGTGCGACACCGCCGCCCCGCGCGCGCCTAAGGTGATTATAACGTTTTTCACGCCCTTTGAATAGAACTTTTTGACCGCCAGCGCAATATGCACGATATCGACGGGATCGACTCCCGTCAGTATCTTCGTTTCGGTTTCGTTCGGCGCAATAATATCTATATTTGAATATATGTCGTCCGTCAGCTCGCAGGCGGGCGCGGGATTCAAAAAGGTAGTCATACCCTTTTCTTTAGCTTTTTTGAGCGCGTAGGCAACGACGCTAAGCGGCATTTCCAGCTGCGCTATCAAGATATCTCCCGCCTTTGCACCCTTTAACCCCTCGTCAATATCGGCGCAAGTCATTCTGTAGTTCGCGCCGCCGTCTAAGATTATCCTGTTCTGGCCGTTCTCGACCAAAATCAGCGCAAGTCCGCTTGAGCCTTCGCTTACTTTAACAAATTGCGTTCCGACTCCGAACGCTTCGAGGTTTTTCTTCATGGCCTCGCCGTAAGAATCCGAGCCGACCTTGCCTATCATCTCGATTTTTGCGCCGAGTTTTGCTCCAGCTACCGCCTGATTCGCGCCTTTCCCGCCGCAGAAAGTATTAAACGCGTCGGATCTTAGCGTTTCGCCGCCGACAGGCATATAGGGAAGATTAAAAACAAGGTCCATATTGACCGAGCCTAAAACATAAATCATAAATATATTTCCTCTTAAAATTTTATAAGCAGCTTAAATGGCCTGTTAAAATAATGCTTTATAAGGAGTGTACTTTAATTGTACTCGACTGAAGTCGTTTTGATGCACGTAGCCCGTATATGGCCTCTTATTTGAGACAGCCGCTTATTGCGTTTAATTCCGGCAGGCTGTTTCAAGAAGAGGTCAGAGACGGGCAACAGGCGGCAAAACGGCGAAGGAGTGTACTCTACACGTACTCGACTGAAGTCGTTTTGACGCACGTAGCCCGTATATGGCCTCTTCTTGAAACAGCCGTTTAAGCTTTCTTTTTTGCAGCCTCACTAGCCGCAGCTTTATCGTGCGCGGCCTGCTTTGCGTCCGCCTCGCGCTTGGAAAGCTTTTCTTGTGCCGCCTTTTTCGCTTCCGCTTTATTTATCGTTTCATTCTTGATGATACGCCTTGCGACGTTTATCGGCATACCCGCGGGGCTTTTGATGCTGTATGAAATGTTTGTAAGATGATCGGCGATACGCTCTAAGCTTGTTATGACGGCGTAAAAATGCACGCCGGTTTCAACGGAACACTCGCCCTTATTGAGCCTGTCGATATGCTTAAGCTCCATTATCCTCTTCATTGCGTCCACTTCGCATTCCAGCTCGTTTAAAGCGAGCAGAAGGCCGGGGTCGCGCTTTTCAAAAATCTCGACTGCGCGCCAGTACATATCCGTCACCTTAAAGAACATCGCGTTCAGCTCGTCTATCGCCGACTGCGAAAAAGTGACGGAGCTTTCCTTCATTTTTTCAGCTTCCTCTAAGATGTTCTCCGCGTGGTCGCCTATGCGCTCGATATCGGAAATGACGTGGTGAAGAGTGCCGAGCAGCTTATCGTCGGAAACGGGAAGATTGAGCGACGCCATTTTAACGAGGTAGTTTGCCGTTCCCTTATTAATAAAGTTGATCCGCTGCTCTTCCTTGCGGATAAGCGCGGCCTCGGACGTGTCGCCGTAGATAAGCGCGCGGAAAGCGCGGTTGAGGTTGTCGCGCGCAAGATCGGCCATGTGGCGCACTTCCTTAAGCGTTTGCGAGACGGCGATAGGCGGCGTCTGCAAAATACGGTCGTCTATAAAATAGAGGCGCAGCGCGTCCTTATCGTCGGCCTTCATCTTGATGACCTTAGAGGCAAACCATGTGAGCTGCTTAATGAACGGGCAGAGCAGAGCGGTCGTGATAACGTTGAAGATCAAATGGAAATAGGCGATCTGCATGCCGAATATTCCTGGGGCAAGAAGCGAAAGCAGGCTTAAGATCGGATTTTTCAGGACTAAAAGAACAAGCGTAAAAAATATGGTTCCTATAACGTTGAACGTCAGATGTATAAACGCCGCGCGTTTTGCATTAGCGCTTGTGCCGAGTGATGCGATTATCGCCGTTACGCACGTTCCGATATTTGTGCCGAGCACTATGAACAACGCGCTCTCGACAGTCAGCAGCCCTTGTCCTGCCATTATGATGATAAGTCCCGTTGCGGCCGACGAGCTTTGGATGAGCGCGGTAAAGACTGCGCCGAAAAGTATGAGGAGCAGAGGGAATTTAATTGTGGTAAAGAGCGAAACGAACGCGTCTTTGATTTGAGGAGTTGCAAGCGCGCCGCTCATTAAGTCGAGTCCCACGAAAATAAGGCCTAGCCCCGAAAGAATGCCACCGACCTTTTTTACTACGTCGGTTTTGAAAAACATAGCCATAATAACGCCGATAAAAGCTAAAGCCATAGCAAAAATATCTATATCAAACGCAGAAAACGATACGATGATTCCTGTGACGGTCGTGCCGATGTTCGCGCCCATAATGATCGCCGTAGCTTGAAAAAGCGTCATTATCCCGGCGTTTACAAAGCCGATGACCATAACCGTAGTAGCGGCGGAGCTTTGGATTATGGCGGTGACTCCCGCCCCGATACCGATGCCTGCAAAGCGGGAATTTGAAATGCGGTTGAACATCTTTCTTATGCCCGGGCCCGCGCTTTGCTCGAGTCCGTCGCTCATAAGCTTCATACCCGTCAAAAAAACTCCGGAGCCTGCCAAAAGTGTGAGAATACCTACAAGAACACTATTCATTCGTTAACTCTCTTATTTAATAGGATATTCATATTTTACACTCTTTTTACAAAACGGTCAAACAAATGTTTAAAGTAGGAGCGCACAAATTTTTGTCTCAAAAAATTAAGGAAACGATGAATAAATATTTCGAGTGATTTTGCGGTAATTTTTAAGCACAAAATTGTCTTCTTTGCCGTAGCTAATAGCTTAGCTATTCGCAAGGCAAAAAGGTAATTTGGTGCCAAAAAGACCGCAAAATCATCGAAACCCTTCAGGGCGATTGAATGGAGGCGTCTTTTCGGTGCTTTCGGGCAGTATTGCCTTGAGAATAGCTCGATATTATCGGCGGCGATACTGCCCGAAAGCTCTCGAAAATTTTGCCAAAATTCTAATCGTATTTATTCAGCGTTTCCTTAAGCGAATAACTTTCTATTCTTTTATTCTTTATAGAAACATAAAATATTCCGATTTTCAGACGAATCTTTTAGCCATAGCAGAATATCGATTCCGGCATCAAAAGCGACAGTAATTTAGTTATTGTTATTTAAGGAAATTGCAAATTATTTGCTTATATAGCTTTTCAATATATATTGCCATTCCCAAACGCCAAGTGCAGTACTTGAATTCTTCACTCGGATCAGGCAAAATCGTATCGCAAAGTTCATATATTGCGAGCTTAAAATCCTTTGTATTATCGGTAATATCGTCAAGCTTGTCAATTTCTTTTTCAAGCATCGCCACAATTTCATCAACTTTCTTCATTTGTTTTCGCCTCGGTCACCGTTTACTCAAATTCATTATATCACACCAAATGGTGTTATATCAACTTTTTTAACACCATTTGGCGTATGTTAATTATAATGAAAAAATTTAGCCAGATTTTAAAAGAATTAATGCACTCAAGCGATGATATAAGCCAGGGAAAGCTTGCAAGAGAAGTGAAAATATCTCAACAAGCTATCAGCAGATATTTAAACGATGAACGGCAGCCGGATGTTGAGGCATTAAAAAAATTCGCCGATTATTTCGACGTTACAGTCGATTATCTTTTGGATCGTGAACCTTACGAAAAATAAAGCAGGGCATTTTTGCGCCACCGACAAAGGGTGCATACCCCGCACTTTAGTGTAACAAGGCGCACAAGCTGCGCGAGGTGCAGGATTTATCCTGCGGTATGAATACCCTTTATTTTAAGATTCAGGGCTTGAAATCGCGTTCATTTTTCTTTTTTTATGTTGAACGAAGTCGCATCGACAGCAAAATTTTTTATACAAACAGGACGTTAAATTTTATCATTCTATCACAATTATATAGTATAATAGATTTAACAAGAATATTAATAAGGTTTTCTACAGCGCGTGAAATTTATTTTTAAATGATTTTATCGCGGTTTAAAAGTTATAATCTGTTTTAAGATTATAAATTTTATACTCACTAACTTCAAAAGTGCTGCATACTTTTGAGAGCGGCTTTTTAAGAGCGCAGCGTGAAACGCTGCTTAAAAGTTCACGTCATAGTCAATTAAGCGGCTATTGCCGCAAAGCAAGCGCCGCTTGCTTTTTGAAAACTGCTCAAGTGCTGTTTTCAAGTTAATTGACTGTTTATATCGGCAATATATGACTAATTCGTCAAGGAGATTTTTTCAAAATGGACTATAAGATAATCTGCGACAGCTGCTGCGACTTTTCGGAGGAACTCAAAACCGAGCTTAATGCGGTCAACGTGCCGCTGACTATGCGGCTCGGCGAAAAGGAATTTGTCGACGATAAAAATCTGGACCTTGAAGTGTTCAGGGCCGCAATGAAGGCGAACAAATCTAAGGCCGGCTCCGCCGCGCCCTCGCCGGACTCATACTATAACGAAATGAAAACGGCTCAAAGCTCGTTTGCCGTCACGCTATCGTCGCATCTTTCCGCGTCGTATTCAAACGCGCTCATCGCCGCCGAGGACATAAAAAAGGAAGGCGGCCAAACGTATGTGTTCGACTCTAAAAGCGCGTCCGCCGGAGAAACGAGCGTCGCCGTTAAAATAAGGGAATGCATCGACTCCGGTATGGGGCGCGATGAAATAATCAAAACGGTCGAACAGCACGTCAAGGATATGAAGACTTATTTCGTGTTCGACAACTATGACAACCTTTTCAAAAACGGCCGCCTCAAAAAAATTACGTTTAAAATTGTGTCCATTTTAAACCTTAAACTCATTATGGGCTCGGACGGCGACGGAAATATCAAGCTGTTTTCTAAGCCCCGCGGCATGAATATGATGTATAAACGCATGATGGAGCTTATAGAGGAAAGCGGGCGTGACTTTAAAAATGAAAACCTCGTCATCGCCCACTGCAATAACCCCGCCCTCGCAGAGAAATTCCGCGAGATGATATCCTCCCAATTCCCCTTCAAGCGCATCTTAATAGTTCCCTGCCACGGCCTGAGCACTCTCTACGCCGACGAAAGCGGCATAATTCTGGCGTTCTAAAACATTTAAACCCTGCCGCACCTCCCGCAAAAGCTCTTAAAGTAAAACGAACGAGAGCAGCGAAATGAACCCAATCTAATTTGCAACAAACAGGAACACGAAGAATTAGGGGACGCGAGGAATTTACCTAATGTAAGATAGCCTCCCACTTTTACGCCGCTGCAAATTGCTCCGTCTTTGTTTGCAGGGATTATATTTTTTCTAAAAATATTTGCAATCAATGTTTTTTATCCGTCAGTTTTTCAGCATTTTCAAAATTTTCCACTATTTTTGTCAAAATCTGCACTTTACATCCGGCTGAAAATGTGCTATACTAACAAAGCTCTCCCTAAAAGAGCCGCGCGGGGATGTACAGGCTTCGACAGCGTGAAACGACGAAGTAGGCGTATGCGGTAGAGTCAGCTACCTTAAAATGGCAAAAAAATTAAATGACAAAACTCAAAAACCTGTAAGCGCTCCGGCGTTTGCATTTGCGGCTTAATTTAAAGCCGTCGGCGGCTTGTCTGGTTCACTGCAGATATGATCCGTTGTCAAATTAAGTGAAGCACATCGCGCGGGGTTACGGCCTTTTGGCCCGCGTGAGGACAACAAAGGCCTCGCATGGCAAGTTTGTTTCTTTCCCCTGCCCTGTAAAATATAAAAAGAAACTAAGCATATAGAGCCTTTTTGAAAGTTCATGTTGGAACAGGGTTCAATTCCCTGCATCTCCACCACACAAGACGTATACGCATACACTGTGCTTGCGTCAAAATCAGAAACCGCATCGCCGGTTTCTTTTTCTTTAGCCGAGCGAAGCGAATGCCACGAAGTATTTTCGGGGTTGCTTTTGCCGCCCGGATAGTCGGGAAAATAAGGCTAATGTTATAATTGTTGCAAAAGTCTAGCGATTGTGATATATTAAATATATGCTAAAATATAATAAAAATTTTAAGGACTAAAGCGATGAAAACCAAAGCAAAGCCATTTGTTAAATGGGCTGGAGGCAAAGGCCAAATCGCAGAGCAGTTAATATCTTTGCTACCTGCCGATATTTTAAATAAAAAAATATACATAGAACCTTTTGTCGGCGGCGGTGCTTTGTTTTTTGAAATAATGCACCGTTATACTTTCGATTATGCTGTAATAATTGATATAAATAAAGAGCTGATAAATTGTTATAGATGCATTCAAAGCAAAACTGAAGATTTAATTTCAGCTTTGTGCATTTTGGAAAATCACTATTTGTCACTTTCCGGAGAAGAAAGAACTGATTACTTTTATGAAGTCAGAAACAAATATAATTCAATAAAGTTGAATGGCGAGTTTGATGTTGAGAAAGCAGCAGACTTTATTTTTCTAAACCACACCTGTTTTAATGGATTGTATCGCGTTAACCGTGGCGGCGAGTTTAATGTTCCCCATGGTAAATATAAGAATCCCACAATTTGCGATAAAGAAAATCTTAGATTGATTAGCAAAACTCTTCACAAAACAAAGATTTTTTTTGGAGACTACTCACTCTGCGAGAACTATTTAAGTGATGAGGCATTAATTTACTTCGACCCTCCTTATCGTCCATTAAATGAAATCGCTTCTTTTGTCGGATATGATAAAGGCGGCTTTTCAGATTCTGACCAGGTTAAACTATCAGAGTTTTATAAAAAGGCGGACAACGCCGGGGCCGTATTAATGCTAAGTAATTCTGACCCGAAAAACACAAATCCTGATGACGACTTCTTTGACAAACTATACAAAGGATATAGAATTGATCGAGTATTTGCTAAGCGCATGATAAATTGTCAAGCAGAAAAGCGTGGAAATATTACAGAAATAGTTGTAAGGAATTACTAAAGGAGAAAGCGATGAGAGATTTTAATAATTGGCTTGCAGAATTCAAGACAAGTATCTCGGATTTTGGCTATTATATAGATTTCAAAAAAGTATATCGAAATATTGATTCTGTTAAAGTGGAACTAAATATTTTGAATTCCCTAATTGGCTCAAAAAATATTGAGAATGATTTCATAAAGTTAGTAAAAGATTATCCTCAGATTGTAAAATGTATTCCCTTACTTTTGGCGGTTAGAGGACAGGAAATATATGTAATTTATGAGAAGCAAAGCTATATTTTCAACTTCAAAAAGTGTGACGATATAGATAATTGCATTTTATTTATGCGCGAGTCGGGATTATTTGATCTTATTTCTAATCATATAATTAACAATCTCGTAGATTATGCCACCGGCGTTGAAGTCGGTTTAGATTCAAACGGCAGAAAAAACAGAGGCGGACATTTGATGGAAGACGCCGTTGAAGCTCATTTGTTGGCGTTAGGCTTAGTTAAAGACAAGAACTATTTTAAGGAAGTGTACTTAAAAGATATTGAGCAGAAGTGGCAAATTGATTTATCTGAAATATCTAATAAGGGTAAAGCGCGTAAGCGTTTTGATTTTGTTGTAAAAACAGCCTCAAATATATATGCCATTGAAACGAATTTTTATGGCGGTTCTGACGGCGGTTCAAAGCTAAACGAAACTGCAAGAAGCTATAAAATGATTGCACAGGAAGCCAAAGATATTGCCGGATTTAAGTTTGTATGGATTACCGACGGAACGGCATGGAAAAGTGCTAAAGGCAATTTAGAAGAAACTTTTGATGTTTTGGACACTGTATATAATCTAAACGAACTTGAAAACGGAATACTCACAAAGGTTCTTAAATAATGACAGAAAACAAGTTTGAGCTTGAGACTAATACTGTTTGGAGCTTCCCGAACAGAGGGAAATGGGCAACGCATGATGCAAAATATCGCGGCAACTTTTCTCCATTTGTAGCAAAAAACATCATTTTGCGCTACTCAAAGCCTGAGGATATCGTACTTGACCAATTTGTTGGCGGCGGAACGACCGCTATTGAATGCAAGCTTAATAACCGTAGGATGATTGGCTTGGACATAAATCCTGCCGCTATTGAATTGACAGAATCAAAGCTTGACTTTAATAGTGAATGCGTTCCTGAAATTAGTATTAGAATAGGCGATGCTCGAAGCCTTGAAAGCATATCCGATAAAAGTATTGATTTAATTTGCACTCATCCCCCGTACGCTAATATCATTCACTACAGCGAAAATATTGACGGGGATTTATCTTTGCTTGAACAGTCCGACTTTTTGGACGCAATGAAATCCGTTGCCGCTGAAAGCTATCGCGTACTAAAGAAAAATAGCTTTTGTGCGATAGTAATGGGCGATATGCGTAAAAATGGCATGGTGCAACCGTTAGGTTTTAAAGTAATGAATATATTTTGTGACGCAGGATTTAAGACAAAAGAGATAATTATAAAAGAACAGCATAACTGCAAGGCAACAGGCTTTTGGAAAACTAATAGCGAAAAGTTTAATTTTTTGCTTTTAGCGCATGAGTACATTTTTGTGTTTAAAAAATAGTTGGCGCACAGATAAAAACAGGATCACATTAGTAAAATGCGATCCTGTTTTTATTTATTTGAGATGGTGAGATTTTGGCGGTTAGGAGCCGTTTGTATCTTCGTCTGATATCATAGTATAGTCGGATGTTGAGGTGTAGCCCTCGTCCGCGTCGAAATAATCGTCCGCGGCGGCCTCTAACCCGTCGGCGGCGGCCTCGTCTTCTACGCCTAAGTATCCGGCCTCCTGGGGGTCGGATTCCTCAAAGTCTTCTGCAAACTCCTCATAGTTTTCGCGCTGTGTTTGTTCAAACTCGGCGATTTGAGCGGCGTCCATACCGCCTGTACCGTTGGCTGTCTCGATGTTTGCAAGGTCGGCGCCCGCCTCCATACCGGTTTCAACGCTTGCGATCTGAGCGGCTTGGGCGGCGTTGTACTCTTCGACTTCACTTTCGGTGTACGCAGCTTCGTTGATCAACATTTCTTTGTCCAAAATAATATCCTCCTTAAAATTATAAAATATAGTCGATTAATTTGAAATTTACTTCAAACAGCACTTTTGAAGTTCAGTGAGTATAAAACACCGGAGCTTAAAGCAAATTCTAAGTTAATCGACAATAGTATGAGAAGCTTATTTTGTTTTTATTCGGTTTCTTAAATTGCGGAAAAAACGGAGCACATTTTCAATAGATTGCTCCGCTGTTCTTTAGCTTCTTTAACAAAACTGTGATTGAAAGTTGATTATATTTTAAGAGAAGTATTTTTTAAATAGAAAAACAATTGTTTTTGCAGCACATAGCACCGCTATTTGCAAGAAAAGAAGGGTTTCCCAGCAAAAAAGACGCAGCTTAAAATTAATTGGACGCCTCTTTATATTCTTACAAAACACTCAAAAGTTTCTTTTGGAAAGGGGTACGGGGAAAACCTTTTTTTGCAAAAAAAGGTTTTCCCCGCAAATTCTTTCTAAAATTACTCTTCCGCGCCTTCGCTGCCCTCGCTCACTTCTGCGTCCTCTGCGCCGTCGGCGACTTCGGGGTCGGGCTGGGCGATAGCTACGCAGACAACGTTGCCCTGATTCTTCATCTTCATCATACGGACGCCCTGAGTGTCGCGCCCGATTTTAGAAACCTCTCTTGCGCGCAGGCGGATAATGATGCCGTTGTCGGCTATTATCATAATATCGTCGTCGGGATTAATGAGTTTAAGGTTGACAAGCTTACCGGTCTTGGCGGTGAACATACCCGCCTTAATGCCCTTACCGGCGCGCGACTGGAGGCGGTAGTCCTCTAATTCGGAGCGTTTGCCGTAGCCGTTCTCGGACACGGTGAGAACCTCGTAACCGTCCTTTGCGACGGTCATATCCACAACGTAATCGTCCTTATTAAGGCTCATCGACTTGACGCCGATAGTATCGCGCCCCATCTGGCGCACGTCTTCTTCGGAGAAACGTATGCACTTGCCCTCGCGTGAGGCAACGATTATTTCGTCGCGGCCGCTCGTTAACTGAACGGAAATAAGCTCGTCGTCGTCGTTAAGGTTGATGGCAATCTTGCCCACCTTACGTATCGACTCAAATTCCTTAAGGTCAGTTTTCTTGATAAGGCCTTTCTTTGTGGCCATTATCAGGTTGCCCTGCGTGTTTTCTTCTAAGCGTATAACGCTGTTGACCTTTTCGCCGTCGGCAAGCTGGAGAAGGTTGACTATTGCGCGGCCTCGTGCTGTACGCTCGTTTTCGGGCACCTCGTACGCCTTGATCTTATAGACCTTTCCAAATGTCGTAAAGAATAAAAGGTCGTCATGCGTGCAGGTTACGAACATATTTTCGACGAAATCCTCTTCTTTGGGCTTGTGTGCCGTTATACCTTTACCGCCGCGGCGCTGAGCCTTGTATTCTGTGAGCGGCAGACGCTTGATATAGCCGAAATGCGTCATAGAAATAACGACGTCTTCCCTGTCGATGAGGTCGCCGATGTCGATCTCGTCGTAGTCGATGCACAGCTCGGTACGGCGCGGCGTATCGTATTTTTCCTTGATTTCGTTTAGCTCTGACTTGACTATCTCAAGCACCTTGTAAGGATTGGCGATAATAGAAGTAAGCTCGCCTATTAAAATCTCGATTTCGGCAAGCTCGGACTTGAGCTGTTCGACTTCCAGAGACGTCAGCCTTTGCAGACGCATTTCGAGTATCGCGTTTGCCTGTTTATCCGAAAGAATGAAAGTGGTCATCAGCTTTTCGGCGGCCTCGAACTTATCGCGGCTCTTTTTGATTATCGCAATAACCTCGTCGATATTCGTGAGCGCGATAACTAAGCCCTGCAAAATATGCTCTCTTTCCTGCGCCTTTTCCAGATCGAACTTCGTGCGGCGCAGTATAACCTCTTTTTGATGCTCTAAGTAGTAGTAGAGCATTTCCTTGAGGTTTAAAATCTTAGGCTCGCCGTTAACTAGAGCTAAGAAAGTGATACCGTTGGAAATCTGAAGGTTTGTGTGCTTATAGAGCGTGTTTAAAACGACCTGCGCCTGAGCGTCGCGCTTGACCTCGATAACGACGCGCATTCCCGTACGGTCGGACTCTTCCTTGATGTCGGAAATGCCCTCTATGCGCTTATCCTTGACCATATTCGCGATAGTTTCGATAAGCTCGGCCTTGTTGACCTGATATGGAAGCTCTGTTACGACGATCCTCTGGCGCATTGCCTCGCCGCCCTCGCGGACGGGATATTCCTCAATCTGCGTTTTAGCGCGGATAACCACGCTGCCGTGGCCAGTTCTGTATGCGTGGCGGACGTTTGCCCTGCCCATTATGATGCCGCCGGTGGGGTAATCCGGAGCGGGAACGTACTGCAAAAGCTCGTCGACAGTGATGTCGGGATTATCTATAAGCGCATCAACGCCGGAAATGACCTCGCCTAAGTTGTGCGGCGGGATGTTCGTCGCCATACCGACCGCTATACCGTCGGAGCCGTTCACCAAAAGATTCGGAAAGCGGCTGGGCAGTACTGTGGGCTGCTCGAGAGTATCGTCAAAGTTGGGGTACCAGTCAACGGTCTCCTTATCGATATCGCGCAGCATTTCGCCTGCGATTTTAGCAAGCCTTGCCTCGGTATACCTTTGAGCCGCGGGCGGGTCGCCGTCCACCGACCCGAAATTTCCGTGGCCGTCTACAAGCGGGCAGCGGATAGAGAAGTCTTGGGCAAGCCTAACGAGCGCAAAATAAACCGCGCTGTCGCCGTGGGGATGGTATTTACCCAAAACGTCGCCGACGATACGGGCGCACTTCCTGTACGGCTTATCCGCGTACAAATTAAGCTCGCTCATCGCGTACAGTATCCTGCGGTGAACCGGCTTTAGCCCGTCGCGCACGTCGGGTATGGCGCGCGAAACGTTGACCGCCATAGCATAGGCTATGAACGATTTCTCCATTTCTTCTTTAAGCTGACGCTTAACTACCTTGGTGTTATCCTCGATAATAAACTCTTCGTCTTTCTTTTTCTTTGCCATAAATTGATTCCTTATTATTTATGTTAATGGTTTTTGCCGTTTTGTCCAATTCGGCTGTTTAAAGGATTTGCCGTTTTGTCCGATTCAGCCGTTTAAAGGCTCAGAAGCGAGCCAGGCAAGGAAACGAGGTTTTTTGGACGCGAAGTGTATTTTGACATACTCAAGCGGTCAAAAAACCGATGTTGACGCCGCATCACGACGCTTATAAGCCTTAAAACTATATGTCTAATTCCTTAACAAGCTTAGCATTATCCTCAATAAACTTGCGCCTTAATTCCGGAACCTCGCCCATAAGGACTGTGAATATTTCGTCGGCCTCGTAGGCGTCGTCCATTGTGACCTGCAAAAGAGTACGGTGTTCGGGGCTCATGGTAGTGTCCCAGAGCTGTTCCGCGTTCATTTCGCCAAGGCCCTTATAGCGCTGAACTTCGGTGCCCTTTCTTCCCAGTTCGTTGAGCTTGTCGCTTAATTCCTTATCGGAGTAGCAGTAGTATTCCTGATTCTTGCCTTTGGCTATTTTATAAAGCGGCGGCTGGGCTATATAGACGTGGCCGTTTTCGACAAGCGGCTTCATGTAGCGGAAGAAGAACGTGAGCAGAAGTATCCTGATATGGCTGCCGTCAACGTCCGCGTCGGTCATGCAAATTATTTTGCCGTAGCGGAGCTTTGATTCGTCGAAATCCTCGCCCACGCCGCAGCCGAAAGCCGTTATCATCGCCTTTATCTCGGCATTTTCCAAAACCCTTGCAAGCCTTGCCTTTTCAACGTTTAAAATTTTGCCTCTGAGCGGAAGTATCGCCTGAAAACGCCTGTCGCGCCCCTGCTTTGCCGTGCCGCCCGCCGAGTCGCCCTCGACAATATATATTTCGCAATGCGCCGGGTCCTTATCGGTGCAGTCGGCAAGCTTTCCGGGCAATGTTGTCGATTCTAAAAAACCCTTGCGGCGCGTAAGCTCTCTTGCGTTTCTTGCCGCGTCTCTGGCGCGCTGGGCTGTTATACATTTTAAAATAAGCTCTTTTGCCTGCGCCGGATTCTCTTCTAAATACGTTCCCAGTCCCTCTGTGAGCGCCTTTTCTACAAGCCCTCGCATTTCGGAGTTGCCAAGCTTAGTTTTGGTCTGGCCCTCAAACTGCGGGTCCATAAGCTTGACGCTGACGATAGCCGTCAAGCCCTCGCGAACGTCCTCGCCCGAAAGCTTTTCCTCGTCATTCTTGAACATATTCTGCTTTTTGGCGTAATCGTTGATGATTTTGGTGAGGCCGTTTTTAAAGCCGACTAAATGAGTGCCGCCCTCTTCCGTATTGATGTTGTTGGCGTAGGAATAAATTATTTCGTTATAGCTGTCGTTATACTGCATAGCTATTTCGACTATATTTTCTTTATAGACCTGCTCTGTGTAAACGACTGTAGGGAAAAGCGTTTCCTTGCTGCGGTTGAGGTACTCGACAAAATCTGAAATACCGCCGTCGAACCGGAAGGATTCCTTCTTTTCGCGACCCTTTCGCATATCTTCAAGGTTAATGGAAAGCCCCTTATTAAGATAGGCGACCTCTCTTAGCCTTGTGCGCAAAAATTCGTATGTGAACTCGATAGTTTCAAAGATGTCGGGGTCGGGGAAAAATGTGATCTTCGTTCCGTTCAGCTTTGTTTTGCCGGACTCCGCGAGCGCGCGCATAGGCACTCCGCGGTTGTATTTTTGCGCGTAGACCTTGCCGTTCTTATAGACCTCGACCTCTAGCCATTCAGACAGCGCGTTTACGACCGAAAGCCCCACGCCGTGCAAGCCGCCGCTGACCTTATATCCGCCGCCGCCGAACTTACCGCCCGCGTGCAGCTTAGTTAAAAC
This sequence comes from Eubacteriales bacterium, assembly GCA_031553855.1. Lineage (GTDB taxonomy): Bacteria > Bacillota > Clostridia > Christensenellales > Pumilibacteraceae > RACS-047. The sequence goes on along the minus strand of JAVBKW010000002.1, from coordinate 59,492 downwards.
GAGCTGAAGAGCCGAAACCTTTTCTTTGGGATGGATATCGACGGGTATACCCCTTCCGTTATCAACTACCGAGCACGCGCCCTCTGGCGTGATGGTGACGTCGATAGTGTCGCAAAAGCCGGCCAACGCCTCATCCACGCTGTTATCGACTATCTCGATAACTAAATGGTGAAGCCCTCTCTCGTCCGTCGAACCGATATACATACCCGGACGCTTTCTTACGGGGTCGAGCCCTTCAAGTACCTGAATATTACTCGCGTCATAATGCAACTCTTTGTCCTGTGCCATAGACTCTCCTTTAGATAAAAACATATAAAAATACTGTCGGAATTATATTGATCTGATTTAAAATTTTTCTTAGGAAACGGAATAAATATCCGGCGTTTCCTTAAGGATATTATACCACGCTTATAGCCAAAAAGAAAGCGTTTTTGACTAACTTTAACCCCGAATAAGTAAACTATTTTTTCGAGCGCGTCGTTTAACGGCTTTAAAGGGTGTTTTCAGCCGCGAAAGCTTAATACTAGGCTCTTTACCCTACCTTTAACAGCGCGCGTAGAAATTAAGTAGGTTGTCGATATTGCGGCAAAGTTTTGCGGCAAATCTTTACCGGGCTTTTGTACGCGCGCGTAATTTAAAAAACCTCTCCGATGCCTAAGCAAAGAGAGGTTTTTGTATGTTTTTAAGTATAGCTTGAATTATTGGATATATGTTTTCTTACCCGGAAAATTGCGCCGGTGGACTCGCAAATTTTGCGGCATTTTTCGATTTCTTCAGGCGGGATAACGTCTACGACGGTCATAATGGTTTTGATACCGGCGTCCACGCATTTTTTAGTAAAGTCCTGAATATAGCCGTAGGCGTCGGGGCCGTAGACGGAGTGGCAGATAGCGTCGTAGCGCGCAGGGTCGGACTCGTTGAGCGAAACGGACACCACGTCGATTTTGCCCTCTAAAAGCGGGACTATGTTTATTCCGTTTATCGCGTTGCCAAGCCCGTTTGTGTTGAGCCGCGTTTTTTTGCCTATGCTGTGCAGGTAGTCGGCGATCTCGACCATTTCGGCGACCTTATAGGTGCTTTCGCCGTAGCCGCAAAACACGGCCTCGCTATATTCAAAATCGACTTTTTTAATTAAACTGATTACTTCCCTATAAGAAGGCTCGCGGCACAGCCAGAGAGTCGCGTTGTCCTTGACTCCGTCGCCGTTGCGCCTTAAACAAAATTCGCAGTCGTTGCAGCAACGGTTTGTTAAATTGATATACAAATTGCCGCCCAGCTCATAAATAAATTTTATGCCTTTTTTCATTTTTATACTCATGACCTCATAATATTACAAAAAGTAGTGAAAGATAAGTCGCGGCGCAAGCGGGCAACAGTTGGATTGCCGAGGAAGCGGCGCGTATTTCACATACGCAACCGACGAGGCAAGACAAGCGTAGCCCGTATGCGGCGATGAATTGTCTTCACGTTTAGTCCTTTATTTTAGTAAATATGGCGCGCGCATTAGCGCTTGTCAGCGCCGCCGCCTCTTCGTAGTCCGTTCCCCATATTTCGCTCAGCTTTTCCGCTACGCGCCTGACGTATTTAGGGTAGTTAGTTTGCCCCCTGTACGGATCGGGCGCTAAATACGGGCAGTCGGTTTCAATCAATACCCTGTCTTTTGGCAGCGCGCGGATTATTTCGGGAAACTTTTTTGCATTTTTAAACGTTATAACGCCGGAAAACGAGATATAAAAACCCATATCCACATAAATTTTCGCCGTTTCAAGCGAACCGGCGAAACAATGCATAACGCCGCGGCGCGGCAGCTTATGAAGATTGCTTTTAATGATATCCAGCATATCCTCGTATGAATCGCGGACGTGGAACACAACCGGAAGATCCGCCGCCTCTACAACGTCTAACTGGCGCAAAAGCTCAAGCTTCTGAACTTCCCTGTTCGTATCCTCGTAATGATAATCTAAGCCTATCTCGCCTATCGCGACGCATTTAGGGCCGCGCGAGAGGGCAAGCAATTCTTCGCAGTACGCTGGCCTGCCGCCTATAACTCCGGCCGCCGGCGAGGCGGGGTTTTTCATAGCTGCAAGGAACGCCTCCGTGCCTTCGCCTTTTAAAAAGGCGGTGTTTGAGGGATGGACTCCGGCGGTAAAATATATATCCTTATTTTTTTGCGCGATATCGCGTGATTTGTAAGCGGAATCAAGGTCGTACGAGGCGGCGATGATCGTGCCCAAATCGTCCGCGCCCATTTTATTTATTATCTCGCTTTCTAGGTCGGAGAAATCGGAAAGATGGGCATGGGTGTCGGTCAGCATACCTCAGCACCGCTGTCTACGACCGTTTCAGGGCTAACGAGAACGACCTTGCCGTTTTCGCCGGTAGCGCACAGTATCATACCCTGGCTTTCTATGCCGCACAATTTCGCGGGCTTTAAATTATAAACTATAACGACGCTTTTGCCGACCATTTCCTCGGGTGAATAGCTTTTTGCTATACCGGAAACGACCGTCCGCTCCTCTTCGCCTATACGGACGGTAAGCTTTAACAGCTTTTCGGACTTTGCGACCCTTTCCGCACCCGTTACGAGCGCGACCTTTAATTCTGTTTTAAAAAATTCGTCTATTGTGATTTGTTCGGCCACTTTCTTTTCTTCCTTTTTCTCCGCCGCTTTTTCAATCTTTTGTTCTTTTGCCGGTTCGGCCTTTATCTCTTTATCCGCTCCGGCTATTTTTTCAAGCTCGTCGAGCTCTTTCTTTAAATCGAACCTGGGGAAAAGGGTTTCCGTTTCCTTAGTCTGATAGCTTTTTACTGCGCCGTATTTCGCGTTTTTAAAATCTGAGGGCAGCTTTAATCCCAGCGCGTCAAAAATTATCGCGGGCGTTTTGGTAAGGAACGGCGCAAGCATATTCGTGCTGACCCTTATTGCCTCCAAAAGATTGTAAATAACGCTTGAAAGCTCGTCCGTTTTCCCTTCCTTATTGAGCGCCCAGGGCTTCGTGTTATCGATATATTTATTAGCAGCTCCTATAAGGTCAAAAATAAATTCAAGCGCACGGTTTATGTTGAGCTTATCTATCCTCTCGTCCACTCCGGCTTTTAAGGCGTCTATTTTCAAAATAAAGTCTGCGTCGAACTCCGTCGGCGTCCCTTTTTTGACCTTTCCCTCAAAATACTGACGGCTCATTGCAAGCGTACGTTTTGTGAGGTTGCCTAAATCGTTTGCAAGGTCGGTGTTTATGCGGTTGATGAAAATTTCCGAGGAATAATTTGAGTCCGTACCAAAGGTTATATCGCGCAAGAGAAAATACCGCACGCTGTCTACGCCGTAACGCTCCGCCAAAATAAACGGATCCACGACGTTGCCCTTGGACTTACTCATCTTATCGCCGCCGAACAAAATCCAGCCGTGCCCGTACGCTTTTTTGGGTACCGGTTCGCCCAGCGCCATCAAAATAGCGGGCCAGATGATCGAATGGAAACGCACGATTTCCTTTGCCATCATATGAAGGTCGGCCGGCCAGTATTTTTTATAGAGCGAATCGTCGTCCGACATAAAGCCGAGGGCTGTGATGTAGTTTGAAAGCGCGTCTATCCAGACGTAGATGACGTGCTTGTCGTCGAACGATACCGGCACGCCCCACTTGAACGACGTGCGCGAAACGGCTAAGTCCTCAAGGCCTGCGTCGATAAAGTTATTGACCATCTCGTTCACGCGCGAGGACGGCTCTAAAAAGCCGGTCTCCGTCAAAAGCTTGCGTATGCGGCCGGAATACTTGGAAAGACGGAAAAAGTAGCATTCCTCCTCCGTTTCGACGACATCTCTTCCGCAGTCGGGGCATTTGCCGCCAACCAGCTGGCTTTCCGTCCAGAACGACTCGCAGGGGGTGCAGTATTTGCCCTTGTAGCCGGACTTATAAATATCTCCGCTCTCATAGAGCTTCTTAAAAATCTTCTGGACCGCCTCGACGTGATAGGCGTCCGTCGTGCGGATAAATTTATCGTAGGAAATATCAAGCAGCTCCCAAAGCTGTTTGATGTTGTCTACAAGAGCGTCCACAAACTCTTTAGGGCTAACGCCGGAGCTTTCCGCCCTCTTTTCGATCTTTTGCCCGTGCTCGTCCGTGCCCGTAAGATAAAAAACGTCGTAACCGCTCATTCTCTTATAACGCGCCATCGCGTCGCAGCAGACAGTGGTGTAGCAATGCCCGATGTGCCATTTGCCGCTCGGGTAATATATAGGCGTAGTTATATAATAGGTGGGTTTCGCGCTCATAAAATTTCTCCGTTTAAAAAAAGTTTTGATTTGGTCTTGCCCAGTATAGCATAAATTCAGGCTTAAAAGCAATTAAATTCAAGGCTAGCAATAGTGTCTTAGGCTGATGCTTTCGCTCCTTTCTTTAGGGCTGTCTTTCGGCTATAAGAAAAATCCATAGGGGTGTTTCAAGAAGGGGTTAGAGACGGGTAACAGGTGGCAAAATGGCGACAGGAGTGTACTCTAATGTACTCGACTTAGCCATTTTGACACACGTAACCCGTATATGACCCCTTATTGGAACACCCACTAAAAAACTCTACATCCGCGCTGCATAGCTTTGAGTAATGGACGTAGCGGGCGTTAAGGCCGGGCCTTTGGAAAAAGAACAGGTCCGCCGCCTCCCATAAAAATACCCATGCTAGAATTTCCAGCGAACTGAAAATAATGTTTTGAAGAAAAGGCAGGAATTGAATCGAAAAGCTGGCCGCAAGAATAACAAGCCCGACTATTAAACACCAAAGGCTCACTAAATTATTAAACCTGCGCGACTTAAAAAGCTTTCTTCGCTCGCAGCAAAATGAATTTTTTAATATGCCGGTAAGCGTTTCCTGCTCTATTTTACTCTCTTTCAGCTCATCGTTATAAACCTTGATAACAAGCGGATTTTCAAGAACGATATTTTCACTTTCAAAATACTCTTTCAGCTCCGGCTCGAGCCTCAAATCTTTTTGCGGCGAATATTTAGAGTAGGCGTCTGAAATACTGCCGAGCTTAACGTCTAAAACAAGCCGCCCTTTATCGTCTATATCCAGCTTGCGCTCATACTCTTTTTCCTCGCGCGCAAGCTCTCTTAATCTTTTCCTGAAATGAAACATTTACTGCTCTCCCTTAACAAGAGTGTGAACTAATGGGTGATTTTATAAACTTTCTCACAATCTTGTTGTTTTACTGAACTTGTTGCCCTTGTTGTCTTATTTTTACTTTCTCGCGCCCAGCTTATTTTTCACCGACGCCTCGTAAGCTAAAACCGTTGCGGCGACCCCGACGTTGAGCGAATCGCATTTGCCCATCATGGGGATAGAGATCATAAGGTACTCGCCCTCGTACCACTCCCTTGTTATACCGTAGCGTTCGCTGCCCATAACAAGCGCGGTTTTATGCCCGAACGGAACGTCGAAATAATGCTTTTCGGCTCTTGTGTCGGCAAGGTAGACGTTGAAGCCGTTTTTATACAGCCAGCTGCGGCAATCGCCCACTTCCTCGAACTCAAAAACCGGCACGCTCAATATCGCGCCCATACTGCCCTTTATGGTTTTTGGATGAGTAAGCCGCGCGCGTTTATTGCAGATGAACACCGCGTCCAGCCCCGCTCCGTCCGCCATTCTGAGCATAGTTCCGACGTTGCCGGGAATTTCAATGCCGTCAAGCACAAGCACCACGCTTTTATCGTCGGTTTTAAAATCGTCTAAATCATACTTTGGCAGCGCGGCAATAGCCATAAGCCCGTCGGGCTTATCGCGCTCGGAAATTTTCTCGTAGGTCTTTTCCGAAACTGCGTAAAGCTCTGAACACTTTGCGCAAACCTCTTTAAGCGCGGTAAAAGCCTCCTCCGTGCGTATATGCTCGGGGCAGACTATCACCGACGACACGGGCGTGGAAAACTCGATGACCTTTTTATACGCCCAAAGGCCTTCCGCAATAAAAAGCTTCTGCGGATTAGGCTTGGTGTTTGAAATTATTCCCTTTACCTGTTTTATCTTAGGGTTTGCCTCGCCGATAAAGTTAAAAGCCTTATCCTTGAGGTATGCGTCGATTTTTTCTTTCATTATAATATTGTAATAAATTTTGACATTTTTATCAAGAAAAACTTTACCGTATTATCTAAAATGTTAAAATGCCCGCTCAATTTTTTTGAGCGGGCATTTAAAAACTATTTATCCTTATTCTTTTTTTCTTCCTCGGCTTTTCTTTCATAGTAGTTTTTGTAGCCTACTTTCTGGTTATCGCCTGTGTCCCACGCCTTGCCTCCTACGGCTACGACGCTTAGCAGAAGCGCGGCGGTGGCAATGATAGCGATGATGGGAAGAACGTATTTATTCTCCAGCGTAAAAATTTGGACTACGGCTAAAAGCGTTATGACAAGCAGCCCCGCGCCGAAGAAAATATTAAGCTTTTTGAGCGGGCCCGCGCCTTTGACAAAAACGCCGCGCATAATAAACAAAAGCCCCGCCACGCCCGACAAAATCGCGGCGACCCATAAAAGGTTAAAGCCGCCAAGCTCCGATTCGGGAAAAATTATCGACAGCAGCCATATAACTGCAACCGCGACGGCTGTAAGCGACAATATAAAATTAAATAAAAACTTCTTGCTCATAATTTGATCTCCTTTTGTCTGCAACCGGCTTTTTGCCGACGCACAATTTACTAGGAAAGAAATGGTTCGCGCGCTTTGGCGGGCAACGTTGGCCTTAAACGCTCAATGCCTCTTTTTTAACGCAAAACTATCGTATTACTCACCGAACAGATAATGTCGCCTTCGCTTAAAACTACGGGGGTGTTGTGGTAGTATTCGCGCACGAACCCGCCGATACGCACATAAAAGCTTTCGCCCTTTTCGTCTGCGGCAAGTATCGTATATTTGCCGGGAAGCAGCCCGCCGTTCTTAGAAACGATGTACTCTACTCCGCGTTTTAAAACGGCGTCGCCCTTGATATGCGAGACCTTATCCGCGCCGTCCTTTTTTTCGACCGTGTCGGAAGGCGTGTAGCGCACTCCGTTTTCTATGATAACTTTTTCGGTGCGCACTTCAGTAGATTTCATTTTCTTGATTTTTTTAAAAGCGGCGATCGCCGTGATAAGAGCAGCTACGGCTACGGCAAAAAGCCCCGCCGCTACGGCTACCAATATTGTTTCAAGATTTGTCAACGAAATAAAAAGTTTGATCATTTCTCTCTCCTGTAAAGCTTTCATTTTTTTGAAGGCTTTTTTGATAAAAATATGTTCTGTGATATTGCTTAAAGCAAGACTCTGATCGGAGCTGATTTAAGTAAGCTTTAGCTAAATTATTCCCGCGGCAGACAAGAGTATCAACGCAATAATACCGCCCGCAACCAAAAGGCCGAGCCCCGCCACGCCAAGCACTTTGAGCGCGGAAACCGGCATTTTCCCGGTAACCTTGCCGTTATAGCCGCTCACAAAAAAGTTGTAAAGCTTATGCCGCCAGTTGAAATGCCCGACGTAAATAGGCAATAGCAGATATTTATATGTGATCCTGCGGCAGTCGGTGCGGATAGTGAGGCTGTCTACGACGTCATAATCGTACTTAGACAAAATTCCGGAGCGGACCTTTTTATCGATGACCTTTTTGGCCTCGTTCCAGCAGGCGGCGCCGTCTTTTGTGTATTGCGTAGCAGCGTAGCCGTGCAAAAAATCTTTGGTGTACGCGCTCGACTCGTTGGTATTGAACGGCTGCAGCTTTTGGATAGTTTTCTGACCTATCGCCGACGAGGCCTGAATAAGGATATCGTCGAAAAACATCGAATACGTGCCGCTTATACTGAAATATCTGATGTGAGTCTGCGTGACCGTTTTGCCGTTTACGCGGCTTGTGGTGGTGTAGCGTTTGCCAAGCCTTCCGCTGTATACCGAAAGCGTATCGGTATCGAAGGTAAAGGCCGGATTGTATACGCCGTTTATATCCTCTGTGTCGATGCTCTTTTTAAACTTTTTCGGCGCGAAAAACCTCTTTCTTGCCCAGACTACCGCGCGCTTATTTGCGTCCTCTTTAGAAATCTTGAAAGGCACGACGGCGTTCGGCTTTAGTCCGGACAGCTCGTTTGTTTCCACGATATTGCTCGTTCCGCAGAACGAACAGCTTTTTGCTATATCCGACCTTGAAACGACCTCTTTCGCGCCGCAGTTAGAGCAGCAAAAAACCTTCGTTTCGTCCGTCCATGAGCTGTTTATTTCAAGCAGCCTTGAAAACTCAAGCTCTGCGTTCTTTTGCATTTCAAAGCCCTGTTCCGTACCGCAGAACTCGCATTTAAGCACCTGTTTTTCGGCGGAAAATATCATATTCGCGCCGCAGGAAGGGCATTTCGCTATGTCCGTCTGCGTTTTTACGGGCTCAAAATATTCCTCTTTAATTTCCGTTTCTGCCATTTTTTATATCTTCTCACCGCACTCGGGGCAGAATTTTGCGCCGGACTTGACCGCTGCTCTGCATTTAGGGCAGACGGCAGACATCGACGCGCCGCATTCGGGGCAGAATTTTGCGTTTGCTTTAACGGACGCTTTGCATTTGGGGCATACAGACCCGTTCGGCGCGCCGCATTCGGGGCAGAATTTTGCGTTTGCGTTTATAGATGCGCCGCATTTAGAGCAAGAAGCTTTATTTTGGGCGGGCTGATTGTCCTGACTGTGCATATTGGCGTTCATCATTCCGTTGAACATCGTACCCATGCCCGCGCCCATGCCAAGGCCCATGCCCGCGCCCATCGCCGCTCCCGCCGTTCCGGGGTTTTTTGCGGCTGCCAGCATTGCGTCGGCCTGCGCCTTTTGCATATAAGTTCCCATTTTATTCTGTATCATTCCAAGGCTTGCGCTCTGATCCAGCGCTTTTTCAAGCTCCTCGGGCAGAGAGAAGTTCTGGAAGTTGAATTTGACGAGCCTCAAACCGATAGCCTTAAAATCCTCGGCAAGCTTAACCTCGACCGTCCTTGAAAGCTCCATAAGGTTTGCCGCCATATCCAGCAGCGGGACTTTGCTTTCGCCTAAAGCGTCGGTGATGCCCATTATAACGATACTCTTTAAGTATTCGGCGATATCGGAAGTGCGGAACGTGGGGTTTGTTCCGGAAAGCTCGGTGAGGAAAACAAAAGCGTCGTCCACCTTATACGAGAACGTGCCGAATCCCCTTATGCGGATCGCGCCGTAATCGGCGTCGCGCAAAATTATGGGGTTGGACGTGCCCCACTTCTGATCGGTGAACTGCGTCGTATTGACGTAGTAAATATCGGAGCGGAAAGGGTTTTCAAAACCGTATTTCCACGACATCAATTTAGTAAGAACGGGAATGCTGCTTGTGTCTAATTTATAGTATCCGGGCAAGAAAACGTCCGCCATTTTTCCTTTATGGCAAAACACCGCTACCTGCCCCTCGCGAACGGTCAGAACGCTGCCCTTTGAAACGTAGTCGTTCTTTATGTCGTATTTATATACGAGCGTACCCTTCATATCCTGAGACCATTCAATATTCTTCAAAATCCCCATAACTCTTTCACTCTCTCCTTGATATATTACAAGGATATTTTACAAAAAGAGTATGGTTTTGTCAATAGAATCATATTTTAATTGAGTTAATTTAATCAAATTATAATCTATCGCAAGTTATTTTAATTAACGCCGCCGGACGCCTTTATAAAAGCCGGCAAAATCACCGGTATTCATCGAAAACGGTTTTATTTTTAATTACGGCATAATAGTTTTTTGCCGCATCTTTAGCCTCAAGAACGCTTAAATTACGGCAATTGCCGCATTCTGCTTCGGAGCTGCCCGGCATATCAAAATCTGTTTGCGCGATGTACTTAAAAGCCGCGACTATTTCAGACACTATTTCCTTTTCCGCCGCATCCCTAAACAGGCAGTAAAAGCCGGTCTGGCAGCCCATAGGGCCGACGTATACGACATTTTCTTTGAGGCGGCCGTTCCTTAAAACCGTAGCTAAGATATGCTCTAAAGAATGGAGCGCGGCGTTAGATAAAAGAGCGTCCTTATAGGGCGCGCACATCCTAAGGTCGGCAGTTATAATACCGCCGTCCGCGCGGCTCAGATAGAGGCCCTTTTGAAGAACCAAATGGTCTACGGTAAAGCTTTTTATTTTTTCCATACTATTTTAAATATTCTTGGAGAATATGAGCCTTATCGGTTTTTTCCCATGCAAAATCAGGATTGCCGAAATGCCCGTAGTTGGCGGTTTTGGCGTAGATAGGTTTTTTAAGATCCAGCTTGTCGATGATGGCCTTGGGGCGCAGATCGAACTCCTTTAAGACTATTTCGGTTATTTTATCGTCGGGCAGTTTTCCCGTACCGAAGGTATCGATATAAACCGAAACCGGCCGCGCCACGCCGATAGCGTAGCTGACCTGCATTTCACATCTGTCCGCCATATTTGAGGCGACAATATTTTTGCACACGTAACGCGCCATATAGCACGCGCTGCGGTCTACCTTTGTGGGGTCCTTTCCCGAAAACGCGCCGCCGCCGTGCGGGCAATATCCGCCGTAGGTGTCGGCGATTATCTTCCTGCCGGTAAGGCCCGAATCGCCCATAGGGCCGCCCACTACAAAGCTGCCCGTGGGGTTAATGTAAAATTTAGTTTTATCGTCCAAAAGATTTGCGGGTATCGCTTTTTTTATGACTTGCTCCTTTATATCAAAAGCAAGCTTTGCCATATCGGTATCAGGGTCGTGCTGGGCGGAAACTACAACAGTATCGACTCTGACGGGTAAATCGTTTACATATTCGACCGTTACCTGCGCCTTTCCGTCCGGACGCAGATAATTAAGGGTCTTGTCTTTCCGCACCTTTGTAAGCTGGCGCGTGAGCGCGTGGGCAAGCGTTATGGGCAACGGCATAAGCTGCGGCGTTTCGTTGCACGCGTAGCCGAACATCATACCCTGATCGCCCGCGCCGGTAAGGTCGTAGTCGTCGCCCGCTCCGCTTTTGACCTCAAGCGATTTATCCACGCCCATTGCGATATCGGGGCTTTGGCTGTGGATAGTCGTCATAACCGAACAGGAAAGCGCGTCAAAACCCAGCGCGCTGTCGATGTAGCCGATGTTCTTTATCGCTTTTCGCGCTATGGCCTCAACGTCGGCGTAGGCGTTGGTCGTAATTTCGCCCATAACAAGCACAAAACCCGTCGTAACGCAGGTTTCGCATGCGACTCTCGAATCAGGGTCCTGGGTGAGTATTTCATCTAAAACCGAATCCGAAATCGTATCGCAAACTTTGTCGGGATGCCCTTCCGTAACGCTTTCAGACGTGAATAATCTTTTCATAAGTATATTTTAACCTCCGTGTCTATAACAAAATTTCCGTGAAAGAATAGTCATTATATAATATAACCTTTTTAAAATCAAGTCATTTTCAATCGTTGATACAGCGCCTTTTTACTTTACGCAGATCAGCTTTTGCGGGCGGCTGTTTCCGGCGAGTTCAATCACTTCTTTTTCAGTCATATCCTTATGGACTTTTCTGAAATTATCGGCAAAATAACTCACAAAGCTTAAAAAATCCGAAAGGTCGTTCCCCGTTTCGAGGCTGAAGAGGATGTGAAAAAAAGTGTTGACGAAAAAATCGGAATTGACCTCGCTGCGGAATTTTTCCCCGCAGACTTTTTGCAGCTCGTCGCCATACTCAATATTTTGGGGCAAGGCTATTTCCTCGCCGATAGGTATCTGCATAAACTCTATGCTCTGAAGTCGCGAGATAAGATTCATCACCACGCCCGAATATATTTCCTGATTCTTATCGGACGCTTTTTTGAACGACGAGCTTGTAAGTATGTAATGCACAAGGCTTTGCGAATACTCGTTCATATTGACGGCAATTCCGGTTTTATACTCTACAAGCTCGCTTGACAGCTCATCCATCATAACCGTGATGATGTTTTCCGTCTGCGCGAAAAACTCGGTGTTGGAACGGTCCACGCTGCGGTCGAACAGCATACTAAGCTGCATATCTATATTGACAAGGTTAGCGTAAATCGAATTCATAAGGTCGCGTATAAAATTATCGCCGCCTAAATAGCGTTTGTTTTTGTAGATGATCTTATGCTCGATATCCGACCAAAAATTGTTTATAAGCGATTTGATCTGCAGCTCGAATCTGTACTTTTTGCCGTTTATCACGTATCCGTCGATGCGGTAGATGTCAAAACCGTTATGCTGGCGCTCCGGCTGCTGGGTGCAGAGCTTCAAGCAAATATTGGGGTTGTCGGGATGATAGTTGAGCCCGTATTCATTCTCCAAAAAGAAGTGCCGCTTAAGACGCTCGTATATGCCCTTTTCATCCTTTAAAAACCGGCAGCCGATACGCACTCCGATAATATCGGAAAGGCTCTCGAACATTTTGTTGAGGTCATATTTTTTATACAGCTCGTTTCTTATGATCTTTTCACGCAGGCTGTCCGCAGTTTTGATTCGCGAAATAAAGCTGACAGCGTCGTCGGAGGATTCAAATATTTTTTGCAGATAACCCGAAAGCTCCGCCGCGGCGGTCTCAAGCGGCGCTTTCTGCGCGTTCAGCTCTTTTGTTGCTCTTTTTATATAATCAAACGCTTCTATTTTCATTTTAAGGTTAAAACCTCTTTACTTTAAATAATTGTTTTATAGTTTTTTTCAAAGAGCGGCTCTCTTTTTGGTGCGGCGGCCGTTTTCAAAAGCGCGCCCTTGCCTTTTTCAGGCCTTTTAGCGGATTTTCGTCCTTGCGACAGCCGTTTCCCATTCAAACAGCCTTTTTTGCCGCGTGTCCTCGTCTAAAGCAGGATGAAAAACGTCCGTGCTTTTTTGCGAAAGCTTTTTGAGCTTTTCTACGCTTTCAAAAAATCCGGTTTTAAGCCCCGCAAGGTACGCCGCTCCGAGGGAAGTAAGCTCCTTCATTTGCGGACGCACAACTTCGCACGAGGAAATGCCGGACTGGAACCGCATTAAAAAATCGTTTGCGCTAGCTCCGCCGTCTACGTTCAGCGTTTTTATTTTCGCGCCGGTATCGCTTTCCATAGCGTGCATAACGTCAAAAACCTGAAACGCTACCGACTCTAGGGCCGCGCGCACTATATGCGCTTTTGTCGTTCCGCGGGTTATGCCGCAAATCATTCCTTTTGCGGAGGCGTCCCAATGCGGCGCGCCAAGGCCTGTGAACGCGGGAACGAAATACACGCCGCCTGAATCGGGGACAGAAACGGCAAGCTCCTCGGATTGGGCCGAAGTTGCAATAAGCCCCATTTCGTCGCGCAGCCATTGCACCACAGCCCCGCCCACAAACACGCTGCCCTCTAAACAGTAATCCGGCTGAGTATCTAAAGACGCTGCTAAGGTAGTTATAAGCCCCCTCTTTGAATTTACCGCCGTTTTGCCGGTATTCATCAAAAGGAAACAGCCAGTACCGTACGTATTTTTGATACTGCCTTTTTCGGTGCATAACTGCCCGAAAAGCGCGGCCTGCTGGTCGCCGGCGACGCCGCAGACGGGAATGCGCGCGCCGAAAATTTCCGGGTCGGTGCAGCCGTATAAATGCGACGAGGCAAAAACCTCCGGCAGCATAATTGAGGGAACAGAAAAAAACTTTAAAAGCTCCTCGTCCCAACGCCTTTCATGTATATTGTAAAGCATCGTGCGCGACGCATTTGTGTAGTCTGTTGCGAATATTTTGCCTCCGGAAAAACGCCACATCAGGTATGTATCTACAGTGCCGAAAAGCAGCTTTCCGCTTTGGGCATCGTTTTTAACGCCTTCTACGGTATCTAGCAGCCACTTTAGCTTGGTTGCGGAAAAGTATGCGTCCGCTACTAAGCCGGTTTTTGCGCGTATCATCGGCTCGTATCCGCGCTCTTTCAGCTCCTCGCAATAGCCTCCCGTCCTGCGGCATTGCCACACGATAGCATTGTGTACCGGCCTGCCTGTTTCCTTGTTCCAGACAAGGGTAGTTTCGCGCTGGTTCGTAATGCCCAGAGAATCTATTTCTTCCGCTTTAATTCCCGCCTTTTCAATGACTTCCCTTATGCAGTACATAACGGACGAAAAGATATCCTCACCGTCATGCTCTACCCATCCGGGCTGCGGGTATATCTGCTTAAATTCCTTTGAAACCTTTTCTACCGCGGTTCCGTTCTTATCAAAAAGTATCGCTCTTGAGCTTGTCGTACCCTGGTCGAGCGAAAGGACATATTTTTTTTCCATAAGTTTATTATATCACAGACGCAAAGGTTTTTCAACATTTTGCTAAAATTTATGCGCGGACAATGAATGTTTTTAAGCAAAGGCGGCAAAGCGTGTTTTTATAGTCCGCACCGCGCCTTAAACGACGGGAAGCGAGGCAAAGCCCTTTGCTAAATCTTCATCGGTAGGGATATAGTCCTTCATATTGCCGTTATTGTACTCCATATATGCGGCCATATCGAAGTAGCCCGTTCCGGTCAGGCCGAAAAGGATCGTTTTCTTTTCGCCGGTTTTTTTGCAGACGAGCGCCTCATCTATCGCGCCCTTGATAGCGTGGGCGGATTCGGGCGCGGGAAGGATGCCTTCCACCTTAGCAAAATATTTAGCCGCCGCAAAAACCTCCGTCTGCGCGACGCTTCTGGCTTCCATATAACCGTCGTGATACAGCTTTGAAACTATCGGGCTCATACCGTGGTAGCGCAGCCCGCCCGCGTGGCTGGACGAGGGCATAAAGCCGCTACCGAGAGTATACATCTTCATAAGCGGAGTAGTTTTGCCGGTGTCGCCGAAGTCGTAGGCGTATTTGCCGCGCGTCAAAGAGGGGCATGAGGCCGGTTCGACTGCTATAAAACGCGTGTCGGATTTTCCGTTTATCTTATCTCCGATAAACGGCGAAATAAGGCCGCCGAGATTAGAGCCGCCGCCCGCGCAGCCAATTATAATGTCGGGCTTTATATCGTATTTATCGAACGCCGCCTTGCACTCCTGCCCGATAATGGACTGGTGCAGCACGACGTGATCGAGCACGCTGCCCAAAACGTAACGGCATCCGGCAGTTTTTACCGCAGTTTCAACGGCTTCAGAAATAGCGCAGCCCAAAGAGCCGCCCGTTCCGGGATTCTCCGCTAAAATTTTTCTGCCGACTTCCGTAGTTTCCGAGGGCGAGGGGATAAGGTTTGCGCCGAAAGTTTCTATGACCGCCTTGCGATAGGGCTTTTGCTGGCTGGAAACCTTAACCATATAAACTGTGAGCGCAATATCGTAAAATCCGCACGCCATAGAAAGCGCGGTGCCCCATTGCCCCGCTCCGGTTTCGGTAGTCAGCGATGTGAGCCCCTCTTCTTTGGCATAATATGCCTGCGCCGCCGCGGAATTGAGCTTGTGGGAGCCGGAAGTATTATTACCCTCGTGCTTGTAATATATCTGCGCGGGCGTTCCGAGCGCGTCCTCTAAAAATTTGGCGCGGATAAGCGGCGCGGGGCGCGTGGAAAGATAGAACTTCCTTAGTCCGTCCGGTATCTTGATAAGGCGCGTTTGCTGATCCAGCTCCTGTTTTACAAGCTCCTTGCAAAACACCCTCTCAAGCTCCTGCGCCGTGCAGGGTTTAAGCGTTGCGGGATTCAAAAAAGGCTCGTGCTTAGCCTTCATATCGGCGCGCACATTGTACCAGTATGCGGGTATCTCGTTTTCTTCTAAATGAAGCCTTATAGGCGTGGTTGATGTTTTCGGCATAATCTTATTCTCCTTAAAATTTTTTTTGTCGATACTTCCGACAATGTTAGACAAAAGAGCCTTGCCTGACCCTGCGTTTAACTTCGGCATTCATTTATTCTCCGGATAAAATAAAAAGCCCCTGAAAAACGCATTGAAAAGCATTTTTCAAGGACGATAATTCATATACCGTGGTGCCACCTTGATTTAACGGCTTTTATAGCCGTCCTCTTTTAAAAGGTACTATCATACCCTAAAGCCTGATAACGACGGCTCTCCCCGACGTCGGCGCATTTCCTCGCCGCATCTAGACCGGCCCAACTCGTCTTTCCAAGATCCGCACGCATCACACCCTTTACGCGCTCTCTGAAAAATCCTCTAAAAAGACTCGATTCCGGTTTCAAAGATTTATAGATTTATTCTAGTACATCTTATGCCGAAAGTCAAGCGGTTTTTCATTTTTTTCATTTTTTGCTTTTTGCTTAAAAACAGCTTAAAAATACTTAGCCGCTCTTTTATGATCTGCGTTTGACATTTTGCCATATTTAGGCTATATTTTTTATATGGTTTTTAAGCTGTATTTTTCTATTTTGCCCCAGACCCGCGCCGCAAACGACAAGCTCTCGCGGCGGTTTTTAAGCGATATTTCACTTTATGAAGGGTTTGGGGAAATAAATGATGCCGATATCGTCACAGACGCGGGCGGAAAGCCGCGCTTTAAGGACGGGCGGTTTTTCTTCAATTTGTCGCACTCGAAAAACTATATCGTATGCGCCGTCAGCGACCGGGAGGCCGGCGCGGACGTAGAGCAGATACGCGGCGCGCTTATTAAAGCAGCGGCAAAAATCCTTAAAGATCAGGAAAAAGAAACGGCAAAGAAATTGTCCGGCGAAGAAAAGTTCCGCTACCTTTTAAACAGATGGGTCTTAGCGGAGGCGTACGTCAAATATACGGGCGAGGGCGTAAACCGGTTTTTTAAAGGGCTGCCCCAAATAACAGAGCTGAATAAAACACTCTATCTGGCTGAAAACGGCGTCTACCTCCATCTTTTTGAAAAGGAACACTGCTCCGTTTGCGCCGCGTCGCCTTATAAAACTCCGCCGCAATGGATAGAAATAGAAATCCTTCCGGCAGAAAATGGATAGAAACGGAAATCCTTCCGACAGAAATTTGAAAATTTTAAATGTACCTTTTGCCCTCTTTCTTCATATATAGTATAGGGAAGAGGTAACGCAATATGATGTTTAATAAAAGCTATCTGCACAACGATAATGCTGTTTCGTGGGATACTCAAAACTATATTTTCAAGAACTATCCGCTCCCGTACTCGTACAACGCGCTTGAGCCGTTCATCGACGAAAAGACAATGCGCCTGCATCACGACCGTCATCTGCAAACCTACATAGATAACCTTAATAAGCTGTTGATTTCATATCCGCAGTATCAGTCTATGACGCTTGAAGAGCTGATAGCTGCCGCACAAACCGCCGACGAGCCGCTCAAAACCGGCATACTGCGCAACGCGGGCGGCGCGTACAATCACTTCTTTTTCTTCGACGGGCTGATGCCGAGGCGTCAGATGCCGTTCGGAAATATTTTGTCGCTTTTAAACAGAGACTTTGGTTCTGCGGAAAACTTTAAAAAAGAATTTACCGGCGCCGCGCTTTCCGTTTTCGGCTCCGGCTACGCCTTCCTTGTTTTGGACGGCGACGGCAATTTAAAGATAGTCACCACGCGCAACCAGATGACGCCGTTGTCAGCAGGTTATAAGCCCTTACTAAACCTCGACGTTTGGGAACACGCCTACTATCTCAAGCACTACAACGACCGCGCCGCCTATATAAACGACTTTTTTAACATAATCAATTGGGAACGCCTCAATTTTATGCTAGAAAACTAGAAAAGAATTCATCGACGGATTGCCGCTACGCTTGGATTTGCCGCCTCTCTCACGTATTAAATATACGCTCGGTCGGTGTCAAAACCAACTGTTGCGGCACTGCGCCGCGCCTTCTTTTCTAGTAAATTATGCGTCGGATTTAACCAATAGCAGTCAAAATGAGGAATAACTAGAAAAGAATTCATTCTTTAAGGAAACGCTGTATAAATACGATTAGAATTTCGGAAAATCACTCGAAATATTTATTCATCGTTTCCTTAGCTTTAGACACATTATTTTCGAGCGCCATAAAGCCTTCGCCGAATACTTCGGTCACGTTTTCTGCCACCACGAACGCTTTGGGGTCGGTTTCAAGCACTATTTTTTTGAGCGCCGCGCTCTGCGTCCTTAAGACTACGCACATCAAAACCTCTTTATCGCTGTTCGTGTACATCCCCTTAGCTTTCAGCGCGGTGACGCCCCTTTGAAGTTTCGTAAAAATTGCCGCCGACATTGCCGCGGGCTCGGAGCAGATAATAAAGTAAGTGCGCGCGCTGCGTTTACCCTCTATAACGTAGTCGGCAATGCGGGACGAGAGGAAAATTACAAGGAACGCATACAGCGCGGGCGGAATACCGTGCTCTATGCCGCCGCCCGCGATACTGAACGCCACGCCGGACATAACGACAACAAATCCGTCTATCAGCAGCAATATCGAACCGAACGAGATGCCGGGCCTGTACTTACTGATTATCATCGTTAGGGTGTCGCTTCCGCCGGTCGAACCGCCGCGCCGCACTATCAGCCCGTAGCCCACGCCCATAAACACTCCGCCGTAAAGAGTTGCCAGCAGCGGCTCGTTATTTGTAATGCTGTGCATATTTATCTCAAGAAGAGGTGTAAGGTCTATAAGCACCGAATAGCAAAGCATACCGTAAAAGCTGATAAACCCGAACGAACGTCCGCGCACTTTGAGCGCAAAGGCGAACAGCGGAATATTTAAAATAATAGAAATAACGCCGGGCGGTATCATAGTGATGACCGTCTTATTTAATATTATCGCAAAACCGGTAAATCCGCCCGGTACGATATTATACGGGTTCAAAAAAGCCATGTTCCCGAAAGCCATCAATAATGTGCCGAGAAATATGACCGACAGATCCAAAGCAGTTTTGGCCGCTTCCGCCTTCGATATTTTTTTCATTTTTATACCTTCATAAAAGCTCTTAAATGCGCTCTTAAAGCCAAACCGCGCAAAACTCTAAATAAATGTGTCAGGTCCGCGCGCTTTCTCCGCTCTTTGAAGAAAAAGGACATCGCGCGCTACCTTAAGGGGCTGTCTCACGGTTCTAACGAAAATCCATTATGGGTGTTTCAAGAAGGGGTTAGAGACGGGTAACAGGTGGCAAAATGGCGACAGGAGTGTACTCTAATGTACTCAGGCTAAAGCCATTTTGACACTCTCAAGCCCGTATATGACCCCTTACTGAGACACCCATTTATTATAATTATTCTAAAATAGCCAAAATATCCTCATACGACAAATTTGTCTGCGTCTGGGTCTTTCCTACGACAAGCGAGCCGAGCGCGGTTTTCTTTTTTTGCAGGGCTAAAATGCGCTCTTCGATAGAGTCCTTTAAAATCAGCTTATACACCTGTACGGGCTTATCCTGCCCCATACGGTAGGCTCTGTCGGTGGCCTGATTCATAACCGATTCGTTCCACCACGGGTCGTAGTGGATGACTACGTCCGCGCCGGTAAGGTTTAGCCCCGTCCCGCCCGCTTTGAGCGAGATGAGGAAAACGTTAGTTTCGTTGTTATTAAAACGGTTCACCAGCCGCATCCTTTCGGGCTTGGGGGTGTCGCCTTTTAAGAGGTAATAGGTTATGCCCTTTTCAGCTAATTGTGAGCGCACGATATCGAGCATAGAGGTGAACTGCGAAAACAGCAGCACCTTATGCCCCGAGGCGACGGCTTCGGTCAAGAGCTCCATACACGTTTCAAGCTTTGCAGAGTTGCCCGCATAATCGGGGTAGGCCAGACGCGGCTCGCAGCAGATTTGGCGGAGTTTTGTGAGCATACTTAAAACCACAACCTTATTTACATTCGGGCCCGCGGCGCGCACGCTGTCTTTAATAAGCGAAAGGTTGGCTAAATACAGCTTTTTCTGCTCGCCCTCGAACGCCGCGCTGATTTCCGTTTCGGTTTTAGGCGGAAGCTCTGTGAGTACCGTAGACTTTAATCGGCGCATTATGAACGGCGCGACAAGTTTTCTGAGCTTTCCGGCGGCTTCGTCGCTGCCGCGCACGATATCCGACTCGAATTTATCCTTGAATTTGTCGTAGGAATATAGGTAATGCGGCATAATGAAATCGAAAATCGACCAAAGCTCGGCAAGTGAGTTTTCGACCGGCGTTCCCGTAAGAGCAAAACGGTGCGAGGCGGCAAGGCGTTTGACGGACTGGGCGTTGCGCGTTTCGGGGTTTTTGATATACTGCGCCTCGTCAACGACCGCGTAATTGAATTTGTAGCCTGCATAAAATTCCTCGTCGCGCCGCATAAGCTCATAGCTTGTAACTACGACGTCGAATTCACCTGCGCGCTCTATTTTTGCCTTGCGCTCCTCAAAGCTGCCCATAACCGCCAAAACCTTTAAGGACGGCGCGAATTTTTCAAACTCGCTGATCCAGTTTAAAATAAGCGTCGTCGGGCAGACGATAATACTCGTGCCCTTGCCTTCCGATTTTATAAGCGCGATTATCTGGAGCGACTTACCCAATCCCATATCGTCGGCCAAAATCCCGCCGAAACCGTACTGCGAAAGCGTTTTAAGCCATCTGAACCCCGTTTTCTGGTAATTGCGCATTACGTTCTTTAATTCCTCGGGAACGGAAATATCGAGGTCGGAAACGTCGGAAAGGTTTTTGATCAGCATCTTGAACCCGGAGTCGCGCTCAAGCGAAAAGAAACCCTCTTTGAGCATAGAATTAAGGTACGGCGCATAGAATTTAGGCAAGGTGAAATTCTGCCTGTCCGTATCGGTTATTTCTAAAATTTCCGACAGCGAACGGATAGTCGGGTCGATAAGGTCTACAAAAGAGCCGTCACAGAGTCGCACATAATTTTTCTTTTCTCGGTAGGCGTTTAAGATTTCGCGCATTTCATCGAAAGTATATTCCTCCGCGCCCAAATCGATTTTTAAAAGGTCGCTCTCTATCCTTACGCCCACTTTCACTCTGGGCGGACGCTTCACCTTCATTTTGCGCACATTTTCTTCTAAAAATACGTCGGCAAAATTAAAAAGCTCGCTGACTCCCGCGCTCATAAGGTTGTAGATATCGAAATCGTCATAAAGCTCGAAATTGGGATAGGCGGGAAAATACTTGGAAATGACATTTTTAAATTCGCGCTCCGCGTCCCAGTCGCGCACTATGTCGGAAATATAACTGTCGTCAAAAATATTTATTATTTCATCGTCGTAGCTGCACTCAAGAGCCGCTTTTATACTGCCGCCCGCCCCGCCGTTCAAGAAAATTTTTGCCTTGAACGGCACCGCCTCGAATACGGAAAGGTCAAAATCGCCCGCGTCCGTAGTTATAAACTGGCCGACGGAGGCTAAGACGTTATTATAAAAGAACGGCATATCCGCATCGGCGATATACAGCTTTTTATTGATGTTCAGCGTTTTCAAAAGCGGCGAAAGCACGTTGTTGTATTCCTTGCTGACGGTAAAAATACGGCTGTCGGTTATATAATAACTGAATTTTTTGCCGTTGACCGTACAAAACTGCGGCATAGTCGAGGTGAGTATAAATCCGCCGTTCACCTTTTCGGCAACTAGCTTTGAGTCGATACTGTTTAAGTCCGCAACGATAAGCCTCACGCCCGAACGCACGTTTTTATCGTCGAACTGCACAAGCCGGCCCGAAAACATCGCGATAAACTCGTCCACGTCGTTGGCAATAAGCATTATTTCGTCGCGCTTTCCGGGCAAAACCGCCGCGTCCTTTGAAAGCTCCGTCTTTTCTATATAAGACGCCGTCAAAAAGCTGATAAGCTCTTTAGACTTATCGTCAAAATTATTAGGATTATGCTCAAGCTCAAGCTCTACCCCATAACGCCGGTAGCCGAGCGACTGCACCGCCGAAACAAAATCTGAAATGTCCTTAAGAGTGTAAAGCTTATTGCGCCCTATCATAAACCTCAGCGACAGCCTGTCGTTATCCTGCGTCTGCAAGATAGGAACGAGGCGCACTTTTTCTTCCTCGGAGGCTAAAAAGCGGGTATGACGGCGTTTTGAATACTCCGAGCTTAGCGTGAGTGCCGCCGCATCGGTGCGTTCGCGCAGCGTGCTTTTTGCAGCCGGAGCAGATTGGGGAAACCTATCCTCATACGCCAGCGCGAGCGCGACGATATGCTTGCAGGGGCCGTCGGCGAGCGAATAAGAATCGCAGTCGCACGAATAGTCGTACAGCCCGCCGGACTCGTCGAACGTTATAGAGGCCTTATAATCGCGCCTGCCCGAAACGCTGCCGCGAACCGCAAACTTGCCGGACTCTTCCCCGCTTGTAATACTCAAAACCCGGTTGTCGTAAAACCGCTTTTTTGCGCTCGCGAACACGCCTGCGAAAGCTTCGGAATACAAAGAATCAAAATCATAAGCCATCAGGTGCAAAACCTCCTTATTTATGCTGCCGTAAAAGCGTCACCGCCTTAAAAAAATTCAATAAAGAGCCGCCTTAAAAATCAAAGGCAACTCTTTATATTTTATCTTATTTAAGCATTTTTTACAAGCGATATGAATTAAATTTAGAACATCAAAACATCCGCCACCGCAAAATATCACACAAGAGCCTTTATAGTAGTGTAAAGTCGCTTGTTTTTAGTTAGCGAAACTCTGGATATATTTCATTATTACCTTAATTAAAAATCCAAATTGCGTACAGGACGGAATCGGCTGGAACGGAATTTAAGGCGCAAGCGGTTGTTCCTCCCGGCGTCGTTGACCACCCCCCGAAAGTGTAGCCTATTCGATAAGGGTCATTAATATAATTAAACAAATGATCCGTGCTCTTTTTTACAGACACTACATAGGTCTTATCTGCCGACAACGTGCTTCCCCATACTATCGGATATTCATACGAAACCCATATACCGCCCCAGCCTGCCGGCGCGCTTTCCGTTTCCGCATATAGCGTAAAGCCGTCAGATAACCACCCGCACCAATAGAATGCATACGTATCTATGACCGTCACGCCGGACGGTATGACTATGCTGGTCAAATTCCCGCAGGCTAAAAATACATAGCTCATTATTCCCGTCGTACCTTCCGTCAGTATTATAAACTCTAAATTATCGCAAAACTCAAACGCATTATCCCCTATCTTAAATCCTTCCGTTCCGCCCTGAATTACCACGCCGCTAATACCGGAAGACGCAAACCCACGGTTCGCGATTCCCGTCACAGGCTTTCCGTTATACAAAGCCGGTATATACACAACTCCGCTTAAAAAAGGTGTGTCTGCGTAAACCTCATAGGAATCCGACGACGTAATTAATATGTACGATAATTCTTCCGTGGCGATAAAATATTCTTTAATTATGGACTGGTAGCCCTGCCAGCTCTGCGCGTTCTTATATGACGTTACGCTTGCCGCATCCGGCACATAAATAGTACTCAAAGAATTGCAATTATTAAAACACCAAGCTCCAAGAGAAATAATACCGCCCGATTCCGAAGACCTTTCTATACTGATTGTTTTAAGCGCGGTGCAATTCTCGAACGCCATAATGCCAATTTTAGTAATACCGGCAGGAATCGCAAAACTTGTAAGTCCGCTACAATTAGAAAACGTCGAAGCTTCGATTCTTGTAATGTTACTATTTAGTTCAAAACTTGTAAGTCCGCTACAATTTTGAAACGCCCGCTCTCCTATGCTAGTTACACTGGCCGGCAGGACTATTTTCGTCAACCCGCTGCAACCGTAGAACGCTGAATCGCCGATAACAATAAGTCCGTCGGGCAGCGTAATGCTTGTTAAGCCGC
This sequence comes from Eubacteriales bacterium, assembly GCA_031553855.1. Classification (GTDB taxonomy): domain Bacteria; phylum Bacillota; class Clostridia; order Christensenellales; family Pumilibacteraceae; genus RACS-047. The sequence continues at coordinate 35,879 of JAVBKW010000002.1, read as the reverse complement.
TGCAACCGAAGAATGCAAAAGATTCAATGTTCGTAACGCTGTCGGGAATTTTAATATTTGTTATTAAATTGGTGCAGCCATTGAACGCGGACGCTCCGATTCTTTGCAGTTGACTGCCTAGCTCAAAACTCACCGATACTAAGCTAGTACAGACGGAGAACGCGTTATCCGCAATGTATCTAACATCTTCAGGAATGATAACTGCCGTCAAATAATTACTAAACTGACTTATATCCAGCGCAGGATTATATCGCCAAGTAATTTCAATACCTGACCCGCCATAAAAAGCATATGCGCCAACACTTGTCAGCGATCCTGGAAGCTCTACGCTTATTAAACTGCGACAACCATAGAAAGCATACGAACTGATATTTTGCAGTTGACTATCCTTTGAAAAAATAATACGTTTTATTCTAGCGCAATTCACAAAGGCAAAGGAGCCAATACTTGTTACACTTTTAGGAAAAGATATTGCATCTTCTCCTATGCCAAGATTAGTACAGTTGCGAAAAGCGTGACTGCCTATAGCTGCTACACTCGCAGGGATTGTGATTTGGGACATTCCAGAATTTGCAAAAGCGGAGGCTCCAATCTGTGTTACCGGCTTGCCGTTGTATGTGCTTGGTATTCTAACAAGTCCCGTAAATTGCTTATCCAATATGTTTGTCACCGAATACTCATTGCCATTATTGATTGATGTAAAAACTAATTGTGAAAGTGCGAGTGACTCAGGAATCTCAGGAATCGTTGCCGACCAATAGGGACCGGTTACAGGCGAGCCTGTCCGATAACCTTTTACTGCAATATGTATTGTTTCACCAGAGACAAAATTTGATAACGCATTATTAAACCCCTGTTGTGTCAAAGTATAACTTGCAACGTTGAGGTCTCGTCTATTTTGATTTGGTGCAGCAGCAGGTGTTAATGTAAACGAAACGTTGCCAGTTTCATATTTCTGTACTCCATCCAAATTATAGAACGCAATTCGGAACTGGTTGTTTGGATTGTTTTGACTGCCGTTAACACGCCATGTAATAGTCGGCGGTGCCGATGAGCCCGGCGTATATGTAGATGTGAGTATTTGTGGAGCAATTTTGAATGAACCCATTAGTGCGCCGATTTGACTTCGGCATTCAGAATATTGTGTGTTTAGCGTGTTGACTAAATTGCTTAAACTGTATGTTCCGCTTATCGTGGTTGTATTCCAAAAACCATTCTGACCAAAGAACGGTTGCCTATAAAGGTTCCATAAAAATGCGATTATAGCATCCTCTTGCCCCTCGCTCATGTTTTCCAAACTTCCATAAGTTGAAGCTGGGAATGCACTGTAATAATTCAAATCACCATTTGTGTTCTGTATTCCTGCGGCAACAAGCGTTTGTCCTGAAGCATAGTATCCTATTGCGTAATGGTCAATAGTTATCATTGCAAAAGCTGTCGCCCATGCCTCTGTCCACGCAAGCCTAATGCCGTAACTCTTGTTGCCTTTTCCGCCATTAGCCGTTGACGCCGTATGGTCGCTAGTTGTAAAATGGGTTGGGTTATAAAGTGCATAATCTATTAAAGAAATGTCATTTGTTCCGACATTGTGCTGAACAAAATGTCCATATTCATGCAAAACTGTTTCCCAATCGTCAAATCTATCACCTATTCCGTCCCCGTCTCTATCGCCGCCAATACCCATCAATCCTGCAAAACAAAAAGCCTCATCGTCTACAAATGGATACATCGCCGTGACAAACATGCTCAAATTCACCCTTCTTACATCTTGAACAAATCTTTGTCCCATAACCAACGCTTGTGAAATATAAAAGGATTTATGCGTGTCGTTTGTCGTTGAGTATGGTATTTTCATTGTACCAAAATTTCCCGAAGACTGCCAAAACCACGTACCAGTTGACGAGCTAACGTAATATGCCAAAAAATTCGGAATAAGACCTAATGACCATTTTTGAACTTCGTCAAGCAATGTGACTCCTGCCCAATCTTTTGCTACCCTAAAAGTTTCACTTTCGGGATAAATACGCACGGAGTAGGTTTGATAGACTGCTGCCCAAACGGGACCAAAACCAATGATTGCGAGTTCCTCCCATAGTGAAAAGTTATCAAAAGTATAATTCCCGTTATCGGTTGTATATGTTTCGTCTACTTTTAATGGCGCAAAATTGCCCCAATGCATATAAAGCTCAACCTTTACTCTTTGCAAAGGCAAATAAGCCGCGGTCGCATTTGGTTGCCATTCTGCACGCCCCGTAAGGCTTGTCCCGCTTGACATCGGCATATAAAGCGGAATGTCTTCTATGATGTCCCTGCTTCCCAAAACTGAATAATCCGACTCGATATCTTGCATAGTAATATTCCCTTGTTGAAGTTGGTCAAGCATTGCGCTTGACCACGCATCTTCCTCGGAAATCTCGCTCTCATACACTTGTCCGTTGTATGTGTATGTATAGATTCCACCACCTGACACACTTGTTGAAGCCGCTGCCGACAAAGTGCCAAAGTTTAATGCAAACGCAATTCCGCTTACAGCAAACAAAATTGCAAATACTGCTACTAAAAATTTCTTTTTCACAAACCGTTTCCCCTTTATTTGGTCTTATTTTTGTGCATAACCTTTTATTGTTATTTGTCCATTGCCTTTTTGTTCGTATCTAAATCGAACATCATCCCATAATGTTCTTTGATAACCAAAAATGTAGTGGTTTTTTTCTTGTGAAAACAAAATATCAATTATTCCAAAATAGAAACTCCCGCTTTCGCAACTCAGAATATCACTTGGAATTTTCATGCTCTCATAATAATTAAATTCTGTTTTCTTATTGCTTCCAAAAAGTCCACTGGATGTAAATGTTGCCTTATATTTATCAGTAAAAAAATCATCAGGCGCAAACTCTTTAATAAAGTAACGGTTTTCAATATTACGATAATCTATAAAACTGTTTTCGTTTTCCGAAATTTGCTCTGACTCAATGCCATTATATCCATAAAAATACGCCGCAATTGCGACTCGTTCATATCCAGCAGGTATCTCAGTCCAATCTGGCGTACTATTAGAAATTCCGTTGACATTTGAAAGTCGTATGTTTGCCCAACCGAAATAAAAATCTATGTTGATTTCATTTACATCAAAAACGACATTTTCGCTCTTTGCACCACAAAAAAAATTGTTAAACTTTCCGGCTACACCTCTGCCGCCAAAACCCATCTCTATTTTTTCTGGCGAATTGCAAGCCGTGAGCCCAAAAACACCAAGTAACAGCATTGCTGCGACCGCCATTCCTATAAACTTTTTGAACATAAAATGTCCTCCCTTTCCACCAGTTTATTCGGTGGATTTGTAACAAATGAACAAACAACAAATGGGGCAAGCGTATTTGTATTAATAAATCACTGTTTTTCAGGCCTAGAAAAGTTAACTATCAATCTTAATTATTTCTTAACACAAGTTCCCCGCCCCCCTCGTATAAGTTAACACAAGTTCCCCGCCCCCTCGTATCACTGCTCGTTTACGGGCTGATTGAAAAGTTATAGGCAGCTTTTGCACTCCAATAAGAAGTAATATCTATTACCATTACCGTGGAGCGTATTATGCTCGGGGTATAATGATCTTTCCAAGTTTCCATAACATAGCCATATTCTTTTCCTACAAATGTTCTGAAACCAATAACTGCGAACTCTTCTTCGGGAATAATATGTATGATAGGATCGTCAGTGGTAACTTTTAAAGTTTTCTTGCCAAAATTGACTTCAACACCGCTAGTATATAATTGCGTTCGATAATTCCGAATTGTTTTACCGCTTCCGTCAACAAGGTAATCTGAATCGGTATATTGTTTTCTTCTTTGATCTAAGTCTTGTGCCGCTTGGGCACTGAGTCCGTTAGCCGACATAAATTAAATATACCGGCTAACAAAACTAAACAGATCAAGATTCCCGAAAATAATGCTGTTCTCTTTTTCACTTTTTGTCTCTCCAAAAAATAAATTTTTAAAAATCTACATAATGAATTCTCACCCGCACTGAAGTGCGGGGTATCTGTTTGCCCGGCTCATAGATCAAACATCGTAATTTGACCTCTGTGTTTTGTGGTATATTCCTTTCCCTGCTCTCTCACGTAATTTTTGATTTGCGACTCATTTCCGTTTTTTCCAACCGTGCCTACGAAATATCCGGCACTCCATAAATTTCCGCCCCATAGCGCACGCTTCACTTCTGGATGCAGTCTAAATATCTCTCTACTCGTCACGCCTTTAATTATCTTTACAATCTGCATCGGCGACATTGTTGGTACTGACTGCACCAAAAAGTGAACGTAATCCTTGTCCGTGCCTATCTCAAGGAAATTTATTTCGTACCGTTTGGATATCTCGAGGCACGTTTCTACCAACGTTTTCTCTATGTCGCAATCGAAAATTACTCGCCTGTACTTCGCCGGACAAACGTAGTGATATAATAAGACTGATACATTATGGGATTTGTGCATATACTCGCTCATTTCAGTCTTATTATATCACACTAAGCAGTCCGATGTAAACATCGGGGAATTAACCCGGAGAGATTAAAAATGATTGCAAATTTTGACCGGCAGGACAACGGATGCAGAAATACGCGGGCTTTTACAAGACTGTGCTTAAAATTAATTGGACTCCAATAAAGGGTATTCATACCGCAGGATAAATCCTGTACCTCGCGCCTTTGGCGCCTTCTTACGCTAAAGCACGGGGTATGCACCTTTGTCGGTGGCGCAAAAATGCCCTTGCAAGCAAGCATTTTTGCTTCTGGAATCACAGTTTTGCTTTAGGAAATGATTAAGAAAACAGCCTGAATCTTGAGGCAAAGTTTCCTTAAACTATTTCGACGGCGCCGTCTTCGGGCTTATCGGTGAAAACCAGCCGGACCATCACAGGCGCGACGTCACTATGCATAAACACGCGCGCGAACTGCCCGGCTCTTGTTTCATATAATTTTTTCACAAACGCAGCTTTTAGCTCGCCGACCTTGATTTTTTTGTCCCAGACCTCACCTTGGGCTGCGCTAAGCTTTAAGCTAAGCTGACGGCCGGTTTTAGGCAAAATGAAAGAAACGTTTTCAATAATAACTGTCTGCTCGTTTTCGGGGATAGGCGTGGCAATAGTAGGCTCGTCTTCCTCGACTGCCTTTTTATATATTTTTTTTATTTCGCTTATATCGGCTCCGCTGGCGTCAACGATGGAGTAACCTCCGAATTCGTCCTCGTCCTCATCCTCATAATCGGAGCTTATATAATTGTTCTCTTTATAATCGTCTTCAAACAAAACCGATCACCTCATATAGTATTGTATACTATTATTATATACTACTGCTTAAAGATTAGTCAATACCGATTTTTTTAACTTTCTCCATTTTTTAAAAATTCGCGGCACACAAGGGCGGCAGACCGTTAAAATTATATTTTCAACGAGCGCAAATGTGCTTTTGCTTCGTCGCTTATGCGGTAGCTTTCGACGGCTTTTTGTATCGATTTATTATGTACGAACGGCGTAAAGGCCTTATTTACAAGCAACGCTTCAAATTTTTCGTACTGCTTAACAAGGCCCACCGACACCGCCCACGCCAGGCCCATATCGGTGTAGTACTGCCCCTGCGGGATCTTGACAAACAGCTCCGCGGCTTTATCTACAAATTCATCGCTTAAACAAAAATCCATCAAAAACACTACCAGGCAGCGTTTTTTAAATTCTCCGGGGTCGTTAAGAAATTGCGAAAAATACTCAAGCGCGCGCTCCGTATTTTTCTTAAACTCCTTAAAAGACGAAATGACGCAGTCTACGTGCGCCCAATTATCAAACTTTTCAATTATAAAAGAAAGCTTACTGAATTTTTCCTCCGGCGGCATTTTCGTCTTTGCCAAAGCAATGCCGTAAAGCATTACCTCCTCGTAGTTTACCGGGTCCGCCGTTTCAAAATAATCACCGGGCTCCTTTGCGATTTTGTCTGCAATTTTCCTTAAATCCGGAATCCGTACGCCAAGGGTTTCAAGCTTTGTGTTGATAAGCTTGTCGTTAAAATTTTTGTAATCGCTTTCTGCGGCTTGCTTTAAAAGCTGAAGGGCTTGCTGCTGAGTCATATCATTTTCTCCTTTGTATGCTGTCGGGGCTTTTGCCGACGCGTAAATTTTACTAAAAAACATAGCGTAAGAAAAAGGGGCTGCCGCAAGAAAACTCCCGCAAAGCAGACCCGTTTTTTAACTGATTTTCACGGACGCCTTATGATTATGTAAAAACCTTATTGTTTAGCGCCCCGATATTGACCGGCTATTTTTTTATAAGCTCGCCGATTTTTTTAGCAAGCTCGCCGAGAGTGGTGATCTGCATATCATCGTCGAATGCGATGCCGTATTTTTCCTCAACCTGCATCATAAGATCGACTGTGTCGAGCGAATCAAAACCAAGCTCGTCAAAAGTAGTCGTTTCTGTAACGGTGACGGCCTTGCCTTTATAGTCGCTTATGATTTTTTCCATTTCCTTGATCATATCCATATTTTAAAACCTCATATAATTATTTAGTTTGATAATCAAATCAACTCATACTATTATAAAAGCTTTTAGTTTTTTAGTCAATGCTTTTTGGTAAAATAACAGTTTTAGAAAAATAAGCGCATTAAAAAGTTAAAAACGGCTCAAACCTCAAAATCCACACATTTGCGGTCGGTCCTTACGTTTTTGACAAACTCCGAAATCGCCGCGTGCAGCGGATGCACCTTGTATTTTTCAAGCGCGCCGTAATTTACAAACAGCGAATCGAGGCACAAATCGAAGTTACCCTCGCTCCCGCCTGTCATATCAGGATAGACCGCCGCGCTGATAAGCCCGTCAATTTTGCCCACAAGCCCTTCAAGCCTCTCTTTGATCTGCTTTGCGTTTTCCTCTTTATTTTCTCCTTTTAGCTTCCACATTACAATATGGCGTATCGTACCCGCAGGCAGTTTTGCGCCCGTAAAATCCTTAACAATGTCCATTGCCGCTCACTCCTTTAAAAAAGTTAACTTTACCCTGCTTTAAGCTTTTTTATCCTCTTTTTCATCTATATACTCAAAGCCGGGCGACAACACTTCGTCGACGGGTACGGCAAACGAAAAACCGTTGGCCGACGTAACAAGGCCGGTTTTTTTATAGACGGCCATCATAATGTCGTGGCGGAAAGCGTTTTCGGTGAGGATGAGTACGATTTCTTTTTCCGGCTCGATCGACACTCCGAAAAACTTTTCCGACTCTATATCCCCCGTCCCGCGCGCGTTGATAATAGTTGCGCCCTTGGCTCCGGCCTCGCGCGCGGCGATAACGACGTCGTCGGAATAGCCCTTATTCACTATCGTATATATAACGGAACAACCCTCTTTATTCATTTTAAACACTCCTTATTATTAAGACCCATCAAAAATTTAACGACTTCCATATTTGAAACGCTGTTTATAGGCGAGGCGAACGCTATTCCCGCGCCGCGGCCGATATTAAGCTCGTTTTTCAGAGTATCAAAGAGCGCGCAGATTTTGTCCTGCGCTACCGGCAGAGCCAGAATGACCTTATCGCGCTCTCCGAGCGAGAACATCGCCGAAATATCGCTCGGCGCGGTGCCGTGCCCTAAAAATGCGGTATGGATATGGAATCCGCTGCCGTTCAAAAGAGTTATTACCTTTTTGCCGTGCGTCCTGTCGGTAATGACGGTCACAAGCTTTGGCGGTATAATATCGGTATGCATCTTTTTTCTCCTGTTTAAACTAACTTAGCTTCAAAAACCTGTTGCGGCATTTTCTTGAAAGCTGCTTAATTTTTGGCAAGTCCGCGTAGGCTTGCTATTTTATTCGTCGAAGTCCACCGTATCGGCGGTATCGCCTGAATCGGGTAAATAATCTGAAACTCCCTCGCCCTTGCCCTTATCCGGGAATACTTCCGTATCGAAGTCGGCGGTTTCTGCTATAGCTGGCAAGCCCAGCTCCTCCTCCGCCGTATGGACGGCCGTAGCAAGAGCGGTGCGGTTGATGTGCTTGGTCTTGAGCTTGAACACAAGCCCCACAAGCTGGATCAAAAGCAGCGGCATCATTGAAACGAAAGCTGCCATTCCGAAAGCGTCGGTGAGTATGTTTCCGCCGATTGCCGCGCAGGCGCCGGTTGCAAACGGCAATAAAAACGTTGCGGTCATCGGCCCGGATGCGACTCCGCCGGAATCGAACGCGATATTTGCAAATAGTGACGGCACAAAAAACATCAATATCAACGACAGCCCATAAACCGGAATAAGGAAATACCAAATACTTATGCCGCTCACCACCCTCAGCATCGCAAGCCCCACCGCGATTGCTATGCCTAAGCAGAGCGTTACCAGCATCATTTTGCGCGATATCGCGCCGCCGGTGATTTCCTCGACTTGTTTATTGAGAACGTGTATCGCGGGCTCGGCAAGCACTATCAAAAAGCCCATAAGCACGCCCAGCGGCACAAGCACGTACCTGTATTTTTGCATCCCCAGAAAGCTGCCGAGCATTTTTCCTATAGGCGTGAAGCCGACGTTGACCGCCGCCAAAAATACGGTAAGCCCGATAAATGTGTAAACAATACCGATAGCTATCCTTAAAACCTGACGGCGGGGAAGCTTAAGATCGGTGATTTGGAAAATGATAAATACCGCGGCTATCGGCAGCAGCGCGACTCCTACGTCCGACATCTGTGCAAGCAGCCCCTTGCCGAACGCGGTAAAAATTCCGGAAACGCTGCTGATAAGCATCGGCTCTGTCGCGGGGGCAGTTACCGAAACTGCGCCGCTAAGCCCGAGTATAAGCATTGCTATAACCGGCCCTATAGTGCATAGCGCGACCATTCCGAAGCTGTCGTCCTGATTTTTCGAGCCGCGCACCGACGCGATACCTATTCCCAGCGCCATAAGGAAAGGAACGGTTATCGGCCCCGTCGTTATACCGCCCGAATCGAACGAAACGGCCAAAAATTCCGGATTTACGAACGTGATTATCCCGGCAAGCGCAAAAGCGGCAAAGTAGGCGCAGAAAAGCACGTATTTAAGCTTGATTTTCAAAAGCGTTCTTAAAACTGAAATAACTACGCTTAGGCCCACTCCCACGGCGACTATATATATTACGGCTTTAGATTTTAACTGATCTGCCAAAAATATCAGGTCCGGCTCGGCGATGGTTATGACAAAACCGATGACGAGCGCGACTAAAATTACGAACCATATCCTGTTTTTAGGTTTTTTTGAAAGCATTGCGCCTATATCGTTGCCGATAGGCATCATGGCTACGTCCGCGCCGAGCGTGAAAAAAGCCATGCCTATTACGAGCAGCACCGCGCCGACAGCAAAAAGCCCTATGTACCAGCCGTCTATGCCGGGCATAAAGATTTCTTTGCCGCCTGCTGTCATAGTATAATCGTCCCTGATACCCGGAAGGGCAAGCGAGAGAATTATCACTAACGCGACGATGGGAAGCGCGGCGACGGCTGCGTCTTTTAGTTTAGATAATAACGCTTTCAGCATATTTTCACTTTAACTTATATGTGTGCAAAAGTCAAATAATAACGCCGCTATCAGCGAAAATTTCGCACATATTTCATATTATTAGGCTAAATTTTTAAGCAAGTATTTTATGGATTGCCGGCAACCCCTTGTATAAGCTCATTGAAAAATATAAACGCCTCTTTTGGAGTTTTTAGCAAAAGACTTTTTTGCTCCATGGGGCACATACCCGTTTTATCCCTGTTTTCTATAAAGGGGGCTTTTTGAGAATATGAATATTCTATGCCGTATTCTTCAAGCGTTTGCGCCCCGGACTGTGAAATGAGCGCGGCATAAACGCTTTTGACCCCCGCGTAGGCAAACAGCAGCGCGGCCGCCCGCCCTACTATCTTATCTGCGGCGGACGAACCCTTTAAATCCTCTTTACGCTCGTTTATCGCTGTCAGCAGCGGCCTTAAGCCTCTGCCCTCATACGTCAATATGCCGGAGGCCGTTTCAAAGCATACCGAAACCTCAGGCTTTTTCAAATTGTTTTTTATGTCTTGCAAAGGTATACCTCTGGGCCGCCCCGCAAAGCGGCGGCACAAATATAAGCTGGATAACTATTCCCGCCAAACCGCTCAACGCCGACCCCGCAACGGCAATCGCCGCAGGAACGTTTTCAAGCGCGATGCGCGCTAAAAGCAGTAAAACAAAAGCGTATAAAAGCCTGCCGCAAATAAGGGCGAGTATCAGCGAAACGCCGTTTTTCTTCGTCAGGCTTTTAAAAATCCCGCAGAAAATTCCGTAAAAAGAAAGCTCAATCATCATAAACGGCAAAATAACCGGCGAGGGCATACCGCTTATCAGCGCGCTTAAAACCGGCAGCAGTAATCCTAAAAAAAGTCCGTCCGCAGCGCCTAAAACAAGCCCCGCTATCAAAACGGGAATATGCAGCGGCAAAAAAATTTTTCCCGCCGCCGGGCCGCCCGCAAAATGAAAGAACGTAGGCAGAACTAGCCCCAGCGAAAGCAGCATCGCAAGGAAGCAGAGCCTGAGCGTCTTAGACGCCCTTGCGTCCGTTTTATTTTTATAAAAACTCATTTTCTCCTCCCCGCGCTTTTATTTTAGCGATACTGATAATTCATCCGAATGCTTATAACTAATTGCAACTTGTTTCAATATAGTTATATATTTGTTGAATAATATTCCTTATAAGTTTTTCGCAATTTTTTTCAGTTCGCGCGGAATATTTATTTTTTGCGGGCACAGCTCTTTACAAATGCCGCATTCTATGCAGCTGTTTGCGCCGCGTTCCGCCAAAGCAGCCTTTTGCTCCATAAATTCCGCGCTGTTTTTACTGACCGCAAAATCGTTGAAGATTTTAAAATTTTGCGGGATATCCACGCCCGAGGGGCAGTCCATACAGTAGCGGCAGCCGGTACAGGGAACGGTTTCATCCTTTTTATAAATGCCTAAAGCGTTAAAAATTATATCGTTTTCTTCTTTTGAGAGCGGCTTAAAATTTTTCGCGGTTTTAATATTGTCCTCAACCTGCTCAAAGTTGCTCATCCCCGACAGCACCGTCAAGACCTCCGGCTCGTTCATGGCAAAGCGTATCGCCCACGACGCGATTGAAACGTCCGGATTTGCCGCCTTTAAATAGTTTTTCGCTTTATCGTTCAAAGTTGCAAGAAGGCCGCCGCGCACCGGCTCCATTATTATGACCGGAATGCCGCGCTTTTTTAAGATTTCAAAAAGTTCCTTTGAATAATCGTTATAGTCAAGATAATTATATTGTATCTGGGCAAAATCCCATTTATGATAACCGGCAATGTAATCAAGCGTTTCGGCGTCGTCGTGGAACGAAAAACCTAAATGCCGGATCCTGCCCTCCTCTTTCTTCTTAATAAGAAAGTCCAAAAGATACTTTTCATATTTTTTGAAATACCCTTTATTGAGCGAGTGGCAGAGATAAAAGTCGAAATATTCGACGCCGCAGCGTGAAAGCTGCTCGGAAAACACCTTTTCGGCGTCGCTTTTTTTTATGAGCATCCATGAGGGCATTTTGTCTGCCAAAAAATACGAGCTGCGCGGCACGCCCTCAAGCGCGTACTTTAAGGCCGGCTCAGACTTGCCGTTATGGTACATATAGGCCGTATCAAAATAATTAACGCCGTTATCTAACGCAAAACGCACTATCCGGCGCGTTTCGTCAAGGTCTATCCTGCCTCTCTTTAGGGGAAGGCGCATCATTCCGAAGCCCAAAAGCGAAACTTCTTCACCGGTTTTATTAAATGTTCTCGTAACCATCGTTTTCCGCCCTTTTTATACTGATTATAATATCAATCAGATTATATCACAGTTAAAAATGAATGACAAACAAAAAATACAGTGGTATACTCATTTACACCTTAGTTGACTAAATTATAAACGTTTGTGTTTAAAGCATTCGCTAAAAACGCGGGAGGAGTTGTTAAATGTTTCTTTTCAATATTCCGACAAAAATCATTTTCGGCGGCGGTTCGCTCGATTCCTTAGGCACGCTTGCGCTGCCCGGAAAAAAAGCTTTGATCGTAACAGGCGGAACGTCGGTCAAAAAGTTCGGCTACTTAAATAAGCTTACGGCGCAGTTAAAGCTTGCCGGAATAAGCTTTGAAATCTATGATAAGATTTTGCCAAACCCTATTACCGCGCACGTAGAGGAAGCGGCAAAGGCTATTACGCGCGAAAATTGCGATTTTGTGATCGGCATAGGCGGAGGCAGCGCGATAGATTCGGCTAAGGCCGCCGCGCTTACCGCCGCTAATGAAAACAGCTTTTGGGATTTTATAAACGGCGGTACGGGTCTGAACGTCAAGCCCAAAAACAAGCCCTATCCTCTTGTGGCGATACCCACCACCGCAGGCACCGGCACGGAAGCCGACCCGTGGATGGTCATTTCAAACAACGAAGAAAAAATAGGCTATGGCACGCCCGACACCTTTCCCGTTTTAAGCATAGTCGACCCCAACCTCACGCTCACCGTCCCGCCGCACTTAACGGCGTATCAAGGTTTCGACGCGCTTTTTCACTCAACCGAGGGCTATATAAACAAAAATTCAAACTCCGTCAGCGATATGTACTGCGAAAAGGTGTTCGCGCTGATCGGCCAAAACCTGCCCGCCTGCGTGGAAAACGGCAACGATATAAAAGCGCGTGAACAAGTTTCGCTGGCAAGCTTACTGTCGGGGTTTGTGGAGTCGCTGTCGGGATGCACGTCCTGCCACTCACTCGAACACGCCTTAAGCGCGGCCGCCCCCACTCTCGAACACGGCGCGGGGCTTATTTTGCTTTCTCTTGAGTACTACCGCTATTTTATCGAAGCGGACGTCTGCCCCGAAAAATTCGTCACTATGGCAAAGCTTTTAGGCAACCCCGCCGCAGACAAACCCCAGGACTTCCTCTTAACGCTTGAAAACCTTATAAAGAGCTGCAAGGCCGACGCCCTGAAAATGTCCGAGTACAACATCCGCAAAGAGGAACTCAAAAACATAACCGCCATAGCCTACGACACAATGGGCGGGCTCTTCTCCTGCGACCGTAAAGAACTCGACTTCAAAGCCGCGCTGAAAATCTACGAAAAAAGCTACAGATAAAAGCTCCGGTAACTTTAAAGTAAAAAATTGCTGCGGTTATTAATGATGCATAATACGTTCCGCTTGCCGACTGTTTTTTCGTTTTTAAAATAACACAAACACCTCAAAAGTATTTCATCAAACTCTTGAGGTGTTTTTTCTTTTGCTGTTGTAATAACAAACGCACTCTAACGGAGTAATGTTCTGCCAGTTAAATTTAAATCATAATATTTTTTCGTAGTTCATCATTCCGTAAAGAACACGCACTATATTAATTACTTTGCGTTTTTCATCAATGAGATAGAAAGCCATGTAATTGTTAATGATTAACTTTCTGATTTTTTTGTTTTCAACATATTCATTAGAAATTAGCGGACAACTGTTGGCAACTCACTTATCGCTCAAATGCCGCCTGAAAATCCTTTATCTGATTCCTTGCCGCATCCGGATTAAATAAAGTGTTTGCGATGTAATCAAAAATGGTTTCCATATCTTGTCCGGCTTTCGGATAAATTATAATGCTATATTTGTCCGCCATATTTAGCATTCATCCTTTCAAAGAAATTCTCTGCTTTTTCAGTTTGCGCACCATTTGCAACTTCATTTAACGATTCTTTGAGCATTATTGCCGTTTGCATTTTTGCAAACGTTTCTTCGTAAAGCTCAATACTCATAAGCACCATTTCTCCGTATCCGTTTTTTGTCACAACAATAGGAACACTACTTTCCTTGCAAGTTTTTGAAATAGCTGCTGTGTTTTTTAATTCATTTATCGGTATCACTTTGGGTAAAGATTGATTCATTATAATTACCTCTCCAATTTATTATCTTCTTTATTATGGTATAATTCTACCATAATAATGCTGCCACGTCAAGAGCGACACATCCTCAATGCGCATTTCTACAACAAATGTGAAAAAATGGGGGACGGTGTTATTTTTTATGGTTATTTATCTGCAGAGCTTTCTGCGCGCCAACACTTCACATTGCGCCTCTCTTTTGGTTGCTATCAGCCTTTTTATCAGTTTAACTAATGTAAATCCTATCTGTTAAAAACATATATTTATCTATCAATTCCTGCGTAAAAATCTCTGGCGCTGCTTCATTGGTATATATATAAACTTTACCCTCGTAAAAATAGTAATATTTAGCAGATTGTCCGGAAGCTTCATAATTAATCATAATATGTCTGTTAAATTTAGCTATAGTGGCTTCTATAGCTGCATCACCATCATTAAATGATATTTGTAAATTATAATAACTAGGATGAACATCGGCAGCTATTGTATATATTCCCATTGTAAATTCTTCAAATTCTTCATGATTTAAACTTTCGGCTATAATATCTTCTACCGATGGAATGTTTTTAATCAACTGCAAATCAAACTCATAATTACTGTATTCATCGTAGAAATTAACTCTTTTATTAGCAGAAATCGGAGTAGTGTCGCCCGCCGAGATTATGTCATATTGACGAGAATTATAATTTTCAATAATGTAATATCCTTCGTTTGCTATTTCATAAAAATCTAAATATACATATTTCCCGCAAGTATAAGTAAGCGCAGCCTCATCTAGTTTTGTAAAATTAGAAAATTCGTCTTCAAATCTAAAAACATTAACTTCTTCATCAAAAAAGACAAAAATAGAATAATTATCGCCGGTTTCAGAATTATTATATCTGCCTGATGCTCGATCGGAAATTATATTATCGTTTTCAATTATATAAGAAAAAATATAATCGACTTGGCCTTTATTATATGTAACCTCAATAATCTGTTCATTTCTATTATTTTCATATGTTTCATAATAAAAATCACCGTCAGTTAAATAATAATAATCTTCCTGAACAGTAAATGTGCTATAATTTGTATACCATTCAACTGAATCTATATCCGGTAAAATCACTTCAGATATTTTATGTATACTTACTTCATATTTCAACTTATTATTTGCTGGTGACATATTCAAAACTTCATCTTCAGCCATAAAAAAGTTATCGTAACTTTTAGAATAATCATAGTGGGTATATGTGCTTATAGCAGTAAATTTTGGCGACTCAAATTTAGCATATAATACTAACCGCTTGTTGAAACAGCAGGTTTAGTGTATAATAGTTGCTATGAAAAAGTTTAGTGAAGAGCAGAAAAGAGAGTTAGCGGAAGCGGTAGAAAGTTGTGAAGCCAATGATAGGTATTTCAAGCGAGTACAGGCAGTATATTGGCGAGCTATGGGTCGTAAGCTTAAGGATGTCGCCGACTTCAGCGGGTACAACGAACGCAACATATCGCGGTTGTGTGCCGATTATATGGCAAAGGGGTTAAAAGGCTTGCGCACGAAAAGCAAATGCAACTATCGCAAGATGTCATATGAAGCGGAGACTGAGGTACTGGCTAAACTCAGCGAAGGTGCGGGCACAGGCAAGTACGTACGCGTGGCTGAACTGTTAAAGCAATTTGAGGAGATATCCAAAGTGACCTACCAGATAGACGCTTTTTACAGACTGCTTTGGCGACACGGCTGGCGAAAGGTTATGCCGCGAGGCCAACATCCCAAGAAAGCGAGCGATGAGGACATAGAGTCCTCAAAAAAATTAACGTCACACTCGAGCAGTTAGAAAAGAGTTATCCACAGGAAAAAGGCAAAATAAGGTTATTTTTTGAAGATGAAGCCAGTTTTGGGCGCATTTCTGAGCCAAGATACTGCTGGTGCGCGAGTGGAAATAGACCAGTTATCCCCAAGCAACGCGTGCGCGAATACAGGGATATATTTGGTGCTGTAGAGCCTGAAACGGGTGATTTTTTCTACCAAATCGAGGAGAGACCAGCGGCGACAAAGGGTAAACCGGGGCGCAAGAAGAGGGGTGAAAAGCGGAAAAGCAGTAAGCCGAGGAAGCCAAGCAAGGGACACAAATCAAGGGAAATGAACGCGTTTATGCTTGCGCTTGCGAGGAGATATCCCAAAGACCATATTGTTCTTGTGTGCGACAGGGCGCCATGGCACGACTCAAAATACATTAAAATCCCAAAGCGGATAACCCTTTTATACATTCCGCCGTACACACCGGAAATGAACCCGATAGAGCAGGTTTGGCGCGAATTACGCACGCTATTAGGGAACACCTACTTCTCAAACATAGATGAGCTGATTGCTGCCCTAAAACAAAAAATATTCGATTTAAGTCCAGAAACCCTCCAATCAATCACCCAGCGCAGCTGGATGAAAAAAGCGGACATTTCAGTTGCAGTTTAGTATAAATTTGTGTTTCGGACAATTTTTGTAGTAAATTTAAATTCTTTTAATAATGTACCTGCATCAGTATACCATCCAATAAATTCGTAGTCAGTTTTTTCAGGTTCTGGATTTGGCGCTACAGCAACAGAATTTTTATTTATTGTTTGTGTCGAAAATACTTGACCTTCGCTATAAAAAGTTACAGTAAACCTTTCTGGTGTAGTGTTGCCACATGCAGATAAGCCAATGCCAAAAACAATAAAAAGCAAACAAGTGATTATTATTTTAGAAAACTTTTTCATAAATTTCCCACCTCCACCCATAATATTATGCTATAAAAAAATTAAAAAGTCAATGTGTTAAATACTTTTAAATTTCCCCAAAACGCAAAGGCAGGGATAAGGGCTCTTATGTAATTAGCCTTTCAACAACAATACCCCGTCCCTATTTGTTAATTTGTTCGCATTTATTGGCAGCAGGCAAAATGAGGAAATAGAGTTACCAAACGTCCGATAGGCGCATAAAATAAACTATGGGGACAATTTGCGGAATTTGAAATCGGATAGTTCACGGGGCTGCCGACACTCGCAGCTCAAGCTTCCTACATAGTGTTCATTAAGCTTAAAGCTAAGCTATGTAAAGGAGTGTTGAATAATGAACGATTCAATTTATGAAATGGATCCGGACAATACGGACAATAACCAGTGCCACGATAATGAGCTTAAAAGATTACTGCAAGGCCTTGAAGAGATATTGTATTGCTGCAAAAAAGGCTGCAATTGCCGGGCTTGCTGCGAGTATTTTGAGCTGCTGTGCCCCAGTCTTGTAAAGTATCTTTTGGAACATAATAAGAAGGATAAATGTCCTGATACTAAGGAACTGAAATATATATTATGCAAATTGGAGGAGATATCGTACTGTTGTAAAAAAGCGTGTAATTGCCGCGTCTGCTGTGAAACGTTTGAACAGCTCTATCCTATCCTTGTAAGATACCTTAAAAAACGCTGCTGCTTGTGGTGCTGTAAGGGCGAAAAAGGCGATCGCGGGCCGACGGGGCCTATGGGCCCTCAGGGCGCAACGGGAGCGACAGGAGCGGACAGTACCGTTCCAGGCCCTATGGGTCCGACAGGCCCTCAAGGTATTCAAGGCGAAACCGGAGCTACCGGAGCTGACAGCACAGTTCCCGGCCCTATGGGTCCGACAGGCCCTCAAGGCATTCAAGGCGTGACCGGAGCTACCGGAGCTGACAGTACAGTTCCAGGCCCGGAGGGTCCGTTAGGGCCGCAGGGAATTCAAGGCGTGACCGGAGCTACCGGAGCTGACAGTACAGTTCCAGGCCCGGAGGGTCCGGTAGGGCCGCAGGGTATTCAAGGCGCAACAGGAGCGACAGGAGCTGACAGCACAGTTCCAGGCCCTGAAGGTCCGGTAGGGCCGCAGGGTCAACAAGGTATTCAAGGAACGGAGGGGCCGCAGGGAATCGAGGGCCCGGAAGGCCCGCAAGGTATCCCCGGCCCGGAGGGGCCTGTAGGGCCGCAAGGGGTTCAAGGATTAGTAGGTCCGCTAGGCCCGACTGGCCCGGAAGGCCTTAGGGGTCCCACAGGCCCGACAGGCGCTGACTCGGCAAGCATTATTCCTTATACAACGGGCTCGCCGCTTGCGCTTTATATGGATCCCAGCCAGCACCCCCAATCTGTCGGCTTTGGTATGCATGGTGAATTGCCGCACCCTTTGATAGATGGAACGATCGAAGTTACCGGCGGTACGATTGCGACATTCCCGTTTTTCACTGCCCGCAATACCGAAATTACCGATATGGCCGTCTCGATGATGGTTTTAGAAGATATTGACCTTGGCGCTTCATCCGCAGACGTGTATATGCAGCTGTTCTACAAAATAGACACAAGCTATTTTATCGCTATTCCCGAATCAAAAGTCATTATGTCCCCCAGATTGAGCGGCGTTGTGCTAAAAGGCACGCTGCTGGAAAATACGGTAAACAACCTGAATATTCCCGTGGCGGCCGGAAGCCGGCTTATGCTCGTCATTCACAAGGATATTATTGAGGCGGATGCAACTAAGAGCTTTGTAACTATGATGAGCGGCAGCGTTTATCTCAGAAGCTTATAGCTAACCGATTTTTATTCACAGTTTATCTCTAAAGCCAATTCACACAAAAGCAAAACCCCCGCGGGCCGTTAGGCTTGCGGGGGTTATTTGTTTGTTCTTTCTTTGTTTTATGCTAAACGGCTAATACTTATTTGCGGATTTTTGCCGGACTGAATTATTATCGACTAAAAGCCGATAAGCTCAAATGCAGCTAAAGCCGCCAAAAAACGAGGGAATTAAACGCCTCTTTTTTATTATATCCTTTAAGTTTCGCCCTGCTCTTACGGAGTAGCCGGTTCTTCCGGTTTCTCGGCGATTCCTGCGATATCAGTAAGCTTATCCATTATGCCTTCGTCGGAAGTGAGCTTATTGAGATGGTCCGAAGAAATTTTCTGAACCTGCTCAAAGACAGGCGCGCCGACGGTACTTTCCTGAACGGCCGTGCCGATTTTGGAAAGCGCGGGAGTTGCAAGGAAGGAATTGAGGAAGAATAAAAGTATGACGACGTACAACGCGCCCTTAGCCGCGCCTACTACAAAGCCAAGCAGCCTTGAAAGCGCGCCGGGTGCGGATCTTGCGAAAAGCGAACCGATGATTTTGAATACGATAGCGAAAACTATTTTGATAACGATAAACAACAGTATAAACGTTACCGCGCTTGCGATAAGGTAGGACAAATAAAGCGCAACCGCCTGGCCTAAATCCTTAAAAGCGTATATGCCGACCGCCGCCTGTATCTTGGGTAATATAGGCGAGATCATCTTCTCGATAAAGCTGCCCTCCGATATCGTGACCCAGCTCTGCGTCCAGCTGTAGAGCGAGGTAGAACCGAACACCCAGTTTTTGACGGTTTCTATTTCCAATAGCGCAAAAAGCACGGTTTTGGTTAAGAAAAACGCGACAATAAGCGACAAAAAGCTGCCGAAAAAGCTCATCAGCGACTTGTACAGACCCTTCTTAAGGCCGAACAGCGCGGTCAAGGCAACTATAACAATGATAACAATATCAACCCAAGACATAAAAAACTCCTCTTTTTTACTAAATAATATATTTTGTGTTTTTTTTACAAATCCAGAATGTTTAATCAACGGTCAAATAGGCAATAATGCGTTTATGCTGTCTGATTCGCTGAACAATTTAGCTGAACGCATCAAGTTTTTGACCCGCGGCTCGTCCACCCCGCCCGTTATTTTGTGCATTGGCTCCGACCGTGTGACCGGAGACTGCTTAGGGCCGATTGTCGGGCATATTCTGACGAACGAGCTTAATATCCCCGCGTTTGTTTACGGCTCGCTGAGCAGCCCCGTAAACGCTTTAAATCTTGTGGAAACCGTCAATTTTATCAAAAGGCGGCACAGTCAAAGCCTTATAATAGCTGTGGACTCATCTCTTGGGCATAAGGACGACATCGGGACTATCAGGGTTTTGAATGACGGTATTTACCCGGGCGCCGCCGCTGGCAAAACCTTGCCTAAAGTCGGCAATCTGGCTATAACCGCTACTGTCGCGGAGCTGAAAAAGTCCGAGCTTTACGGAGTCCGCCTCGGGCTTATATATGACCTTGCCCGCAATATTGCCTCAGCAATTTCGCTTTCGATGGAAAGCGCTTAAGGATTTACACTATCATAATACAACAATCTCACTTAAAAAGTAATTAACTGAAGATTAAAATAAGATTAGAAATATGATTTTGTGGACTCTTTCTAAAAATCTTGTCCACTTTTTTATTTTTTATCCCAATCTGCAACAGAATTTAACACTTTTACGCCTTTAAGCCCGCTTTTGGCAAGGTCGGCCTCTGTGGACTCGCCGGTCAAGACAAGTACGGGCACAAAACTATTATTGAGCGAAAAGCGGATATCTGTCGAAAGACGGTCGCCGACCATCGCTATCTGAGAGTTTTCGCAGCCCGTAAGGCCCTTTATCCCCTCGCCTATCGGCACATTAGGCTTTCCGCAGACTATAAACGGCTCCTTGCCGGTGCTTAAAGAGATAAGCGCGTGGAACGAGCCTACGTCCGGCACATAACCGTTTTTTGCCGGACAGTTGATATCCGGATGCGTCAAAAGATACGGAACGCCGCTGCGGATAAAAGAGCAGGCTTTGCATAGATTTTCATAGGTCAGAGAGGTGTCGTAGCCGATAACGACGATATCGGGGCAGGTTTGCGTCAGCTTGATGCCGCTTTTTTCAAACTCGGCATAAAGGCTCGGCGTGCCTAAAAGAAAAATTTTCTTTCCGCTATGATTTTTATTCAGGTAGTCGGCGGTCGCGTTACCGGCGGTATAAATATCGCCCTCGTCCGCGTTTATGCCCATGTTGCAAAGCTTGTGTACATAATCGAGGCGGGATAGAGAAGTGTTATTAGTTAAAAATATGACCCTTGCCTGCCTGCGCATACGCTCTACCGCGTCCGCCGCGCCGTCAATCAACGTTCCGGAAACGTGAAGTGTGCCGTCCATATCCAACAGAAAGCATTTAATTGCGCTTAAATCTGATTTTGCCATATTAAAACGATTATATCAGATTATAAAATTTAGCGCAATATTTTTTTGCAGGGAACTGTTTTAAAAAGCGGCAAGGTTTTTTTGAGCGCGTTAAAAAGAGAAAAACCGACAATTAAATATAAATACCGCCATTTAACTCTTTTAAGTTTGTGCTAGAATTGATAAACACGACATAAACATTAAAAAGGCTGTGCAAAAAAAGCCGGGACGGAGTTTTTAAAAATTATGGATTTGAGTAAGCTCACAGACGAAAGCATAACTAAATTCGGCGGGAATACATACGGCTGCGAATGCCAAAAAACCCACTCCGCCGCGACCCGCAACATTTATTTTGAAAGCGGCGCGTGCCAAAAAACAGGCGCGGCGGCCGCAAGGATAGTTCCCCCGCCCTCGCTTATCGGCATTATAACAGATTCGGCGGCAAAGCTTGCCGTTGAGCGCACGGTTGAAAAAAGCCTTGCCGCGGCAGGCTTTAGAATTGTGTGCAGGGAATTTGATGACCCGCCCTCCGGCTGCATAAAGGACTGCTTATCGGCAGGCTTTCCCGAGGACACGCGCCTTATTTTGGGCGTGGGCGGCGGAGCTGTGCCTGATATTGCCAAATATGTAGCAAAAGCCTGCCGCATCCCCGCCGCGCTCGTTTTAACTCAAACCGACGGCCTGACCGCTTTGAGCCAGACCTCGTCGCTTTTATCCGACGGCATTGAAAGAGTGTATAAAACCTGCGCGCCGGAATTTATAATAGCCGATACGGACATTATTTCGCGCTGCCCCTCTTCATATACGGCGTCGGCGATGGGCAGGCTTTGCGCAAAGCTGATCTCGCTTTTCGACTGGTATTTTTCTCATATCGTAAACGGCGAATATTTTTGCGCCAATATTTATGAGCAGGCCTTTGAAATTATAGAAACCGCCGTTTTTGCGGTTATAAAAGCCGTAAAGGAGGGTAGGAACGCGAACGTGCTGTTATCCGAGCAATGCCTCAAATTTTCCGCGCTCACACAGCTTTGCGGCTCATCAAGGATAATAAACGGCGCCGATTCGCAGGCCAGCCACGCTTTAGAGCTGCTTTTTAAATTTGAGGAGCGCGAAATAAAATCGCGCGGAGAGAACGAATTTCTTTTTGGGCGGATAATAATAAAAATGTACAAACAAGTGATATTGCAAAAAAAAGACTTTTTCCTGCCGCCGCCGGACAATAACCTGCGCCTTGAAAAGCTGACGGAATATTTCGGGCTTCAGGAGCTTGCCGCGGCAAAGCTTTTGCGCCCGCTTGAGCCTGCCGTAAACACAAAGCTTACCCTCTACCGCGTAGGCGAATACCGCGCCGAGCTGTTTTCCCAGTGCTGCCGCATAGATTCGCTTTTTACCGCCGCATGGCCGGCCTTCAAGCGGCTCTATGAAGACGACGGCTTTTCGCTGATAAATTATCTCGATAAAACCGACATTTCTTTATCCCTGGCGCTGGCTCCCGACGTTAAAGACAGGTTCACTATGCTTGCGTTTATGAAAAACGCCGGCTACTTAGAGGGCTATTTAGACGACGCGATTTAAAAAAACGGTTTGGGTGCGCGTTGTTATCCCGCTTTTCAAGCTTTTAATGTAAACGATTTAAAATTCAGATAGCCTTTCCCTTCAAAGTGGAAAAATAACGGATGAATGCCGGAAGAAATATTCAGCGGAGCCTCAAAGGACGCATAATTTTTCGTCGGGCTTACTAGAATTTCCGAAACGGTATTGCAGCCGTTTTTTACGATTACCTTTCCTTTGGCTTTTCCTTTAATTAATATTGAGATACTGCTTGCCTTTTCAAATTTAAAATATTTAAACCCGGCGGCGCTGCCGTCCCTTAAATTGGCTATGTATTGGTCGGGCGCGTTTTCACGGTCTAAGCCGGTTTGCGTAAAATAAGGCTCGAAAGGATGAAGTTTTTTGAATGCAAGATAAAACCGGTTGCCGCGTTTTGCCCAAAGGTTGCAGGCGATCCTTGCCTCGTATTCCCCTTCTCCTTTCAGCGGCGCGCCGTTCAGCCCGCAGGAGGTGACCTCGGCTTGAGCAAAATTGCCGTTTTCACCGATAAATATTTCCTCGGCGCAGGCTTGGCGCGAAAACTGGCAGCGGTTCGTCTGACGGTGATAAAAAATGTAAAATTTACCGTCCGACTCTAATATCGAGCCGTGCGTGTTGCCTGTAAAATTAGACGCGTTTTTGGGGTTTGTGCGGCCCTCTAAGCCTATGTCGCCTATCGAAACTAAGGTTCCGCCGAATTTGAATCCGCTATCGGGGCGGCCTGAAACCGCATAACAAAGCTCGTGTCCTAAATAAGAGGAATAGATAAAGTAGTATTTGCCGTTTATTTTGCGCATCGACGACGCCTCAAAAAACGGGTGCTTTTCAAACTCCCCGCCCTTAGCCGCCCTTACGCCCGGAACGATGACCTTCGGGCTTTCTTTGATAGTTATCATATCTCTATCGAGCTTTGTTACGGTCGCGCCGTTTTTATTTACTTTGTCGCGCGATAAAACAGTCAGGTGCAGATGATGCCTTGCCGGACACAGGCCGTTATATAAATAAACGGCGTCACCCTCTAAAAACACGCCCGGATCGAACGGCCGCACGTCGCCCTTTTTGCGGCCGAGCAAAGTGCCGTCGCTATATTGAACATAACCGTAAAATTTATATTTTCCGGCAGGCTCGTCACAGACCGCAACGCCGATATAGGCGGGGTCGTTCATAAAATAATACAGGTAATAACGCCCGTCAAACCCTTGTATACAGTCGGGCGCAGGAATGCTTTTCACTTTTTTGCCGCCCTTAGGATCATCCGAACGCTTCCAGATAACGCCCTCATACCGCCAGTCTGCAAGGTCGTCCTTCTGCGCGCTCCAGCAAACGTAATCATTAAGGCAAAAACCCTTGCCGTTAAAGCGGTCGTGGCTGCCGTAAATATAAACGCGGCCGTCAAAAAGCCGCGGTTCGGCATCCGGAATATATTCGTAGCTTGGCAAAAAAGGATTGACAGCCTGCTTTGTGCTGCGCATTAGCTTATTCCCCCTATGGATTTTTCTTATAGCCGCAAGACAGCCTAAAAAATCTCTTTTTTAGAGTTTATTTCCTTGTTAAAGCTTTTGACTGCGTCCGTAAAGCGTTCCATTTGCTCAAAAGAGCCTACCGACACCCTTAAATAATCGCTTATGCGCGGCTTATCCCAAAACCTTACCAGCACTTTTTGCGCGCGCAGGTATTCAAAAAGCTCTTTCCCGCTCGACGGGCTTTTCACAAAAATAAAGTTTGCAGAGGAGTCGAGCACCTTTATTCCGGATGCGCGCAGCTCATCCACCGTCCGCTCCCGTATATTTATAATATCAGCGCAGCACTTTTCATGGTAGGCGTTATCCTTTACGGCGGCAGCGCAAACCTTTTGGCAGACGTGGTCGAGCGGATAGCTGTTGAAAGAATCCTTGACAGCGCTAAGTGCAGAAATAAGCTCTTTTGACCCTATTGCGTAGCCGCAGCGTATACCCGCTAAGGAATAGCTTTTTGAAAAGGTCTTGACCACAAGAAGGTTTGTGTATTTTTTAATAAGCGGCGCGGCAGAGCTGCCCTTTGGTGCAAAGTCAATATAGGCCTCGTCTATAAGTACGTTGCATTTATTAGTGGAAACCACCTGCTCTATAAAGCCGGATTGCGCCGCTACCGACGTGGGCGCGTTGGGGTTTGCAATAACTATCCCGCCGTAGTTTTTTGAAATATAGTCCTCTTTTATTAAAGAAAAATCCTCATCAAGCGGCAAAACCTTATAGTCGATGTTAAAAAGCGTGCAGTATGTAGGATAGAAGCTGTAGGTGATATCGGGAAAAACAACTCCGCCGTTGAAAAGCGCGTAGAAAGCGAACGCGAGTATTTCGTCCGAGCCGTTGCCCATAAAAATATTTTCCGGCTCCACGTTTTCCTTTGCCGCGATAAGCGCCCTTAGCTGGGACGCGTCGGGGTCGGGGTAGAGCTTTAAATTATCCGCGTCTATATTTTTAAGCGCGGCCTCCGCCATTTCCCCCGGAGGGAAAGGGTTTTCGTTTGTGTTGAGCTTGATAAAGGTTTTGTCTTTAGGCTGTTCGCCCGCGGTGTAGGGCTTTAGCTTTGACGCTCTGTCTGAAATCATTTATTTTCCTCTCCATTAAACCAAAAGTGCTGTCTCGAATTGAAACAGCCCTTTGGATTTTGCTTGGACTGTGAAGCAGCCCTTTTTTAGTAGATTAACTTGAAAATTGCAGTAGCTTTAAACTTCGTAAAGATCCTTGAATCTTTTTTCAAATTTTTCAGAAACCTTTTTGGTCGTCTGATAGTAGAAAATTCTTTCGTTCTGCCAGTCCTGATAAGCTTTTTCGATCTTCTTTGTTTCTATTTCGGCTTTTAAAACGTCGGAATATTTTTTGAACTGCCCAGCCGACTGCCAATCCTCAAGGCCGACATACCTGTTTGCAACCGTCGCCTCGACCTTGCCTGCGTAATACATAATATGCACGCCGTAATCGGTGACTACATAATAATCTAAAACCTCGCCGACGCGGTAATTTTTATAAAGCGCTCTTGCGCCGTCTCCGAATTCCTTCATATAAGTTTCGGTCTGGCCTTCGGGGAAAGTATTGAATTCGATATAGCCCTTAGCGTTATCGAACGTGCCCGGATCGGTGTTATATTTATAGATGAACTCGTCGAATTTTCTCTCCGCGTCCTTGACTACGGCTTTAGCCGAATCCATAGCGGATTTGATTTCGGTGAAAACCTGATCCACGGTATATGATTTAGACTTATCGTCCTCGCCGTCCTTATGCGCGTATACGACCAAGCTTTCGGCAAGCTGATTTCTAAAAGAGATGATGTTGGGGTCTTTGCTTACCTTATGGGCCTCAAGCTCCTTTTTCTGAACGTCCGAGAACGGCAGAAGGATATGCTTGACGTAGAAGGGCTGTGCCGCCGCGACGCCTGCCGCGGGATGATAGAATACGTTAGTAGCCGAATCCTTAATAGCCGCGTAATATGCTCCGATATCGCCGTCGTATGCGGTTTTCTGTGCGGCTACGTACTCGTTGTACTTTCTCGCAATTTCGCTGTCTTCTACCTCTATGCCGTCTTCGATAGCTTCCTGTATCCTTTCGAACTTAACCTGCTGAAGCGCGCTGCTGCCTACTAAAAACTTGATGTAGTGCATATCGATCAGCTCAGGATAAACGTACTCGACGCCCTTAGTGTTGATTATATTGTTTATCTTAACATTGTCCTCGGCAAATTTTGCTTTGTCGGCTTTCGTGACCTGATAATTGTCCTCGATCCTCTTTTTTATCATCGAGATAAACTCGTTCATAGTTTCTCTGCCGAGCGACTTATCGTTCACGTCGCCGTAGTAGCCCGGCCAGCGAGCTTCGTCCGGCACATATTTTTCGGTTTCGGGCATTACGAACGCGTCGCCCTCATCCCCGGCCTTAGGAACGGGATAAGTAGTCCCCTCGTCGGCAGCGGCGGAAGAATCCTCTGCGCTGACTTCAAACTTATGCTCTTTTAAAATATCGGTTTTGATGCTTGCAAGAGTCGAATCTACGGCGGAGAATACTAATTTTGCGTAGCTGTTGTAGTCCGTCCAGTCGTAGAGCTGGTTGCCCTCGTTATCCAAAACGGGCGCGCCGTCCTCGTCTAAGGCAACTTCGTTTTCATATTTGTCGTCGAGTTTTTTGCTCTCGTCGCCCCATCTCCACTTCATTTCGCCGTACTGTATTTTTCTTTCAACGTCGATGAGTACAAGCTCGCGCGTTATAAGCTGGTCAAGCAGAGTCTGCGTGGCCTTTTCTAAAGTATAACCCTGCTCGGAAATCATCGACTGAGCATTTGCGTTGAGCATATTGACAAGCTCATACTTATATATCTCTTTGCCCTTATAGGTAAAAGACTTGCCGTTCTGGGTTTCGCTGATAGGGTCGATCTTGGCGACGACCTGCTTATAGTCCCTCTCATAGTTATGCTCAAAAAGGTTGCACGCGGCGAGCGTGAAAACCATAAATACGGATAAAATCAAACACACAAATTTTTTAAGCATTGTTATCTCCGGTGATTATCTTTTTTTATCAAGTAAACGCATTTATCCGGCGTTTCCTTAATAATTGATGGCTTATATTTTAGAATAATTATTAACATAGAAAATGCAGATTATACGAGCATTATACTAGCTAAAGAATATTATACAAGAAGGCTTGCCAAAAAGCAAACAAAATCAAGCTATTTTTTGGTACAAGCCAGCAAGAAAATTATCATATCGGAGCGCGCGGAGCCGAAATCTATCTTTGCGCTCTGCGCTTTTAAGCGGTTTTGCGCCAGTATCGCGGCATTTTGCGGGATATCCTGCACCTTATTGAAGTTTAGCGAGCACTCGTTTTTCTTAAGCGTGACCGAAACCGCGTTGATGGAGGCGGCAAGATTTTTGACAAGAGCCACTATCAGCAGGTTTTCCACGCTTGAGGGGACTTTTCCGTAGATGTCGGTAAGGTCCTTTGTAAATCGCACCCTTTCCTCGTTCGTGCTTATGCGGCTGACCCTTGAATACGCCCTTATGCGCCACTCGTTGTCGGGAATATAATTGTCGGGGATAAACGCGTTGAAATCGGTGTTGACCTTGACTTCCTTTTCGTTTTTCTCTTGCGCGCCCTGCCCGCTCAACTCTTTGACCGCGCTCTCTAAAAGCTTGCAGTACATATCGTAGCCGACCTTTTCTATATGGCCGTGCTGCTCCGCCCCCAAAATATTGCCCGCCCCGCGTATCTCAAGGTCGCGCATTGCGATTTTGAAGCCGCTGCCAAACTCCGTATACTCCGTTATAGCGTCTAGGCGGCGGTAGGCGGTCTCGGTAAGTATTTTGCGCGGATCGAACGTAAAATAAACGTAGGCCAGCCTGTCGGAGCGCCCGACCCGCCCCCTTAGCTGATAGAGCTGGGAGAGCCCGAAACGGTCGGAATCGATAACTATCATGGTGTTCGCGTTCGGCATATCTATACCGTTTTCTATTATCGTAGTGGCTATCAGCACGTCCGCGCCGCCGCCCACAAAGGAAGCTATAATGTCCTCAAGCCTGCCCTCCTGCATTTGCCCGTGCGCGACAGCGATTTTAATTCCGGGCAGTATGCTTTGCACGGAGCCTGCGAATTTATCGATAGTTTCGACGCGGTTGTAGACTATAAACACCTGTCCGCCGCGGTTGACCTCGCGCGTTACCGCGTCGGCAAGCAGGCTTTGAGTGTATTCTGTAACAACGGTCTGCACGGGGACCCTGTTTTCGGGCGGAGTGTCCAAAACGCTGATATCGCGTATGCCCACCATCGACATATGCAGCGTACGCGGGATCGGAGTTGCCGAAAGCGTCAGCACGTTGACGTTGTTTTTAAGCTTTTTTATCTTTTCCTTATCCGCAACGCCAAAACGCTGCTCCTCGTCGAGAATGAGCAGCCCTAAATCTGAAAAGACTACGTCGGCAGAGAGTACCCTGTGCGTGCCTACGACGATATCGAGCTGCTTTGAGGCGAGCTTTTCTAAGGTTCTTTTTATTTCTGCGTCCGAATCGAACCTTGTAAGCGAGCCTATCCTTACTCCAAATGGCTCCATCCTCTTTTTGACCGTATTGAAATGCTGCCTTGCTAAAATTGTCGTGGGCGAAATAAAGGCGGCCTGCTTACCCTCCGTTATGACCTTGAAAGCGATACGCAGCGCGACCTCTGTTTTGCCGTAGCCGACGTCGCCGCAAAGCAACCTGTCCATGATCTTGCCGTCTGTGAGGTCTTTGAGCCCCTCTGCTGCGGCCTCTAGCTGATCGTCGGTTTCGCGGTAGGGGAAAGAAAGGCAGAATTCGTCGTAGAAAGCGGAGTCGCCGCTGTATTTATGGCCGCGCGCCGCCTTTCTTTCGGCGTAGAGGTCGAGCAGGCTGAACGCCATTTTCTTGACCGACGCTTTCACCTTTTCCTTGACCTTGGCAAAATCCGAGCCGCCTATTTTGCTAAGGCGCGGCGTTTCGTCGCCGGAAACGAACTTTGTGAGCGAGTCCATATTTTCGATAGGCACATAAAGCTTATCGCCGCACCTGTACGATACTACAAAATAGTCCCTCGACGCGCCGTTCACCTCAAGCCTTGTAACAGCCTCGCAAAATCCTATGCCGTGTACTGCGTGAACGACGTAGCTGCCGACTTCAGGCTCGGAAAAAACGTCGCTTTTATTGCGCTTTATGATTTTTTTTACGCTTTTTACAACAAGATTGTCGGTTCCGATAAGCACAAGCTTTTCATAATGGAACACCGCCCCCGTCGGCAGACGGTCTGGCAGTATCTCTAAATATCCGCCGCCGCCCACGTTAAAGCCCACGTGGTGGGTGTCAAAGAGCCGGATAAGGTTTTCTTTCACGCCTTGAGAGCCTGCAAAAAGAATAATGCGGTAGTTTTGGCTCATCCAGCCGTTGACGTCGTCGATAAGAGCCTCATAATTTTTCGTGTAATTGGGGATAGGGAAAGAATTAAAATTGAAAACCGCGTCGGGATTAAAAAGCCTGTTCGCGCTCGTCAGCTTATGGAACGCGATTTTCGGGCATTTTATATCAAAAACCTTTTCTTTATCGATAAACTGCCCTATTGCGCACTTTAAAACCTCTCCGCGCATAAATAGGTTTTTGTAGCGGTTTTCATGCTCGATGTAGAGTACGGAAACGTTATCGAAAATCATTTTCGCCTCGTCGAAAATCACCCTTTGCGGCAAAACGAACTGCGAAAAGCTGCACGTTTTTAACAGCGGCAGCAGTACGGCAAGGCTCATAGAGCGCTCAAGCGCAGATAAAGAAAGGCTTATGCCGCTTAAAATGCTTTCGCTTCTTTGGAGCAGCTCGCCTGAGCGCGGCAGGTTTTCTTTGACCTGTTTTATAAGCTCGTAAGCCTGTCCGTCCTCATAGAAAACTTCGCCCGCGGGGCATATCTCGATTTCGTCCAGCTCGGTTTTTGCCGTCTGTTCGCCTATATCGAAGCTTTTTATCGTTTCAAGCGTGTCGCCGAAAAACTCTAACCGCACGCCGCCGTCAGAATTGGGCGCCCAGATATCGAGGATATCGCCGCGCAAAGAAAAATGGCCTTTTGCCGTTATCTGCGCTTCCCTTTTATACCCCGCCCCGACAAGAAACGAAACGATATCTCCCTGGTCGTACTCCTCATTTTTTTTGTAAGTGCGGATATTACTTTTAAATACCTGCGGGTCGGGATACAGCTGCACTAAGGCCTCGGGGTTAACTATAATAACGTCGGCGCGCTCCGACACGATTTCCGTCATCGCGGCCACCCTGCGGTAGTTGCCCTCCTGCGACCTTGCTTTATGGTACGACAATACGTCGTCGCGGCCTAGCAGCAATACGGCCTTATTTGTGAGAGAACTGAATTGCTCGAGGGCGTTCATCGCGGTTATGTAGTCGGGGCAAACGTAGACGCACGGAAAAAGCAGCGCGGCAACGGCAGTCCTCTCGCCGAAGTGCAGCGAAAACGCCGAGATATTTTTTTTATCCCGGCTTGTCTTTACAAGCGGCATTATTCCGCCGCCGCAATCATTAAAATAAAGTTTTAAATCAGTCATTTTAAAGTTTAGCAGTTTTTAAGCCGTAACCTTTCCCTCGATTAAGCAGTTTTTAAGCCGTAACCTTTCCCTCTACTAGCAGCAAAACCTCGTCCGCCGCTTTTTCGATAGCGTCGGCGATAAGCTGCCGCTCGGCTTTAGGCACTTCGGAGAGAACGTAGTCGGCAAGGGGAACAAATTCAGGCGGCTTTCCTACTCCCACCCGCACGCGCGCAAACTCGCCGGTGCCGATAGCATCGATGATGTTTCGCATACCGTTATGAGTTCCGCCGCTGCCCGACAGCCGCTTGCGCACAGTTCCTTTTTCGATATCTATATCGTCAAAAATTACAATCAAAGAGGATGGGTCGCAGTTGTTCTTTCTTAAAAGCTGTTTGACCGCCGCCCCCGACAGGTTCATATAAGTGAGCGGCTTTGCTATGATTATGCGCTCGCCCTTATAATTGCCCTCGGCGATAAGCGAATCGCACTCGCGCTTTTTGAACTTGAGCCCAAGACGGTCCGCTAAGCATTCCGCCGTTAAAAAACCCATATTGTGGAAGGTGTAGGCGTATTTGTCGCCGTAGTTGCCAAGGCCCGCAATGATCTTCATTTACGCATTGGCAACGGCGCACTCGTTGAGCTTATTTAAAAGCTCGTCGGGATTATTGCCGTGTGCGGCCGCCGCCTGCGCGACGGTTTCGCCCCTTGCAAACGCGCAGCCGAAGCAGTGCATTCCGAACTCCTGAAAAACCTCCGCCGTCTCAGGGCAGATCTGTATGACCTCGTAAACCGTCATATCCTTATTAAAAGTCTGCATATTTATACTCATGACCTCCTTTTGTCACAAAAAGTAGTGAAAGATAAGTCGCGGCGCAGGCGGGCAACAGTTGGATTGCCGAGGAAGTGGCGCGTATTTCACATACGTAACCGACGAGGCAAGACAAGCGTAGCCCGTATGCGACGATGAATTATCTTTCACGTTTTTTCCTCCGCTAAAGCCGCTGTTTTTTATGCGGCTTTATGTATTAGTGTTTTTTTATAATTTTCAACTTTTTCCCCGGCTGACGCAGCCAACTCTGAAAAGATATTTCTTATAGTAGCAAAGAATACGGAAATTGTCAATTTTTTTGGGGCGGCGATATTTTCCGGTTAAAATGTAACATATATTGACCCGCGCTCTAATATTATTATTATGTACAAGCTTATAAGAAATATAAAAGCGGGAGTTTTTAACATGAATGTAAAAAAAGAGGCCGCCCGGATGCAGGCGGAAAAAGCGAATGCGCAAACGGATGCTGCAAACGCAGCGGCAGAGGCGGCAGAAAACACCGTAAAGGTGAGCGAGCTGCTCTCTAAACGCCTTATTTGCCTTAGTACCGCCGAAATTTTAGGCACCGTGAGCAATATCGTATTCGACAGCAAAATGAATAAGGGCCTGCTGCTCAAAATCTATAACGAGGACAGCGACGAGGCCTCCGTTTGCTATGCGGACTTTAAAAAGGTGCGGGGCCTTGAGGAGGACGCCTGCACCGTCAAGGACAAATCCGGCGTAAGCTTTGAATGGAACTGCTCTTTTTCAGGGGTCTATAACCCTATGAACTGCGAATGCTATAATCAGGACGGCAAAGCTTTGGGCAGAGTGCGCGAAATCGATTTGCAAAACACTAAGGTGGTTTCGATAACGGTAGATAAGACCCGCTTTACGCCCGCCCAGCTGCTTTCCTTTTCCGAGCAGCTGCTGATTTTCAACGACACGGGCAGGCCTTTGAAAATAACAAAGCCCGCCGCCTTAAAAGTCCCGTCCGCAGCGGAAGGAAAGACGCAGAAAGTAACGCTTCATAATCCTGCCGCTCAAGTAAAAAGCGCGCCTAAAGCGCAGGCGCGCGCGCTGCCGCAGCCGGATAGCGCAGGTTTTTACCTGTCTGAAAACATTAACGAACAGCTTGAAAGGGTCATAGTTGACGGGATAGCGGCAGAACAAACGAATTCAGAAAAAAACAATATTTCACTGCCGCTTAAAATGCCGCCGCTCGGCCATGTGACCCCGCAGGCGCCTGAGGGCGGACAGACGCCCTACGCTTTTCTTCTCGGCAAAACCGTCCGGCATGAAATAAGGTCTGAAACGGGGGGCGTATTGATCCCCGATAAAACCGAAATAACCGCCGAAACTATTTCGATCGCCAAAAACGCCGGGAAGCTCGTCCAGCTCGCCCTGCACGCCGATTAAGGAAATGCAGTACTTTAGGCAATCTTTCCCGGCTAGCTGACGTCCTGAGGGTTGCAGCCGGCAAAAGTGTTTGCGTTAATTACGGTGCCGATATCTAACAAATCCATCAAGCCAGTTACTTTTTCAAGCTCAGCGTTATTTAAAAAAGCGTAGTCGCCTATTTCTTCAAGAGAGAACGCGTTAGTGAAGTCAACGGCGGTAATTCCCGTATCGGCAGAATTAACGTTATTTGCAAAGGCATATTCCGCGATCTCTTCGACGCTTGAGCCGACAACTAACGTTATCCTTGACGTAATTCCGCTTATAAAAGAATGCGAGGCGTCCGGAGCCATATCCTCAAACGGATAAAACTCATCGCTGCAGCTCCATTTCAGGTTTTTCGCATTATAAACGATTGTTGTGAGTAAATCGCAGCCGGTAAAGCTGTACGCGCCTAAATAAACTACGTTGACGGGGATGGTAACGGAGGAAATTTTGGTTGCGCTGAAAGAATATGAGCCGATACGCGTTACGGAAACGGGAATATCGACGCTTGTTAACGCCGTACAGCCTGCAAAGGCGTATTTGCCGATAGACGTTATGCTGCCGGTAAATCTAACCGAAACGATAGACGCGGCATAAGGCCGCCACGGCACCGCCGAACCGTTTTCAAAATCCGCCATTTGCCCCGAGCCGGACAAAACCAATTCGTATCTTAGCGCGCCGCCGTCTGCCTGCGCCTCATAAAGCTTTGCGGTGACGCCCCCTCCCGCGGCAGATATTTCAAACGTTTCAACCAGCCCTTTTTCACCGCCGCAGGCCGAACATACTCCGTCTACATAGTTGTGGGCGGACATTTGCGTATCGCTTTCTTTGTATTCCGAGCCGTCCTCATTAGTTCTTTTCAACTCGCAGACGGAGCAAAAGTATTGAGTGAAACCGTAGCTTATACACGATCCGGCCGTATATTGCGCCGCTGAAAAATCATGCGCGCCGAAAGCTTCGTCGGGGATTTTATATTTCGTTCCGTCCCCGTTCATTTTCTGCTGCGTGCAGCCGGGATTGCTGCAATAGTATTCAGTATAGCCGTATTCACAGCATGAGCCGTTGATATGGACGGCTAAAGTGAAGTTATGCGGGCCGTATTCCTCCAGCATTTGCCTTTTATTCGCGCCGTTTTCCTGCTCAAACTGATTACATATGCTGCATTTGAATTCTAAATAAACATTATTGCGGCAGTCCGTTTCTATGCGGACGGGTTGATAGTCATGCTCGCCGTATTCATTATCCGGCTCTCTGTATCTGTTTTGGCCGGACGTTTTCCATTCGCTGCAAATACTGCACTTAAACTCGGTATAGCCGTACTCGCAACACGATCCGCTAAAGTGCGCCGTTATAGAATAATCGTGCGCGCCGAAAGCTTCGTCGGGGACTATATATTTCGTTCCGTCCCCGTTCATTTTCTGCTGCGAGCAGCCGTCTGTGCAGCAAAAATATTCAGTATAACCGTACGTCAGACAATCGCCTGCGGTATAGGCCGTTTTAGTAAAAATATGGCCTGCAAACTCTGTATCATAAGTTTTATACACAGTTGTACCGTCAGCCTCTGTTTTTTGCGCCCCGCAGCCGGAAACGCTGCAATAATATTCGGTATAGCCGTAGCTTAAACAGGTGCCAAGGGTATGGCGCAAATCGTCAAAAATATGCTCGCCAAAGTTTGCGCCCGGGGTTTGAATGCGCGAACCGGGCTTTTCAGCGTTGCAAAGCGCGCAATATATCGCCATATATCCGGATTTTGTGCAGTCCGCTCCATTCACCGCGTCCGCCGTTTCCTTATATATATGCTCTCCGAAATTAGCGTTCGGCGTTTGAACGCGCGAATTAGGCTTTTCGGCGTTGCAAAGAGAGCAATAAGTCGCCGTATAACCGGCTTTTGTACAATCCGCGCCGTAAGTTATATCCGCCGTTTCCTTATATATATGCTCTCCGAAATTTGCATTCGGCGTTTGAACGCGCGAATTAGGCTTTTCGGCGTTACAGACAGAACAATAAATCGCCGTATAACCGGATTTTGTGCAGTCCGCTCCATTCACCGCGTCCGCCGTTTCCTTATATATATGGCCGCCGAAGTTTTCGCCGGGAGTTTGGACAACAGAGGCGGGGTCTTCGTGCCCGCAAAGTCCGCAGCAATTGACGGTATATCCGGCTTTTGTACAATCCGCGCCTTTTACCGTCACTCCGATTTGCGTAAAAGTATGGCGGCCCTTATACCTCTCGTCGCTCAAAGTTTTCGCCGTACCCGCCTCTTCAAGGCCGCAATGCGCGCACAGGGTAGCGGTGTAGCCGAACGTAAGGCAGTCCGCGCCGCGCACTATCTGATTAACACGCGAAAAATCATGGCTGCCGTAACCGCCCGCGGCGGGAGTTGAGCTGCCCTCTTCTTCCGCGCCGCAATGAGAGCAAAGAGTTGCGTAATGCCCCGGCGTTTGACAGTCAGCGCCAAACACGATCTGATTTTTTAGCGAATAGTTATGCTCGCCGTAGTTTTGCGACGGCGTTAAAACTGCCGAGTCCGGTTTAACAGCCTCACAATAAGCGCAAAGCGTTTGCGTATAGCCGGGCGTTATGCAGTCCGCCCCTTTCACAATTTCGCCTTCGCGCGTAAAGTTATGCGGGCCGTATTCCTCCAGCATTTGCCTTTTATTCGCGCCGTTCTCCTGCTCGAACTGATTACATAGGCTGCACTTAAATTCTAAATAAATGTTATTGCGGCAATCCGTTTCTATGCGGACGGGTTGATAGTCATGTGCGCCGTATTCATTATCCGGCTCCCTGTATCTGTTTTCGCCGGACGTTTTCCATTCCGCGCAAATACTGCACTTAAACTCGGTATAGCCGTACTCTGTACACGTTCCGCTAAAGTGCGCCGTTATAGAATAATCGTGCGCGCCGAAAGCTTCGTCGGGGATTTTGTACGCCGTTCCCTCATCGTTCATTTTCTGCTGCGTGCAGCCGGGATTGCTGCAATAGTATTCAGTATAGCCGTATTCGCAGCATGAGCCGTTGATATGGACGGCTAAAGTGAAGTTATGCGGGCCG